>JALGXW010000041.1 GCA_029821875.1 Candidatus Hebobacterum abditum | reverse complement strand
GGGGCGACAGGATGAGTGCAAGTGTCTCGCATAGCAAAACGTACTTGCGGCCACCGCTCCCTTCGGCTATGATTCGTCCAAGCCTAAGGTCCGGTACCAACCACACCGAGTGAACACGACGAGATACCGGGGTTTAGGCTTATCTATTGGTCCGCACGTCCCGGCGATTCTATCCCGTCGGAGCTTCTCGGGGCGCGGCCGGGCCAGCCGTCTCCAGTTCTGCCTTCTTTCGTTGCTTCCGTAGCGTGCTGCGGGAGCAGGTCCCCCGACCCCCATCGCTCCAACTCGCGCCCGGAGGGAGCGGGTGTCAAGGGTAACGGCTCAAGACTGGTCGGGAGTACGTTCCTGCCACCAACGCCAGATGGACCGGGCAACATCGGCGCAGTTCTCGGGGGTGAACGAGGAGTCGAAGGTCCGCCGGAAGATCGCGGCTATGCGCCTCGCCAACTCGGCCTCTGACTGAACGGCCTCACTCGTGAGAGCCCCGTAGACCTGGGCCCCCTCGGAGTCGAGTTCGTTCTCGGGCGCTCCCCCAGCGATCAAGCCGCCGGGGTCCCACGCGTGGATGAACTCCCGTAGCCGCGCCAGGTCCTCCGCGATACGCTGATGCTTCGCTTTCCTTTCTTCTCGACGCCTCCGGCCTGGCACTACACCCTCCGAACGCGGTGATCTGAGGCGCAGGAGACGAGACTCCTGCCCTACGGACTCTCCCTCTTCTCGGCACTTGCGGCCGAGGCCGCCGACCCTTGCTCTGCTCGACCCTCAGTGCGGAACCAGTTCCTGTGATACCAGCCGTACAAGGAGAAAACAGCCGGCCACACCGCCGCTGCTAACAACAGGAGCGCTGCTGTGGACAGCCGCTCTTCCCAAGGTAGTTCCCTCCAGATCTCCACAAGACCGTAAAGCGCTATCTCGAAGAACCACCAGGCATGGAAACCCCAGAACATGTAGAGCCCGAGGGGGCGAGGCCGGAGCAAGAACCACGCCTGGGTGACGGCGACAGCGCCGCCGAACGCCAGCAGAACTCGGCCTTTGTGTGTAGTGAGGAACCGGTCGAGGTCGCCTTGGTGGGCTAGCAGATCCCATCCGGACACCGCAGCCCAAAGTGCTCTCACGCCCCATCCGAAGCCAAACAGCATGAAGAACTTGAACAGCCCAGGCATCTGGGAACGCCAGGGCGGGAGCCAGTGAAACACCTCGTTCACCAGCCCATCGCACCACTGCAGGAACGTGGCCATCATCCGGATGGGTTTCGGAAGCGGTTCGCGCTTCTCGCGTTGGCTCACGCAGGCTCCCCCCAGAGGATTCTGCCCCAACTCTCGCGCCGGGAGGGAGCGGGTGTCAAGCTACGAAAGTGCTCGGCGGTAGGAGGTATGCTCGTCCTATACGCTTCGGCACTCCCACTAAGATGTGAACGAGCTACCCTTGTCTGCTCCCCAATCCCGCCAGCCTTCCGGGCATCTCCTTCTGTGACTTCACGTTGAGCTCTCTTACCGGTCTCGCCTCGATATATCCCCGATATCCCTCTGGCGGCAGTTGAAACCTCGGCCCATCTTCGTCAGCCCATTCGAACCCATGTATCTTCGGGTCGTAGGTGTCCAGCGCGTGCCGTACCAGGTCTCCCGCTTGGCTCATCTGCGGCTCTCCCTCTTCGTACGGCGGCCCCTGGAAGAACATCATCTTGCATGGTGGGAGGTCAATCAGCTCAAAGCCGTCCGGGATCTCGCCGGCATAGTCAGCAGGGACCTCGACTCCCCCCATGTAGAACGACGTACCGGGCTTCCTCAAGTTGTCCGGCATCCACATACCGATAGTCTCAGATAGCGCTTCCTTGATACTGCCAAGCACCTCCCACACGTCGCAACCCACTTCGTCGCAGTACTCGTAGTAGTGGGTAGCTTTGACACCTCGCTTCAGAATCAGCTTTCTCGCGGGACGGTCGATCACTTGGATGAACACAGGACGGTGGATCACTTGGGCGAAGGTGCTCCAATCCTCAGGCATGGTGTTCGCTCCTTTCTGTAAAGTAAGGTGATAACCACGGACCTGCTCGGGGGTGAGGAACTTCATCAGCGGCGCGGTTCTACGGTAGTGCTGTGGCGTCATCCCGAACTGCCTGGAGAAGGCTCGTGTGAACCCTTCGTGGGAGCCGAACACGAAGTCAAGGGCCACATCGATGATCTTCGCGTCCGTATCCCGCAATCGCGCAGCCGCCCGAGACAGCCGAACGGCGCGGAGATACTCAAACGGCGTCTGTCCAGTCAGCTCCTTGAAGACCCGATCCGCGTGCCAGGGCGAGTAGTTCGCGGCATCGGCGAGCATACGGAGCGTGATGGGCTCCGTGATATGCTCCTCGATGTAGTCCTTCATCCGCTGAACGGCGTCCCTCTTCCCCGGATCGCCCATGCGTCACCTTTGGCACGGAGCATATCATGAAACGAGCGCGGTCTGCTTGACCTGTCTTGCTGGGTTTGCTCGAGGCGAGTGGATTTCGATCATCAGAAGATCCTGGCATCGAAATCCGTAACCTCGTCCGAAGCCCCCCTCAGATCCCATCCCCCCAACTCTCGCGCCGGGAGGGAGCGGGCGTCAAGGGGAACGGCCGGCGGGCATTCGGCTGGAGTCGGTTTCGGGAGCCCCCAGGTCCCAGCTAGGCGGGGCCGGGGTGGCGGCCCGCTCTGCGGCAGGCCTAGCCACAAGTCTCCCGAAACACCGAAACGTACTGCCGTTCCTCTTCCCCAATGTCATCCTGAGCGAAGCGGAGAATCCAGTCGCTGGCCGTCCTCCTCCTACGCCCCCTCGCCGCCTTCGTCCTCCGACCCCACGAGCCTCTGGAACTCCGGATCGTCGCGGAGGGAGGCGAAGCCCTCCTCCGTGTGCGCCCTCGCCCGACACTCCGCATCAAGCGAGATTGCTTTCTCGATGTCCTCCAGCGCCTCGCGGTGCTGCCCGAGCGCCGCCCGCACGAGCCCACGCTGGAGGCGCATCTCCCCCCAGTTGGGCGTGCGCGCGACCGCTTGGTTCAGATCGGCCAGCGCCCGCGCGTGTTCGCCTCTCGCGTGATAGGCCCATCCGCGGTGGTAGTAGGCCGGGTCGAACTCGGGTGAGAGGTCCAATGTGTGGTCGAAGTCGGCGATGGCCTCGTCGAACAGTCCCAACCTCGCGCGGGCGAGCCCGCGCGTGCAATGAACCGCGGCCGGGTCTGGCACTCCCGCCGCCAGCGCCTGCGAATACTCCTCAATCGCGCGCTCGTGGTCGTTGGCTCTGAGCAGCTCGTTGCCCCGGTGCTGGTTCCGGACACCGGGGAATCTGATCGTCTCTACCCAGCGAAGGACGTGAGAGGCCAGGTACAAAATGAGAAGCCCAAGCACCGGCACCAAGGGCCACGGACGCTTGACGACCAGCATGAGGGAAGCGCCCACCGCCACCGGGACGGCCAGGTGCGACCATCTCGTCCTCACCAGAGCCAACGCCCCCAGCAAGATCGCAAGCGCGACCGGCCACGTGCCCACGCCCAGGAGATCGCCCAGCCAGACGGACAGCCCGGCGGGGAACGAGAGCAGAAACATCAACACCAGTAATTCGACGAGGTTCAAGCTCTCATCACCGGAAACCTTGGACCCGCAACAGAGGTGTTTGTTCTGTTGCCTCGGTAGCTTGCTGCCGAAGCAACAGACGCACGCTCAGCCCCCCTTCGGATAGGCCCTATTCCGCGCGAAGTACGACTTGAAGAGCTCTAGCAGGGGCGTGTCGGTGTGGCGGCTCTCGTCCTCGGGGTCGGCGGTCTTCTCGATGTCCATCACGCTCCAGCCGCGCAGGTCCCAGTAGGCCCACGACCATCCCCAGTCCTCGTAGCAGTCGATCTGGTCGCGGAAGAAGTCGAGCACTCCCGGCGCATAGCGGGCGCAGCCGAACTCGCCCGAGAAGATGGGCACGCCGTGCTTCTGCTGGAAGTCGCGGACCGGCGCGAGCGTCTCGACGACGATCTCCGCGCTCCAGTGCTGCTCGGGCTCGACGTGAGCGGGGACGCGCCCGGGATAGGCGACCGGCTCGTCGGGCTTCTGGTGAGTGTAGTGGCGGGGGCTGTAGTAGTGAACGGTGTAGACGGTCCTCGCATCGCCGGTGAGTTCGAGGTAGTCGAAGGCGTGTGGATAGCCCCAGCCGGATGAGTTCACGACGATGGGTGTGTCGGGGTCTTCCTCGCGAATCGCCTCGGTGGCGCGCTTGGCGAGGAGGTTCCAGTCGGCCGGCGTGCCCTTCATCTTCTCGGCGATCTGCTCGCGGGTCGACCCCTGGCCGGAGAAGAGGTCCTCGGGGTGGGGTTCGCACATGAGGTCATAGCCGACGAGATTGTCGCGCCCCTTCAGGCTGCGGGCGGTCTCCCGCCACATGTGGGCAAAGGCGTCGTGATACTTGAAGTCCTCGAACTGGCGCAGGTCTTCGTTGAAGTCGGCGCGGCCGGGCGCGGAGCGGAAGTTGATGGTGGCGAAGAGGTCGGCCTCCGCCGCCCGGTCGAGCGCGATGTCGATGTCGTGCATCGCGTCGGGCTGGAAGTCGAAGGGCTCCTCGGTGTCGAGCACACTCTTCACCCCGAAGGCGGCGAGGTTCGCTCCCCAGCTTCGCAGAGTCAAGAGGTCCTCCACGGTGTGCCGGGGGAAGGCGTTCGCCCCGCGAAGGCCGCCGCGCTGCCACAACTCGAATCGATCCATCGCACTCACCTCGTAGCGGTTGCTTCAGCGCGGGAGGCGGCGATACCTTGGGCGGGGCGCCTACGGCGGAGCACGTAGAGGCCCGGTCACGCCGACCCCGCGACCTCGTGCGGGAGTGCGGGGGGATTCGGCAAGCGGTGATCATGGAGTGAAGGGGAGCGGGCGCCGATGAGCCAGGCGAGAGCGGCTCGACGGCGAAGTGACCAGCACAGAAGGTCTCATGGAAGAACAGAAGTTGTAGAGGGAGCAAGAATGGAGCAGAAAGAGTACAGGGGACTGTATGCGGAATGGTACGAACGTGTCTCTGGTGCAAAAGACCATTCCGAAGAGATAGATTTCTGGGCGAGGAGCATTGAGAAAGCGGGGGAGCCGGCGCTCGAACTCGGGAGCGGCACCGGCAGAGTCTTAGTTCCCCTTCTTGAGCAGGGCTTTAGCGTCGTCGGAATCGATACATCCCAGGACATGATGGCCAGATGTCTCGCCACATGTGAGGCAAGAGGTCTGAAAGCGGAATTGCACGAGCAATCGATGCTGGAATTCGATCTCCCTCGTGAGTTTGGCCTGATCTTTCTTGGCTCAGGGGGACTCGGCCTATTCACCGAGGATCGGGACATTCACTCAACATTCGAGCGAGTCATGCTGCATCTGAAGCCGGGAGGCTCCTTCGTATATGAGTTTGAGCCCGTGCCGGATGCGTATGAGGACGATGACAGATGGACTGGCGATTGGATATGTGGGCCCGATGATGTGGTCATCGCCTGGCGAAAGCGGATGAAGCACGATCCCGCAACTAACGTGTGGCAGTGGTTGTTCATTGTGAAGAAGTTCGTCGGTGATCGCTTGGTGGAGACGGAGGCGAATGAGAGATGGGGGCGCACCTTCACTCTTGATGAGGCGCTGCAATATGCCAAGGCGGCCGGATTCGAAGACATAAGAGCGACAAACTGGCTAACGGACGATCCGCCAGGCAAAGATTCAGGCGTCATTGCTGTCCAATGCAAGAAACCTGTTGAGGAGCCGAACTAGCCCTCTCGGGCCCCTTAAGGCCGCCGATGAGTTCTTGCGACGTGAGGTCCCCGTCATTCCGCCGGCCAAGGCGGCGAGTGTGAACAGCGTCGGAGGCGTCCAAGGCTCCCGCCCAACGGGCAGGACTCAAGACTGGCCGGAAGTACGTTCCTGCCACCAGTCCCAGATGGACTGGGCCACATCGGCGCAGTTCTCGGGGGTCAACGAGGAGTCGAAGAACCCCCCGAAGAGCGCGGCTATTCGCCTTCCTAAGTCGGCCTCTGACCGAACGCCCCCACTCGTGAGAGCCCCGTAGAGCTGGGCCCGCTGGGTGTCGAATTCGTCCTCGGGCACTCCCATCGCGATCAGGCCGCCAGGGTCCCACGCGTTGATGAACTCCCGCAGCCGCGCTAGGTCCTCCGCGATACGCCGATGCTTCGCTTTCCGTTCTTCCCGACGCCTCCGGCCTCGCACGACACCCTCCGAACGCGGTGATCCAACGGGCAGAAGCCGCGCTCCTGCCTTACGAACTAGGCGTCCGACAGGCCTGGCTCCCAACCGGTCTCCTGGCTCCACCTGTCGGCCTTCGCCATCACCTCCCATAGGAAGGGCGACTTCGCTTCCGTGTAGCCGTGGCGATCTTCGCCATACTGGGCCGCCAGCCGGTACTTCTCTTCAGCGTAGCGCTTCGCGTCTTCGTCATGTGTCCGC
Source organism: Candidatus Hebobacterum abditum (assembly GCA_029821875.1). Taxonomy (GTDB): domain Bacteria; phylum Armatimonadota; class Hebobacteria; order Hebobacterales; family Hebobacteraceae; genus Hebobacterum; species Hebobacterum abditum. Next base: position 44,646 of record JALGXW010000041.1, on the reverse strand, counting down.
ATGTAGTCTCGGAAGAGCAAAGCGAACTGCTCGGCCCAACTGCCCGCACGACGCACATGAATGTGGGTCCGGCGCTTGCCCGGCTCCTCGCGGAAGTATCGCTTCGTCAGCTCCGGGTTGTCGGCTCGGAAGACGAATCCAAGGCTCTGGATCGGAATCCTCAGCGCGTCGAGCGGATCGAAGCTTGCGACAGATACCTGGATATCGATGATCGGCTTGGCATCCAGCCCAGGCACTGCAGTGGATCCGATGTGATCGATGCGCAGGGCCGCATCACCCAGCGCCTTCCGCAGAGACGTTCCCGATTCCAGGAAGAGGGCGGGCCATTCAGGATCGGAAGCAACAATCACCACTCGCTCGGTCACGGATCATCTCCGTTCGGGGGCTTCCTAGGGGGCCTGCGCGCTGACCTGTGCGCCCCCCTCACCCCCCATCCTCCCAACTCTCGCGCCGGGAGGAGCGGGTGTCAAGGGCGCAGAGGCCGGCGGCGATGCTTCGCATGGCCGCCCTCCCCCGAGTGCTCGGCGTTACGGTGAGTGCGCTTCGAGGGGGGCGGCCCATCCGTCTTGGCTTAGGGCAGGCCGGCGATTCATCTCCCGTGAGGGCCGGGGGGACGACTGGCGATTCGTCCCCCCGGACCCCCCTCACTCGCGTTCGGCGTTTGCTGGCGACAGGCCTGGCCCAGGCGCGTAAGCGGAGGGGAGACTCCCGAGAGTATACTCTCGGGCGCAAGCCGTTGGGGGCCTCCGGCCCCCGAGCCCCCGGGGGATACGCTCGCACGATCCGCGATTCGTCCCCCTCCCCTCGGCGAGAGAGGGATCGCTGTGGCTGGGGCCAGGCGCTCTTCGAACTCCGCTCCCCGCTGTGGCATCTAGGGATGAGAGCTGAGCGGCCGACACGGATAGTCTGGGTTGCACCGTCGCAGGCGCGGAGCAGCCCTCACATCAGCCAACGAGGGGGTGCTGACATGGCGTCGAGCGATCGCGAGGAGCGAACCTCGGGCGCGGAGGCCCGAGGCGGCGGCAACGTGGTGTGGGTGGTTGTCGTCTGGGCGCGGGTGGTCATCGGGTTGATGCTGGGCACGGCGGGCGGGATAGCCTTCGGGCACGCCTGGACCAGTGAGTCGGGGCCCTGGTGGTGGGTGGGCGCGATTTCCTTGCTGACGGGGATCCTGCTGCTTCTCTCCGGGCTGTATGCGCGCAGTCGCCCGCCGGGGGTGACACCGGAGTTCGTGGCACAGGAGCAGGCCCCGGCCGCGCAGGAGCCGTTGGTGCCGCTGCTGGGCGCGCTGTTGGTCTACAAGTACCAGCGCATCAGCCACGGCACGCTGGAGAAGGCGCTGGAGCGGCAGCGCACGGAGGCGAATAGACGCCGACTGGGAGAGATACTGGTCTCGATGGAGGCCGTCACCCGGTCCGACGTGGAAGAGGCCCTCACATATCAGCGCACCCTCGCCCGCCAGAAGCAGGAACAGCAGGAAACGCCTTCTTAGTCTGACCCCCAGCACAGAAGTTGGGTTTCGGATCCAGCGGCCCGACACGCCCATTGCTCCCGCCCCGCGATCTCAACGCGAAGGTAACGGCCTCGGCACGGGTCCCACCCACAGAGAAAAGGGGACAGCCGTGGTGGCTGTCCCCTTCAATGTGTGTTCGCCGTAGCGGCGGGTGTGATGGCCCGCCGCGGGCGTGCGGCGTGCGCCTATTCGCTAGCTAATCACACAGGATGGTGACGGAGAAGTACATCGCCCAGTTCTTCCCGGGGCGGATCTCATCACCACAGGCCCAGGCCGTCTCCTCCGCACACGTGGAGTCGACGACGTGTGTTACCACCGCGTGGGCGGCGATGTAAACGGTGTCCCCGCAGCCCGCCCCGATCTCGGACAGCGGGATGCAGAACTCATCCGTGCCGACGCCACCGAGGTACTCATGCTTGTAGGGGAACTTCCCGGGCGCGGACTTGGTCGGCGCGACGGTGTCCACATAGAGGTGAGTTTCCTGGAGATACCAGCCGGGGTCGGCGTCATAGAACACACACAAGTCCGAGCCGGAGATGCCCACCACGACGTCGCCGGCGACCATCGTCTGGCCGGCAATCAGCGGCCTGGTGGTGATCTCGCCCTGTGTGAAGGACGGATCGGCGGAGAGCGGCACCGTCACGGCTGCGGCGGCGAGAATGACGACGGCACCAACGGCGACGGTAGACCAACGCAACATATGTTCCTCCTCTGCAGAGAGTCATGTCGCCGAGATCATCACGGCTTCATACAATCGAGTCTGGTGAGACCTCCTTCCCGTCGCCACAGGTTGTGCACCGTCTCCACATAAGAGAATACGACAAGAGAGCCCCCTATACCTGCTGAGTGGTGTCACATAGCGGAGACATGGGCGCAGGCGTTCCGGGCTTCGCTGCCTGCCGCGACGATGCCCTACGCCGCCTCCTCCAACCGCTTCTGCAGGTGGTCGAGGTGGCGCGTCAGTACGAGGGGTCGCGCGGCTCCCAGTAGGCGCCGCCGTCCACATAGCCCCACGTATCCCCGCCCAGGTGCCTGGGGGTCGGGGTCAGCAGCTCCCACTCGCCGGCCGCATTCCAGCCGGCGTCGCTCTCGAAGAGGCTGACCTGATTCATGGGGTCGGCGATCTCTGCCAGCGTGGCTCCACTCAGGGCGGCGTTATAGGCATAGCCGCACACGAGGTCCCGCGCCGAAGGACAGCGATAGACGTCCTTGTCCAGCACGTATTCCGACAGCGACTCACACCACCGGTCGGCCATCGGGAAGTGGTCATCGTGGTCGGCCGCGTACATCTGGATGGCCAAGGATATGTTCTTCACATTGGACAGGCAGATGGCCTTCCTCGCCGACGCCCTCGCCCGGGCGAACACCGGAAAGACCATCGCGGCCACCAGCGGCAGCATGAGCACCCAGAAACCCGAGATGCAGATCCCCGCGATGGCGAGGCCCTGCCCCCGCAGGCGGCCTTGGCTGCGGTTGATCTTCACCAGCGACACAATGCCGAGCACGAGCCCGAGCAGGGCCGGTATCCCGAGGGCGATGAAGTTCAGAATCCCGAGCACCAGCGACACCACCGCCATGGTGCTGGTCCGAGGTCGGGGAGAGGTCGGACCCGGCGGGCCCGGTGGGCCCGGAGACGCCTGGCAGTGCGCGCACTGGCGCGCTCCCTCGGGGATCTCCCGGCCACAGTTCCTGCAGAGCATGCTGTGCCTCCTTTCCGGCGAATAGCGGGGGCCGCGACGCGGCCGCGGCCGATGTCGGAACCCCTCGGCGCGAAGACACAGAACCAGTCAAGCTCCTTTTCGCCGTGGGAGAAGCCGCGCCCTGCCGTTGGCCGTTCCCGCAGGGCGGGAACCATTGGCGCTTCTGGCTCGCCTGGAAAGCCAACGCCCCTTTCGATGACGCGCCGCGGACGTCTTGGGACGTGGGGAGGGGGAAGAGTCGAGGAGGGAGGGTGTCCCTCCCCCTCTCGAAGCGCATTCACCTTTCCGAACACGTGAATAGGAAGCTTGACCCCGCTCGGTTGGTGTGGGAGGATCGGGGGAGGGGGTCCGGCAACACCCTACCGAAGCGACGAGCATTTGCATAAGGCAACCCATGGAGAAGAGGGCGACTCTCGATATACTTGCGGAGCCTGTCGGCGACCTCTACCGGGAGCTATTGGGCTTCGCTGTCGGCGAGTGCCGGACAGCGCTGCTTGTCGTTCGCAAGTCGCCGCCGTTGCGTCAGCGTGGCCTGGCGCTGCTCAATCGCCTCAAGCCCTTTCTGACGAGCAAGGAGGAATCCAAGGTATGGCCCGGCACTGAGCTGGGCCCCGGAGCGGACCCTGTTTCCGTGTATCGACACGACTACGGGCCTGAGTGCGCGGAGTTGCTGAAGCAGGCCACCGACAGGCTCTACGCCTGGCTGCAGCCGGAATTGCCGGAGGATCTCTGTCTTCTCCGGGATGATGGCAGCGAGTGGCTGGTGACGATTGCCCACGAGCACGATTCCTATCTCTGCCTCTCTTCCGAGGAGCATGCCAGGCTCGTGAACGCAATCCCCCAGATCGGGCCCCGCCTGCGGGATGCGCGACGCCGTGAAGAAAGCGAGCCCGCGCGGCGCGCTGTGATGGAGTTCCTCTTTGCGTGGAATCCCTATGAGTATTACGGGGCCCGTCAGGAAGCTGATGTATGGATGGCAGCCGAAGCCATTCTCTACGCTCTCAGTTCGCGAGAGGTCCAGTCCAAGGTGGAGCTGGCGGCCTACATCTCGGATATGTACGATAGGTGGTACGGCGGGGTGGACTTCTTCGGCGAGAAGCACGTGTTCACCCCTGAGATCTGCGCGGAGCCAGCGCGCAGCATCTGGGCCTGGTGGCGGGCGCGCCAACGTTACGCATAGCCGCGCACGATGTGTTCGTCACTTCGGCAGCCCTGGCCGCCTCAGGCGGCTTGCTGCTGAAGCAGCGGGAGACTGCTGATTGAAGTAAGGACCGCCAAAGGAAGCAGCATGCGTGAGTGGATAGACATGCGAGTGATGGATCCGCTCTTCATGCGTCAGCTGCCTGCCGGCGTGGGGGTCTCTCTCTATAGTGAAGCTGACCGCGAGATGCACCGGGCGCTGGAAGGCGACGCGTACCGAGAGGAGGACGAACCACGTCGTCTCTACTACGCCAAGGACAGTCCCGTCTGGGACCAGGTACGGGAGGCCACATATGCTCTACGAGCTACGGGCCATGAGCCTGTCTACCACGCCTGGTACGTGCGACGCTACACTCAGAGAGAGCTGGCCAGCGCAGAGCTGTTGCGCCTACTGATCCCCAGGGACTTCCAACCGGCTGGTGAGGAGTGCGGAACTGTCTATGACGAGTCCACATCCTGCCCGCGGTGTGGAGTTGGGCGCCTTCAGAAGTCGGACCTGCACGTTCGTCTACGCCGGGTTTTCCAGGAGTATCCCAGCATACCTCAGGCTAAGCGCACAGGCATCGCCCGGACGATCGCCGATGAGATCATCGTGTCGCGAACGACGGCCGACTTGATGCGACAGGCGCGCATTACTGGGGTGAAGCTCCTGCCGGTGCGCGGGTGTGGCAGCGATGCCGATATCACACCTCTCTGGCACCAGTTCGCCGTCGTTGGGAGCGCGGGCAGGATGATGTCTCCTACCGTGTTCGGCATCGGTCCCTTCAATCCCGATGAGGAAGGGGAGTACCGTTGCCCGATGGGACATGTGAGCGGACTGAACCTGCTGTCCGAAGTCTACATCTACCGCAGCGAATGGGACGGGAGCGATGCAGCCGCAACGGCGGATCTAGTCGGGCGGCGCATAGGGCTATTGGTGCCGACACCCGTCATCCTCATCTCACAGCGGTTCCACCAACTGCTGAAGGCGAACAACGTCAAGGGGGTCAAGGTAGAAGTCGCACACTTGGTGTAGTTCCCGCAGGGCAGGACACGAATGTCCTGCCCTACGGAGCCAATACGACAGCGGCGACGGCCGATGGGAGGCGCGATGATTGCCTACCGGATGATGGACGAGACCTGTCTGCTGCCGGCCTGCCTGCACGGCGGACCGACCCCGCTGACGTCGCTGCGAGACGCGACGAAGACGGCGACAGACATTGAGAAGCAGGAGGGGATAGAGGCGGGCACACTCGCTCGCTTCCTGCAGGCGCTGTGCGAGCGCTACGGATCTTGCGCGGTGTTGGCGATCCACGATGATGTGGTCGTCGGGAAGCTCCGCTTCGCCCCGGCCCAGGTGGAACGGATGCTGTCCGGGATCTGCCTGCAACAGGGCGAGCAGGTCCGTATCATCGCCGCCCTCGACCTGGCGACACTGCCCGCCCGCGATGCGCTCGAGAGGCAGCTGCTTCGGCTAGACTGCTATCAGGTGGCCGATGGATACCGCGGCCAGGGGATCGCGAAGCACATGCTCGAGACGGTGATCGAGTGGGCGCGCGCAACAGGATGGGAGGCGCTGAGTTCGACCGCCGTTCGCCATATCCCGCCGCTGCTTAACTGGACGGGGCAGGCCAGCCTCAGCGCGCTGCAGCAGCGCGGCTTCGCCGTCGTAGGCGGAGAGATCAACCCCGACCTGCGAGAAGGCGTTATCTCGCAGCGGCTTGGTCACCACGGCGAGAAGGTCAAGCAACAGTGGCGCGCCTTTGCCGACATCTCAGACGACGAGGCGGCCGTGCTCCATGAACTGGTGCTCGACCTGTAAGAGGAGGGGGCCGAGGAGGGAGGACCCATGTCGCAGGCAGTAGACGCACGGTTTTATCGTCCGCGGCCCGCGGTCGCCATTGCCGACTGCGGCGGAGTGGGGCATGACGCGCACTTCATACGCAGCCTGTTGGAGCAGCTCGGGGCGGCCGTCACCCTTCACCTCGTTGGCACCCCCGGCGACCTTCTCCAGGTGCTCGGCCAGGGGCACGCGGCTGCCCCTTACCTCATCGTTTGCTGTCATGGCGACGACAACGGACTGGTGTTTGGTGAGTATGCGCCGGAGATAGACACCTCGATGCTCGTCGCCGGCAGCATGCCCCCCGAGTGTATCGCCAAGCACATCGACCTGCCGGACTGCGTTGTCATCAACACGGGCTGTGGCGCTGGCGAGCGCCGAATGGCGGAGGCGTTCATGTCCGGCCAGCTCAAGGCCTATATCGGCACCGTGGAACCAACCCCCGAGAGCACGGCGGAGCCGCTGTTCTTCGCCCATTTCTTCTACAAGCTCTTCGGAACGGGCTGTTCAGAGCGCGAGGCCTGGGAGCACGCGGCCTGCTATGATGAGAGCAGTCGCCAGTATGTGCTCTATGACAGGGAGGGGTGTCACCGAATCGAGTGAGCCGCTGTGCCCGGCAGCTCCGCCGCGGTCGGCACGGCAGAAGACCCTAGGCACAGCCGGGTGGCGGCCCGCTGAAAGCAGTGCCAAACGCTGTTCTTTGAGACTATGAGGAGGCGTATCATATGAAGCCAAAGGTGATTCTCGATCCGCACTTTCGTATTCTCGACATGCTCTTCTCGAAGGAGGACCTGGAGCATCTCCACTCCTTCGCGGAGGTCATTTGGGAGCGTGACGAGCCGATGCCCCCGGAGGAGATCGCGAAGCACCGCGAGGACGTGGTTGCGATCATCGCCGGCTATTGGCGGCATGGCGAGGTGGCCGACTTCCCAAAGCTGAGGGCGTTCCTGGATCTGGGCGGCGGCTTCCCCTCACCGGACTCCATCGACTACGAGACCTGCTTCGCCCGAGGTATCCGCGTGCTGAGCTGCGCGTGGGCCTTCGGTCCGGCGGTGGCGGAGATGGGTCTGACGATGGCGCTCGCCTCCGCACGCCAACTGGTCGAGACCGATCGCGACCTGCGCGCTGGGGAGGGGAACTGGAGTCACACCGAGCTGGGCGATCCCTTTCTCCTCTTCGACAAGCCGGTCGGCTTCATCGGCTTCGGCGGCCTGGCGCGGGCCCTCAAGCCGCTGCTTGCCCCCTTCCGCTGCCCGATCTCCGTCTACGATCCGTGGCTCACCGACAGCTACCTGGAGACACAGGGCGTGACGCCCACCGACCTCGACGCGCTGCTCTCCACCTCGCGGGTGATCTTCGCGCTGGCCGTCCCAACGGAGAGCAACCAGGGCTTTCTCACCCGGGAGAAGTTGGAGCTCATCCGGCCGGACGCGGTGTTCGTACTGCTGAGCCGGGCTCACGTGGTGGACTTCGACGCGCTGACGGAGCTGGTGCTCGCGGAGCGCTTCCGCGCGGCCATCGACGTCTTTCCGGAAGAGCCTTTGCCGCTCGACCACCCCATCTACCGTGCACCGCGGGCCATCCTTTCGTCACACCGCGCGGGCGCGCACCCAGAGGCTTTCCTCACCATCGGCCGGCAGGCCGTGCGAGACACGGAGGCAATCGTCCACGGCCTCTCACCACAGGAGATGCAGGTCGCCCAACCAGAGTTCATCCGGCTCCGAGGGTAGCTAAGTCTCGTAGGGCAGGAGACGAAGCTCCTGCTCCACGAAAGACGGCCGTTCTGTGGGGCGGGTATGCGCCACAGGCGAATGCCCGCCGGCCTTTCGTTGCTTGGGCAGCCCCTGCCGCCTCCGGCGCCTTGCCTCCTGCCCAGCTGTCATGCTGAGCGAAGCGAAGCATCCCGCCGTTGGTCGTCTCTCTTACACAATCCCTGCGCTTGACGGGCGGCTGGCAGGCATGGGAGGATGGAGACGCTGCCAGGCTAGGCAGTAAGGGGGAGCCGGATGGGCGTTGGGAAGGACGAGTGGGAGAAGGCGCGAGAGGAGCAGGAAGACCGGAAGGCAGCGCGTTCGGTCATTGAGGCCGCCGAGGCGGTCAGCCGGCGGGTGGGAGAGCAGGAGTTGCAGCGGATCAATCGGTTCCGCCAGGCCGGGTTTTGGATGATTGGGCTGGGCCTGCTCGCGGTGGGGTTGACGCTGCTCAACCTCCTTTACTCCGTTGGCAAGTCGTGGCTGTCCCGCGTGGCGCCGTGGGCGGTGATCGATTGGGAGCCGCCTCTCGGGGGTGGGCTCACACTGCTCGGCGTCGGCGTGGGCGTAGGGATTGCGCTCCTGGTGGTGGGAGCGCTGGTCGTGCGGTCGGTGGAGCGACGTCTGCGGCGAGCCGCGGGAAGCGACGAGGACGCGGACGCTGCCTTCATGTATCTCACACTCGGGTCGGAGGCATGGGAGAAGATGGCCGGGCAAGTGGCGGAGGCGTCCGGCGAGGTGGGGGAGGAAGCGGCGCCGCCGCGAGTCGCGGCCCGGCCCACGCCTCCGGTGGTGGAGCGGGATGAGTGGGAGCACCGCCACTGGCTGCGGGTGGAGCTATCGGGAGCCCACTTGATCTGGTGGCTGTCCTTCCTCGCCACCACGCTGTATCTGCTGAGCCCCCTGTGGCTTCTGTTGCGCTCTCCCCCCACGCCATATGAAGTCGAGGCGATGCTGAGGTGGTGGCCGCCGGACTGGCTCATCAACGGGCTGTTCGCCATCGCGGCCGTCGGAGTTCTCCTCAAAGCGATAGTGCCGTTCTTCTGGGTCGCCGCCTGGGACTCGGCTGGCCGCAATCCCGACACCTACCGGGAGCTGAAGCGGTACTACCGCTTCTGGGCGAAGGGACTGCTGCCCGCGGCCCTGGCGCTCGCCCCCGCGGTAATCTACTGGGGGGTGCACTCCCTGCTGTGGGCGTGAGGAGGAGTCCCGTAGGGCAGGAGTCCCTAGGCCGGCCACAGGCCGGCCGGGATGGCGGTCGCCAGAGGCGACCTGGCCACGTGTCTCCTGCCCGACTTCCTTCGGCAGCGTGGACCCAGCAGGGCAAGAAGGGGGAACTTGACATGGACTACTATCTCAGGGGTGTAGTTTGCGTCTTGGTCTGCTCTCTACTCCTGACCAGCGTTAGTCGAGGGGACTTCGCGCAGCCCGGCGACACGGGCTGCGCGGGAGGGCAGACGACCTCCCAGGTTACCCTCACCGTGGACCGGACGGCAAAGCGCGCTCAGGCCGTCGTCGACCTCCCGGGTGGGATGCTCGTGATCAGCCTCGACCCACTCGTGAACCTGGTCATCCACACGTTGAATATGTACGACCTCCTTGGGCTTCACGGCCAACGGTACCACCTCAAGACCGACGAGAAGGCACGAGAGGCAATCGACTCCGGTATCTTCGCAGCCATCTCCGGCAAGGAACGCCACTTCGGCGGCGGGCAACTGCGGATATACTCTCCCACCATGGACGCCATCATCTCCGGGAAGTTCTGCGAGCACTATCCCGACGAAGGCCTGCTGTCGCAGCTATCCCCGGAGCCATTCGACGCAGCCTTGACGCGGATGTGGCGAGAGTTCTATCGAGCCTACTGGGACGAGAAGTTCGACGATCTTCTGGTCGAGTTCCAGCAGATGAACGCCAACATGCGATGGGATGAGACCCTCGCCACAATGGAGGAGCTTACTGGCTGCAGTTGGACTGGCACGATGGTCGTGTTTGCGGTGGAGGCCACGGCCGAGAGTGCCCTTAAGTGGGGCGACGGTGCCTGCATCGGAACGCTCAGCAGTCGAGGAGACGCCGGATTCGTCCACGAAGGGCTCCATCTCCTATTGCAGGAGAGATGGGCGGAATCTCCCCGCATTCAAGAGTTCATGGCCGGCAGGAGCTTCGCGGACGAGTTCTGGGGCGAGCACTGGCAGAGGAAGTATGAGCAGGCACTAGTGGTCGGACTTGAGATCCACCTGAGGAAGCTCGCGGACAGGCATCAGAGGCCCGCCGCGGAGGTCGCGAAACTCTACTTCGATGGCAACATGGTCGGCGATCTGTACGATGTGGCCTGGCCGGCGATCGCCAAGTATGTTCAGGAGGACGGTGCGAGCATAGAGGAGTTGATGCTCGCCATCATTGTGAAGGCCGAGGGGGAGCGAGAGATCTCAGGCGCGGAGACTCCGAGTTCGTAGGGCCGGAGCTGGCCTCCTGTCCGGCCGAGGCCGATCCCGGGGTCGGCCGCTGCCCCCCAGCGGAGAGGGGAGCGCCCCCTGCTGCCGAAGGTGAGGCCAGCTCAGTGAGCGGGGAGGGCAACATGCGCTGCAGAAGCGACGGGCGAGCGCGGACGCCGGACACATCGCTCATCGCGGCGACCCTGGCTGTGGTCGTCGGTGCGATGATAGTGCTGTCGAGTGTGTCGTGCGGCGCGGGCGAGCCGGCGGCGTCGGCGCCGTCGGAGGAGGGGAAGGAGATGGACGTGCAAGCACCCAGGCTCGCGGGTGAGCTCCTGATCTGTCTGTGGCAGCACCGGCAGGAGGTGGACATCGCCCCCATCGTGAAAGAGCTGGGCTTCAACACCGTGTGGACCGATGACGACCCCTATGACGGCCAGGCCTGGGAAGAGACCCACATGTATCGGGCCCTGCAGGCCCCGGGCATCAAGTACGTGATCCCCAAGGTGGACCGCGCCGCTTGGGGCTGGACCCAGGAAATCGCCCTTCGCCACGCCAAGTGGGTCGCCCGGCTCTCGCTCGAACACAAGGAGATCATCGCCCTCTATCTCAACGATTTCTACGACGAGATCGAGGACGGCCACCGCACGATGGAGCAGTGGAGCGAGATCATTGCCGCCGTGAAGGCGGTCAACCCAGATCTCAAGCTCATCGTCCCCCACTACCCCCACCGCCGCAATGTGGAGCGCCCCTACGACTTCGATCACGATGCCGTCATCTTCAACCTCTGGCACCACCGCGACATATCACGGGTGGAAGAGCACCTGACACAGGCGGAGAGGCAGCACGCGGACAAGCCGCTCTTCACCGGCCTCTACCTGAACAGCGGCAGCGGCCGCGGCGGCGGGCACTGGCTCACCGAGGAGGAGTTCAAGGGGATGCTGCGGCTGTTCGTCGATCACGCCAACGCCGGGAAGACGGCGGGAGTTCGGATCTTCTGCGCCTACCAGCTCGAACAGCGGCCGGAGTACATCGAGTGGGCGAAGGAAGTGCTGACGGGATTGAGCGCCCCCGACGAGGAGTGACTCTCCCACCTCGGCTGTCCGCCTCAGGCAATGCCCCAGGCCCACATGTGCGTCCGGGGCAGGTCCCATCGTGCGCCGCGCCTAATCCGGCGCTTGGCGAGAGGAGGTAGGCTCGATGAAACGTGCAGTTCTTCTTGGTTTGGCAATCTGCCTGCTCGCATTCCCGGCGGCCGGCGCGCAGGCGACCGAAGTGCCCGAAGGCATGGAGGGCTCGGCGAAGCTGCCCATGCACGTGGGGTACGCCCCGGCGTGGCTGACCTGGGTCGCCGCCACGACGGGCTGCCTCAACGCTCTGGACATTGAGTGCGACGCCGTAGACGTGGCCGGCTACAGCGGGTACGCGTTCATCATGAACGTGGCCGAAGACCTCTGCGTGTCCGGCCCGACGGCCTTCGACTGGGGGATGCTCTCCCACGGCGTGGCGCTGCTGGGGAGGTCTAGCGTCACCTTCCTCGGGGGCACGTGCGGCGGAACGCCGGATGACTTCCGCGCGGCCTATAACCTAGTAAGAAGCGAGATAGAGGCCGGGCGGCCGTGCGTGCTCTGGGGCACCTACGTGCCCGAGTTCGGCATCGCGGTCGGCGTGGAGGACGGCAAGTATCTCGTGTCCACCTTCAAGCCCTTTACGGGCGAGCCCGAGCCGCCCATCGCCTTCGACAAGCTGGAGGTCCCCGGCGGCATGTACGTGCTGGCCTTCCCGGCCCCCGCGGACATGCCGCGGGAGGAGGCCGACCGGACCGCCATCTACTACGCGGCTGAGATCCTCAGCTGCCAGAGCGGCAATCCAGAGTACCGCCGCGGCCTGGAGGCCTACGACGTGTGGATCGCGGCCCTGACAGCGGGAAAGGCCGACGCCTTCGGCAACAGCTACAACGCGCAGTGCTGGGCGGAGGCGAAGCGGTTCGCGCACGAGTTCCTGCTCCGCCTGGCCGGGCGCAACGAGTCCGTCGCCGCGCCCCTTGGCCGGGCGGCCGAGGCCTACGCTGAGGCGGCCAAGCATATGGGCGTGGTGGCCGAGCTGTTCCCGTTCCCGGACACCGAGGGGAAGGTGAACGACCCCGAGGCACGCAGCAAGGTGATAGAGGCGCTTCGCGCCGCCCGCGCCGCGGAGGCCCGGGCGATGGCGGCCGTTCTCGAGGCGGCGGCCCAGTGGCCGCGGGAGTGAGGCGGCGAGCCGCGCGGCTACGTTGCTTCGGAGGGGGAGGCAGATGGACCAGAACTTGATCGGCGCCTACGGGGCATTCGCCGCGGAGATCGTGGGCGAGCGTCCGGCCGAGCTGTCGTTTCGGAACGAGCGCTTCCGCGATGTGGAGGCCTGGCGGGCGGAGGCGAAGGCGAAGACGCTGGAGCTGCTTGCGCAGCCGGACACCGGCGGGACGCCTGAAGCGAAGACGCTCGGCCGCGCCATCGTAGATGGGGTGGAAGTGGAGCGCCTGGGGTGGCGGCTGCCCTACGGCCCGCCGACGGAGGCGGTGTTCCTGAAGCCTGAGGGGGCGCGGGGGCCGCTGCCGGGGATCGTCGCCCTCCACGATCACGGCGGGGTGAAGTACTTCGGCTGGCGGAAGATCGCGGAGGCCGGCGGTCCGGTCCATCCGATGATGGTGCGGCATCGTGAGGACTACTACAGCGGCAAGGCCTGGGCGAACGAGATCGCCAAGCGCGGCTACGCGGTGCTCTGCCACGACACCTTCACCTTCGGCTCGCGGCGGGTGATGATCGCGGACGTCCCGACGGAGATTCGATGGAACGACGCGGCCGACGTGAGCGAGGAGGAGCCCGAGGACGAGGTCAACGCCTACAACGCGTGGGCTGGCCAGCACGAACATGTGATGGCCAAAAGCCTCTTCTGCGCCGGCACCACCTGGCCGGGCATCTACCTGGCGGAGGACCAGAGGGCGCTCGACGTGCTCTGCGCGAGGGAGGAGGTGGACGCCGAGCGGGTGGGCTGCGCCGGGCTATCGGGCGGCGGCATGCGCACGGTGTTCCTGGGCGGCCTGGACGAGCGGGTGAAGTGCGCGGTCTGCGTCGGGCTGATGACGACGTGGCGGGACTGCGTGCTGCAGAAGAGCTGGACCCACACCTGGATGATGTACGTGCCCCTGCTTCCTAAGTACCTCGACTGGCCGGAGATCCTGGGGCTGCGGGTGCCGGCCGCGACGATGGTGCTGAACGATGAGAAGGACAGCCTGTTCACGCTGCCGGAGATGAGGCGGGCCGACGACATCCTGCGGGAAGCCTACGAGAAGGCGAGCGCGGGTGACCGCTATGTCTGTAACTTCCATCCCGGCCCGCACAAGTTCGACCTAGCGATGCAGGCGGAGGCCTTCGACTGGTTCGACCGCTGGCTGCGGTGAGGCGGCCGGACTATCCGCTCTGGGCTCGGCCATCTCGGCTCGGCCGACGCTCCCCGGTACGAGTTCGGCAGCGACGTTTCGGCCCTTGCAGGCGTGTAATAGGTGAGCGATACTCTCCGCCTGGCCTGCGGTGCCGGCTGGAAGGAGCCATCTGATGCCTGTTCTCAACAGGAAGGTCCTCGCCTCACTGCTGCTCATCACACTGGGCGCAACTTCCCTCGCACTGATCGGGTGCGACAGCGGGGGGGCCGCCATTGCTGCGGACCTCTCAGCGACCGACCCCGCCCTACCCACCCCTGGGGAACTGGATCGCGCCGAACTCGACGCGCTCTTCGAGCACATGGATGGGAACGGCGCGGACGTGCGCTCCGGCCACCTGGTCGTGATCACCCGCACGACACATCGCAGTCTGGCCCATCCGCCCTGGAAGGGTGAGCAACGGGAGGAGATGTGGTTCGACGGGAGGCGGGTGCGAATCGAGAAACGCGAGACCACCCCCCGCGGGCGCATGTGGCGCGACACTATTGTCTTCGACGGCGACCGGCTCACCACGGTCGCGAAGGACGCCTCCGGAGACGTGTCGGCCCGCATTTCCGAGTCGGCAGACCTGGAGCGCGCCGCCTACGAGACCGGCTGTGGGATCGGCGATATGCTGATGCGCTGGCCGCTGAACGCGGCCGCCTGGGGCATCGAGCCGCACGGCTCGCGGCTGGCGGGGCGGCGGGTGTGGCTGCCGAGGCTGATCGGCGAGGAGCAAATCGGGGGGCTGGCCTGCACACGGCTCGTCCTCCTGCCAAAGCACCAGGATCCCGAGATGACGACCTATGTGTCGCTGTGGGTGGCCCCCAGCAGAGGGCATGCGGCGGCGAAGTACGAGCGCCATAACATTTACCGCGCTGAGGCAGGTTGGGGAGCCTATAGCGAGGTGTGGCAGGTGGAGGAATGGCTGCATCCGACCGAGGGCCTGTGGCTTCCATCGGTTGTGACGAATCGCCGATGCGAGCAGCCCGCCACCTCCGGCCAGTCGAACTTGATAGAGCGCCGCGCCGAGATCGTCAGCAGCGAGTTCAATACCCCCATCGCCGAAGACGTCTTCCACATCGAGATCCCTCCCGAGGCCGAGCTTCTGCCGGAGCGGCCGCTCGGCCGCCCCCCGCGAGGCAGGGGAGGTTCGCGGGGAGGCTGAACGCGCTGCCGGCTTGGCGCTCGCACTCGGCCTCGTGCTAGAATGGCGTGCGGCCTGGCATCGGTGCGGGCCGGGGGGAGGAACGCAATGACTGGCCAGCAGCCACCGACTCAACCGCTCAAGCCCTGCCGCGCCTGCGGCCGGGAGATTCCGCAGCAGGCCGAGACCTGCGCTCACTGCGGGCAGGCGCAGGCGACGCGGGAGGCCGGAGCGGAGGGCGGCCTGCGGTCATTGGGAGGAGGGCCGGCGGGGCCGTCCGGACGACGCACACCTCCGCCGCCATCGAGGGCGCCCTCATCGCCGCCTACACGCTCCCAACCGACCGGCGAGAACACACAGCCTTCCAGCGCGCAGCCGCGGCGCGGAGATGTGACTCTATGGGAGTTCGTGCAGGACCAGTGGAAGACCGACCGCTGGTTCGCGGTGCTGCTGGGTCTGATCGTGTTGAAAGCGCTCTTTGCGCTGCTGCAGGGCAACCTGTTGGGCGTCATCATCTCCGGCATCGTGCTGTGGGGACTGCTCACGTACAACTTCTGGATCTATATCCTCATGCTTCTCGGGGTAGGCTCCTCGACGATATATGGCGGTTTCATGCTGCTCACGGGGAGCCTGCCGCTCGGAGCGCTGCCCCTGTTCGCTGTGGACGCCTTCATGTTCGGCGTCTTGCTCAGCCGCCACGAGCACTACATGTGATCATCTGCGGCCGGGGGTCGTGCTAGAGGCCAACCGCCTTCCGCAGCTCCTCGCCGTCTACCTCCCGGGGTGGGACGGACCGCTGGATAGACAGCGCGGCCGCGACGCCGGCCGCCTCCCCCATGGCGAAGCACTGCGGCATCACCCGCAGGGAGGCCTGTGCTTCATGGGTGGAGGACACACTGCGGCCGGCGACCAGCAGGTTGTCCACCCCGACGGGGACGAGGCAGCGATAGGGGATCTCGTAGTGGTCGCCCTCGGGCACCGCGCGGATGTCGGTGCCCGAGCCGCTGGGGCTGTGGATGTCTATGGGATAGGAGCTCCGGGCGATGCCGTCGGGGAACTTCCTCGCGCTCAGCACATCCTCGGCGGTGAGCGCGTACTCGCCGCGGATGCGCCGGCTCTCTCGCACCCCGATCTGCGCGGCCGTCTGCTGGAGGTAGCTCTGCTCGAACCCGGGCACGTCGTCGAGGAGGAAGCGGACGAGTTCCTGCGTCTGGCGGCGGGCCTCCAGTTCGGCGGCCGTGAGGTCCTCCGCGTCGACGCCGCTCCTGCCGGTGACACGGGTGGTGTTGAAGTGGACCACATCGGGCTGGATGGCGTAGAAGAGAAGCACGTTCTCCCGCGGGCAGGTCACCCGCCTGTCGGCCTTCGCCGCATCGTAGAGGCGGTTGATCTCCTTCCGCGGCGGCATCCCCTCGACATCGACGTTGGCCATGCGGAAGTTGAGGGTCATGGGCTGGGTCAGCCCATCCTCCTCTCGCCCGATATCGCACGGAACGCCGGCCCGGTGGGCGAGGTCGGCGTCGCCCGTGCAATCTATGTACACGGCGGCCGAGCACGTCTCGCGGCCGGACTTGCTCTCCGTGGTGGTGCTCGCGATGCGGCCGTCCTCCACCTCGGCCTCGGTGAAGAGCGTGTGGAGCCGCACCTGCGCGCCGGCCTCCAGGCACATCTCGTCGGCGACGGACTTGAAGGCCTCTGGGTCGAAGGCATTGCGCTGTCGCTCAGCGGAGAACCCGCCCTTGGATTTCAGCCGGTCGAGCGTCTCCTGGAAGATGCCGCCGACGAGCTGCCCCTGGCTCGGGTCCCACAACATGAATGGGTTCACGAGCCCCGCGGTCGCCATGCCTCCCAGGAAGCCATAGCGCTCGATGAGCACCGTCGCCAGCCCGCGCCGAGCGGCCGCCACCGCCGCCGCCAGTCCCGCCGGGCCTCCGCCTGCCACCAGTACCTGTGCCATCATACCTCACCCGATCGAATGCGTTCGCTGCCTTCTCTTCGAGGCCGAGCGGCTTCGTTCCCCTCGCCGATAGATGGCCGGCCCGCATGAGTTGACGCTCAGCTTGGATCGGCCTAGGATAGGCGCACCGTGTAGGATGAGTTGAGGAGAGGGGCGAGCCATGCCCAAGGCTCAACTGAAGGCCAGACCGGCCGCGGTGTCGGGGAACGCCGCCGTGCTTGACATTCGCCGAGAGCGCGGTGAGTGGGTCGTCGAGTTCATGTCCGAGCCGCGCAACGGGACCGAGCGCCTGTGGTTCAACCTGGAGTGCACCGGCGCCGGCGGCCGCAGGGTCCGCTTCGCTTGGATGAACGCGCATCTCTGCCTCGGCACCGGCAGCGCGGAGGCGATGGCGAACGCGCGGCCGGTGGTGCGGCTCGACGCCGGCGACTGGCGGCGAGTGAAGAAGGTGCAGGTCCACGAGCGGCCGCTCGGCGGGCACTTCCTCACCTTCACGACGCCCGCTCCGTGCCGCCGCGTCCAGGCGGCCTTCTGTTACCCGTACGGCCCGGATGATCTCAAGGCCACCCTTAAGAAGACCAGGGGCATCTGGGATGTGGAGGCGATTGGCCTGACGGGAAAGGGCCGGGAGCTGCTGCGCGTTCACGCGGCGGCAGACAAGAAGAGGCCGGGCCGGCCCGGGGTGTACATCGTGGCCCGTCAGCATTCGGGCGAGGTGCCTGGCACATGGGTGCTCGACGGAATCCTGCGAGCGGTGGCCGCGGAGGAACCGGCGAGGCGGCTGCGGCGCATCGAGTGGTGGGCCGTTCCCTTCGTCGACCTCGACGGCGCGGTGGAGGGGAACTACGGGAAGGACTGCTTCCCCATTGACTTCAACCGCGCCTGGGCCGACATGCCGATGCGGCCGGAGGTGGGGGCCATTCAAGAGGACCTGCGCTACTTCGCCGAGGGCCGAAGACGACGACTGGTGCTCGACCTGCACGGCCCCGGCGGGGGCGAGACGCGGGTGTACATGATGCATCCACGGAAGAACGCGCCCAAGGCCCAGCGCGAGGCGGCGAAGAGCCTGCAGGAATGCATCTGCGCGCAGATCCCGGAGCAGCCGCCCGAGCGGCTCGGCGTCGTGCCGGAGTACGGCATCCGGTGGAACTGGCGCCACAACCTCAGCTCCTGGGCCTGGGACGGCCTCAACAAGACGCTCGGCGTCACCATCGAGACCGCCTATCAGCCCATCGGCGATGGCCTCTGGAGCGACCGGGACGACTACCGCGAGATCGGCCGCCGCCTCGCCAACGCCGCCGCCGTGTGGCTGACGCGCCGCCGGAAACCGAAAGCGCGGCCGTAGTTCCGTAGGGCAGGAGCGCGTCTCCTGCCCCGTAAACTCCCGAAGCCCCAACACCACCCAAGATTCTTCGCTTCCCCCTTCGCTGGAGCTTCGGAGAACAAGTCGCTCAGAATGACCGATGGCCGTTGCTGTCGCGGTGTCATTCCTCTCACCCTGAGCGGAGCGAAGGGTCTTGGCTCCAGATGGCCGTGTATGTGGCGAGGGCATTCGGCCTGACCACGCAGTCTGGCAAGCACTTGTCCCTATCAGATCGCGAGAGGACACGCCCGGGAGCCTCCAGAACGACGCACAGGATTCGCAGCGAGCACAAGGAGGGTATGCTGCAATGACTGACTTGGGCCTTCGGGCCGCGGCAGCCGCCCCGCTCCCGCACAGACTGCGCCGGAGCTGCTGAATCACACTGGCGACGTGCTACAGTATGGGACGCGCTACAGGAGAAGCAATAGATGCGGGCAACCACGGACCACATCGCGCCTTACCTCGCTGTGTTGATCGTTCTGCTGCTGGCTGCCAGTGCGGCCTGCGCGCAGACGGTGTGGCCCAACCTCCTCAGCTACACATTCTCGCTCTCTTCGGATGCCGCCGCGAGGTACCAGGCCAGCCTTGCTCTGTCGGGTCCCGTGGGTGAGAATCTCGGAGGGAAGCTTGAGGGCTGGTGGACTGGCGGCGGGAGTGATTATCGAGCCTTTGTCGGAGATGCCTACCTGGACTATGACAAAGACATCCTCTATCTCGCAGCCGGGCGTAAGTACGTGACGTTCCGGCAGCCCGAAATCCCAGTCGGAGTACTCGTCTCCTCCGGTATCCTGGGAGCCGAAGTGCGGGTCCGAACAGGGCGAGTCACTTTGCAGGGGATCGCGGGCGGCCTCGCGTTCATGCCTGGCACAAGCACCACCGGGTTCACCTTCGCGGGGATTCCGAGCGGCGTGTGTGTAGCTTGCGTACCCACCATTCCCGTTGCCGGCCGGCCCAGTAGCGCACCGTTGGACGAAGACATCCGGGCGCTGCGGGCAGCGGGCCAGCTCACAAAGCCCGGCGCGGTGATCCCGGTGGCCCTCGGTGTAAACTGGGTCGACGTGGCGGACGAAACGGGCAGCAGCATAGATGCATCCATCGGCGTCACGAAATGGCTGACTCTCTACGGCGAAGCGGCCCACTGTGGGGGTGACGCACACGTGTATGGCATCCGCCTCAGCGACGCGGACTTGCGAACCGATGGCAAAGGGACCATCGTCGTCTGGTACTATCGGGACATCGACGACGGCTTCGTGCCGGCAGCCGTCGGCGCCACCTCCTTCTTCGAAGGCCAGAGCGGGTGGGTTGGTGGCCTGTACCATCAGTTCAGCCCACACCGCTCAATCGGAGTGTATGCGGACGGTGAGGAGGCCGTCCTGACTTTGTTCGGGAACCGCCCTCTGTAGGCAGCCGCAGGTTCCCGGAGCTCGGACTTTCCTCACTCACCGCGAACGGCGGCCGCGGACGCTCAGCCCACTCCGGCTCCCTTCTGCCACACCGCTCGCATCCTTGCGTCGAGGAGCTGTAGAGCGCCTCCGCCGGCGCGTCTCGACGTTACCTGACCACCATAGGGGGCCAACAAGGCCCTGACACGCACAGGCCGTCGCGTGGGCCGGTATCCGTCAACTCCCGGGCGTTCGGGGATGATGTCGGAATGTCAGACAGGACACATGGGCGCGTTGTCCGTACTACATAACAGTGGGGCACGGCTGAGAGGCGCAGGACGCCGGACCGAGTTTCTCGCCAGGAGAGGTGGGGTATCACACAGCGAGCGACCTGGGCCTTCGGACCGCGGCACCCGGCCCGCTCCCGTACAGACTGCGGCTGAACTGCTGAACAACACTAGCGACGTGCTACCGCATAGGACGCGCCACAGGAGAAGCAACAGATGCGGGCAACCACGGACCACATCGCGCCTTACCTCACTGCGCTGATCGTTCTGATGCTGGCTGCCAGTGTGGCCTGCGCGCAGACGACGCGGCCCAACCTTGTTGGCTACACACCGGACGGGACGGCGCCCGGACCTCCGCAGACACTGCCGGACCTCATCGCTTTCCAGTCCGACCGTTCCGGCAACATGGACATCTGGACCATGCTCGCCGATGGCACCATCCTCGAGCAGATCACGACCCATGCCGGCTACGATGGCGCTCCCGCATTGTCGCCCGACGGCACGAAGATCGCCTTCCACTCCGACCGCTGGGGGGTAGATGGCAGCTTCGACATCTTCGTGATCGACCTCCCCACCCGCGCTCTCTACCTGATGACGACGTGCGTGTGCGACGAAGTAACACCGTGTTGGTCACCGGACGGCAGCCGCATTGCTTACTGCTCCGACTATGGCCCTACGGGCGCATTCGAGGTTCGTGTCGTCGACGTCTCCGATCTCGCCGCGCCCGGCATCCCCACCAAGCTCACTAACTACAATCCACGCGAGTACGACCTCGAGGGTGAGGCTGCACCTAGCTGGGGCGCGAACGGCTACATCACCTATGCTGCGCAGCGTGGCCACCCGGGGCTCTGGAGCATCTGGGCCACCGATCCAGACACCCGTGACACTCACGAGGTCGTTGGCCACGTCGGGGCGGCCGGGGGCCAAGATCCGGCCTGGTCTCCCGACGCGGCCCAGATAGCATACGTCAACATGCAGAGCGGCACCCCGAGTTCGCACAACGAGGATATCTACCTGGCGCCCGCTGATGGGGTCCTTCCGAACCTGGGCTACGCGCTGACGCAGGATTCCGTCATTGGAAGCACTGGCACCGCTGACCAGGACGCCTGCTGGTCGCCCTCCGGCCCGAACATCTACTTCTCACGGCACAGCCACGACACTGGACAGGCCGACATCTTCGTTGTCAGCAATGGCGATGGCAGCGCCGCCAACCTCACCAATCGGCCTGACGGCTTCGACGCTTACCCGAGCGCCATAAGCTACTCGACCTTCTGGGATGTTCCCTCCGGCCATTGGGCCTACTTCGAGATCGAGGCCTGCCAGCGCGCTGGCATCGTGAGCGGCTACGGCGATGCTACCTATCAGCCCGACCGGGCAGTCAACAGGGACCAGATGGCCGTCTACATCTCTCCGGCAGTGGCCGACGGCGACGAGAACGTCCCCGAGTTCACCGACACGCCGAGCTTCCCGGATGTCGATGAGGCGCACTGGGCCCTCGACTACATCGAGTACGCGGTCTCTCAGAACGTCGTCGCCGGCTATGGTGACGGCACCTACCATCCCGAGTACGAAGTGACCCGGGATCAGATGGCGGTGTACGTGGCCCGCTCTCTGGTCGCGCCAGAGGGCGAGGCCGGCCTGGCCGATTACATCCCGGCCGATCCGCGCAACTTCCCCGACGTGGCCTCCGACTTCTGGTCCTACAGGCACGTCGAGTACTGTGTCGAGAATGGCGTCGTCGCCGGCTACCTCGACGGCTACTATCACCCGGAGTACGCTGTCACCCGCGACCAGATGGCGGTGTATGTTGCGAGGGCGTTTGGGCTGGTGAGTTAGCGGCGGGGCTTTCGGCAGACCCTACCTCTACTTGCGGAGGGCGGCACTGCGTTCGTTCGCTCACGTCGGGCACATAGGTATGCATGTCAACTGAGCGTGTCGGCAAGCCAATGTTCGCGCATCGCTTCAGGCGTAGAATGGCAAGGCTACCGCTGGTCGCGGCAGCATGTCTGCTGGTAGTGCCGAGCCCAACTCCGGAGCCGGCCCTGAGTTACGTCGATCTGGTTATGAGGCTGATCGACCTGGAGGCGCTTGCGGTGCTGCCTGCCCCCGGAGAAGGCTGCCTGCAATGGTCGAGCTATGATCGCGCCAGCCGCTACGACGCTTGTGCAGACAGGTATGTGGACTGGGACGCGAACGACGATCGCCGCGGCGTCATCCGGAAGAAGGGCGCGTTGTACGTCCTTGCCGAGATGGAAGGACCTGGCTGCATCTACCGGATCTGGTCGGCCAATCCCGGTGACGGCCATGTGAGGATCTTCCTTGACGGTGCCGCCGAGCCAGCGGTGGATCTGCCATTCCGCGCCTACTTTGGTCTAGACTCTCCTCCGTTCATCTATCCTTCTCTTGTCCACACCGCAGCCCGTGGATACAACTGCTACGTTCCTATCCCCTTCCAGGAATCGTGTAAGATCATCGCGGCCGAAGGCTGGGGCGACTATTACCATTTCACCTACGTGACATTCCCCAAGTCTCAGGTGGTTCCGACCTTCAGCCGCGATCTGTCCCCTGAAGGGGCATCGGCGCTGCTGGCCGTGGACCGGTTCCTGGCAAACGGGCTCGGCTCCGATCCGGCTGGCCGTCGGCCCGGAGAGGTGACAGACGAAGTGACTGTCACTCTCCCCCCGCAGCAAGAAGCCGTCGTCTTCAAGTTCTCCGGGGAGAGGGCGATAACGGGCCTCAGAGTGGAGCCCCTCGGCGATGTGGCAGATCTGGCCTCAGCCCTGCGCGAAGTGGTCCTGAAGATCACGTGGGATGGGGAGCCGGACCCAAGTGTATGGGCCCCACTCGGCGACTTCTTCGGAACCGCTCCTGGCATCAACCAGTATAGGTCGTTGCCTCTGGGCATGACCGACGATGGGTTCTACTCCCTGTGGTATATGCCATTTGCGGTCGAGGCGTTGGTCGAAGTGGCCAACGAAGGTAGACATCCGATCACGCTCGAGTTCAGCGTGACCCACGCGCCGCTATCGCGCCCCGTTCGTGAGCTGGGCCGCTTTCACGCAAAATGGCACCGCGACGCCATGTTGCCGACCAGCCCGGACCGCATGATTGACTGGACCATCCTCAAGGTTCAGGGACGAGGCCGGTTCTGCGGAGCAATGCTGCACGTGTGGAATCCGAGAGGAGGGTGGTGGGGAGAAGGGGACGAGAAGTTCTTCGTTGACGGCGAGCGCCTCCCCTCCACGTTCGGCACTGGTAGTGAGGACTACTTCGGCTATGCGTGGAGCAACTCAAGCCTGTTTGAGCACGCATACCACAACCAGACACTGTGCGAGAACCGCAGCGCTGGACATGTGTCGGTCAACCGTTGGCAGATCGCCGACAGCGTGCCATTTCAGACGTCGTTTGAGGGCGTGATTGAGAAGTACTTCCCTAACAGCCAACCCACCTTGTACGCCTGCATGGCGTACTGGTACCAGGGCCCTGGTGGCATTGACCCATACGGCCCTGTGCCGGTCGCCCAACGAGCAGGATGCTACAACTACGTTCCGGTGGCAGTGCCAGGCGCTGTCGAGTAAGGGGGCTCCGGATTCGCTCGCTCACATCGGGCATCGGACCCGGGGTGGTCGGTCAGCGCCGACGCCTGCTGCCTGTGTGAGGCAGTCGCGAGGCGCAGGGCCCGGACAAGGACCACAGGCCTCACACCTCGATGGCGTGCGGCCAATCAACCGTGGAGAGGACACGTATCATGCAAGCCCAGACTCCTGGCAATCCAGGCTCTCGGCTGTCCTGTATCCGATTCGTCTTCTCCCGTGCAGTAAGACGTCTGATGCTCCGAGGGGCCGCACTGGCCTTGCCCCCTCCTATCGCCAGTTCGCTGACACTTGCCCATGGGTTCTTCGCCCGCCCGTTCATCCCTCGATAACAGCTGAGTGGTACCCAGCGCGTGAGGCGTCTTTCAATCTGCCGGGGATGGCTGTCCGCCGTGTGGCGTGTCGCTCCGCTCCGTCGCGACCCGGTACAAGAACGTGTAGTCGCGGGAGTCTCGCCCAAACACGCGGACGGCGCGGCCGCCCCCACTCTCGAGCCACTTGAAGGTGTCGCATGTGTGTGGCCTTCTTGCGTCGGATCCGAGGGCGACAACTGAGATCTGATGCCGTTCAAGGTAGTCCAGCCACTCGTTCGGGTCAGTGGATTTCAGTGGGATATAGACGACTCTTCGACTGAAGTCCCTGCCATACAGCAGATAGCTCTTGTAGTGCATGAAGTACCCGATAACCTCATCCGGCCTCACATGCTCGTCGATGTAGTGCTGTATTCCGCCATGGGCGACTCTCCGTTGCCGATCCCGCTCCTCCCGCGCGGCGAACGCCGCGGCTGTGAAGGCGATGATGCCCGCGACAGCGATTGCCAGTGCCAGGGCACGCCGACTGCGCGCACCTCGGATGCGCGCACCGGTCCAACCTGGCAGGCGCGTTGTCACAATCCAGAACACCACAGCTACGGGTACGGGCAGCAGGTAGATCATCCCCAGCGCCAAGAGTCTGGTCGCTATGCCTGCGACTGCCAGTCCAGCAAGCACTGCGGGCCAGACCCCTAGCCTGGTCGCGGCGACTGCTGCGGCAGCCGCCGTCGCCGCCCAGAAAGGGAAGGCGAAGCGCATGTTATAGCCGACTAGTCCGGCTTCAATGCGCCCTCCGCAGAATGTATTGTCGCCACTGTAGGGGGTGGCGATGTAGAGGAACCACGCCGCGCCAGCGAATGCCACCAAACCTAGCAAGGGCCAGGGTGCCGGAGTCCTTCTCCGCAGAGGAAGGGACAGCAGACCTGCCACCACCAGCACGCAGAATGCCGGCAGAGCGAAGCTGAACTGCTCCCAGATCTGTCCCAGCAGGATCTTCCAGTCGACATAGATCCGGGGCTGGAAACAACTCAGAAGCGTAGTCCTGCGGAAGTGATCCAGACCATGGGTGCCCGGCAGGTCGATATCTCCAGCCAGTTGCGGAGATACCAGAACCCGCCAATGTAAAGGGCAGAACAGGCGCCGAGCACCGCCGCGGCTCTCTCAAACAGAGGCGCCGAGCCACGAGCATCTTGTGGAGCGCGGCGCGCAGCCCGAGCTGAAATGCGGCCCGCCACGACGACGAGCATCAGCAGGGCTGCATAGAGGAGGCCGGAGGTCTTGACGCTCGCCGCCAGTCCCACCGCAACCAGGAATAGGCCCAGGTAGGCGCCCGACCCGAGTCGGACATAGCGCAGTCCGAGATAGAGCGCCGCCATTACGAAGGCAGTGAGAGGGACATCGACCTGCATTGAACCGACCTGTGGCAGGACCTTGGGAGCGGCCAGTGCCAGCGAGGCCGCCGCCAGCCCGGCGGTCCTGCTTGCGCCACAGTCGCGGGCCACGCAGTAGATCGCCAGACCCAGCAGAGCCCAGGCCCCGAGGCTGGGCAGTGCAACAGGGAAGTCCTCCGCAAACGGGATCAGGAACAAGAAGGAGATCGCCTCCCAACCGTAGGGGTAGTGACTGAACAGCCTCCACGGGATGACCGGCATCTCCAAGGAGTGGCTCTGGTACCAGCTCGCCATTGCGGGCATATGATAGGCAAGCGAGTCGACCTCTGTGACCGGAGTGATGGCCGAGTGTCCGAGCAATGACAGCAGAAGGGACAGGAGAGCCACGGTCATCATGGCCTCATACCACTTCAGACGAGGATTCGGTCTGAAGGCGCGGCTCACAGATGTGGCCAGGCCGGGATCAACTCGCAGCAGAACGACAGCGCCGAGCCCCAGCACAGCGGTTTCCGTGAGCCCGATGCTCAGGCGAGTGAGGTGATGGGCCATCCCCAGGCTGAGCGCAATGGCGGCCTGGATCACACACCACCCTAGCAACAGCACGAGCGAGTTCCCCGCCAGGCCGAGAGGGCGCCGCTCGCGCTGCAAGCCGACCACGATGGCGAGGCAGAGCGGTGCGGGCCCCAGCAGAATGAGCAGCAGGAGCAGCACCCCGACTAGGTGTTGCCCGATATGCACTCCGATCTCCGTGCAGCCGCGGGATCAAGCACGACGCGTCTCAGCAGGTCGGCACGCAACCGGTGCCGTGACCCCTCATACCGCCAGTTCGCTGGCAGTTGCGCATGGGTTCTCCACGCATGCGTTCGTTCCCTCGTGCCCGGCCAGGCGATGCGCGAGAGCGTGGGCCGTGTGTGGCGGACATCGTGGAGGGCCATGGCGACGGAGCTTACTGTCCAGGTTGGTCCGTCACCCGCGATCAGATGGCCGTCTACGTGGCCCGCTCCATGGTCGCCCCGACTGGCGAGGCGGCTCTCGCCGATTACGTCCCGGCCGACCCGCGCAACTTCCCCGATGTGGCCTCTGACTTCTGGGCCTACAAGCATGTGGAGTACTGTGTGGAAAACGGTGTGGTGCAAGGATACGAGGACGGCCACTACCACCCCGATTACGTCGTCACCCGCGACCAGATGGCGGCGTACGTGGCAAGGGCGTTTGGGTTGTTGCTCTGAGGGCCCCCGCCGGCCCCCATAGCTTCACACCGCGCGGCACGCAGCCGCGTGCAGGGGACCCGTTGACCTGAGGCTGAGTGTACCCCCGGCCGCTCAGCCCGTCTCTGTTTGAGAGCCCCCGCTGGTCTGCCAGGCTCTCCTGGAGAGCTGCTCCTCCAGCGCCTCCGCGACTTCCGCGTATGTCACCAGTTCCATTTCGACCAGGACCTGTCCGAGGCGCTTCCTGGTGCCCGCCTGTTGCTCAAGTGCGCTCTCCAGGTCTTCCTTCGAAATCAAGTCGCGGCTGACCAGCATCTCCCCAAGGCGCGGGGCTGCTGCTGGGTCCCACACCGCGCCGGATTCAAGGGAGCGGCTCAGGCGGCGCCACGCGAGAAGTGCAGTGCCCGTGCTCAGGGCGGCCAGCAGGAGGGCGAGGACGCCGGTTAGCCAGACGATGGCTCCCCCATCGTACACCGCGGAGGCCATAATCAGACCGGCTAGGACAAACAGGAGCAATCCCAGAGACAAGTAACCCCAATACATCCCACTCCTCCGTACGCGAGTATGTAATGGTTCACCGTCCCCTGCTGCCCGCGTCCTAGACGCTCGCCGCCGCTCACAAAAGCCCGCCCCTCGCCAGGCGATGGCGGAGTGCGCCCGGAGTGTTGTACCATATCTGCGACACCCCCAATACGTGACTTGGCGAATCCGTCAGGTATGAGGTCGCGTGGGCGCTCCCAGGCATGGCATTTCGCCTGTGAGGGGCGCTGAGAGCTTACACCGAGATGAGGGAGGCGTCCGGTGCCGGGAGACATCACTGGTAGTGGCAGGCTGCCGACCCCCCAGGAGGTGGCGACTGAGGTGGAGGCACTCCTGCCCAGTGAGCATAGGGGCCTTGGGATAACGGTCAGCGTGGAGTGGGCGTCCCCATTCGAAGGAGGCTACTACGTCCGCCTGCGCCTGGGCGACGACAGCGAGCTCATCGGCGGGCGGCCCCTCAAGGACGAACTGGAGGACTGGCACGCGGGCGGGACCGGATTCCTTCGGGTGCTGGTGGAGGATGCAGCTGTCGCCCTTGTCCGGCGGGCCGGCCCCAAGAGCGAGGACGACGAGTCGTGAGCAATTGGCTGCTTCTCCCGCTCTGTCTGTGTTTGTGTGCCGTGTCGGCCTGCGGGCCGTCACCTGAGGAGGGGACATCCGCCGGCAGAGGAGCTACGGCCGGCATGTGCCCGAGCTGCGGCTGCACGAACTTCGACGTCGAGCGCCGCACAGAGCGGAGCGAACAGACAGGAGAGCCGAAGGAGTATCTGCGGCTGACCTGCCAGGAGTGCGGCCATTCATGGCGCGCCCCCACGCTGGCAGAGCAGAAGGATTGGTGACCAGGACCTCTGTCTTCCCGCGGTTTTCGCGGCGCCTTGGCGGTGTGGGGAGTGGGCCTACTGCTTCCGCTTGAACTGCCCCGACCAGATGAGCACTCCGAGACCGGCGAAGAACACTCCCAAGCCAATAGGCGAGCCCCAACTGAATACGACGATAGCCTCTCCCATGCTGACGCCTCCTGGCACCCCCTATTTGCGCTAGCTCAGGCTACCTCCTGCCGTGCGGCGGCCGCGGCGCAGCGCGCTGGGTCTCCGGGGTAGTGCCGCAGGATGAGGTGAGGGGCTCCACCCGGCTGTGCCGGAGGCGGTGCAGGGAGGCGTAACCCACGCGGCTCGTAGCTTCTTCCTAAGCAGCCTGCATCCGAGAATGGAGCACTCGTTGACGATAGCCCGAGTGTTCCCTCGGCTGCTCAGCCGGTCTATGCCCGAGGGCTCTCGCTGACCTGCCAGCCTCTCCTGGCAGACTGCTCTTCTAGTGTGCGCTCCAGCTGCGAGTGTGTCACCGCGCCCATCTCGAGCAGGACCTCGCCAAGGCGCTTCGTGGTGAATCGCCTCTGCTCAAGTGCAGTCGCGAGGACCTCCTTCGAAATCAAGCGGCGGCTGACGAGCATCTCACCAAGGAGAGGAGCTGCTGTTGGGTCCCACACCGCAGCTGCGTCCGCCCCTGCCTGCCAGCGGCGTGGCCGAGGACGCGCGGCAACTACGGTCAGGGCGCCCAGCAGAAACGCGAGAACGCCGGTTACACAGGTCAGTACGTCCCCTTCGTAGCTGGCGGATGCGGTGAGCAGACCCCCAAAGGCAAACAGCACCGCTGCCAACGGCAGATAACTCAGTTGCATACTGCGGCTCAGTTGCCGAATCACTGGTTGTCCATCCGGCTTCGTCGGTACGTCGGCCGGTGAGTATTGTCTCAAGGGCCCCTGGCCGAGCACCTGCCAGTAGGTGAGGCACGGCGGGACCCGTATAGGGGGTTGTTCCACATCTCCCGCATTGCCATGTGTCCGAGCTGAGACATCGGCTCGCCGTCAGGTCGCGTTCGCGCTCCGGGGCGTGACATCTTGCCTGTGTCCGCCTCGTGGTGGGGCCCGAGGAGGCCAAGCTGGTGAAGCGCGATGGCGCGATGGCCTGCCGGACCGCCGAGACGCTGAATACCGAGGGCATGCCGACAAAGAAGGGCCGGAAGTGAACACCCGCGGGCGTGCGCGGGCGCGACCAGGCTGCTGCGGCCAGCACAGGTGCGCGGCCGCATCAGCTACGAAGGAGCGCAGCCAGCGCTCACTCAGAGTCTTGGTTGGTGTCGGCGCCGGGGAGCTTCTCGGCCCTCTCCAGCTTCACTCGCTGACCGTCCCGAATGACCTCGAGTGTAATCGTCTCGCCCCGGCTTTGCAGCCCCTCGAGGGCGTCGATGAGGCGGGCGCCGATCTGCAGTTGCTGGCCATTGACGCTGACGATCGCGTCGCCCTTCTCCACGCCGACGATCTCCAGCGGCCAGGGCTCTGACGACGGGGCGAAGCCTGTCACCAGGAGACCCTTGGGCTCGGTCTGGCTGGGCCTGCCAATGACACCCAGTTGAGCGAGTTGGGCGAGCGGCTGCTGTGGGGACATAGCGGCTGCTGGACCTGTGCCCCCACCTCTGGGACCCCGCGCACCGCGGACTCCCGGCGCGGTCCCGGGCGGCGTCGCAGCAGGACGTCTGCTGCAGCCCAGCACGGCCGCCGCCAACACGGCAATGAGCGCCGGCACAACAACCCGGCGGTAGGTCTGCTTCCTCACTCTCTGCCTCCTCTAGGCTCCTCTGCGTCTGGGCAACTGGTACCAACGGCGTTCGTTGGTCGTCGGCTGTTACCTTCCTCCGGCCGCCCCATAGCCCCTAGTGGGTTCCTCCCAGGCGGCACGCATCCGCGCAGAGAGCAGCCGTTCCCCTCGCAGCGAGTCTGTCCAGTGGGAGGCCGCCCACTTCCCGCGACAAAGATGCCTGGGTCCCGTAAGAAGGCGGTGCTCGTTGCGCCCGAGACTGCCCCCGAGGCTCCGCGCTACTAGTCTCTCGTTAGCAGGACCGCGACGCCGAGTGACGAAGCGACCGCCCGAGGGGGCACTCTCTCTCGGTTCTCTCCTGTGGCCCCGTTGTCGCAGTCAAGTGGGCGTAGCGCCGGCAGTGGCGTTCGGACGTTTGCCAGGCTTCGGGCATGCTCCTGACACGTAGCCCTGGGCGTGATCGGAAGCCGGCCTCAGGGAGGAGTAAGACGCGATGATCAAGGGCGCCACGATTATCGTCTCGGACCTGCATGTAGACACCTGGACTGAGCGGAAGATCGGGGAGACCGGCAAGAGCAAACGCGAGCACTTCTTCGAGCTGCTGGACTGGGCTGAGAAGGTCGGCGTGCAAGAGCTGGTGGTCAACGGAGACCTGATGGACTTCCCTCCATATGAGGGACACCGGGTCTTCTCCGAGGCAGACTCTGAAGCGAAGCCGGTCGTCGAGCGCCTCATCCAGTTCGGGCAGAGGGTGCCGGTGACGTACGTCTTCGGCAACCATGACATCGGGATCAGTGGCTACCGCTGTATGGCCGCCAATAACGTCGAGCCGCTCACCACACTGAGTCTCTGCTATCCGGCCTATGTGATCGACTACCACCCCAACACGACCATCCTCGTCGAGCACGGCCACTTCTGTGACCCGGCGCTGCTGCTGTACCTGAGGGACCTCGCGAAGCGGACCTTCAGCCCCAGCCACTTCGAGGACGTAATGTGGACCATGCAGCGGCGGGATCTGAGGAGGCCTGACGAACGCGTTGAACCTGGCGCGCTGGCGACCATCGAGGTGAAGCCGGGGGAGAACGCGTACTATGCCGCGAAGGCGCAGCAGGCGCCCCCGCCCAGGGAGACCTTCTGGTCTCGGCTGTGGTCCGCCATCAAGTCCAAGCTGGGCCGGGCGATCGCACCTGCTGCGGCGGAGTGGTGGTGGAAGCACGGGCTGGAGCGTATGGACGAGTACATCGAACGAGTGCGCGGCGACGGCGAACAGCCCAAGACGAACCTGTATCAGATCTACGGCCATACGCACCGGGCCGACCCCCGTGAGGCAACAGTCCAGCGGGGCGTCAGCTGCACCTACATCAACTGCGGCACCTGGACCGAAGCCGTGGATGAAGGATGGTACGTGGACGTCACGCCTGACGGCACGGTATGGCTGCAGGACTGGATCAACGAACCGGAGGAGCTGAGGCGGCTCGGGGTGGCCTAGGTGCATAGGATCACGCTCCCGCGGGCCTCCTGGAACGTAACCTCCGACTTCTGGTCCTACAAGCACGGCGAGTACTGTGTGGAGAACGGCGTGGTGGCAGGCTACCTCGACGGCCTCTGCCACCCCGAGATGGTCGTTACCCGCGATCAAATGGCGGTGTATGTTGCGAGGGCGTTTGGGCTGACCCTCTGACGGCCCCCCAACGCTCCCCGTAGCTTCTTCCTAAGCGACCCGTATCCGGGCCCGGGGGCACCAGCGCGGGTGGCAGTGGATGTCTCCGTGAGCCGCCTGGGTGCACTGTGAGGCCTTGGCGGCAGGGGGAGCAGACGGCCTGGCGAAAGGGAGTAGGCGGTACCGGGGGCGCGCTGGGTTACCTCCTGAGTCCGGTGCAGCAGTGCCGCCTTATGCGCAGAGTCCGGCCTCAAAAGGGGTATCACATGGCACGGCGTCGCGTAGTTCTCGGTCTCGCTCTCTGGCTCATCCTCTGCCTCTCGGCCGCTCCCGCCCTCGCCAGCGATGTCACAGTGCGCGTCAGCGTGAGCAGCGCGGGCGAGCAGGGCAGCGACGCATCGGACAGGCCCGCCATCTCCGCCGACGGCCGGTACGTCGCGTTCGCGTCCGAGGCCTCCAACCTCGTGCCCGGAGACACTAATGCCTCCTTCGACGTCTTCGTCCACGACCGGTCTACCGGGGCCACTGAGCGAGTGAGCGTCAGCAGTGCCGGGGAGCAGGCGAACTCGACCCCGTACAGGAGCCCTGCCATCACTGCCGACGGCCGGTACGTCGCGTTCGTGTCCGGGGCCAACAACCTCGTAACCGGGGACACGAACGGCTTGCAGGACGTCTTCGTCCACGACCGGATCAGCGCGGTGACGGAACGGGTCAGCGTGAGCAGCCTCGGGGAGGAGAGTAACGGCGTCAGCGAGGAGCCAGCCACGAGCAGCGACGGCCGCTACGTGACCTTCCACTCCTTCGCCACCAACCTCGTGGCCGGGGACACCAACGGCTTCCGGGATGTCTTTGTGCACGACCGGGTGACGGCGGTAACCGAGCGGGTGAGCGTGAGCAGCACCGGGGAGCAGAGCAACGGCTTCAGCTACTGGCCCTCCATCAGCGCCGACGGGCGGTACGTCGTGTTCAGCTCCTGGGCCACCAACCTCGTGCCCGGGGACACCACCGACGAGGGCCCGGACGTCTTTGTGCACGACCGCGTGACGGCGGCGACCGAGCGGGTGAGCGTGAGCAGCGCCGGGGAGCAGGCGAACAGCTGGACCGGCGACTCCACGTCTGCCGTTAGCGCCGACGGCCGCTACGTTGTCTTCTGGTCCGAGGCCACCAATCTCGTGCCGGACGACACTAACGGCTACTGGGATGTCTTCATACGAGACCGGGTCGAGGGCACGACCGAGCTGGTGAGCGTGAGCAGCGGCGGAGAGCAAGGCAACAACTACAGCTTCGGCGCTGCCATCAGTGCCGACGGCCGTTACGTGGGATTCTGCTCCTGTGCCTCCAACCTCGTGCCCATGGGCACCAGCGCCGACCACCCCGACGTCTTCGTGCACGACCGCGTGACCGGGGTGACCGAGCAAGTGAGCGTCAGCAGTGCCGGAGAGCAGGGCGATTATTGCAGCTATTATCCTACCTTCACCGCCGACGGCCGGTATGTCGCGTTCACCTCCTGGGCCTCCAACCTCGTGCCCGGGGACACCAACGCATGCACCGACATCTTTGTCAGGGGTCCGGCCGATGCAACGCTGGAAGTCGGAGAGGTCGGGGCCTCCCCGTCAGACACTGCCACTGTGCCTGTCTCTCTCACTCAGACTGCCGGGATTGCCGGCATTCAATTCGACCTGGAGTACCTCCCCCCAGTGGGAGCTCTGGAGGTGCATCTGACCGCAGCAAGAGCAGTAGGTCCTACTATGGGATGGGCGGTGGATTCGATGGAGTTGGTGCCAGGTGAGAGGGGGCGGGTCATCGCCTACAGTCTGGCCAGTGAGGAGTTACCCAGTGGCAGCGGAGTTGTCCTGGAGGTGGACTTCCTGGTTGATGCTAGTGCAACCATCGGAGATAGCTATGTTCTCCATCCAATAGAGGTCGTGCTTTCTGACGGTGCAGGGGAGTCACTCAGAAGCGTGGGCAGCGCGGACGGAAGGTTGAACATAGAGGGGATAATCGTGCCGCCTGACTACTTCTCCTTTGAACCCATAGCCTCTCCTCAGGGTGCGGACACCAGCTGTCCTCGGCCGGTCTCAGCGCGTATAGAGGCGCGCTATGCCGGCGGGGCTTTGGCTGCCAGCTACCAGGACAGTGCTGACCTTTCTACCAGCTCTGGTGGGGCCGTGCTGGAGCCTGCCTCAGTCACCTTCTCCCGTGGGGTGTGGGAAGGCTCTGTGAGTATCATCACTGACGAGGGTCTGGCAGCGTGCACCTTGGTGGTCAGCGACCAAGCTGAGCCAGGGATCACGGGGGAGAGCAATCCCTTCGCACTGCGGGTGAAGGGGGATCCCACCGACGATGGCGAGGTGAATGTGCTGGACGTGCTGAGGACAGTAAGCATCACCTTGGAGCGGGAGATCCCGGAGCCTCCAGGGCTGGAGTTCCAGGGATGGGCGGCGGACATGAACTGCAGCGAGGAGGTGAATGTCCAAGACATTGTGCTGGTGGTGCAGAAGAGCCTGGGCCTCTCCGGCCCTGGCGCCGTGCCGTTCCAGCAGGTGGGGTGGGCCGGCTCCGGGCTGCTCCTGACCAGTGAAGAGGCACGTACCGTTTCCGTCCAACCGTCTTCGACGACAGTGCACCCAGAGGACACCTTCACCCTCGAAGTTAGCTTGGACGAGGCGGTTGGGGTAGCAGGGTTCCAGTTCGACCTCACGTGGGAACCGGAGGTGGTGGAGTTAGCCGATCCAGTGCGAGCGGGAAGTCTGCTGGCCGGCGGAGGGTGGGCACTGCAGAGCAATCAGGTGAGCGAGAACAGGATACGAGTGCTTGCTTACAGCGTCGCTGCGCATGAGCTTCCTGAGGGGTCTGGGTCGTTGGTGGAGCTGGACTTCAACGCCCGTGCGCTTGGGGGCAGTTCCGTTTCCCTCGACAGCGTAGTGCTCTCGAGCGGCCTGGGCACCGGCCTCCCCTCGGTTGGGGTGGGGGGGAGCGTGGCGGTGATCCTGTTCTCCGACGCCTATCCTGACCACTGGGCATTCCAGGAGATCGCTGCCTGCCACGAGGCGAACATTGTTCAGGGCTATCCGGATGGCACCTACCGTCCGGAGTGGACGGTTACCCGCGACCAGATGGCCGTCTACATCGCCCGCGGCCTGGAGGCGCCCAGCGGCGAGGCCGTCCTCGCCGACTGGGTGCCAGCCGACCCGCGGGACTTCCCCGACGTGCCGAGCGATCACTGGGCCTACACGCACATCGAGTACTGTGTGGAGAACGGAGTGGTCGAGGGATATGAGGACGGCAGCTACCACCCCGAGTACGAGGTGACCCGCGACCAGATGGCCGTCTATGTGGCCCGCGCTCTGGTCGCGCCTGAGGGAGAGGCCGGCCTGGCCGATTACGTCCCGGCCGACCCGCGCAACTTCCCCGACGCGGCCTCCGACTTCTGGGCCTACACCCATATCGAGTACTGCGTCGAGCACGGCGTGGTGCAAGGATACGAGGACGGCCTCTATCACCCCGAAATCGTCGTCACCCGCGACCAGATGGCGGTGTACGTGGCGAGGGCGTTTGGGTTGGTGCTCTGACGGCCTGACCCATCCCGCGTAGCTTCACGCGGTGCGGCATGTATCCGCGGGCAGAGCACCGGTAGCCCCGGCAGCGAATCTCTCCGGGACCGGCCGCCCACTTCCTGCGACCGGAGGCCCGGGTCCCACACCCGCGTTCTTCATTTGGGAGAATCGTGAGCTGCCATAGAACAGCAGGCCGTGGGATGGTTGGGCAATGCCCGAACTGAAGGCCTCGGGCCAGAAGGCGACCGCGGAGAGGATGATGGTCTCCCCGCGGCCTGGAGGTGAACTGCTCCGCGCGGAACTGAGGCTTCACACTGATTGAGCAATACTAGTTTTCCACAAGAGCACCAGCCGGTCCCATTCCCTGTACCCACAAATGTTGGGGAACGAACACACCCCTGGACGAGCAGGGCCAGCGTAGACTGGGGCGAAATGGCCGGCGAGGGGTCCTGAGGAGGTGGCGGCGCTCGCAAGTCGAGCGCCGTCCGTACGCACGTCGTGTCGCGTGCGCCATGGCACCTAGACAACTGGCCGGAGACGTCGGCCAGTGGCGGGGCCGCGGGATTCGCCTCACTGCCTCACACGTCTCCCGCGGCCCCAGTCTGCACCCACACTACAATGGTGAGTCTACAAGTCGGGGGCTGCCTCTCCTGTGGTCATTTCAAGACATGACGAGGCAGGTGAATACTCGAACCGTCGGGAAGATGGTCAGCAAGGCCTGCTACCTGGCGGTGGGCTGAGGAACGTAAGGAGAAAGGGGGAGTTCAGATGAGCAAGTCCGTGCCGACGCTTCTGGGGATCATCATCATCCTGCTGGTAGTCGTGCTAGTGGTGCTGATAGTCAACTACCAGTACACAAAGGGGTTGGGCGAGGGCAAGCAGATCATGGGGACGGTAGGCGGCGAGATACTCACTGGCGAGGAGGCTCCGGGCGAGGTCATCGACGCCTCGACGGTGGCCGGCTCTCGGCAGCCGGAGCCTGCGGAGGCGAGACAGCTGACGCCCGAGCAGCAGAAGCGTATGATGGAGCGCAGGACAGAGGCGCAAGAGAGAAGGGAGAAGCGCGGGGAGGCAGGCGAGGCAGGGCAGCCCGAGTAGCGCGCTCTCATCCTCAGCACCGACGCCGCGGGCACACGTTGGCGTGCCCGCGGCTTTCCATATGGGCGGCGACGGACCGGCCCCAAGAGAGGCCGGCCAGCACGGCGAAGCTGTCTTTGGCTCTCGCCGGCCTCCCTCCAGCGCACTCGCAGAAGCAGCGCGCGAACCACTCTGCTGACGTTGACTCCGACCCCAACGCCGCCACTCGGGTTCCCCACACTATGCCTGGGGCGCCTGCCGAATCGCGGCCCCACGCTGACGATCCGCGGCTGAAGGAGTCTCTTGGAAGCAAGCTGTAGTGAAGAGGCAACATGCGCCGGAAGACCAGAAAAGGGAGACGATATGTCAGGCCTGCCGGGTTTGGCAGAGCTCCGAGGAAGGCATCGAGGTTCCTCTCCACCAGGAAGGGGAGACGCGGGTATTCCAGGCTTAGGCAGAAGAGGACCGACAGAGATGAATCAAGCCGACCCTAGCCGGAGAGACCATCCCTCTCGCCTCTCATGTGGACCACAGCACCTGGGGAAACTCACGGGAGGATGGCTCATCGGGTTACTTGTGGCTGTGGTCCTTGCTGGGTGTGCAACACAGCAGACCGCTCAAGTGCAGGCGTACAGGGAGTTCTACCCCAGCGGTGAGGTCACAGTGAACTACTCGCATGCTGACTTGGGGTATGCCAAGGTCCTCGACGGCTGCACCGTGGAGAGCTATGGTGAGGTCATCATGGAGGCAGCACGCACCAGTCCAATGGGGCAGGGGGAGACTGTGCTGGAGGCCACCTACTACGGCGAGCGGGAGTTCACGAAGCAGATCGTCATAGAGATGGGACTGGGAGAGACCGTCAGAGAAATCGTTGATGGAACCTGGCAGACGGACTATGAGCACGGGTTTGGCGGGATTCCCAGGTCCACGACGATAGACTTAACCACCAATGTCCTGGTCGCAGAGACCAATAACATCGGGAAGCAGGGAGATGGCACCTTCACCCATACTGAGATTGGCTATGGCGAGAGCGGTGAGAAGGTGTTCGAGTCTCTCGTGACGAGGGACGCCACAACCGGGCTCATTGTCGAGGAAGAGGTTAAGTCCGGTGCCAACCTCCAGGACTACCATCAATACGAGTTGACCGTAGGCAGATGGCCTGTCCTTCGTTGAGGCGGCATGTGCGCCCGGAGCGCTTGTGCCGCGCCGCTGAGCTTTCAGTTCTATAGGAGAAGGGAATGAGAAGGCTGGTTCTCTCAATGTGTCTCTGCGTGCTGGCCGTCATGC
Organism: Candidatus Hebobacterum abditum; assembly: GCA_029821875.1. Taxonomy (GTDB): domain Bacteria; phylum Armatimonadota; class Hebobacteria; order Hebobacterales; family Hebobacteraceae; genus Hebobacterum; species Hebobacterum abditum. The sequence goes on along the minus strand of JALGXW010000041.1, from coordinate 7,420 downwards.
TATCGGCTGCTCTCATCCACGCGGAAGACGTACCTGACAAAACCTATCCCACCGAGGCGAAACTGGATTGGATCCCCGTCGGCTCGGGGTGGGTGAGCGGCTATGCTTCTGGACTGCAGATCGCCCTGGATTACCTCGGGCACTCCGTGGACTACGACACGATCATGGGCGATTCGGGGATCGCGTTCATCGCCCAAGGGGAGGAGGACAGCATCAACCTCCACGATGGCGCGGTCGATGTCGGGTGGTGGCCTCTGGATCCCTTTGGCATGAATGTCCGGCTCAACTTCCTGGAGCAGACGGTCGGGCGACGTCTGGACTACGTTCCGCCCGATGGCGACTCGTACAAGGCAGACTCAGCGGCACACTACGCGCAGCGCTTCGCGCCGTTGGTCGAGCACTCGATTGCCCAAGGACGACCGTGCCTTGTCAGGGCCGAATGTTGGTTTGTTGTCAGCGGCTACGACCAAGGGGAACCGGCCCTTCTCGGCAACTGCACGCTGGTGGAGGCGAAGAAACTGATACGCATCCCCCAACAGCCCTGGGCGCTACTTGTCTTGGGGGAATCCGCCGATACGATGGACCGGAAACAAGCCGATCTCGCCGCGCTCAGATACGCCGTCGCCCTTCACCGCGATCAGGTCCTCGGGGCATCGGAGGCCGACGCAGCCGCACGATGGGCCTCTCCCCTGCGCGACCAGGAGGCAGTCGGGAAGCAGTGGCGCACGGGCCTCAAGACCTTCTCCGCGTGGACCAAGTGCCTGCGCGATACTGAACATCTGGGGCAGGCGCGATGGCACTCGAACATGGTTCGGCACTTGTTGCTCAACCGTGGCAGCGCGGTCAAGTACCTGAAGGCGATGGCCGACAGGCATCCAGAGGAGGTGGCGGCACACCTGAAGAGCGCGGCGGCCCAGTACGAGGAGGTCCTGGCAGCCCTCGGCAAGGCCGACACAAGCGGAGAGGCCATGACTTCGGCGGCAGCACGGGAGACGCTCGCGGGGCTCGCCGAGCAGGTGGCCGTGCTCGAGTCACAGGCCATACAGGAGATTGAGAAGGCGCTGGCCGCAGCTTCGTGATGGCGAATGTAGAACCACATCTGGCGGTCAGACAGGCGTGGGACCGCCCCAAAGCTGCTCTCGGCGGTCAGCCTGCAGAACGGACGGGCATCTTCCCCTCAGTGCCGCGCACACAGCTTCTCGAATAGCAGGCGCGGTGCCAGTCGCTAACGGCTCACTTTCACGAGCAACCCATGCCGGAACGGCGGCAGCGCAAGCACCCCGGCCTTGAGCGACGCCCGACCGCTGTCCTCGCCCCACGGCCAGATGGTCGTGACCTCGCCGGCCCGCACGGCCAGCGCCGTCAGGTCAACGCGCTGAGCGGGCAGCGTCTCAGGCTCGGCGTCATCGCGCAGCACCCGGTACCAGGAGTCGGCGCGGTTGCGCGCCCAGAGGAGCAGGTGCTTCTTCCCGAGCAGAGCGAAGATCCAGAGCGTGTCGGTGGAGAGGTCGAGCGGCTGGAACTGCTCCTGATCGAGCTTCACCCCGGCCACCAGATCGGCGAAGGGCCGGTAGGCTCCCCACAGGTTCTTGGAGTCCACGTACTCGTCCCAGTGCCAGATGTGGCCCGTGCCCGCGGCGCCGGCGAAGAACGCGGGGTAGGTGGTATCGTGGAAGATGATCCCGCGGTGATCCGACTGGTAGTAGCGGAAGGGACCCGAGTGCCCGTCATCGACCGCACCTGTCTCGGCCAATAGCACGGGGCGATCCGGCCGGCGCGCCCGCTCCACCGCGTCTTTGGAGAAAGCCGCCCCGTCGTAGTGGCAGATGGCCCACGGCGCGCCCTGGTCGAGGTAGCGGTGCACCTGCTGGAACTCCATCTCGTCCATCTTGAAGTCGTCGTACCACGACTGGTAGCGCTCCATGTCGAAGCTGCCGATGGAGTTGGTGACCAGGTTGCGCGGGCTCTTCTCCTTCACCATCGGCAGCACCCGCCGCGTCCATTCGCGCTGCACCGACCAGTCGCTCGTCACGCAGCAGTTGATCTCGTTCCACAGCTCCCAGGCCATCACCGTCGGGTCGTCACCATAGCGAGCGAGGTAGGCGTCGACGCGCTTCCACCAGAGCGTCTGCCAAACGTCGCTCTGGAACCACTCGTCCATGTTCGCTGGACTGCGCCCGTCGTCGGGGTGCTCGAGCACCGTCGTCTGCGAGGCCAGCGCGGGGTCGAAGGCGCGGAAGTTCTCGAGGCAGAGCTTGAGGCGAATGCGGTAGCGGCGGGCCAGCTCGGCCACCGCGTCGAGCCGGGCGAAGACGGCCGGGTCCACCTCGCCCGCCACCTGGCCCTGGGCGTTGAAGTAGGGCAGAGACACCCAGAGGCGAGCGAAGTTGCCCCCGGCCTCCGACAGCTGACGGAACCAGCGCCGGTACTCGGCGGCCCCCAGCGCCCTTTTCCCCCAGCCGCTGGGGCAGCACAGGTTGAGACCGATGGCGCAGTAGGAGTCGCCGTTGGTGAACGCGAAGTAGCGCGGGTCGCGCGAGCTGAGCTGCACATAGCCGGGGTGTTCGGAGGACTCGCATTGGAAGCCGCCCTCGGCGACCACCTCAGTCGCCGCCATCGCACGATACCGATAGTGGCCGGCTTCGGCGGGCGTGAAGCGTGCGGCCAGCACGGGCGCACCGTGTGGCGCCACGGACTCGTACCCGTGGTCGTCGTAGGTCAGCGCGGCCGGCTGGTGCAGGAACGTCGGCCGGCTCTGCTCCGCTCCATCGGGGCCGGTGAGGAACACGCGGTCGACCTGGGTCTGCAGGTCGAACTCGCCATGCCACCTTCCGTACCGCGGAATGCTCGCCCCAGAATCGGCCTGCTGCTTCTCCATCGTCTGACTCCTCGCTCTGTTCGTCGACGCGTGCCCGACACCGGACGCCGACCACGTGGCGCCTGCGGCCACGCCGGCCACGGCACTCCGCAGAAACTCTCGCCGTGTGAGGTTGCCGTGGTTCCTCAGCCCGGACACACCACGGTCTTCCAGATGCGCACGCGCCGAGCCTGCTGTGCCTGTCACTCGCCTGTGCTGTCCGGAAACTCCTCCGCTGGCAGTGGGCTGGGCCAGACGGCGGTGGGGCCGAGGAACACCTGCTTGCTCATTGCGGTTCCGCCTCCCGCCCCAACACGGTCGCCCGGAGCCGCGCGGGGCGCTGCACTGGTCTCCTCGGCCGCAGCCAATCCTCGGCCGACGCCACCCAGGAGGCCCGCCCCGATGCAGCGAACTCCGCAAGGCTGGGAGATGAGAAGATGGCAGTGAACCTGGATGAGTGTCTGAGTGCGGATTCCGTTGACGCCGACGACGCGGAGGTGGCGGCGGCGACGACCGATGGCCGCCCGGCGCTGCGCGTTCGGACCGGCCGCGAGGCGGACTACTGCGGCGTCACACTCAGGGCCCCCTCGGGGGAGTGGGATCTGTCGAAGTACACGTTCATCTCGCTGGACGTGAAGAACCTGTCCGACGAGGCGCTCAGCCTGGTCTGCCAGGTGGCGGATTCGACAGGCAAGAGGCCGCGCAACTACGGTATCGACATCGCGCCCGGCGAGACCTATCCCGTCCACCTCACCATCGGGCCGATCGCGCCGGCCTGGACGGCCGAGGCGCTGCCCGGGATGTTCTGCAATCCGCTCGGCTTCCCAACAGGGCAGGGAGGCTGGGCACACCCGAACGTCGACCCAACCGCGATCGTGTCGATACACCTAGCGCTTTGGCAGCCGCGGCGCGACTACACCTTTGAGATCAGCAATGTCCGCGCACGCGGCGAGCTGTTCGGCGCGAGCGAGGATTTCGTCAGAGACGAGAAACGCTTCTATCCCTTCATCGACAGGTTCGGTCAGTACCGCCACAAGGAGTGGCCGAGCAAGACGCATTCGGAGGAGGACCTCCAGGCACGACACGCGGAGGAGGCCGAGGACCTGGCCCGCCATCCCGGACCTGGGGGCTGGAACCAGTATGGCGGATGGGCCGAGGGGCCGCGGCTGGAGGCATCGGGGTTCTTCCGGCCTGAGAAACGCGATGGCAAGTGGTGGCTGGTGGACCCGAAGGGCCGGCTCTTCTGGTCCCATGGAGTCGATTGCGTCGGCGTCGTCGGACGGACCCGGACCGAGGGACGAGAGCGCTTCTTCGAGGAGCCTTCGGCCGGCGGGGCCCTCGCCGAGCGGAACCTGGTTCGGAAGCTCGGCGAGGATTGGATGGCACGCTTCCGCGAGCAGGCGCACACACGGCTGCGGAGCTGGGGAGCAAACACCATCGGGAACTGGTCGGATCCGGAGCTCTGCCTACTCCGGCGGACGCCATACACGGTGGCGGTTCACTACCCACGCCCGGTCATCCAGGGCAAGAGGGATGAGGCCGAGGTGGGTCCATGGGGGTACGGAGTACCTGACCCGTACCACCCGGAGTTCGAGCGCAACCTGCGGGAACGGTTGGAGGCGGAAAGGGGGAAGTCGGCCGGTGACCCGTGGTGCATTGGGTACTTCGTCGACAACGAGGTGCCCTGGTGGTGGGCGGCCAATGTCGCTCTCGAATCGCCGGCCGAGCAGCCGGCGAAGACGAAGCTGGTCGAAGCGCTGAGAGTCAGATACGGGACGATCGAACGCCTCAACGCGTCGTGGGAGACATCGTATGCATCATGGGAGGCGCTTCTCGCAACCCGCGAGGGGTTCCGCTGGGGATCACCGACTTGGGTGAAGTCACGCGACGACCTCGAGGGATTCGCCCGCAAGCACCACGAGGAGTACTTCCGCATCTGCAAGCAGGCAGTCCATGACATCGCCCCCGACAACCTCTATCTAGGCTGCCGGTTCAACACGGCCGGGCGGGAGGAGATCGCGGAGCGGGTCGCCGCCGAGTACTGTGACATCGTCTCCTACAATCAGTACAAGCACCGCGTCGCCGGCTTCCGCCTTCCCGAGGGAATCGATGTGCCCGTCATCATCGGCGAGTTCCACTTCGGCGCGCTCGACCGCGGGATGTTCTGGTACGGCGTGGTCCCCGTGGCGGATCAGGCCGAGCGCGGCCAGGCCTACAAGGGTTACGTCCGCAGCGCGCTTCAGAACCCCGCCATCGTCGGGGCACACTGGTTCGCATTCGGCGATGAGGCCGCCACAGGCAGGGGCGACGGAGAGAACGCCCAGATCGGGCTCGTAGATATCTGCGGTACCCCGTATCCCGAGACGATCGCGGCCTGCAGGGAGGTGGGGTACGACATCTATCGAGCTCGGGATCACCAGCGATAGGGCGGCCCTGCCACGTGCTTGGCGGTGGCACGGCGAGAGTACCACTGCAGGACCATGAGGAAGGCAGAGACAACCGGGATGGGAACACCTGAAGTGTTGCTTAACTCACCCCTCGATTTGTCTCACGAACGCGCACGATTCACACTGACGGCAAGCCGATCCACCATAGGTCTGACCTCTGGCAGCTGTAGCTTCTGACTCCTGACAGCCTGTACGCCAGTCCAGGGGCAGCCCCCGTACTCCCCGCACGCATGTGTCGCTGTCAACCGCCCGTGAAGCCGGCCTGTGAGAGATCTGGAGGAAGGCCGCCTGGAAGCGTTTCCCGGAGGTTTCCCATGCCAGAATGTCAGAGATTCGCAGGCAGACCCACAGGGCTGTCAGCGCTGTCCCATTGCCATCTAGCAGCAGCGCGGACCTCTGTCCGGCATCCAGTGAGGCATGGGCACCGCAAAATATATCTTACTTCTAGCCATATATACTTGACATAATGCAAACTATATATTACACTCATGGCGTAGCACCTTGGGGACTGGAGCTTCGGCATGAAGAAGGCAGAGCTGCGCGTTCGCAATCGAGTCAAGCTGGCGCGGGTGGAACGCGGGTATACGCAGCAGGAACTGGCGAATCTGATCGGGGCGACCCGGCAGACCATCGGGTTGATCGAGGCGGAACGCTATAACCCGACGATCATCCTATGCCTGCGCCTAGCGCGGGCGTTACACAAATCACTGACCGATCTCTTCTGGGCGGAGGAAGTCACATGAGCAAAGCTGTTGATGAACGCACCATTGCCACACAGCAGCAGTGGCAAGCGCGCGGCATGGCGATACTGAGCATCGCGCTGAGCATAGACCTGCTAGCGCGCAGCCTGGTCCTGAAACAGGATCCCCGGCAATACCTTGACATCGGGTTGATCTGGATGGCGACGATGCTATACGCCGCCATCGGGATGACGGCGAGCGGCGTGGCACCGTTCGGTGGGAAATGGTGGAAGATGTGGCCGATCATACCACTCGTCGTGGTCGGGACCACGGTGATGTTGGCGCGGTTTGGCATGGTGCCGACGCTCACCGCTGTTGTTCTGTCGGTCGTGTCTGCCACCGTAGGCCTCTCAGTGATCATCGTCATTCTCGGTGGCATCTATAGCGCCTGGGAGCGGAGGACCCTCGGTCGTGCACAGCGGGAAGAATGATCGGGGGCAATTCCGGGGACACCATACTGAATCCTCCAGTTCCCTGTTCAGAACCGGCAACGGCCAGCTACCTGGCCGACGGGAATCGCCAGCGATAGGGCGGGCCCGCCACCTGCCCGGCCGTCGCACCGCGGAGGCGCGGACAGCGATGAATCCGACATAACCTCACGCGCAGCGAAGCCGGGGACGGTGGGGCATCCTATAAGCGGGTGACTGTGTCGATTCCCTCCGAGTGCTTCCCCCTCTCCTCACTTCACGGTTTCCCTTTACACCGAAAGGAACCCGTGGGCCGTGTGTGGCAGATATCATAACCCTTCCCCCCTGTGAGGATCGCAGCTAAGGCAGTCGTCTTTGGAAGTCGGCGGGAGGCCGGGAAGAACACGGAAGAGTTACCTGTTCCTAGCGTCAGATGAATAGGTGACTGTGGGGGTGTTGAGGAACCCCCCGGAGCGTTTTGATCCCCAAACCGCCTCTCGTCCTAGACCGAAGATGGAATGCCCCGTGTCGTCGGCAGGCTCCAGGGGCGGTCAGACGCTCAGCTTAGCAGGGCCTGTCGTGCTCGTCCTCGAGCAGCGCACGCAGCAGTTGGATCCGGCCCAGATGCATGGCGGCGTGGACAGTGGTTAGGAAGACCCACTGCGCAACCGTCATCCCGAACTCCGACCCTGCCGGAACCTGATGCCAGTCGGCATCGCTCAAGGAGGCGATGTAGGCGCGGCTCTCCTTGCGGACGTCGCGCACCCAGGCGAACACCTCACCCACCGAGTCTATGGAGGACCGCATCTCTTCCACTGAGCACCAATCCGGCCCAAAGGCCTCATAGCGCGATGGAATCAGATCCTGCTCAACGCCCTGCAGGAAGCGGCCGATATGCGTTCGCTCTCGGTGTGCAATGTGGCCGGCCTGCCACAGGATGCAGAGGCACTTGGGATTGGGGACCCAGAA
>JALGXW010000013.1 GCA_029821875.1 Candidatus Hebobacterum abditum | reverse complement strand
TCATCTGCACGTAAGGGATTCTAGCTCGTCCATTACTGGCCGTCAATGTACGCGTCAACCACCACTGGAACTGCCGCATGGTGTGCGTGTGTTAAGCGGGGGTGGGACACTGGTCTCCCGGCGAGTGCTGGCTGCAGATCTGACAGAGGAGAGCAAGGGAGCGACGTGGCGGCGGGCGTGTGGCCAGACGGGAAGCGCGGTCGCGGCCGCGCATGTCCTAGTCAGAGTGGCACTGTCATCGCAACGTGGTCCGATGGCCGAGAGAGTTCGATCTTAAGTGCAGTTCCCTTCCACGGTCAGTTGACAAGGAGTACCGCGGCTCGGGTGAAGAGCGGCTGCAGGTCGGCGGTGGGTATCGCGTTCTCCGATCTGGTGTGGCACTGGCGACGCGCTTACTACCCCCCCACGACATTGAGAGCATTGGGGATGGCGGAGCGGCCGTTCAGAGGACGACGGTCAGCTAGCGGGAACAACCCAGGACCGCCCTAGCGGATGCTGACGGCGATCTGGTGCTCTCGGCGCGCGAGGGTGGGCCCCCGCTACCATGATTAGAGAAGAACCGCCCTCCGCGGGGGCGGTTCTCTTTTGTGCGTATCGGGCGCCGACGTTCCGTAGTCGGAGAGAAGACACAGGCTCTGAGGTGATCCCAGGGTCCTCTGCGACCGAATCCGTGGTCGGAGGTTCGTATCGGGTGCCCTCGCCCGGATCGGACCCAAGGCCCCTGTCCGCGGAGGGCACGGCCTAGAAGTAGGCCGTCCCGGTCCGCGATGTGGGGTCGAACTTGATCTCCCGCAGGAAGGCACGGATGAACGTCCGCTTCTCCTCCACCGTCTCGAGTTGGGCTACCTGCTTTACTTCCCGAGCCAGGGCCAAGGCAGCCTGGGCGAGCTCCGCCGCCTGACATCCCTGCCCCTGCTACTCCAACAGTGCCTCTTCCTGTTGCTGCAGTCCCACCATCTCGTCCCGCAGCTTCCCGATACGCCGGTCCACGTACTCCCGATTGGTGGGGGTGATGTTGTCGAGCAGGTTGTCGATGGCACCCTCGGCGTCGGCCTTGCCCTGGCGCACCTTTGCCAGCTCCGACTCATCGAACCTGTCCCCGCCCGCGATCTCCTGCTCGATCATCTGCCGCAGCTTCTGCTCCGCGCCGTCGTCCAGGTATCCCTCCACGATGCGCGTGATCTGCTCGAAGATCCACGCCTCGATCTCCTCCTTGGGGATCACCAGACGCTTGCAGCACGACTTGCCCTTGGTGACGTAGCCGCCGCAGGCGTATCCCAAGGTCTTCACCGAGGAGCCGTCGGTGCGCTTGCGGCCCTTGTGGGTGGTGTACCCCTGCCAGGCATGCCCACACTGCAGACACCGGATGATGCCGGTAAGCAGGAAGGGGGAGCGGGCGCCGTGACCAGTCCGGTGGCTGTACTGGCTGGGATCGCGCCGACGAGACTCGCGCCTGTTCTTGGCGGCTAGGAAGAGCGAACGACAGACCAGGGCCGGGTGTGCATCCTTGCTTACCACCCAGTCATCGGGATGATTGTGGTCCGGACCGGAGTGGAGGAGGCCCTTGAGCGACACGGCTCGACTTTGTGCGACTCGATGGAACTTGGCGAAGCTGTGCCTGTTCCACACGAAGTCCCCCACGTAGGCTGGGTTCATCAGCATGTCGCGGATGGTAGTCATCTCCCAGCCGTCCCGGTGCTTGCGCGACCAGTCGTGCTTGTCAAGCGGCGATGGGACCGCCCTGAGGAGTGTTCGCAGGCTGTCGGGAGCTCCCCGGACGGCGGCTATCGCCAATACAGGAGAGCCAAGAATCCCGGATATGCGCAACTGGATTTCCTCCGTAGGTATTCGGCCCGGTATGTCGCCCTTTCCGGCCTGCACTCCGCACCCTCTGAGCCGTCAAGACAGGTCTCATCGCCGCGCGACACACGGCATTCTGCGGCACAGGGGTGGGTAGCATGGCCCCTCCTCCTCGCTGTGCGCGAATCGGCCCAAGGAGGCTGGCAGATCGTTCTCAAGAGTCCCCTCGGATTGCGGAACCAATACTGTAGATGAAGGACCGGGCGAATCCGGGATGCACCGGATAGCCGGGTCCTCGTTCTTTGAGGACCGCGAAAAGCGTGCCGATAAAGGCAAACCGGTCGAAAGGCCGGGACGCAAAGCTCTGGACCTAAGGTCTGCTCTCCGCGGACGACGGTTGCCAGGCTGCCGAAGACGCTTCTCGTCAGATGGGTCAGAGGATGACCCACGCGACGCGGCTTCTCAGGCAACCTGGCATATTGTCTGTGCCGTCAGGAGGCAGAACAGTGTCCGTCAAGGTGATGATTGTCGATAACACAGAGCCTCGGCGCCAAGCGGCGGAGGACACGTTCCGCACGGCCGGTTTCCAAGTATGCTCAGCCAGCGATGGCTTCGGGTGTCATCTCAAACTGCGCTCTGAGCGGCCCGACCTCGTGATACTGCAGACAGAGCTGCCCATGGTCAGTGGGCTCCAAGTACTTCAGAGCCTGCGTGAGGGCAAGCAGACGCGCAGGATACCCGTGATCGTGCTCGCAGACGCTGATGAGATGGCGTCTCTGTCCGAGGCAGAGACGAGCGTCCGCGAGCTTTATCTACCGAACCCGGTGTCGGCAGAGACGCTAGTGGCCGAGGCCACACGCATGTTGGCGAATGGCGAGTGGTCGTCGCCCGAAGACGCAGATACCGCACTCCCGTCAGGTGAGGGGTCGTGGGGCGGCCGCTGGGCGCGCCGGTCCTCGATCCTTGTCCGCGATCCCGCCTAGCCGAGGGCGCGACCCTCGGTGGGTGTCAAACGCGAGCGGGGCACACGCGTCCTCGAACCGCCGCTCATCTTCGCTGAGATCCCCCAGTAGACATCCCGGCAGACCATATCCTGGGTCCCACCGCCAGGGATGAGAATGGTGCCCGTGCCGGCTCTCTCCTTGCTTGGCCCGCACCCGGAGGTCGTATGAGAAGCTCTCCATGCCGCTGGCAGTGGGCTCGATCGCGACCTGGCCGGTCAAGGGCACCGCCTCGGTCAGCGCTACGAGGGCCTCCCAGGGGGACACTGTGGCCGGCGTCCAACAGGACATCGATGGTCGTACCTCGAACCGTAGTTATTGGCACATAGGGCGACATTGTCGCTCTGGAGGTCCGAGAGATGCGTGATGCGGAGGTCGTCGCAGCTGTCGTGCAGGGCGGGAGGCTGCGCGTTAGGCGACTTGCTTGCCGCGTAAGCTCGTGGTCAGAACTGCCTGGGAGCGGCCCGCGGTCGGAAGCCGCGATCGGCCGACTGCGGCCCGACCTGCTCATCTGCCGACAGGGCGACGCAGAGGGACATGAGCTGGCCCACATGCTGTCGGAACGAGCGTGCTCGCCAACAGCAGTGGTAACACTCGATGCGGAGTCAGATGTGTTGGACGACTCGCGCTGCGGCGGGGCAGCACTCATCTGCGAGCTGGTAAGGCGCTGCTGCACGGGAGGTGGCGCCGCGCGGACTCAGGGCTGGAACAGGGCCGCAGCGCTGCACACGTCCGCGCTTCCTGGTGGCGAACCGGCCGACGCTCCTCCTCGGGAGGAGCGACCCTCGCCTGCGCGAGGGGCGGGCGAGTGGGAGGAGCCGGCCGTGCCGGGCGAAGGAGGTCCGCCTAGTGGCACGTGCGCGCTGGCCCCTACCAGAGGCGCCAGCCCCCCGGCCGCTTTGAGGGCAGCAAGACTGGCGCGGTTGCTCAAAGCTAGGTTGCGTCCAGCTATCTGAAGTGTGAGAAGATCTGGCGAGCGCCCGCGCAGCAGGCCGAAGACGTCTGGTCAACCACGATAGGGATTGGGTTCTGAGGACCGAGAGGCGGCCTGGCGCACACGGATGTCCGGGTCGGACTGGGCAGCGGTCTTCAGTGCCTGCAGCGCGGTCACGTCTTCGGCGCGGGCACTGAGAATCTCCACTGCTCTGAGCCGGACCGTCGCCGACGGGTCGCTTGACAACAGCCGTGCCATCTCCTGCATGGCCTCCGGTCCGCCCACGAGGGCAAGGCCCTCGAGGCCGGCGAGGCGCTCCTCGGCATTGAGAGAGGAAAGCTCCGGCCTCAAGTCGGCGACCGTCCATCTCCCCTCCAGCAAATGTGAGAGCGCTTCGAGTACGCCTTGCCCGAGGTCCTGGGGCAGCCCTTGCACATGCTCCAGGAGCTGGTGCACGAGAGCTTCATCTGCCCCAGCCAGGCTCTTGAGCACAGGCTGGCGCAGGGCCTCGTCCCCCAACAGATCAACTAGGGGTCCGCGGATCCCCCGTTCCGCGTACGCGACCAGAGCAGCGAACGATGCCTCCCGCACATGAGCGTCAGGGTCGGATACCAGGGCGAGCGTAAGCCTGGCCACGTGCTCCTCCGCCGGTGCTATGGCAAGTGCCGCCTCAATCGCGCGACTGCGAACGAAGGCATCTGTATCTTTGAGACGCACTGTGACGGTGCTCAGATGCTGTGAGGCGTCTTCCCCCATGCGGCCTAGAGCGTTGACGATGGCGGCCCGGACGTGCGGATCAGGATCGTCGGCCGCTCGCGACAGAGCGGCCGCCCACTCTACGGCTCGGACCTTCCCGAGGGCACCGGCGATTCCGGCCCGGACTTTGGGGTCTGGGCTGGCGAGGAAGCGTACGATAATCTCGCTCTGACCCTCCCTGATCACGTCCCAGAGGCCTCGGCCAGCGACTGCTCTCACGCGCTCGTCCGTGTCTTGGAGTGCTCCAACGATGGGCTCTGTAACCGTTGGGTCACCGGCCATGGCGAGGATCTCCATGGCGCGCAGCCGAATAGCCGGGTCCTCGTCATTGACGAACTCGACCAATAGGATGGGCAGGGCCGCATGCGCGTCCAGTTGGCCGAGAGACTCCATAGCGGCCGATCGGACCGAGTCGTCATCATCCCGCATGGCTGCGTCGACGAGGTCGTGCACGACTTCCTCTGCCCTGGCTGCCCCTAGGGCACGCGCTGCAGCCGACCTGACAAGAGGCGACGGATCCCGCACGCATCGCAGGAGGGCTGGGGTCACCGACCTGAGGTCTGGCGTCACAGCTTCACCTGGCGCAGCACGGCGGACCAGTGCTCTGCCGAGGCCAGATGCTGAGGCAGCGCGGACGGAGGGAGCGGGATCGCCGAGTGCAGAGGCGAGAGCGTCCACGATCTCATCCGAGTCGATCTGGGAGAGAGCCACTGCCGCTGCGGCGCGGACGTCGTCCTGTGGATGATTGAGGAGCCTACTCAGGGGCTGCACTGCCGTCATCGGCTTGGTTTCACCCAGTATCCTGGCGCAGGTCTCAGCAATCCTGACTGCGGGCGACTCGAGTCCGCGCAGAAGCGCCTCTGTCGCACCGGCGCGAGCAGCAGCGCCTATGGTCGCCACGATCTGCTCCCGCTGCTCAGACTCTTTCATGTCGAGCTGGTTGACCCAGTTGTCCACGGTTCCAGCTGCGGTCAGCGCGCCCGCGAGTTCGGCGGCGAAGCGTCGATTGAGGCTTGATAAGGCGCGTTCGACGGCCGGGTGCGGTTCCGATGCCTGCGTGGCGATTGTGGCGAGGAGTGACTCCGAGTAGCAGATCTCCGGATGTTCGGACGCGCACCTGTCGAGGGCCACGAGCAGGTCGCCCACACGATCCTCTCCGAACCGACTGAGTGCGATCCCGGCAGCTTCTCGTACCGGCGCGGAGGGATCTCCCAGCGCTGCCAGCAGAGCATCGGCTGACTCAGCTTCTGGGTCTAGCCGTCCGAGTGCCTCTGCCGCCTTGGAGCGTACCTGCTGCGATGGATCAGCAAGGAGTGCTGCCACCGCGCCGGCCGTTCCCTCCGGCCTGATAAGCACGAGGGCATCGATGGCGTGAGACCTCACGACTTCGTCGGGGTCGAGCAGGGCGCTCTTCAGCCAGGTGCCGCTCTCCGGGCCTGCCTGCCCGATCGCCTCGACGGCGGCCTCTCGAATGGGCTCCTCTGATTCGGCCAGGGCCGCAAGAACAGGGCGCACTGGCCCACGCCGCATCATCTCCGCCAGTGACTGGATTGCGGCCTCGCGGACGCGACGGGGCGCAGAGACAGCGGCGCAGAGCAGTGGCCCAGCGCTCCGCTCCGCGGGGTGTAGCGTCAGCAGACGGACCGCGCGCAGACGCGCCCGCTGCCCTCCCTCCAGGAGGTCATCAGCGAGTACGTCCGCCGGGCAAACCTCCCTCAGGAGTTGGCCCGCCTCTTGTGACGCAGGATGAGTCGAATCCTGGGCGGTACGGTACAGGGCATCCTCGCTCCGACGCAGATCGGGAGAAGGCCAAGAACCAGCCGAGCGGACGGCGGCGCGTGCCTCTATGTCGTTACGGGACGATAGGGCCCTCTCGAGCCAGATCCGACGGCCTCTCGCACGGGTCATCGTGTAGAGTAGACGCCAGGACGCCGTCGCGCCGATAGCCCCCGCGGCCATCGCCAACAGCCAGAGGTAGCGCTGGGCCGAGGGACCAGCATCAGGCTCATGCTCCGGGGCCACTCCCGCGATGGGCTCCGGAGCCTCGGCGGGCGCTGGCTCGGGCTCCCCTCCGGTCACCTGGCCGGGACGGATCGCTGGCGTGGACAGCGGAGGCTCAACTGCGGAGTCGACGCCGGGATATGCTGTCTCTGGCGCGGGCGCCGGCGGCGGGACCCAAGTGTCTGGTTCCAGCGCCTCTCGGGGGAGCGCCGTTGGTGGCGGTGGCGGAGGGGCGGCCTCTGGCGCGGCAGCAGGGCCTGCGGGTGTCGCCGCCGGCGGCGGCACGTCGGCCGCGCTCGGCTCTGGCGCGATGGGGGCCGGCCGTTGCGCCGTGTCCTCCTCCCGTGCGGGGGCACGGACCACCACGACAAGCCTCCCGGCTCTGCCTGCCTCCACCCTGTGGTGAAGTTGCCCAGGGCGGATGGACAGTTCCAGTAGGATGTCGGTAACCGGGTTCTTCCCGTCCCTCTCCAGCCAGGAGATCGACCTCACCCCCGCGAACTCGACGAAGCTTGGCGGGGTCAAACCGGGACTCGCGCGAACACCGGGCAAGTGGATAACGAAGCAGTCAGGGGCCCGAGATGAAGAGGTGGTGTACGCGACTGTCCGGCTGGCGTCAGTCAGTATCTCTATGCGGAGCTCGTCTCCGGATCGTGACGTGGACAGCCTGTGGACGACGGGTGCCACTCTCGATGGCCTTGCGAAGCCGTTCGCCAGGGCCCACGTCGCTATACTGAGACCCACGCAGCAGGCCACGGCCAGGCCCACGCGCAGCCAGGTCTTTACTGGCCGCCGCCTGAACCTGGAAGTGCGGCCCCGGGGCGTGCCGTAGATGACATCGACCGAGCGCATCGTGCGAGCTCCAGGCTCGAGTGCCAGACAAAGGTTGATTCGCTCCAGCACGATTGGCGCTCGGCAGTGAGAGCCCTGCGCGTGCTGGAGATGGTTTAAGTGCTTCTTCCATAGAGGAGGACAGTTCTGAGATGGCTTGGCGACAGCCAGGGAGGCTGTGTCCTCCCCGTTGGCGTACTCCTCCGTCACGGGGCGTCACCGCTCCTGCGCCCAATATGACCGTGGATCCCACGACATGGCAGGTGGACATGCGCTACAGCGGCAAACGGAGCAGCTCCAGGAGGTTGGTCCGGCGGTCTCGCCTCCTTACAACACGGCAGCCCCCACAACACCGGGGCCCGTCACCCCCTCCTCCCCCAGCCGGCACCGCCTCGGTTGCGCCCGGCTCGCGACTGCGCCGCAGCACTGGTGCCGGGTGATCGACCCCTGTCAGGTCGGATGGTTCTGTTTGGTCTCTCGCAGTCGGGTCGCTTGGGCACGTCCTCGTCTGACTGGCGTCAGCCACACATGCGCGAGCCTTTCCGTGGGAACAGGATGATGGCCGCGCCGACGAGCATGAACGCGACGACGAAGAAGGGGAAGTCCACGCCGTAGAAGCGGCCTACCCCGTAGGCGACGGCGAGGACACCAAGATGGGTAGAGCCGGCTCTTGACCTGATGCCAGCGAGATTGCGGACAGCGTTCTCGCCCAGGAGAATGATTCCCGCGCCGACGGCCGCCGCTGGTACCCACTTGTCCTTGGGGAGTAGGTGATCTGGTAGGAGCCAGAGGAACCCGATGATGAGGAACAAGAGCCCCCATCGGATGCCGTCTAGTCGCCGGATGAGCGCTCTCTTCTCCGCAGCATCGCCGTCTGCAGAGAGGTCGCTCTGGGTCGTCATCGCGTTGCCTCTCCTCTCTCTGCTACACGGGCCATCAGGTGGCCAGTTGACATCGCATACTACTGCCGAAGTGCACCAGAGCTAATCTGAGGCATCCGGGAAGCCATGGGCCTCGGTTCCTGATTGTCCTACCCACAAACTCTATTCGGGCGTCCTGACGGCTCTCAAGCATGTCCCATTCGCACCTAACACACGCAAGGTGTTTCATCGGCATTTGACATAGACAGGCAGGTCAGTCATTCCATCTCAGTCAGCTCAGCGTCAGCCGGCCATGCCTCTTCATTGGCTTGCATTGCCTCCGGTTCCACCACCGAACCCATGAACACGACCGCGCCCGTTCGCCTTTCAACAATCAGAAACAGAAACGGCCGGTTCACGTGGAAGATGATCTCTTCCTCTTCAATCACACCAGCGGCCAAGGCCATCATAGTAACAGCGGCCGCCTCCGTACCTTGCTCATCAACCTTGACTCGCGCCTTGTGCAGGACTGCGGAAAGCGCGAACTCATCGTGATCGATCATCCCGGAGAAGTCCGCTTTCTCGGGATCGAAAGCGTCCGTCATGCCCATCTGGGAAAGCGCTTTGCTCAGGTCCATTGTGGTGTCCATCTCGAACCTGGGAAGGCCAACGGTCACATCACACGAGGGGAAATCGAGGCTGTCGAGGAGGCTTCTTATCGCCTTTTGTCCCCCCGGCCCGAGAGCCCCTGCTGATGGCGCGACGACTGCTTCCTCCTGGGGCAACACAACTACCATGGCCAGCTTCCCACCTCTATAGGGCAGCTCCACCGCGCGGCAGCTCTCAGTGTCGGCGTACCTGAACCGGCGTGTCTGCCACATGGTGGCGACACTGATCGCGGGCGTTCCCGGCCGCAGGAAGTCAGCCGGAGCTGTGCTTGAGGGATCGAACTCATTCTCCCACTTGCCCAGGAAGTAGATCGCCCCGGTCAGGATGGCCAAGGTCAAGTGATCAATGTCAAGCGGGCCGATCACCTCCTTGATCATCCCGTTGGTCTCTTCGTCGACCCAGGCGTTGATCGTCTCCGCCGCGGCTGCCGGATCACCTGCGAAATCGAGCTCGGAGAATCCCGCCTGCAATCGCTCCCTCAACAGAGATGAGTAATCGCCGAGGACCCCCACTCCGGGCTTTAGCCAGGCAGCATAGGCCACAGAGAGCTCGTGCCCCTCACCGCTACCGTCACTCAGAAGCTCCTGGTTGAGCGCCTGAATGGCCTCTAGGGTTTCCTCCCTGCTGAGATCCTCCCCCAGGATCTTCGACATCTGCCGCTCGGTCTCACCACGCGCTCCGACAAAGGCCATGGCCAGGGTCTGCAGTATGTTCGAAGGCGAGAAGAACAGGTTGTCCTCATGCGTCTTTCGGACATGCTCCAGCAGCGAAACGGCGAGGCGGTTATTGGCGAGCACATGACCTCTTTGATCTGTGTCGCCTGCTCCAGGTGAAGCACTCATGATTGTCTCCAGGAGTCTCCGACTCTCTCAGGTTGCATGAACGTGTGATCGCCGTGGGTACGCGGGGAGTTCTTATCTTCTTCCTTTGATCAGATACGGCGAATCACGACTGACTGTCATTTCTGCAGGGGATCCGTCAGCGAGAGGAACGGAGTAGAGTTTGTAGGGCGAAGGCTTACATGGCCTCCCGGGATCCTGGTAGAAGACCGCGACGACTGTACAGTCGTCTTCCTCGGCCCTTATGATCGCATCTCCATGGGTCAGCTTGGGGTGCTCGCGCGAGAAGGCCTCCTTTGCTCTTCTAATCGCGCGTCTGGCCTGGACGCTTACCAGGGGTCTCAGATAGCCCTTCAGCATGCGGATCATGTCTGGAGAACCTACCACGTTCTAGGCGGCAGCGAAAGGCACGCGATGAACAGGGCAGTTCATCCACTTTATACCGTACCTGACTTCGGCCAGTCCCATAAGAAACGGGGATTGCTGATTGACTGACAATAAGCCAAATGTGGAAGACCTCCATACTTCGACGTCATCATTGCCATGAGGATCGCCGTATCCGCCGTCCGGTCAAACGCGCCGCCATGCCATAGGGGACTGAAATGAGCTTCCTAGTCTATATGATACTGGCCATTGTCGGCAGCTCGCTGGTTGCTGCTGTTTCCCTGCACATAGGGGCCGCTCTCGTCGGATCCGCCTTAGGCAGCGACGATTCCATGGGCTCGGGAGCGATCAACGGATGCACCTGGTGGCCCTGGGCGGTGATTGTTTCGGGCGTCACGGCCGCGCTGCTCTGGAGCCGACTGGGCCCCCTGGGGCTGGTCTCCATACTCGCCGGGCCATTGCTCACGATTGTTCTGGCCGGTATCTCATTGAGAGTCACTTCGGCTGCGGAGAGCACGAACGAGTTCATCATCTCAGATGGAACGATTCTCTCAACCGGGGAAGGCAAGATCCTTCAGCCCAAGTACTTCGTCAATAGCTCGGCCTATTACACAACGGGACCAGCCTCCGGCTATGAGGCACATTCCATCGAACTGCACGACCATACTGGGGACCTGCTGGCGACGAACAACTACTTGAGCGAGCAGCAGTACAACGAGGACTTCCATTGCCTTGCCTATGTGTTACGACATCCCACCCTGGACGTTGTCCTGGCGTTCAAAAGCGATGATGGGGAAGGCTCCGATGGCCTGTCACTCGAGGGGGAGCTGCTGAACATAATGGTCAAGAACGAAGCGACCTTCCCTCCTGAAAGCCTGAAGTGGTGGACCGCGTTACTTACTCCCAACCTGGGAGAGGGACAGGTTCTGGAATTCTCGCCGCGTGAGGTGATAGCCCATCTATCGCCTTTCACCAGATACGCTCTGGACCCCATCATTGAATCGAACGTCGTGCGTGCCTTAGATGTGCTCAAGGAGGAGCAATCAGACGTCCGGATCATGCACTGGGACTCCTACCTGGAGACCATGAACGGCGCCTGATCGCTACGTCTTTCCCGAGCCACGTCGGAGACTGAACGACGCCAGGGAGTATGTGGCGTCTGCGACCACGTCCTGTAGAGCGGCCCCATAGGACGGGCCGTCAATGCCTCCTGCGATGCCCTCCACCGGATCACGTAAGGCCTCAGATGAGACACGTCGCGGGGGGCAGGTCACCTCAATCGCGTTCACCGCCGAATCCGCCTTGCCCACCCCGCCAGGCCCAGGGAGGTCAGGCTGCTGGGTTCCCTGGCAACGCCATACAGGTTTAGCTCTCTGCCCACCGAAAGCAGCCCAAGGTGGGTCCCGGCGCACAGTGCTCCGGCCAGCCATGGAGTTTGCATGGGTGGTCCCACCAACAGAGGAGGGAGCCTGCTATGGAAGAGGTCGTCCGATTCACCCTCAATGGGGAGCCCACGACCTTGACGGTGGACAGCGACCGAGCATTGCTGTGGGTGCTGCGCACTGACCTGGGGCTGACGGGCACGAAGTACGGGTGCGGTGAGGGACACTGCGGAGCGTGCACAGTCCTGCTCGACGAGGTGGCCGTTCGCTCCTGCATGCTTCCGGTCAAGCAGGTCCAGGGCAAGGCGATCACGACGATTGAGGGGCTGGCGGTGGATGGACAGTTGCATCCCCTGCAGAAGGCCTTCATGGAAAACGATGCTCTCCAGTGCGGCTTCTGTACGCCTGGCATGATCTTGGCCGCCTATAGCCTGCTGCGGCGCAAGCCTCGTCCGTCCTACAGCGAGATCCTGGCGGGAATGGAGCCTAACCTGTGCCGATGCGGGGCCCACAAACGAATCGTCGAGGCCGTGCAAGCGGCTGCCCAGGAAATGGGGGGAGGGTCCTGAGATGACCGACGACAGGTACCTGGAGCAGGACTTCACGGGCGATCCGGCCGGCTTCCCGATGACTCGCCGCGAGGTCGTCAAACTGCTGGGCGGCGGGATTGTCATTCTGTTCATGGGGGGAGAGGTCATCGCGCAAGGGTCTGGGGGATGGCGCGGGCGCGGCTTGCCGGAGGACTTCAACGCGTTCGTCCGCATCGGGGAAGACGGCACCGTAGCCTGCTTCACAGGGAAGATCGAGATGGGACAGGGAGTCATCACCTCCCTCGCCCAGATGCTGGCCGATGAGCTGGACGTTCCGCTCGACTCCGTGCGCATGGTGATGGGAGACACCGACCTGTGCCCCTGGGACATGGGCACGTTCGGGTCCATGACGACGCGCTTCTTCGGCCCGCCGCTGAGAGCGGCCGGGGCCGAGGCCAGGGCGGTGCTGCTGGAGCTGGCTGCCGAGCACCTCGGGAAGCCAGTTGGGCAGCTGGCGGTCGAGGACGGGGTGGTGTTCGACCGCGCGAGCAGGAGCACGCGGGTATCGTATGCCCAGCTCGCGAAGGGGAAGCAGATCGCGAGGCATGCCAAGGCCTCCATCAAGACGCCGGCAGCGTTCAAGGTGATCGGCAAGCCCACTGCCCGAAGCGATGCGCTGGCGAAGGTGACCGGCGCGGCGAAGTACGCTGGGGACATCCGGCCTGCTGGGATGCTCTATGCGAAGATCCTGAGGCCGCCGGCGCACGGGGCGACGTTGACCGATGTCGATGTCTCCGGGGCGAGAGAAGTCGAGGGTGCGGAGGTGGTGAGAGAAGGGGATCTCGTTGCCGCACTGCACGAGCATCCGGACGAGACCGAGCGGGCGCTGTCGAAGGTCAGGGCGGAGTTCGACACGCCCGGATCTGATGTGGATGACACGACCATCTTCGACCATCTACTGAAGGTCGCTCCTGAAGGTGAGGACGTGTCGAGAGGCGGCGACCTGAAGAGAGGCGAGGACCGCGCGGCGGAGGTGTTCGAGACAACATACCTGGACGGTTATGTGGCCCACGCGCCCATCGAGCCGCATACAGCGGTGGTCCAGATCGAAGGCGACAAGGCGACCGTCTGGGCCTCGACCCAGACGCCATTCAGAGCCAAGGACGAGGTCGCGGAAGAGCTCGGCTTGCCGCCGGAGAATGTCCGGGTCATCCCGCCCTTCGTCGGCGGCGGGTTCGGCGGCAAGACCAGGAATCTGCAGGTGGTGGAGGCCGCGCGCCTCGCCAAGCTGGTAGGGAGGCCTGTGCAGGTTGCCTGGAGCCGAGCCGAAGAGTTCTTCCACGACAGCTTCCGGCCCGCGGCCGTGGTCAAGATCAGATCAGGCATCACGGACGAGGGCGAGATTGCGTTCTGGGATTACCACGTCTACTTCGCCGGGACCCGCGGCTCGGAGCACTTCTACGACATCGCTGACCACGCCACCATCGCCCACGGATCGGGCTGGGGAGGCACTCCGCGGTCCCATCCCTTCGCCACGGGAGCCTGGCGCGCACCCGCCAACAACACGAACACATTCGCCCGAGAGTCGCAGATCGACATCATGGCTGCGAGGGCCGGAATCGACCCGGTGGAGTTCCGGCTGAGGAACCTGCGAGACAACAAGATGCGGGCAGTGCTGAGGGCCGCTGCCGAGAAGTTCGGATGGAGGCCGGCCAGGCCGCCCAGCGGCCGGGGCTACGGCGTCGCGCTGGGGATTGACTCGGGCACCCCCGTGGCCACGATCGCTGAAGTCGAGGTGAACGAGAGGACGGGATCCGTTCAGGTCAAGCGGGTCGTGTGCGCGCAGGATATGGGCCTGGTGATCAACCCCCGAGGGGCGAGGATCCAGATGGAGGGCTGTATCACCATGGGCCTGGGCTATGCCCTGACCGAGGAGATCCGCTTCAGGGGTGGACAGATCCTCGACCGCAACTTCGATACCTACCAGATTCCGCGCTTCTCGTGGCTGCCGCAGATCGAGACCGTGTTCGTCGAGGACAAGAACGCTGCTCCGCAGGGCGGAGGCGAGCCGGCAATCATCACAATGGGCGGCGCAGTCGCCAATGCCATCTGCGATGCCACGGGCGCGCGAGTCTTCCAGCTGCCTATGACTCCCGAGAGAGTCACAGAGGCACTCACGAAGCGGTAGTCTCGCCAGTCGTGCCTGTCGGGTGGGAGTGCGGGCCTCGACCCCGATGGGCCCGGCTGTGGCGGTCCGATCAGCGTAGAGCCGCCCCAAGGCCGCTCTCGGCGTCAGCCTGACTGGCGGAACATGCGAGGTCTGTCAGTGGTGAGACCGTTCCACTTGTGCTGAGGACCGACTCAATGGGCCGGCCGGACAGAGCGCAGGCAGGACGCCCCCTTCGCAGCAGAGAGCGTCACAGCCGGTTCGATCCTCGGTAATCCTGTCGGCCCGCAAGCACCGCTAGCAGATCAGGAATGGCTCTCAGGGCGGTTCCATGGCCGTGTGACCACTACATGCAGCGCGAGAAGGAGTTAGTGCCATTCGGCACTAATCTCGTGGGGTCGGTGCGAACGGGGAGACAGCATGGTCACGAGGGCATCAGGACAGACGGCCGAGCAAGCCCATGAGGCCGGTGAGGTCAAGCGACGAGTGCGCTACGCGATGGTCATCGATCTGCGTCGGTGCATTGGCTGCCATTCCTGCTCGATCGCATGCAAAGCCGAGAACGACGTGCCCTTGGGCGTGTTCCGCTCCTGGGTGAAGATCATCCAGAAGGGCCACTACCCGAATGTGAGTCGATCATTCCTCCCTTGCTTGTGCAACAACTGCGAGAACCCAATCTGCCTGCGAAACTGCCCCGTGGAGGCAACCTGGCAGCGGGACGACGGGATCGTGATGGTCAACCCCCATCGCTGCATCGGGTGCAAGTACTGTATGGCCTCCTGCCCGTATGATGTGCGGCACATCAACCCGCTGAAGCGCATCGTTCAGAAGTGCACTTTCTGCGATCACCGGGTCGATGCGGGCCTGCTGCCAGCGTGTGTGGAGACATGCCTCGGCCGGGCACGCATCTTCGGAGACATGAACGATCCTAACAGTGAGATCGCGCAGGTGCTGGCGACCAACCCGGTGCACGTGCTCAAGCCCGAGATGGGCACTGATCCGCGAGTGTTCTATGTCGGAGCCGACCTGGACGCGATGGACCCGATGAAGGGGGCCGAGGAAGCATAGGTGGACGTACAGATTGTCTACAATGTGCCGTACGAGATGCCCCTCGGGATCCCCATCGCCACCTACTTCTACATGACGGGGCTGAGCGCGGGCTCGTTCGTGATGTCGGCAATTGCCACTGTCGGGGGGGTGGCGCGCTTCAAGCCCATCGCCAGGATAGGAGCCGTTCTGGCGCCGCTGCTGCTGGCTGTCGCCCCCATCTTCCTGATGGTTGACCTGGCGCAGCCTTTGCGGTTCTGGCACCTCTTCGTGTACCTGAATCCGGGCTCGCCTATCACCTACGGCTCGTTTCTGCTCACCGTGTATCCGATCTCAGGGCTGATTTACGCCTATTTCCTCTTCGGCGACAACAGACGGATGGCCAAGGCATTCGGGGTGATCGGGGTGCCGCTGGCAATTGCCACCCATGGGTACACGGGGTTCATCCTGGCGTTGGGCAAGCGGCCTCTGTGGTCCACCGCGCTGATGCCGACTCTCTTCATCGTATCGGCGATGGTATCCGGAGTGGCGTTGCTGATTCTTGTGGTCGCACTCAGGCTCTGGCTGTTCCGGCGGAATCGCCCCCTGCAGGAGCAGGCCCAGGCGCGGGCCCTCATTGTGGAGCTTGGGAGACTGATGGGTTGGCTCATCATGGCCGATCTGTTCCTCGTGGGAAACGACGTCCTGGTGCTACTGACGGCGCGGCCTGAGGAGTTGTTCGTAGCCCACATGATGCTGGCCGGCCGGTTCGCGCTGCTCTTCGTGGGTGTCGAGATAGTCCTTGGTGGCCTGTTGCCGCTGGCGCTGCTCTTCGGGCCGCGAACAGGGCGATCCACCGCGGCAGCTTTCGTGTCGGCCATCCTCGTGCTGGTGGGGGTGTACGTGATGCGCGTCGTGGTAGTTCTCGCGGGGCAGAGCGTGCCGCTGCACTGAATGGAGCGCTGGAATGCGTGAGGGAGAGAAGAAGAAGGGGTTGTCGCGCCGGGATTTCATCCGCGCGGGCCTAGTGGGCGCAGCTGCGCTAACGACAGAGGGTGTGTTTCACCCGCTGTCCAGCGGCATGGAGCTCGAGGCCGGCGGCAGGCAAGTGTCGCGGACAACGGGCCGCGAGCGACGCACAGTGCCGAGCACGTGCCTGGGATGCTTCGCCCGGTGCGGCCTGTTCGGCTACGTAGAGGATGGCCATGTGATGAAGTTGGGGGGGAACCCGGACCACCCGAACAGCCGCGGGAGGCTGTGTGCGAAGGGTCAGGCAGGGCTGAACCTGCTGTACGATCCGGAGCGAGTCTTGCACCCGCTCCGACGGGTGGGCGCGCGCGGCAAAGGGGAGTTCGAACAGATCTCCTGGGAGGATGCCCTGAACGAGGTCGCGGAGCGTCTGCGCGAGCTCCGCGCGGAGGGAAGGCCTGAGCAGCTCGTCTTCCATTCCGAGCGCGACATCACGACAGCCGACTTGACACGACGGTTCACGCACGCGGTGGGGAGCCCTAACTGCCTGAACTTCCGCCCTCTTGCGGGCGTCAACAAGCAGCTCGCCCACGAGCTCACCTGGGGCGCTGAGCTGGACATCGACGATGTCGCCTACACGCAGTACATCGTCAACTTCGGCTCAAATCCGTACGAGGCACATCTGCTCCGCACCAGTTTCGCCCAGCGGCTCCAGGAGGGGCGCTCGGCGCGGTTCTTCGATGGTCGCGTCCACAGCCGGGCGAAGCTGGTGACCCTCGACGTCCGGGTCTCGAACACGGCGGGCCGATCCGACGAGTGGCACCCGATACGCCCGGGCACCGATGGGCTGGTCGCGCTGGCGATGGCCCACGTGATCATGGAGGCCGGGCTCCACGACGAGCGCTTCCTGGCCGAGTGGACCAACTACCCCGTGGACGAGCTGAGGCAGCACCTCTCCCAGTTCACACTCGAGGTCGCCGCGCGGGAGAGCGGGATGCACGCGGCAGACATCAAGCGCATCGCCCTTGAGTTCGCCACCACGAGGCCCTCGACCACGATCTCTACTGGGGGGTCGACCAAGCACTGGAACGGAGTGCAGAACGAGCGGTGCATCGCGCTGTTGAACGCAGTGGCCGGCAACGTCGACATCAAGGGCGGATACTGCCTGCCGCGGCAGTACCGACTCCGCCCGTTTGGCACTGAGCCTCCGGCCCCCACGGTTGAGTCGGAGCTGCTTCGGCCGGCAGAGTTTCCCCTGGTGAGCCGTGGAGTCTCCGAGCGATTGCTGCCTATGGTGGCGGAGGGCAGACACCAGCTCGGGGTCTACATGCTTTACCGGGCAAATCCGGCCTACGCGGCCCCCGAGAGCGAGAGCGTTGCCGAGACGCTGCGGGACGAGGCGAAGGTCCCGTTTACTGTAAGCATCGACACCCATATCAGCGAGACGGGGCAGCTCGCGGACCTGATCTTACCATCGGCGACCTACCTGGAGAGATGGGAGATCGAGACCCCACCCGCCTTCGAGATGGTGCCACTTATTAGCCTGCGCCAGCCGCTCGTGAGCCCCCGCGGAGAGTGCCGCGGCATCACCGAGATACTGACTGACTTGGCACGTCGCGTTGGGGGAGGTGTGGAGCAGCATTTCGATTTCGCGTCTCCCAGGGCCTACCTACGGAGGCTAATCGACAGCCTCCCGAGGCTCGTGGCTGCTGGCGGGTTGGATTACCTTCAGGAGCGAGGGTTCTGGGTCGACCCAGAGGCGGGGGCGCAGTACGAATCCTATGTGGGCCGAGGATTCGACACCCCCTCCGGCAAGTTCGAGATCTACAGTGAGCGGCTGGCGGCGGCAGGCTTCTCCCCGCTGCCCACGTATGCGCCGATCCCAGCGCACCAAGACCTGAGCGATGGCGAGTTGGTCCTGACCACGTTTCAGTTCAACGTGCACACCCACTGGTTGACGGGCAACCAGATGTGGCTGTCCGAGGTGGTGCATGACAACCCATTGTGGATCAACACGGTGACGGCCCGCCGACTGGGTATCGAGCAGGGCGATCACGTGCGGGTCACGTCGAGGGCCGGCCAGTTTGAGACGCGGGCTTGGGTGACGGAGGGAGTGCACCCACAGGTGGTCGCCGTTGGGGACGGCTGCGGGCATTGGGGATACGGGCACGTCGCGCAGGCGAAGCCGTTCAGGAGTCAGGAACCACAGACGGCCCTCGTGTGGTGGGGGAAGGGCGGTGAGCACGCGGCGGGGCCGGGTGTCAGCCCAAACCGAGCGGTGCTCGCCAGCAATGACCCGATCGGTGGAGGTCAGGCCTGGATGGACACTGTGGTGCGCGTGGAGCGGGTGTAGTAGTGCCGAAGACGACATGCTGAGGCCGCCCGGCGGCGCAGGAGACGTGAGGAACGACAGGAACGGATGGCCACGAAGTTCAAGGTAACGGTCGCTGACCTCCATCCCGCGAGTATCGTTGCACGGCTGCGGGCGCTGCCGCGCTGGCAGATCGTCGGGGCAGCCTGTGTGATTGCGGCCGTGGGGGGCGGCATGGCCTTGGGCCTGACTCGATACACGACCCACGCCAGGCAGTTCTGTCTGTCTTGCCATCGCTACCAGCGCGTCGATTTCGAGGGTCAGTCGAACCTGCACCCGGAAGCTGTTGTCTGCGTGGACTGCCACCGCGAGGGCCACAGCATTCTGCCGACCCAGTTCTCGGCCGACTCAGGCAACGTTCGCGTCCAGTGCGTGCACTGCCATGGGGACATCGTCACCGACGAGCAGCGCGACTACAAGTACAACGTCCACCAGATACGGATCACGCACGCCGCCCATCTGGAGCGCCCGGGAGTGACGTGCGCGACGTGCCACTATAACGTTGCTCACGACCGACGCAACCGCCCCACCAGCCGTCCCACAATGGATGGTTGTTTCAGATGTCACGAGGCCGAGAAGCACGAGTGCACGACCTGCCATCCGGCGGGGACGCTGCGGACCCCTGAGAACGGACCCTCCATCGAGGCGAACTCGTGTGCGGTCTGCCACCTGGACTGGGAGACGAGGACGCATGATGCAAAAGGGGCGCGCTTCCGGCACGGCCCGCACCTGGCAGGGGAGCTGCTGTGCGAGCAGTGCCACTCCCATGAGGAAGGGCATGGACAGCTGGCCCTATCTGAGGGCAACTGCTCACAGGAGTGTCACCAGATACAGCCTGCCTCACACAAGAACGGCTGGCTGAAGCGACATGGCCCGGATTTCGAGGCGGGGGCCCGAGACTGCGCGGGCTGCCACGAGACTGAGTTCTGCCGTCGATGTCACGGTGTCGAGATGCCCCACCCGCAGGACTGGAGAGGCCGCCACGGGCGACCCGCGCTCCTGGACGGGCAAAGCTGCGTGCGTTGCCACCAGAGCGAGTTCTGCGCTGATTGTCACCGGACCGCGAAGCCGGCCACCCATGTCGCCGACTGGGTTCGCAAGCACGGCCAGAAGCAGTTGACTGAGTGCGCCCAGTGTCATGCGCAGTCCTTTTGCAGTGGCTGTCACGACAGAGCGCGGCCGGCCTCCCACACAGGCGACTGGGTCGAAGAACATCCGGCAGCGGCCGGGCCCGCCGCGGAGATGTGTGCCACGTGCCATCGCAGGGACTTCTGCACTAGCTGCCACGGGGGGATTGATCTACCGCACCCTTCGGACTGGATGCTCGAACATAGGGGGCAGGCGAGCTTCGCGCGCGGGTCTGTGTGTTACCGGTGCCACGAGTACAGCGAAACATGTGCCCTATGCCACGGAGAACAACCTGCTGACAGGCAATAGGCAGGCATCAAAGGGGAAGGCAATGCGGGACGACACCGAGAGCGCGACGGATTCAGCAGTGACGGGCGAGTGCCCGTCTGATGTCGGCGCAGAGGCTGCTCGCGGTGCAGGAGTGAGCGGCTCTGCTGCGCAGGACCAGTCCGGCGAGGCGCGACGCGCGCCCGGTGCTCTGGAAGGCTGGAGCGCAGATGACCTGTCGGACGTGTGGACCCGTGCCATCGGGTACGGAGTCGACGCCGTCCTGTTAGGGGCGGCAGGAGTCGCTATCACCCTGTGTGTAGCTGTGTTGGCTCCCGTTTGGGTGCTCGCCCGATTCGACCTCTCTGTTAGCACGAGCTTCCTCCTGCTGCTGGCCATCTACTCCACCGTGTTGGTTGGCTCCACTGGGCGTACCCTGGGACACAGCTTACTTCGCCTCCGGGTCGTGCGGCGCAACGGCAATCAGGTCTCCTACTGGCGTGCATTCGTGCGCTGGATCGGGTATGTGTTGTGCACCGCAACGATCTTCATCGGGTTCGCAATCGCCATCTGGGACAAGGACCGCCAGGGGCTCCACGACAAATTGGCAGACACCGTGGTGATTGGGAACCGCGCCTCTCTCCCCGCGAAGGTGCTGGCCTCAGTGCTTCTACTGGCGATGCTCGGCCTCGGAATCTCCCTGCTGGCGTGGCTCTTCTGATGGCGCGATGAGTGCGTGGCCGGCAGGCGCCGCTGCCAGCGGCTGACAGGCAGCGATGAGACGACCGGTCCTTGTTCCCATAGGTCCAGCTTCCGCCCACTTCTGGCTGCTCCAGCGCCGAACTCAGCGCCACATCTACCGCGGCCGATATGGCAAGAGATAGGTAGTATGAGGTGGACTCTGTCCGTTGCTCTTGCGGTCACGTCGCTTGGCGCCACCGCTGCCTGCGCGGCGCCGTCCCCCAGCGACTTCTACGTCGCCACCAGCGGCAGCGACGTGTGGTCGGGCACCCTTGCCTATCCCGATCCCGGAGGCACGGACGGCCCCTTCGCCGCCATCCCTCGGGCGCAACAGGCCGTCCGCAATCTCATGGTCCAGCAGCCCGGTCGTGCCACGCCCATTGTGGTCAGCATCGATGGTGGTGTCTACTACCTCGACGCGACGCTCGAGTTCACGCCCGCGGACTCGGGCACGCTCCAAGCGCCGATCATCTACCAGGCCTACGACAGAGACTCCCCGCCTCTCATCAGTGGAGGAGTGCGCCTGGAGGGCTTCGCGCAGACGGCCGACGGCCACTGGCAGCTCACCGTCCCAGGCGTGGCCACGGGCGAGTGGACTTTCTGCCAGCTCTTCGTCAACGGCCACCGGCGCTTCCGGCCGCGTCTGCCCAAGGACAGCTACCATTTCATAGACGGCGCGCTTCCTCCCACTCCGGCCAATGAAGACAGAGGATTCGACCGCTTCCAATTCGCGCCAGGTGACATCCGCGCCAACTGGCACAACCTCAACGATGTAGAGGTGTTGGTCTTCCACTACTGGCTCATGGACCGGCTTCGCATCGCGTCGGTGGACGAGTTCGAACGTGCCGTCACCTTCACCGGCCCCACCCTCGCCCCGG
The DNA here is from genome assembly GCA_029821875.1 of Candidatus Hebobacterum abditum. Classification (GTDB taxonomy): domain Bacteria; phylum Armatimonadota; class Hebobacteria; order Hebobacterales; family Hebobacteraceae; genus Hebobacterum; species Hebobacterum abditum. The sequence continues at coordinate 66,052 of JALGXW010000013.1, read as the reverse complement.
TAGCGCCCTGGTGGGACCTGGCCGAGGGCCGGCGCTACATCGTCGAGAACGTGCGCGAGGCCCTGAGCGAACCGGGAGAGTGGTACCTCGACAACAACACCGGTGTGCTGACCTATATCCCAATGCCAGGCGAGGGCCTCGCCGAGTCCGTCATCATCGCCCCGCGCCTCGACCGACTCGTCCAGTTCAGCGGCAACGCCGGCGCCGGCGCGTGGGTGGAGAACATCACCTTCAGAGATCTGGCCTTCGCGCACACCAACTGGGTCATCCCGTCTCAGGGGTACGTCTGGTGGCAGGCCGAGTCGATCCTGCCCGGGGCGATAGTGGCCACCGGCACGCGCAACTGCGCCTTCGAAGGCTGCACCGTCAAACAGGTCGGTGACTATGCCATTGAGCTGGCCGGGGGATGCAGAGATAACCGCGTCGAGGACTGCGACCTCACAGATCTTGGCGCCGGCGGCGTGAAGATCGGGGAGATGGAGATCCCGGCCGACACGGCCAATGCGGCCCGCGGCAATGTCGTCCGCGACTGCTCCATCACCCATGGTGGTCGCATACACCCGGCCGCGGTGGGCGTCTGGGTGGGTCAGTCGCCGGACAACCGCATCGAACACAACGAGATCTGGGACTTCTACTACTCCGGCCTGTCCCTGGGCTGGACATGGGGCTATGGTCCCAGCCTCTGCAGCAACAACGCCGTCGAGTACAACAACGTGCATCTCATCGGCCAGCAGGTGTTGAGCGACATGGGCGGCATCTACACCCTCGGCCCCTCCCCCGGCACCGCCATCCGCTGCAATCGCTTCTACGACGTGAGCGGCTTCTACTATGGCGGCTGGGGTATCTACTTCGATGAGGGCTCCTCCGACATCGTGGCCGAGAACAACCTCGTCTACAACACCCGCGGCGGCGGCTTCCACCAGCACTACGGCCAGAACAACCGCGTCACCAACAACATCCTGGCCTTCGATGCCCTCCAGCAGGTGGCCCGCACCCGGTCCGAGGATCACCTCTCGCTCACCTTTGACCACAACATCGTCTACTACGAACAGGGCAGTCTGTTGGGCGGGGACTGGACCTGGACGGGAGGCAACTACGCCCTCGACTACAACTGCTACTGGGATGCCAGTGGCGGGCCGGTGACCTTCGACGGACTGACGCTGGATCAGTGGCGCAATGAGCGAGGCCAGGACCTGAACTCGCTCATCGCCGACCCGCTCTTCGTGGACCCCGCGCAGTACGACTTCGCCCTCCAACCCGGCTCGCCGGCCTTGGGGCTGGGCTTTCAGCCCTTCGACCTCAGCACCGCGGGTCGAACGACGGCCCCTCGCGACCCTCTGACCACAGAGCCTCTTCCGCGGGCGTTCCCCGAGGCCCCGCCTCCTCGGCCCATCGTTGATGATTTCGAGTACACACGTGTGGGCCAGGGGCCGCGGCGCGCCATCGTGTGGGAGGAGAATGCCCAGGCAACAGTCCGCGTCACCGATGAGACGGCCTCCTCCGGGGTTCACAGCCTGAAGTTCATCGATGGGCCGGGACAGACGTACGAGTTCAATCCACATATCTACTATGTCCCCGAGGCGGGCCTGTCCGAGGGCCTCTTGTCGGGCAGCTTCGCCTGGCGTCTCGAAGCGGGCGCCTACGGCGTGCACGAATGGCGCGACTGGCCGACGGGATTGCCCTATGCCACGGGCCCCAGCCTCTGGATGAGGACCGACGGCTGGGCCTGGGCCGGAGGGGAGCAGCTCTTCCAGATACCCTACGGGACGTGGATGCACTTCGTCATTGTCTGCGGCACCGGGGACCTCGCCGACGGAAAGTGGGCCCTGATCGCGGACTGGCCCGGGCTGGCCGCGCCCCTTCGCTTCGACGATCTGCCCTGTGACGCCGACTTCCGGACGTTGAGCTGGTACGGCTGGAGTGGCATGGCGACGTGGGACGCCACGTTCTACATCGACAACATCAACCTCAGGCAGACCTCCACCCCACTGGTCGACTTCTCTGCCCTACCCACCTGCGGCCCGGCTCCGCTTACCGTGAGCTTCACCGACCTGTCCGCGGCCCAGCCCACCTCCTGGCTGTGGAGCTTCGGCGACGGCGGCGGCTCCTCCCAGCAAGACCCCAGCCATGGCTATACCGAGGTAGGCTACTACACGGTGTCGTTGACTGCGAGCGGCGCCGAAGGCTCTAGCAGCAGGGAGAAGGAGCGTCACATTTGGGTCGCCTTCCCCGACGTGCCGCTGCTCCCGCCGCCACAGCACTGGTCAGCTCTGGAGGTCATCGCCTGCGCGACCGACAACATCGTGGCGGGCTATCCGGATGGTCTCTACCGTCCCGACATCCAAGTGACTCGAGCCCAGATGGCGGTCTATGTGGCACGCGGCCTCGTCACGCCCTCTGGCGATGCCGCCATCCCAGACCCGGGACCACCAACCTTCACTGATGTGCCCGCCGACCACTGGGCCTACCGGCACATCGAGTATGCTGCCTCTCACGGAGTCGTGCAGGGCTACCCCGATGGCAGCTACCGGCCGGCCTCGACTGTGGACCGGGGCCAGATGGCCGTCTACGTCGCTCGCGCCACGGCGGCACCCCCAGGCGATGCGGGAATCCCATCCCCGGAGCCGCCGCCAACCTTCGCGGACGTATCGGCCGACCACTGGGCGTACCGACATATCGAGTACGCCGCTTCGCGTGGCATCGTCCCGGGCTACCCCGAGGGCTACTACCGCCCCCAGATCGTCGTCACCCGCGATCAGATGGCGGTCTACATCGCGAGGGGCTTTGGGCTGATGCTGTGAGGAGGTCGGGAATGGGAGTGCACGAGGTCGCAGGTATGTATCGGGGTCGCAACAGAGAGCTTACTATCTCACTACGACCCCGCTTCCAACCTGCGACCTAACGGGGTCTACGGGACCGCGCGAGGGGCCTCAAGCGGAGCTTCGCCTCTTCCCAAAAGTGCGTCTAGTGCCCTTCCGACGGCCTCAACGGGCAGTCGCCATACCCACCGGCGGCTGCGCGTCGTCTCTAGGGCTTGGGATCCTGCCCCCTCTCCAAAGCTCCGGCACTGGGCCGGGTTCCCATCCTCGTGCTTCAGGATTTCAGAAAGGCTCTCTGCCTGGGCGTTCTGGAAGGGATCGCCCGCCGGTACATGCTGATGGACACGGCGCCCTCGCCCCTCAGGGGTGGCCGCCGCGGACACCGTTGCGCCCGACGACGGTTGGACAGTTGGAGCCCGAGTGGAGGGTACTGCGCCCCCCACTGTGCGACGAGCTACCCGCCTCCCTTGCCTCGCGGCAAGCCCCAACGCCGTACGAGGACACCAGGCAGCGCGTTATGCATTCCGACGAAACGGGCCTACGCTACCAGAACTGAGACGGGTCTTCGAGGAAACTCGGGCACTCGCTTCTGCTAGGCACTTCCCAGTCTTCTCAGGGCTCGTCCATAGCGTCCAGCGATGGCATCTTGTGCGCTTATTCTACCACCGCAGACCGTGGCCCTCGAACCTTTTGGCCGCGATTCGGCACATCTCCTCGCAGCGCGCAGAAGCTCCGTGGACTCAAGAGCAGACTCGACGGCCCGGCAGTGGGAGAATACAATGCCAGCCAAGGGACCAGCTCAGGTAGGGAACGGACCGGTTCACCTTCCCAGCAACAGACGCGCTCGCCGTTCCGCACCGCTACCACTCCTCGCTCTCGCTGAACCTACCGAACATCCGCGGTGTCGGGTTCTCGTCTCCGAGAACCCGTATCCTGCTCGTGACGTAATCCCTGCGAGCCCCCAGGCGACATGACGGCGAGTTCGGCCTGGCCCTCCGCGCGGGTCTATGCTCCGGCCCGAGCCGACGGGCTCAGCTCGGCGACTAGATGAGAGACGGGCACTCTGGCGGGAAAGGAAGCGTGGTTATGTCGACAGTGCAGCGCGTCGTATCAGTGTTGGCGTCGAGGGCGCAGAGCGTAGCACCGCTGTTGGCGTTGACTGTAATCGCGGGGCTTGTCGCTGGCTCGCCTGCAGCGGCACAAATCGACAGGGGGAGCAGGCCGGGAGTGCCCGCGCAGCCATGGTCGCTGTTTGGGAACCGGCGTACGGACCCGGCCCATGACTTCCTGGGAACCACCGATGCCGCCAGCCTGGCGATCCGGACTGCGAACCAGGAGCGTCTCCGGATCATTGGGAACACCCTCGATCCTCAGGGGAACTCGGACGGCCGGGCGACCGGCAGGGTCGAGCTCTACACGGATCTCTGGGTGCGTGCAGACCAACGCGAGCCCTGGATCCCCCTCGCCTATCCGTTCCGGGTGACACCGGATGTCGGGAGTCTCACTGTCTCCAACGACGGCCAGGTCGAGATCTACAGCCCCGTGTTCGGATTCCCGCTCGTGGCCGCCGGAGACGTAGGGAGTCTCAGTGTCTCCAATACCGGCCAAGTCCTGATTGACACCCCGGTGCCAGGACACTCGCTGCGGGTGATAGGCGATACCGGTGACTTCCTTGTCTCCGGCGACGGTCAGGTCATGATCCACAGCACCCGGGCAGGGGACGGCGCGATCCCACTCGGCCATGCTCTCGTCGTCGATGCGGTGGACCAAGGGATCGCGATCAGCGTCGACCGGTCCACTCCCAGCGGCGACAACAACTTCGTCACCTTCTTCGACCGCGGCGGCAATGCGGTGGGAAGGATCGAAGGGCAGACGTGGGATGAGTTGCTGTTCTCCTATGACATGATAGTCGAGAACATCTTCTGGGCCGCGCAAATCGTGGCACTCGCAGCGGCCATCATTGAGAGCGCAGTTGGCAGCGACAAAGATGTCTCTGACTTCATCTCCCTTGGTGCTTCTGTCGTCTACCAGGGGGCCACGACTACGGAGGCCTTCGTGAACGTCGGCGTGAGCTATGAATCGGGGGGCGCCGACTACGCAGAGTACCTCGAGCGACTGCGCGAGAGCGAAGAGGTAGCGCCCGGGGACATCGTCGGCGTCTTCGGCGACAGAATCACGAAGAGGACCGCTGGCGCGCGGCAGTTCCTCGTCGTCTCCGCCGCGCCCGCCGTAGTGGGGAACATGCCCACAGAAGGCAAGGAGCACCTCTTCGAAAAGGTGTCTCTGCTCGGGCAGGTCTCTGTGAAGGTCATCGGGCCGGTCAGAGAGGGCGACTACATCATCCCCTCCGGGTTGGAGGACGGCACCGGCGTTGCGGTGTCGCCGGAGATGATGACCGCCGACGAATTCTCCAAGATCGTCGGCCGCGCCTGGCAGTCCTCTCCAGATGCAGGGCTGAAGTATGTGAGAGTCGCCGTCGGGTTAGGCTCGGGAGACGTCGCCACACTGGTGAAGAAGCAGGAGGACGAGCTCACCGCTCTGCGAGCCCAGGTCGCGCACAACAGGGAAGCAGCGAGAGCATCGCTGGCGGAGCTGAACGCGCTGCGTGCGGACATCGCGACTCTGAGGCAGACCGTTCTCGAAGCCCCGCAGTCGGAGAGCGCCCATCGACAGACGGCCGCCTGCGCGGCCGAAGGCGGGCCCGGTGCAGGTTAGAGCGCCCGAGAGCCGCGTAGGGCGGGAGCAACTGCGGGAGGGCTCGGACGGTTCCCCTTGTCCGCCGCCGTTCTTCTGCGCCCAGTGGAGGATTGGGATGAGCCCTTCGAGAGCGAAGCGTTCAATGACACTGGTTCCCTGGATGTGGCTGATCATCTCGGCACTTGCCCTTGCTTGGCCTGCTGAGGCACAGATGCTGCCTGGCCAGCTCGGTCTCGAGGGGCGCCAGCGACACGATTTGGCCCCACCGATGCCCCGAGATCAAATCCGGGAGTCCGGCATCAAGTCGGTGGCTGTCTGGCGCTATCCGGTTGGCGCCGACGGCACTGAGGGGAAGGGGACCGAGATCCTGTTCATGGAGTACGACCGTACGGGAAACGCGACCCTGCGCACCGCGCTCGGACAGGATGGGGTGATCCCGGGCCCCTCGGAATACAGATATGACGCGAACGGACGCATCGCGGAAGCCGTGTACTCCCGGAGGCAGCTGCCCGGCATCGCCAGGATGACCTTCCACTATGACGACGACGGCCGCCTCTTCGAGGCGATCACTTACCGGGAGGACGGGACCCGCGGCCCAACGGTCAAGTACGAATGCGACGCGAGCGGCCGGCCGGTGAAAGTGAGCACCGTGACGTTCGAGGGGTATGTGCTGAACGGGGTGACCTTCGAGTATGATCCCGATGGCAACGTCAGTCGGACCGTCGTCCAGGGCCCGGGCGGGGAGAGCACTCTGTCCACCACAGTGTCGGCCCATGATGCGAGCGGCAGGCCGACGGAACAGGTCACGGCTGATGCCGAGGGGCGCGTGCTGGCGCGGACGACCTACGCCTACAACGCCGCGGGGAATCCAACCGAAGTGGCTGCGTTCAATGGGGAAGGCCGCGTCGTTTCTCTCTCGTCATACTCCTACGATGAACGTGGGAGCATCACGGAGATGCGCCAGGCCTACCCCGCCGCCGACCTGACCATGAGGACCACCTTTCGCTACGATTCCGAAGGGAATCTCGTCGAGTTGACCCGACATAACAAGCTGGATAGACCTGTCGAGATCATCAGGTACGTCTACGATCACTACCGTGACCGGTAGCCTATCTGACCTGCTGGCGGATACCGTGTGCGAGGTGGCTGCACGAGGTGGTCCCCGGTCCGCCCGCAGGGCCGTGGGCGGGGGTGTCACGATGCCAACTCGGGCGGCCGGTGGCGTATTCGTGAGGGGGCCGTCGGCGGGCGTCACATGGGTAGAGAGAGGCAGGGCGAGATGAACGGGAAGAGACTGTCGAACCGCTGCGCATTGATGACTCTGGCAAGCATGCTGGCGTATCTGGCGGCTATCTGGCTGCCATTGGCCGGAGCCGAGGTGGTCGCGGAGGCCTGGCGCAGTCCCTTCGGGCGGCCGTGGTCGGTCTCAGCGAGCCCTTCAGACGGTTCCTGCTGGGCGGCGACCGGCTCCAGTGTGATGCACGTGGACGCGGACGGCAGTGTGCTCAGTCAGACTGATGGATTCTGGAGCCCTCAGTCTGTCACCGCGAACCCGGTCGATGGCACCTGCTGGGTGGCTGACACCGGCAACAACCAGGTAGTACACCTTGGTGCAGACGGCGTGGAAATCGTGAGACTGGAGGGCTTCGACCGCCCCCGGTCCGTCGCCGTGAACCCGACGGATGGCTCCTGCTGGGTGGCTGACACCGGGAGTGACCAGGTAGTGCACCTGGCGGCGGACGGCACCGAACTCCTGCGGATCGGCTGCTACGACGATCCCGCTGTGGTACCTCCGGTCGACAGGTGCCTCAATGAACCGGGATCAGTGGCGGCGAACCCCCTCGATGGCTCCTGCTGGGTGGCCGACACCGGCAACAACTACCTCGTGCATCTGGCAGAAGACGGCAGCGTGCTCTGGTGTGGACCGTGCTTCTCCCGCCCCCAGTCCATATCGGTCGATCCAACGGACGGCTCGTGCTGGGTGGCTGACACGGAGAACAACCACTTAGTGCATCTGGATGCACAGGGCAATCAGCTCCTCCGGCAAGACTGCTACTGGGAGATCCTCGCGTTGCGCAGGTGCTTCGGCGAGCTGTCATCTGTCTCGGTCAACCCGACAGACGGGTCCTTGTGGGTAGCTGACACCGGTAACAGCCACCTCGTCCATCTGGAGGAGACGGTGGTGTACGAGCAACCGGTCCTTGTACTGGTCGATGGCTATGAGAGGCCATGGGGCTTCCTCCAACCTGAGGCCCTTTCGGTGAACCCCAAAGACGGCTCCTGCTGGGTTGCTGACACCGGGCATAGCCGCGTCGTGCGGGTGGCGGAGGACGGCACCAGCGAGATTAAGGCCTGGCGTACTGACAGCCGCAGCGAGATCCGCTCGGTCTCGGTGAACCCCACAGACGGCTCTTGCTGGTTTGCCAACAGCGGGATGAACGAGGTGGAGCACCTGCTGTTCGACGTCCCCAACGTCAGCAGCATGAGTTCGGACGAGTTCGTGTACCCCCGGTCCGTCTCCGCTGACCCTAACCCGACCTACGAGGACGACCCTTACCAGTACGGGGGGACGCTAGTGCGCTGGTACTGCTGGGCTGCCGACACGTATGGGGGCCGGGTGGCGCGCATTGAGGAACGTCATTGGCTCGTGGATCATCACCACATTGTGGAAGCCTGGAAGGTGACATTCGTACAGGACTTCAGCACGCCCGAGTGCGTCTCTGTGAACGTCCAAGATGGATCCTGCTGGGTAGTTGACTCCGGAGGCAACGAGGTCGTGCACCTGGCGGCAGACGGCACGGAGCTCTGGCGCAAGGCCTGCCTCACGTATCCCCTCTCGCTGTCCGTGAACTCGACGGATGGTTCGTGTTGGGTGGCCGATAGCCTAAACGACGAGGTGGTGCACCTGGCCGAGAACGGCGCGGGCCTCTTGAGGGTAGGAGGATTCAAGTTCCCGCACTCCGTATCGGCGGACGCCGGGGACGGCACCTGCTGGGTGGCTGATACTCTCAACAACCAGGTCGTGCACCTGTCAGAGAACGGGACGGAGCTATGGCGGGGAGGTGGGTTCCATCAGCCCAAGGCCGTGGCCGTGAACCCCGCAGATGGGTCCTGTTGGGTGGCTGACACGGGCAATGACCAGGTGGTCCACCTCGTCGTAGTCGGGGGGCCGCCCAGGCCGCCCACAGCATCCTTCAGCGTCTCCCCTCCTATAGGTCGTGTGGGATATCCGATCAACTTCATTGACCTCTCGCTGAGTGAGCCGACGAGTTGGCTGTGGGACTTCGGCGACGGGGGAACCAGCGACGAGCAGCACGCATCCCATGTGTATCTGAGCGCCGGTAGCTACGATGTGACTCTGACTGCCAGCAACGCCTATGGCTCCGACAGCGAGACGAAGCCTGTGTTGATTCTCGAGTTCTTCCTGGATGTCGCAGCAGACGATTGGGCATACGACGAGATATCAGCGTGCGTAGAGGCCGGCGTCGTGAGCGGCTATGTGGATGGCTCCTACCAGCCTGACGCGCCGGTCGATCGAGCCCAGATGGCCGTCTACATCTCCCGCGCCCTGGCCGGCGGAGACGAGTACGTGCCGGACTTCACCGACACGCCGACCTTCCCAGATGTTGGCGACGAGCATTGGGCGCTCGACTACGTCGAGTACGCGGTGTCTCAGAACGTCGTCGCCGGCTACGACGATGGCAGCTACCACCCCGAGTATGAAGTGACCCGGGACCAGATGGCCGTCTACGTCGCCCGCGCCCTGGTGGCGCCCACCGGAGAGGCGGCTCTCGCCGACTACGTGCCGGCCGACCCGCGCAACTTCCCCGACGTGCCGACCAATCACTGGGCCTACACCCACGTCGAGTACTGTGTCGAGAACGGAGTGGTGGCCGGCTACCTCGACGGCCTCTACCACCCCGAAATCGTCGTCACCCGAGATCAGATGGCAGTGTACGTGGCGAGGGCGTTTGGGCTAGGGGTCTAGGCGGCACGCGGCCGCTCGGCGACGCGGAAGGTGCTACGCCACTCTCCTGCGGCGGCCGTTCGCCGGAAGCTGCCGCCGCCGATGATAACCACGTCTTCTTTGATCGAACTCCTCTCATGGTCACATCCAGACAGCGAAGGTGGGTGCGCCGAAGACCAGGTTTGCCAGGGCCCACAGACTTCCGATCACGCAATCGCCGATGATGAGCCCGAAGAAGAACGGCAGCGCGGCCGCATAGGTCCTCAGGCCCCCGTACCGCAGCAGCAGCAGCTTCGCGAGCCAGGCGAGGAAGACCGGCAGCCAGAGGTGATGGGTGAACCAGGTTGGCGCCATCAGGTACCCCATCGGGTGGAATGGCCACCAGAGAAAGCGGCTGCGCATCGCGTAGAGGAACAAGGTGAAGAGGAAGCCGAAGCCCATCGCCGTGCTCCGGTAGCCGGTGGCCGGCGCGACTCCCGTCAGCCAGGTCTCCAACTCGCCGAACGCGTACTGGCCACTGGTGTTGAAGTGAAGCTTGCTGCTGTCCGCGCCGAGCTGGTAGAGCGGCAGGAGGAGAGCCAAGTAGCCGTAGACAAGCCCGGCGACGGCGGCGACGAACATCGCGCCGGCCAGCCCCCGCGTGCGGAGGCCCGTGCGCTCGGCCATCTTGAAGCCGCCCATCTGATGAGGTGTGGGATCGACGCCATAGCTCCGCGAGGTCCAGCCGAGCAGTGTCAGCGCCACGAGCCCGCGGACGGGGAAGGAAGCCGGCGTCGCAATCTGGGTGAGGATCTGGTGGGGCCCGGCGTCGTGGATCTCGTTAGCCGGCGCGCCCAGCTCGGCGGGGATCCTCGACAGCGCGAGGCTCGCGCTCAGGTAGAGCGAGAGGAAGATGGGGACCAGCCAGACCGGCATGCCCGCCCGCCAGACGAAGATGCAGAGGAATCCAATCGCGGCGACGAACAGAGCGATGGCCGCGCGGTACGGGATAGGCTCGCGGCGATCGCCGAGGTCCCGGCTGGGGTGGATCGCGCCGGCGACTACCGACCAAAAATGCTTGCGGGCCGCCCATACAATATAGACGCCGATGGCCAGCAGTGCGGCCGCCGATTGCTGGTAGACGAATGGCGCGTCGGGCGCGATGTCCCAGCCGGTGAGCACGGTCGCCAGCTCTTCGAGCTTGACCACCCAGAAGAAGAACCAGTAGGAGAACGATACCTCCAGGGGCATGAACACGGCCACGCCGATCGCCCATGGATAGGGGGGCCAGAACGGCCCCCCATGCTTTGCGAAGCAGCTCCAGCGCCGGCCGAGGTGAGCGTTCAGGCTGCCGAGGTCGGGCTGAAAGCTCGGCATCGCGGGGAAGAGGGCGTGAAGACCGTTCAGCGTGCCAAGCACAAAGGCCAGCCCGAACCCGGCCCAGAGGAGCCAATTCCGGAAGATCCGCCCGGTCGGCTCCGTGACGGCAAGCGGGAGCTGGACCAGCGGGAAGGTGAGGCGTTCCTCTTCGATCCAGCGCCGCCGCAGAAGAGTGTTCATGGCCATCATGACGGCGAAGAAAGCGAGGAAGAACCCGCCCCAAGAGAGGACAACGGGCATCCAGCTCGCGACGTGCCGTCTTGTGAGCAGAGTCGTGTCGCCGCGGAAGAGCGCCTCCAGGCTGTCCACATTGGTGAGCACCAGCCAGCTCGGAAGGTGCTGCCAGAAGAGCTGGTCCCACTGGTTCTCCTTGGTCGCTCGGCCCACGGGCGCGATCGCCCACGATATGACCTGCTCGAGCAGCCCGAAGCCGACGATGACGCCACCGATGGCGAGCATGATGTAGATCGTCAGCAGCTCGCCCTGGCTCAGCGCCCACCGCGGCCGCCGGCGCTTGATCGCCGCGCTGGCGGCCGTCAGGAGGAGCAGGACAAAGACCGTCTCGAGTGGCAGCGCCAGCATGCTCGGCCAGGTGTAGTTGCGAATGGCCTCCATGTGGACGATCCAGGTTGACTGAAACGGCATGATGAGCAGCGCGATCGCGATGGCCCGCCAGGTGACCACCTGGCCGCGGTCGCGGGCCGCTGATGGATCCCTGCCCCCCTGTGCACCCGAGGTCATGTCTTCGCTATGATCGGTCGGCGTAGTGTCGTCTGGTGCCATGCGGCGCCCTGCGCGGCCGGCGAAAGACGGAGATGCTTCTCTTAGGCGAGCGTAAAGCGATCACCTCCACTCAGACCAACGGTGAGGGAAACAGCGGCCGGCCCGCTTCGCGCTAGGAGCTCGTCGAGTGTCGCTATATCCAAACGCTGTAAGTCGGAATCTTGAGTATGAGGTTGGCAAGCGCCCACAAGCTGCCAATGACGCAGTCACCAAGAATGAGGCCCAGGAAGAAGGGAAGTGCCTTGGTGTAGGCACGCAAGCCGCCGTACCGTAGGATCAGTGCTTTGATGGTCCAGGCAACGAACACTGACATCCAGAGATGATGTGTGAACCACATCGGCGCCAGGACATATCCCATCGGATGAAACGGCCACCAAAAGAAGCGACTGCGCATAGCATACAGGAAGAACGTGAAGACGAAGGCCACGCCCATGGCGGACCCTCGCTGGAGAGGAGCAGGCGCCACGCCGGAGGTCCACGTGATCAGCGAGGCATAGGCTTGGGTGGGACCCTCGAAGCCGACCTTGGCGCTGTCTGCCCCCAGGCTGTACAACGGCGTCAGCAGCGCAACGTAGGCGATGACGAGGCCGGCGACAACTGCAACGAACATCGCAGCGACCAGGCCGCGCACGCGTACGCGCGCAGCCTGCGCCATCTTGAAGCCCTCCATCTGGAGCGGCGTCGCATCCATCCCGTAGGCCTTGGACGTCCATCCGAACAGGGTCAATATCGCGAGCCCGCGGAATGGGAACGATGCTGGCGTGACGAGCTGAGTGAGAAGCGTGTGGGGGCCAGCCGCATAGACCTCCGTCTGCGGCGCGCCTAGCTCCGCCCTAAGCCGCGACAGCGCGAGGCTGGCGACTAGATACAGACCCAGGTACACGAAGATGATCCATGCCGGAGCGCCCGCAAGTCCTACGAACACAGCCATGCCAGCAACAGACAACGCGAGCAAACCAACAGCCCACCTGTAGCGCAGAGGTTCCTCCCCGTCGCGCGGGCCCAAGCTGGGACGGAACGCCAGCCGGAGCGCCCTGGCCAAGTGACGCCTTCCCGACCACAGGACGAAGAGCCCAATGGCCAACAGGGCGCTGGCAGACTGCTGATGGGTGAACGGAGCGTCGGGCGCAATATCCCACCCCCACAGCACGGTCACCAATTCCTCCAGCTTCACGGCCCAGAAGAAGAACCAGTAGGAGAATGCGATGTCTACCGGCATAAGAAAGCCGACGCCGACAGCCCATAGGTAGGGCGGCCAGAAGGCGCCTTCGGACTTGAGGAAGCAGTCCCAGCGCCGTCCCAGGTCCTCGTTGAGCGAGCTCAGGTCGGGCTGGAGACTGGGTATAGCTGGGAAGAGCGTATGAAGACCGTTCACAGAGCCGAGGACAACAGCCATGGCGAAGCCGACCCAGACCAGCCGACTGCGGAACAGTGCGCCAGATGGCTCCACCATGGCCACCGGGACCTGCACGAGGGGAAAGGTGAGCCGCTCTTCCTCAATCCAGCGGCGGCGCAGCAGCGCGTTCAGGGACAGCATGGCCCCGAAGAACGCCAACATAAAGGCGCTCCATGCCAAGGCAGGCCTTCCCCAGTCGAGTAGGTGCTTCGCAGCAAAGAGAGTGCTTTCGCCATCGTAGAAATGAGTCAGGGTCTGCTCGTCCGTGACCACCAGCCAGGCCGGAAGGACGTCCCTGAAGAGCAGTTGCCGGTCGTAGCCGACTGTCACTCGTTCGATGGGTGCGATAATCCACCCTACGAGAGCCTGAATAAGGCCATACCCAGCGATCACGCCAGAAATGGCGAGCATGATGTAGATCGTCAGCAACTCACCGGGGCCCAGGGCCCATCCAGGTGCTCGGCGCCTGACAAGTGCATTGATGCCTACCAGCAGGAGTACGATGAAGACGGTGTGCAACGGCAGAGAATACATCGTGGGCCAAGTGTTGTAGCGGATGGCCTCCATCTGCACGATCCACCACGATTGGAGGGGCATGAGAAGGACAGCGATTGCGATGGCCCGCCACGTTGCGCCGCGGGAACGGCGCTCCCCGGCCCTGCTGTCGTTCGACGTTGGCTTGCCGGGCGTCGGCACGGACGTTAGCGACTCCCGTTTCTGGCTTGGCGACGAGCCGCCGAGCATCAGCTACACCCCAGGGCCCGCACTACACCTCTGCCCCTCGGCACGCAGGAGGACCAAGAGAAGGATGGGCAAAAGTACCGACTGATTGCGCCGTCGCTCCCTCGGCCGACGGCCAGCAGCGGAGTGCTACAACTCCTGGGCGGCTGTGTGTCGATCTTCATGTTGCGGCGGCGAGTCCTCGCTCCGCGCGGCGGTAGATACGCTCGATCTCGGACCTGATGCCCGCTGGTGGTTCGTAGCAGTACCGTCCCAGCAACTCCCGACACATCTCACGTGCTAGCTGGCCAAAGCTCGGGCTCGACGCGCTCCGCCATGGTCCCAGGAACCGGCGCTCGAACAACTGTGGATGCCAGTACAGTTCGCGATATCGGTCCAGGGTGCGCTCGATCCCCATGAACCCCCCCTCCAGTCCCTCCCGCACATCTGCGACGAGGGCATCCGCATCGCAGCCGGTCTCCAGTCCCCGCACCAGCCGTTGCACGTGATCCTTGACCTCGAGATCGGCCAGGAGCTGAACCGGGCTGAAGATCTCGTCGAGGCTGAGGACCCCGGCGCAGTGGAACTCTGTTGCTCCCCACAGAGCGCCGAGTGTCATGAGAGTGGCCTTCTCCGCCGCAGCCTGGGGGCCAGGCAGCTTGGCGAGGGTATGGATGTTCCCCACAGCGGGGTGCCAGGGATGGCCGTGGAAGTAGGCGTCCACTTCACACGAGGCCATCTCGAAGAGCAAGGCTTCCGGAGAGCCGAAGCTCATCGCCATACCCCTCATGTCGAACGGGTACGCTCCGATGCCCCAGTGGACCGGCGGCTCGATGCACTCACGCAGGATCAGGGCCGAGCCAATCACCTCCGCGGCCGCGAGGGCGAGCGCTTCGCTCGGCCGCACCGGGGCTGTGCTTCCCGCCGCTGGCATCGAGCTGACACCGACGGCATCCAGGCCTGACTCGTACGCCATGACTCCGGACAGCGATTCGCCGGCCAGTGTGAGAGGGCTGAAGACGTACACAGGGAGGCTGCGAATGGGCCGGCCCAGGACCTCGGCCATCTCCATGATGTAGGGCATTGAGGCCAGGGCCTTGGGATCGACGGGTGGACCACCTCCGGGCAGGTTCTCGGCCGCGATTCGATACTGGAGGATGACTTGCAGCGGAGCCGGTACGTCTACCGGGCAGCCCGGCACCTGGGGGACGATCCCACGGTCGGCCACTGCTCCCACCAGCTTCGTCGCCTCGGCCAGCCGCGCGGCGGTGAACGGGACGATCTCGTCTGTCTCCGGGTCATGGACGCTCTGTGGATAGGGGCTTATATATGCAACGAGGTCGCGGCAGCCGTCATCGGAGGTCGCGCTGCTTTGCTGCCCCCGTGCGCCTCCTCGCGCTTCCGCCAGAAACTCGGCCACCTTGCGCCGTGCCAGCCGGATGCGCGTCTGCGAGAACTCGAAGCCCTCGCTGGCGGCGCGCGCCGCAAGCTCCGGGTGGCTGACCTCGACCCCCACCTCTTCGAGGATACGTAGAGCGGCCTCCTCTATCGCCTCAAGCTCTGATGGCTGAAACAGCGGTTGACGCGTCAGCTTCAGTGCACGAGCACGCAAGCTGCCTCCCTTTCCCATACCGGCTTGCTCCCCAACAGGGCGCCCGCGTGGCCCCATGCCTTATGTGAAGTCGAGCCCGTGCGCTGCGAGCATTTCATCCAGCAACGGCTCTATCACATCCACGTCCCCCATGAGGGGATGGTTCAGCAGCGCGAGCACCGCCAGCCGCCTGCTCCGTTGCACCGCCGCCTCTACGGTCAGTGTTTCGTATGCCTTCAGCGCCTGCATCACACCGCGAAACGCGAGCGGGATCTGACCCACGGGCAGTGGGTGAGCGCCATTTCGGTCAACGCGACATACGACCTCCACAACTGCGTCATCCTCGATCCCGTCCACGCTCCCCCTGTTGGGGACGTTGGCCGTCAGCTCCTCCCCCGTGTCATTCACGATCGCCTTCATGACAGCGAAGGTGATGTTCGCATAGCCGCCGCCACCACGCCGACTCAGCGCCTTCGGCTTCTCGACAACGTCTGGCCTCGCTGCTTCAGCGAGAATCTCCCGCTCGATGGCCTCGATCTCCTCGGCTCGCGTCCCCGAGTGGGACTGGTACGCTTGGACCATGCGGGCGCGATGGTAGAAGTAGTCAACGTAGCCTATGGGATACGCTTGCAGCAGCCGGATAGTGCGCTCCCCGCCCTGGTTGCCCCTCTCCTCCTCCGTCTTCGCGAGTGCTTCCATCACCTCCCCCGTGACATCCCTGTCTCCCGAGAGTACGCGATGAATGTGACCGAAGTGATTGAGCCCCACGGTGTAGACGCGCAGATCGGGGTAGCGAGGAGAGAATGAGCCTTCGATCTCTGCCTGCATCCCGGGGATGCCAGAGCACAGGCCGATGATATTCGCCTTCGTGTGCTTCGACACTGCTTCGGAGACGATGCCACTGGGGTTGGCATAGTTCAGGATATACGCATCGGGCGCAGCGGAGGCGACTGTGTTCCCGATCTCGATCATTGGGGGGATCGTCCGTAGCGCCTTGAACATCCCGCCGGGGCCGGTCGTCTCCTGCCCGATGATCCCGTACTTCAGGGGAATGCTCTCATCCAGATGCCTGGCCTTCATCCCCCCCACACGGATCTGTGTGATGACGAAGTCGGCGCCTTCGATCATCGGTGCGAGACGCTTGTCGCTGGCAACAGTCACATCGCGTCCAGCGTGGCGAACGGCGCGCTCGCTGAAGCCGGCCATGATGGAGAGGCGCTCGGCATCGATGTCGGTGAGGCGCAGCTCCCCGACAGGCAGAAGTGCCGGGTCTTGTTGGAGCAGCCCCTCGACCAGCTCGGGAGTGTATGAGCTACCTGCGCCAACAACACACACTGATAGGGATCGGCTCATGTGTCCCCCTGTCGCGCGTTCTATGTGTTGACTCGAAGCTGCTGGAAGAGCTGCGCGGGATCCAGGCCGATGTGGTATCCGGCCATGACCGCGCCGCCGAACTCCGGCGCCAGGTCTGGCGGTTTGACAGTGACCAGTGGGTGCGACTCCTGGATCGCCTCGGCGAGCGATCGCCAGAACTGCTCAGGCGCTTGGGCGATGACGCCTCCTCCTAGGGTGACATCAGGGCTTCGATGCCCTGTCGCTTCGATCATTGCCCCCGCGGCAAGAGCATAATCGCGCACTGCGTCTTCGACCAGGCCGGTCGCGGCCGGGTCTCCTTCGAGCCAGGCGGCGAATATGAGAGGAGGCGTGTTCACCGTGCGCTCAGAGGGGATGAACTGGCGATAGACGGCCTCGCAGTATTCCTGCTCGTCTGCTATGCCGAAGTGGGCGAGTGCCTTGTCCTTGAGTGGCGTCGGCTCCGCCATGCCGTTTATCATTCGGGCGACGAGCGCGATCAGCGCGCGGCGCATGTCGAAGGTGCTGGCCACCCCGAGATGGTCGAAGAGGACCTCCTCTCCATGCTGGGCCCGATAGGCTCCGGTGAAGCCCGAGCCATGCTGGAAGAGGGTCGCCGCCGGCTTCGCCGTCGCGCCCCACAGCGCGACGATAGCATCGTTGACGAGGATGATGCGCTCTCTTGGGATGCCCAGTGCGGCGGCGATCCCCTCCTGCTGCAGAGATAGCTCATCATCGAAGTCAATGCCGCTGAGGCCGACACCACATGATTCGATGTCATCCAGGGATGCATCCGCCTGAGAGCAGAGCGAGTCTACGATCGAACCGAGAACCGAGGATGCCTCCGCATTGGGGGGACCGACGATGGCGGAGGCGGGACCGCGTACCTGTCCAAGCACGCGGCCGTCTGGAGTGATGATCACTCCCGCCGTCTTCGTGCTGCCGCCGTCAAGTCCAAGCAGCAGGCCCGACTCGCGCCCATGCGCCATAGCCGCCATTCCGGTCTCCAGTCATGAAGAGGCGCGGGTGAGGGACCGCCACGTATCAACGAACACCCGTACGTTGCGCCACGACCGTTCCGTGTCGGCGCGAACGTTGTCCACAGGAGAGAGTATGAAGCGCCCCGTATCGCCCAGGACTGAGACTGCTTCCTCGACGGCCGCTCTCACCTCTCCCTCCGTTCCCTCCTCTACTGCGAGCGGCCCACTGACACCCCCCCAGAGACCGACCTTCCCGCCCAGCGAGTCGCGCACATCCTGGAGAGTTGTCCCCTTGCCCTGGCCTGGGTCTATGCCGACGACAGCGTCAACGCCGGCTTCCAGAATCAGGTCGGCCACCGGCATCATGCCGGTGGTGATGATGTACGCATAGCGAGCCCCCGCCTCGTGCGCGAGCTCCACGTCTCGGCGCACCGTCGGAAGGATGAGCTCCCGGTACAAGGGCGGAGACCAGAAGTCAGTGCCCTCATACCACGCTCGGCGGAACACGATGTCTACCCCGGCCTCCAGGTGGACCTCGAGACGACTACGATTCCACTCCTCGAGGATGCCTATCAGTTCCCTGAGGAAGTCGGGCTCGTCGTACGCCCAGAGCAGTGGCTGAGTCCCGCCGCAGAGCCACATCAAGGTGTCAACGACCGATACCGTACCGAAGTTAGTGCCCACCAGGTTCTCGTCCTCGCCCGGCACGGAGCGCTCTCCTCGCCAGCCCCCGGCAAGCAGCAGGCGGCGGTCGTCCGCGAAGCGCTTGCGCCTGTTGCCCTCCGCGAGGAAGGCGCGGACATCGTCGTCCCCCGGTGGGGTCAAGAGATGGCGCAGGGCTGGCAAGTGCTCCGGGGCGGAGACAGGAAACTGAACGGCGCGCGGGATGATGAAATCACTGAAGAGCGGCAGATGATCCCCGAAGGGCCACCCCTCGATCTGCTTGACGCTGACAGCCAGGCTGCCGGCCGGCGTCTCGTACACCCGAGTGACGACGGGAGGGTCACCTGCGGTGACCGACTCATGGACGCTGACCTCTGGTGAGAAACGGACCGGCAGATCGTCGAGGCGAACCCGCGTGTCGAGCCCCAGCTCCATCTGCCGGGTCGCGAATTCATACTCATCCTGGCATCTGTCGCTCAGCGCACGGAACATCATGAAGCAGCACGGCACCGGGGCACCCGGTGTCCCATCAATCGCTTCCAGCACCCGCTCTCTAGAAGACACGCTTGGCTCCTCGTCGCACTTGCCGGCGCGGCGAGGCCCCCGAGACTGTCAGTGAAGCACCGCCTCGCAAGGCCTGCTCGGCCACATACACTGCGCCAGCCGACACTGTTCCGGCCACAGAGGCCGTACACCTCTAGTCACCTGGTTCGCTCTGAACGGAGGAGTGAGCGCGCCTCCGAGGGACTGCGGCCGCGGATGAGCAAACAGCCAGCCGATGTTGGCGCCGCCGGTGGCGAGCATGATGTAGATCATTGGGGGCCCGCCCTGGCTCCGCGCCTACCCCAACGCTGCACCATCGCTGGGTGGACTCGAGCTAGTGGCCGAGCTAGTGGCGTCTCGTTTCATGTAGGCCCGCACACGAGCGGCAATACTCGGGTCCTAGGCGAGCGCGAACGGGTCAGGCACTTCGAGCCCGATGAGGAGAGAGAACACGGCCAGCGCGCTCCGCGTTAGGAACTCCCCCAGTACCAGCCCCAGGAACGCGGGGCGCAATGCCCGGTAGACAGTGAGGCCGCCGTAGCGGCGGACCAACGTGACTAGCAGCCATCCGATGAAGGTGTTGAACCAGAGGCCGTAATTGGTGAAGAAGGCGCTGGCTATGACGAACCCGACAGGACTCACTGGCCACCAGACGAACCGGCTGCTGAGCCACACGAGCAGAAGCATGAAACCGGCGCCGCCCGCGATGGCGCCGCGGAGCCAGTTGCTGGGCAGCTCGGGAGAATGGAGGCTGGAATCGAGTTGGCGGAAGGTGCAAGTGGCAGCGCCGGTCAGCGGCCAGCACTGCAGAGAGCTTGCGCCGTGCCTGTAGGCCACCTGGAGCAGCCCGACACTCCCCACGACCAAGACGACGAGAGACACGACGACGGCGGCCCTGGTGAACGCGGTGCCGGCCAGGCGTTCAGAGCGGACCAGCTTGAAGCTGTTCATCATCTGGGGCATGGCCGAGTTCTCCACATTGCCCGTGTAGGCGAACGAGAGATAGGTCATGATGGTGAGCGACGGCGGTCCGATTGGCAACGCCCCGACCGTGCGGAGGATGACCTCCCGTGGGAACGGGTAGACGGCTGCGGCCGCATCCGCTCGCATCACGCCCGCGGCCGCCACCAGTCGGGAGCAACCGATGAGGACCACATAGAACAGCACCGCCCACATGGCGAAGCTCCACCACGACATACCCGCTCGCAACGCCCACCAAAGCATGAACGCATTGGCCGCAAGAAATCCAAGCAAGGCCGCGCGGCCGCTGAGAGGCGCGGAGGGGTCGGGTCCCGCGGCCCGCCCTCCAAGGAGGCCGTTGACGGCACTCTTGAGCCTGCCTCGCGACTGCCACAGCGCCGTCGCAGCCAGAACCGCGAAGCCCCCGGCCTCGGCGAAGCCGACGACGGATCGAGGATTGAAGCCCGCGACGGAACTCGCTGATTCAGTGATGCCGAAGCCGGCCAGCACAACCAGCGCCGCGCAGTAGAGCACGTAGAAGAGCCAGATGCTGAGCGACACCTCGCCGGGGATTAGGCAGGCGATCCCGATGACGGCGAAGTAGAGGCGGATCCGCATCTCGCCGAGGACACTCCAGGGCAGGCCCATGCCCGCCAGGTGGCGTCCTACGAGATACTCTAGCGTGGGGTCAGGGACCGCGGGGAAGATCCTGCTCAGCCAGTGCAAGAGCGAGATGAGGGACGGCACGGCAAAGCCGATCCAGAAGACGCGGTTGCGCAAGATGCTCCGCCCCGGTGTCGGGGTGGGCCCGTCGCCCACGAGGGCGAGCGGCACCTCAACCAGTGGGAACGTCAGCCGCTGCCTGTCGATCCAATCCCTGCTCATCAGCGCGGCCAGACAGAACATGGCCGCCATCGCGGCGGCCGTGAACAGCCCCCAGGCCAGCATGGGCCCAGCCCAGTCGCTCCACGGCACGGTCTGACCTCTCGACAGGCCCTGCCAGAACCAGTTGACGGCATCGGGGCTCGACAGGCGGGACCAGGAGGGGATGTGAGGCCATATCAGATTCTCCCACTCATTCTCCGGGCTGGCGCGGTAGAAGGCATAGGAGAGCATGCCCGCCAGGTAGGGCAGGTACATCCTGATCAACGGATAGGAGATGATGGCGGCGCCGTAGACTGCCAGCAGCTCGCCCCGGGTGAAGGCCGTCTTGCCTGGCAGTCGCGCGAGCAGCCCGTTGGCGGCCACGAGCAGGAAGAGCGCGAACACCACGCCCATGGGCAGCGACCCCCAGCCAATGCTCCACGTGGCCGCCACGTAATGCGTGTGCGGGTTGGCGAGCGCCAGCAGCCCGCTCACCAGAGCACCCAGCACGATGGCGCGAGCAGTGATTCGGGTGGCGCGGTTCATCGCCGAGAGCCCCTAGAGAGGGCGGGGCGCCGGAGGGCGCCCCGCCACGTGTTGAGCATACATGCTCGGCACAGCCGAGACCGGGTCGCCTCCCTACCAGAGGAAGACCATCCCGGGCGGGGGATCACCGCAGTCCCGGAGGTATACCTCGTGGGTGCTGGCTGCGTTGCACCACATCGTCAGGCCGCTGAGGTCGCCGTCGCGGCCCATGGTCAGGATCCTTTCGGCCGACAGCCAAGCCGCATGGCCGTCCAGGAAGCCCAAGTTGTCGCCTCCCAGGTGCCGCGCGCTGGCGCTCCGCGCTCTCGGATCTTTCGCCCACTCATAGTTGGCGTGCAGTGCCCAGCACTCTGGGCAGTAGTCGCCATTCGGGCAGACCGTCTGCCCGTTGTCGAGCGTGGGCCACCCCCAGCCCCAGGGGATGATCCCGGCGCAGGCGGTGCAGCATAGATCCGGATAGGCTGCCAGATGGAAAGCGTTGGGCTCGAAGGAGGACACCCCGGCTTCGGCGACGATGACGAAGTTTACCGGATCGTCCACCTCAACAAGCTTCAGCGCGTCGTTTACCGCTCCACCGCCTGCGTAGTCGGCCTCGCCGTGGTACGCGTTCTGCACTCCGATGCTCATGGCAAACGCCTTATGAGCGGAGGCGCCTGACGTGGGCGGCCATCGCGCGCCCGTCGCGGTCCCGGCCAGCCTCTGCTGGAAGATGGAGTCGGTGACCTCTCCGCCCCATCCGGGCGGCCAGCCGGTGATGCACCACGGACCCATGTTGTCTGCGTCGATCCCCCACTCTCCCTCGGTTGCACGCAGGTACCCAAGCCAGTCGGGCCCACGCATGATGAAGTTGGCGCCTCCCTCCACCTTTGCGCTCGGGCACCGCCAGACATCGCGGTTCTTGACATACTCGTCCAGTATCACCACTTCTCTGAGATAGGGATTGGCCCACTTCGCGAACTTGGGCCACTGCTCGCAGTTGTCGACGGGAGGTCCGCCCCCGGGCCCCGCGAACATGTAGTCGTAGACGTCTTGCCGGTGCTCGTTGGGGAACAGGCAGTCGTTGTTGTCCGCCAGGTACATCTGAATGGCCAGGGCGATGTTCTTTACATTCGACAGGCACACCGCCTTGCGCGCGGACTCGCGCGCCCTCGCAAAGACCGGAAACACCATCGCTGCCAGGATTCCGATGATCGCAATCACCACCAGCAGCTCTATCAGGGTGAAGCCCTTCTTCCGCGTGACTCTCATCTCCACTCAGACCTCCTTCGTGTGACAAGACCACAGCACATCTGACGCCGGCAGATCCCGCCGGCTCTGCCGCCCAACTCACCTCCTTCCTGCGGTCTGGACCCCAGCGACACGGGGAAACCGCGACCAGTGCCCGGTTCCGCATGCGGGCAGAAGCTCCTGCCGGGCTGCCGCTCCGTCGGTGAAGTTGTGCATGTCTGTAGTCCGCAAATACTCATCGGTGCCCGTGCTGTCCAATAACTCATCGGCGCTGCCCGGAAGGGCGCGCGCCGGTTCGCCGATGGGATGGTGGACCACAGAGGGGTGCCATCTGAGTCTGTGTCGGGCGCCGTAGGACCGGTTTGAGCGCATTCTGGGGCTGGGTCGATGGCCTCTATTGGTATCATGGGCCCAAAACGGATGTCCGCCCCTCGTGCTGGGGCCGGGACGGACGTGCCTGACTCCCGTCTCACGTCGGCCCGCAGTGGGCCCAAGAGCCTGGGATGAGTGGCCCGCGACGGTCTGGTCGGGCAGTCGCCCCGTTGGACCTGCCCCAGAGGATTAGACCGCGTCTTCCCGTAAACCTCCCGGGGTGCAGCGCTGTGCAGCTGACGTGACGCCATTCACGGGGGTCCAGGAAGTCCATGAGAATCGACCGCCGAGCGTTCCTAAGGCTGAGTGGCATGGGGGTGATCGCCACCACAACGGGACACCTTGGGGTGCGGGCGCTGGCCGCCGAATCACCATCTGTCTCCGAACCCATGGAGGGACTCACAATGGACATACGAGAAGCCATCGCCGACCGTGCTGAGGCCCTGCACGGCTTTCCCGGCCAGGCCCTTCCGAGGGCCACTCCAGAGCTTCTCACTCGTGCCGAGAAGATCGCGGCCGGGACCGCTTTCTTCTACGGCCGTACGGCGGTAGAGATCGGCCTGCAGAACATAGACTGGACCGGGTCGCACATCGATCACCAGGAATGGCCCGCGCAGCTCAACCGCTTCTACCACCTGCCACCTTTGGCCGCCGCCTACCGGGAGACAGGGGATGAGCGCTTTGCGGAGGCCGCTCGGTCTTACATCGAAGATTGGATTCGCAGCCATCCCGGCTACGAGACAGCCCAGCGGTTCATGCCCGGAGACAGTGGGCTGAATATGAGTGCCCGCCTGGGCACCAGCCATACTTCAGGGTGGGGCGGCAGCTTGCCCGCCTTCCTCGCCAGCCCGGCCTTCGATGACACCTTCCTACAGACGCTTGTGGA
The DNA here is from genome assembly GCA_029821875.1 of Candidatus Hebobacterum abditum. Classification (GTDB taxonomy): domain Bacteria; phylum Armatimonadota; class Hebobacteria; order Hebobacterales; family Hebobacteraceae; genus Hebobacterum; species Hebobacterum abditum. The sequence continues at coordinate 42,326 of JALGXW010000013.1, read as the reverse complement.
CTCAGTCTCAGTGCAGGCGGTCTTCCTTGCCGACCATCTCACCCCCTGGGGCAACTGGCGCATCGCCGAGCTCGATGCCCTCGTGTTCACCGCGCTCCGGTTCCCCTTCCTCGCGAGTGCCCCCGGACTCCTCGCTCGCGGAATCAGGGGAATGCGGAGCGCGCTGGCTACGCAGTTCCTCTCCGACGGCGTCCACATCGAGCGGAGCCCTGGATACCACGAGTGGATGGCCCGGGTGCTGGCTAGCTACTACGAGCTTGCGCGGCGCTTCCCGGAGGCGGATGCCAGGGTCGATGGCGACACGATCATCCGCGCCTTCGACTACGCCGCGCACAACGAGCTCTTCGGAGTGAACGATTCCCGCGCCCCTCACCGAGACCCCGAGATCTTGCGCCATCCACGGGAAAGACAGGCCGTGCTTGGCGAGCTGTTCCCGGCCGGCGAGTTCCGCGCCGACCCGCCGCTTGAGCAGGTCTTCCCGCGCGCGGGTCACGTCTTCATTCGCTCCAGTTGGCAGTCCGGCGCGGATTACGTCGCCTTCGACGCGGGAACCTGGGGTGGCGGGCACTGCCATCTGAGCCGCCTCTCCTTCGTGTTTCGATCCGGCGGCCGCGAGCTCGTCGCCGACCCCGGCATCCTCAACTACGAGATGAGCGACCCCCTCGGCCCCTACGGCAAATCGACCCGCGCCCACTCGACGCTCAGCCTCAACGGGTGGAACCAGTGCGAGGCGGATGCCGATCTGCTGCGAGCGGAGTTCACCGACGACACGGCTCTCATCCACGCGAAGTACAGCGCTGGCTACTGGGAGGGCGAATACGGCTGGAGCTTCGACGAGGGCCGGGGCAGAGGCCTGTTCGGCATCCACGAGCGCGTGCTGTTCTGGGTCAAGGGCGAATACCTGTTGGCTCTCGATACCATGGAGGGGGAGGACCACGCCACCGTCCACAACTGCTGGCAGATGGGCCCAATGGAGTCGTGGCGCACGGACGAGGAGGCGCTGAGCTGGTGGTCGGCCAACTCGGACATCAACCTCCTGGTCAGGTGCATTCCCTTCAGGGGAAGCGCCGAGATGGAGTGCTTCGAGGGCAGTCGCGACCCGATCCGCGGCTGGGTCGGCCTGCACGGGAACGACGCCATCCCCGCACCGCTGGTAGAGTTCCGATTCCCTGCCCGTCTCTATCGCGGCAGTCCCTCGGCCGTTCTTCTCGCGCCATTCTCCGGAGACGCGCCGCCTCGGTACGCGGTCAAGGGGAGCTCTCTGGCTGGCAGGGGACACCTGCGCTACCTCGAGCTGGGCCTGCCCAATGGTGGCAGCGACCTCATAGCTTGGACGAAGGACCTGTCCTCGCCGGCTGAATACGGCAGCCCTATCGTCAGCGATGCCCCCTTCGTCTGGCTGCGCGCGGACGCGAGCGGCACGCCTGCCAAGTGCTTCATGCTCGACGGGAGCTACCTCGAGTGGGAGGGCCGTCAGCTGCACGATGGGAACCGTCGCGAAGCTGCGCTGCTGGTGCTCAGCTGAGCACCAGCGACAATGCTCGTTCGGGCCGTTGTGCACTGTGGGGGATGTTGATCCGTCCCTCCACATAGGACCCAAGGCGTGTCGCCTCGGGGTGTGACACGCGTCAGATCTCTTGCGATGTCCGAATGGCTTCGCGGAGGAAGAGGATGGTGGGAGTGCAGACATGAGAGTGGGACTGGTGCTGATGGCGGTGGTGCTGTGCGTCGCACCGGCGCGGGCAGCAGCAGAGACGAGGCTGCTGTTGGGATTCGAGAGCGATGCCGATGTGGCCTCGGTGGAGTGCGACTCCAGCGCGATTGTGCTCGATGCGGCGCACGTCACGGAGGGAGCACATTCGCTGCGTCTGCCCGCGGACGACTACCTGAGGTTCTTCCAGCTTCGGGGAGACTGGAGCGGCTTCGACGCCCTCGAGGTGGACATCCACGTTGACCTCGATCGGCCGGTCTCGGTCTACGTGCTCATCGGGGACGAGGCCTGGCGGCAGCGCTCCACCTACTGGAACCGGTACAACGCGAGCTTCGCGCTCCGCCCCGGCGCCAACACGCTCGCGATTCCCATTGGCGGACTCTACCGAGGGGAGGTCGGGTCGCGCTTCAACGATCTGAAGACGCCCATCGATGCCTCCCGCATCGTCCGTGTGGACTTGGGCTTCACGCCCGCCGCGCAGACAGTAGGCTTCGTGTACCTCGACAACATGCGTCTCACGCGTACCGGCGCTCCCGCCAGCGTGCGCGCCTTCGACTTCGGTCCGCCGGCGCAGTCGGTATCCCCCGGGTTCACGCCGGTGTCCCCCGACGATACCTACTTCGAGCGCACCGGTTGGGGCTGGGCCCCGGACTCGCGGCCGGGCCGTGCCTGGGATGTGACCTTCCCCAGCAGACTCCTGCAAGACAGTGTGGACGTGCAGGAGGCGGCCTTCCTGGTGAAGCTCCCGCCGGGCCGCTACCGCGTGGTGGCGTTCTTCGAGGGGCTAGGGTACTGGTCGGGGGAGCAGGCCCGCTTCACCCGCCGAGAGATGTTCGGGCGCGGGTGGCGCCTGGCCGACACTCGTGACAAATGGGGACAGTTGGATGCGGTCTATCACTTCCAGGACACTGAGCCCCTGCCGGGTGACGATCTGTGGGACACCTACCTGGCGTACCTTTTCCGCCCCCTGACCGCCACCGTGTCAATTCAGGAGGGCCCCTTCGAGCTGCACGTGGCCGCCGATGGTCCCCACGCGCGCCGCCTGGCCGGTCTGGTTATCCATCCGGACGGTGACGCGCAGGCGGAGGCGTGGGCGGCCGGCACGCTCTCCAGGCAGAGAGAAGAGTTCCGCTCGCGCGCGGTGGAGCGGCCCCTCCCCGAGACAGTGGGGGCAGCGCCGATCACTGCTGAGGACCAGGAGAACGGGTATGTGCTGTTCGTCCCCCGCATTGAGGACACCGTCTGCTTCTCCTCGATGCCGACGCCGGCACAGCGCCGCCTCCACTTGGAAGCATTCGCCAGCCGAGGCGAGGTGCGTTCGCTGACGCTGGCGATCCGGCCGCTCGTCGACCTGGGCCGCATTGTGCTGTCCGTTTCCGACCTCGAGGGCGATGGTGCAGTGCTCCCCGCCGACTGCGTCACCGTCTCCGTGGTGCGACATCTGCCGACGCGGGGACTGGGATCGCTGATGTACCGCATCACCCCTCGGTACCTCCAACCCGCGCAGGAAGTGTCGCTTCCTGCCGGCCTGACGCGGCAAGTCTGGCTCTCCATGCGCGTGCCGGCGGACGCGGCGGCGGGCCCCTACCGCGGGCGGCTGCTGCTTCGGGCAGAGGGCAGAGAGCCGATCGAGATGCCTCTGAGCCTGGAGGTGCTGCCGTTCGGGCTGGATGAGGCCGACTTCTTGTCTGGCTTCTTTCATATCGAGCACGACCTCCCCCTCGAAGGCCCGGCACGCCACGAGATGCAGTACCGCGTCTTCCAGGCATTCCGCGAGCGCGGCTTCAACACGTTCAGCGGCGGGCCGCCTATCGACTTCCACGGCCTCGACTCCCAGGGCGCTCCCCTGATCGACTTCTCCGCGGCCGACCGGTTCATGTCGCAGGCCCGGGCGGCCGGCTTCGACTGGGAGATCAACAACTACGGTGGCCTGGTGATCACCGGGCTGTACGACATCTACAGCTACACGAAGGGGGAGACCGGCAGCGCACTCGAGGAGAGCTACGGGCTGGCGTTCGAGGAGATCGCCGGCCGCGTCTGGTCCACCGTCCTGTCCCACGCGCATGAGCACGACTGGCTTCCGTTCAGCTACTCGCTATGCGATGAGCCGCGGGTGGCCGACCTGGCGCGAGACCAGCTTGAGTTCATGCGGCTGCTCAATGGCGTGGCGCCGGACCTTCGCACGACGGGCGGCTACAGCGTGTCGTTCGAACCGACAGAGGATCCGCTGGAACTTGAGCTGCAAGAGTTCTTCCGCGTGCTCGACGTGTCGATGCTGAACAGCCACGACGAGTTGGTCATGGCGAAGGCGCGGGCGCTCGGGAAGGACGTCTACATCTACAACCAGGGCCGCAGCAGGTACGCCTTCGGAGCGTACCAGTGGAGCGAGAGGGCGAAGGGCGTGAGCGGCCGCTACGAGTGGATCGCCTTCATCCGGCACGGCTATGACTACTTCGACCTCGACGGGCGCGAGCCCGACCCGAGGATGATCTACTTTGCGTCCGACGGGCTGCGGCCGAGTCTGCTGCTGGAGCAGTGCGCGGAGGGGATGAACGACTTCCGGTACCTCCAGACACTCGAGAACATCGCGGATGATGCCGCAGCATCGAACTCGCCCGAGGCGAGGCAAGCGGCCGCTGAGGCACAGGCCTTCCTAACGAGTGTAGCCAATCGCATCCGGCTCAACGAACGGCGCCACCCCGAGTGGCTGGACCTCGACGAGATGCGCGCAGGCGCCGCGAGACGCATCGTGGAGCTGCTGGCACTGACTCGGCGCTGATGAGATGCGCTCGTGGGACGCCCTGTGGGTGTTGAAGGCCCATATGCAGTGGTCGTCAGATAGGCGTAGAACCGCCCCAAAGCCGCTCTCGGCGGTCAGCCTAGCTGGCGGAGCATACGGGGTCTGTCAGTGGCGGAACCGTTCCACTTGTGCTGAGGGCCGACTCGAGGTCGCGGCCGGACAGCGCGTAGGCGAGACGCCCCCTTCGCACCAGAGACCGTTACCGCTGGTTCGATCCTCGGTCGATCCCGTCTGGTCTGCAAGCACTGCTAGCAGAGCAGGAATGGCTCTCAAAGCGGCTCTATGCCCATTTGACCACTACAGGCGGTTCCAGGGCAACGTGACCGGTACAGAGGACACCAGCTTGGGGGCCGTGCGAGCGGTATCTGTCTCGAGCTGGCTGCCGGACTAGGGCTCGAACCTAGGACCTCCTGATCCAGAGTCAGGCGCTCTTCCAACTGAGCTATCCGGCAACCTACTGGAAGACTACCATCCCCCGAACGCAGAGTCAACATCGCGCGGGGCGCGGGGCGCCGAGAGCGGACAAAGCCTAGTCCTTCTTCGTTGCTTTCTCGATCTTGGCCCACGAGTCGCGAAGAGTCGCCGTTCGGTTGAAGCATAGTCGCTCCGAAGTGGAGTCACGGTCCACGCAGAAGTAGCCCAGCCGCTCAAACTGGTAGAAGGCGCCGACTTGAGCCCCGATGACGCTCGGCTCCATGTAGCAGGGGACCACTTCCAGCGAGTTCGGGTTCAGATTCGAGATGAAGTCCTGCCCCTCATCCACGTCATCCGGGTTCGGCTTCAGGAAGAGATGGTCGTACAAGCGGGCCTCGGCCTGGATTGCGCGTGCTACCGATACCCAGTGCAGTGTCGCCTTCGGTCTTCGACCATCGGGCGCGTCCCCACCGCGGGTCTCCGGGTCGTAGGTGCAGTGAATCTCGGTGATCTCGCCGTCTGCGTTCTTGACAATCTCTGTGCATCTGACGAAGTAGGCGTTCCGCAGTCGGACCTCCCGGCCCGGAGTCAGGCGGTAGTACCTTGGCGGCGGATCCTCGCGGAAGTCGTCACGCTCTATGTACAGCTCTTTGCTGAACGGCACCTTGCGTGTTCCGGCGCCCGGATCCTCCGGGTTGTTGATGACGTCCAGTTCTTCCACCTGACCCTCGGGGTAGTTGGTCAGGACGACCTTCACCGGTCTCAGCACGGCCATCACGCGCGGTGCTCGCCGATTCAGATCGTCACGGATGCAGTCCTCCAACACCGCGACATCCACGATGTTGTCGATCTTCGCAATTCCGGCCCTCCGGCAGAATTCGCGGATCGATTCCGGTGTGTACCCACGTCGGCGCAGGCCCGCCAGCGTTGGCAGCCGCGGATCGTCATACCCCCGGACATGACCGCCCTCGACAAGCTCGATGAACCGGCGCTTGCTCATGACTGTGTGTGTCATGTTCATCCGGGCGAACTCGATCTGGCGCGGATGATAGATGCCGAGCCGATCCAGGAACCAGTCGTACAGCGGGCGATGGTTCTCATATTCCAGCGAACAGAGCGAATGGGTGATTCCCTCGATCGAATCCTGCAAACCGTGCGCCCAGTCGTACATCGGGTAGATACACCACTTGGAGCCCTGGCGGTGGTGCTCGGCATGGCGGATGCGGTACATGACGGGATCGCGCAGGAGCAAGTTGGGCGCGGCCATGTCGATCTTCGCGCGGAGTGTACGCTCCCCGTCCGGGAACTCGCCAGCACGCATCCGCTGAAACAGGTCCAGATTCTCCTCCACGCTGCGGCTGCGATAAGGGCTCTCCACCCCCGGCTTGGTCAGCGTGCCGCGCGTCTCGATGAGCTCATCGGGCGAGAGGTCGCAGACATAGGCATCGCCCTGTCTGATGAGTTGCAGGGCCCACTCGTACTGCTGTTCGAAGTAGTCGGAGCCGAAGAACAGCCGGTCCTCCCAGTCGACCCCCAGCCAGCGGACATCATCGATGATCGCCTCGACGAACTCCTTCTCCTCCGTGGCGGGGTTGGTGTCATCGAACCTCAAGTTGAAGAGGCCGCCGAATTCCTGGGCGATGCCGTAGTTTATCCAGACAGCCTTCGCGTGTCCGATATGAAGGTAGGCGTTGGGCTCCGGAGGGAAGCGCGTGTGGACGCCGGTGAATCGCCCGGCACGCAGATCCTCGATAACGGATCGGCGGATGAAGTTCATCGGCGTTGGCTGGCGGCCAAGCCTGTCTTCCTCAACATGCTCTTCTTCGGTGTGCGACGAGCCCATGGAAGTGTAGCTCCATTCCGTTTGCGTCCGGCCTCAGCGCTCGCGGGACATCAGACCGGCGGGCGAACTAGGACATCCGTGAGGTGTCCCTGCCTCTGCGTTCCACCGCCCCAGCACCGGCCTCCGGTGGTGCTCCTGCACGGCGACTGGAGTGCGAATCTGCAAGGCCATTCGCCGGGTCGGTAGGGCGTCCCTCCCATTCGACACTGAAGGTCCCTCTCACACTTCGGAGTGAGGGGCGATCCCGGCGTCAGCCAGCATGGAATACTGACCCGGCCGGCGGGGCATGCCGCTGTCTGCTGTAAGCTCTGACAGCTGATCGCCCAGGTGCGGCTCAGGCTCCGCATGTCGGGCGCCAGTAGGACCATTCTGAGAGCGTTCCAGGGATAGGTCTGTAACCGGTGTTCTGGGGCCACTCGGATGCTCGCCAGGCGCCCCTGATCGGGGCAGTACCCGCGCACGAAGGAACGGTCCCCGGCGGCGCCGCCGAATGGTCCCTACGGTCGAACGGCTGAGGTCCACGAGCCCCCAGGGCTGTCAGCGGTGTCTCATCGCCATTCGACATGCGCAGTTGGTGCCGATTGACGCCCCAAAAGAACAGAGGGTGCGCTCGTCAGCGCACCCTCTGTACAAGAGAGGATCTCCGAAGGGGCTAAGGTCCCAGATCCGCCACTTCGTAGATTGGCGTCCGCGTGCTCACTCGGTCGCTGACCGATATCTGCATGCTCGCCGCTGAAGTCAGTGACGCCTGCGCGCTGGCGATGGCGCGACTGGACGTCTGGACGCTGGCGACCCGGGTCCGCGCGTCCCAGGACACGCTCGATCCGGTCACCTGCGCGAAGAACCGCAGGGGCACTATTGTGCGGCCGTTCCTGATGGTCGCAGCTGCACCCATGTCCACGTGCCGCCCGTTCACCGTCGCGATGCGGGAACCGATCGGCACCTCGACAACGAGAGAGTCTGTAACACAGCGCGCAATGCGCTGCTCAGGGAGCCAGTCGATACGCGCCCCGGTAGCAGTGAACAGCGCGCGGAAGCCAGCGCGCATCCGCCCCTTGACGAGCCTTGGGGCCACGTCTGCAACAAGCGGGCTGCCGTTCAGCACCACCGTGGGCATGCGAGGGGAAGAGAGGCCATCTGCGGCCTCGGCTATGTCACTGTCCTGAGAAGCCTTACGCGCCAAAGACTCAGTCGGGGAGGGCTCGCGGACAGGCCCACGCTTTGCCCCCATCATCTCCGTGATCCTGTGTGTCCTCACAGGAGGTGCATCCTCCACGGTCGTGGACGCCTCGAGCGCGCTGGCGGCGGTGGTGGTCTTCGGTGTGCTCCGCTGCTTCGTCACGGCCTGCGGCGCTTTCCAGTTGTTCACATGGATGGTGATCGCCTTGGAGGCGGCGATCATCTGGAAATCGGCATACACTTCTGCGGACACCGCGTGAGGCCCGTCTGACAGCTCACGCGTGTCCAACTGGAATGTCGCCGGCAAGTAGTTCGTAGAGGCTGGTCGGGTGCCGTCCACGACCAGCAGCACAAAGGCCACCGGCGACGAGGTGTCTACCTCGGCCCTGACCTCGATGGTTCCGCTCACCTCCGCGCTGTGAGCCGGCAAGGAGATCCTCACGACGTCTCCCGCGCTGAACAACACTGTCCCCGAACAGAGCAGTACAAGAATCGGCAGGAACACCAGTGGACTTCGAGGCTTGTGTGCATGCCCCATCTCCACCTCCTCTGCCGGGCGTCGCCCACCGGCCGCGCGTCGTACGCGCCTTGTGTGTCACCTGGCCGTTGGATGGCAGCGGTGTCCAGATCATCGCAGCATCCCGTGGGCTTCGTCCCCTGTGGGCCGACGGAGAACGCTGCCGGCCTTAGAAGGCCTATTCCATGAACCGGGTCTCGACGGTGGAGCCGGGATGGCGGTCGGCCCCGGCGACCTAGCGATTGGGGGCGAGGTTCTATCCCTAGGCCTCAAGGCCGGGGCGGCGGCCCGGAGGGCCCAGCCGCTGGCCCGAGATCGGCCGCTTCATCCAGCAGGACCCCATCGCGGATGGGGTCAACTGGTATGCGTATGTGGGGAGCAACCCCGTGATCTCCGCGGTTCCAAGCGGGAAACAATGTATATACATCGTGCTCAATCCCGATCTACTAGATAGTAGATGGGTTGATCCGAATCCGCAGCTGAGGATCAACCATGCGCTTGAGAGCATGAAGGCTCTGGGGCATGAAGGAGGAGTATGATGCCCTCAGCAACTCGCCCATCGCGTGGAATCCCGCGCTGGAGCTGCCTGGCTGGGGGGGATTCACTGAGTTGTGGCGGAGGCCGAATAGCCTGTTTGCCAACCGTTACGGAGTGGGGCTCAACCCCTATACCCACCCTGAGCAAGCGCAAGCAGCTTTGGTTAGCAGTCTCGTGCACGCGGGGCGGCATGTCAGGGATCAGAAATCAGGCGGGATGTGGTATGCATGGGCGTTAGCACGGCGGGCAGACAATCCCGAACATTGGGGGGACGAGGATGAAATCTGGGCGGCCTACTGGAGGGCCCTCGAGGCCGCTAAGGTCAAAGACTTCACGCCGGCGCCAAGCACTCGCGTCGGTCGTCCTTGGGGCGACCCGTGCATGTGACGAGTAGACGGTTTCCCTGGCCCTGGGTGCTAACCCCCATCATCGCTCTCAGCATGCTCGCCTTGTGGACCTGGGGTGTGGCTTGGCACCCGGTTGCGGACCGATGGCGGACCCTCCATGCCTGCGTCCTGGGTGTGAGCTTCAGGCTTGAGATCTTCCGCCGAGACAACTCAAGATATCCGATGGCAATCGCGGAGTCGCGCGAACTCGAGGTCGCGATTGACGATCTGCGTTATGCCTGCGAACGGAGTGGGCATCCCATCGGAGAGGTCAAGCTTGTTGGCCAGCCAGAAGGTGACGGCGAACCGATTGTGAGAGAGATACTAATTGCTTCGGATATGTCGGGCCGGCCCCTAGTCGTCTTCTACCAAGACGGAGACATCGCTATGAGCCGCCTGCTTCTGGGGGATTGGGCCGAGAGTGTAAGTGAGTGGATCGACGTATTGCCGGAGTGAAGTGGTGCTCAGGGACTCAGTGCAGAGCGGCTGCAGTCCCCGAGTCACCCCGGGAGGAATGACCTCGACCGCATCCACTCTCCCATCGGCCTGGGCGTAGGCGCGGAGACAGTCGAGGCAATCGCCGTTAGCGTCGCTGCGGAACTGGTGGCCGTGCGGCGTGACGCGGGCTAGCTCACTCCCGCCGGAACCAAGACAGGTGTCGTCTCTGTGCTCCCCATTCGAAGCTCTGGCGGTGTCAGCGATCGCGATCTGCCGCGTCCGTAATCCGAGGTCAGGGCCACGCCGCGGTAGAAGTGGCCCAGGATCTGCTCGTAGGTATAGCCTGCCTTCGACATCCCCAGCGCCCCATGCTGGGAGAGGCCGACGCCGTGCCCCCGGCCCCAGCCGATCACCTCGAAGGTTGAGCCGCCTTTGCGGATCTCCAAGCGCGGGCTGGGCGCATTGAGCAGAGCGCGCACCTCAGACGACCTTCGAAGCCTCGTGTGTCCCCTGGTGCCTATGACCTCGAGCTCCCGGACTCGTCCCGTGCTGGTCGTCTTCTTCACAACTAGGTTTCGGACATCGCCGATGTCGGTGCCCGAGGCGCGGAGCTTGTCCTGAATCTCCGTGGCCTTGATGTCGCGCCGCCAGTGGTAGCACCAATCGTAGCCGCGCAGGTCTGCGGCCGCCGCGTCATAGGGCGATTCCACCGAGCGAAGATAGGGGAAGTTCCTCCTGATGCTCCCCGGCCAGGCCTCATCAACGGGCTGGGTGATCCCGCCGGCGTTGGCATCGTAGGCGGCGAAGATCGGGCGTCCTCGGTAGGTGAGTATCTCCCCGCGGGTCGCGTCGACGACCTCATCCACCAGCGGCCGCTCTGAGTCCAGCCCGCCATAGACCTGGCAATGGCCGGTCGTGCAGATGTCGAAGCCGTCTCGCCTGTGCTTCCTCTCGATGTCGCGCACGTAGGTGGCGAAGGTGCGAGAGATCACCGCCTGCACCTCGTAGGCCCCGCCGTCAGCGAACATCTCGTTGGCCACCACGCCGCGCACGTAGTCCTCGAGCGACACGATGTTCACTGCCTTGAGGCGGCCCCGGCCTGCCGGCTCGATTCTCAGCTTGCCGCGATAGGTGGCGTTGTTCAGCTCCAGCCATGGCTCTGTGCCCGTCGGGGAGAACTCCACCCAGCGGCCGAGTGAGGCACGCGTCCCCTTGTGTTCGAGGACGAGGCCGCCCGAGCCGGCCGTCACGCGGACGTCGCCGTCGAAGCGGCCCTTGGTGCGTTCGGCCTGTCCAACCCCGACGCCGCGGACGGTAAGCGACCGCGGCGCGGTCGAGCCATAGTACAGCCCCGCCCGAATCGTCTGCTGGCCTGCAGCCTGGGCCTGTGTTGGGAAACACAACGGCGCGGCCACCGCCATCATCAGGACCATGCTCATACGCGCGAACAAGAAGTGATGCCCTCCCGCGGCTGGTGGGCCCCCCTCCGGGGAGCCAGACAAGGTATTCCACACGTTCCAGGAATGGGCTAACGGCAAGTTGTGGGAAGGGGTTCAGTCAGAGGAACGCGGATGGCTCGCCGGCCGCGTCGGAAACCAGGTGTTGGTGCCAACTGCCCGTGAGGCCGACCCGAGGGGTCTCGGGCATCGTCTGCGCGGCACTGCTCCAGGCACGGACTCCAGTCGAGGATTCATGCCATGGGCGCCGCCCTCGCGCTCGGAGGTGGCCCCGACCATCAGCGCATCAACGGCTCGGATGCGTTCTGCCCAGGTACCCGTCTGAAGAGAAGACGACGCCCACAGACACCGCACCCAGGAGGTCCCATCTGGCGGAATGAACTGCCCCGAGTCAGGCGCGATCAGGATCCGCTGAAGGACCGTCGCATGGGCGCTCGACGGCGACAGGTGGACCCGGAAGCCAAGGGATGGTAGATATTGACTGAAGAACGGCGCGAAGCCAATGACAGGGAGGAGAGCAGTGAAGCTGATCTTCGTAGTTGTTCTGGCACTCACTATGGCAATGAGCTTCCTCGGGATCGCGGGAGCGCAGGGGCCCCCACAGGCACTGGACATCACCTTCGGTGTGACTACCGATGAGGTAGGCCGCTTCCAGACGAGCGCCTCCCTATCGGGTGGCCTCACGGAGGCGGTCGGCTACAAGATCGGTGGGTGGCTGGTCGCCGGCTCTGGCGATACCAAGACCTTCCTTGCCGACGCTTATCTTGACTTCAAGCAAGAGAAGTTCTACCTGGCCGTCGGCCAGAAGTTCGTTGCCTTCGGGCCAGCCGGAGGCTTGCTCGTATCCCCCGGCATTCTCGGCGGCGAGGCCAGTTTGCAGCTTCCTCGGGCCACCTTTCAGCTCGTCACGGGGACGACGCAGTTCACACCGGTGACGGGGGGAGGCCCCCGATGGACTCCCAGCCCCATTTACCCACCCGGGACCGTGCAATCGGAGGAGGAGATGACGGCCGCCCGCGTTCAGTTTGACCTCTCCTCGTCCTCCCGCCCGTTGCCGCTCAAGGTGGGGGTGAACGGGCTCCGCATCCTGGGCGAGACCGGCCTCAGCGGGGACGCAGAGCTCGGGCTCTCGCGCGGTATGAAGCTCTACGGGGAATCGGCGCACTTCGACGACGTGCGCGCCTGGGTCGTGGGAGTCGCTCTCACCGAGCTCGGCCCTCTCTTTGGCACTACACGCCCTACTTCCGCGGTGCTGTTCTACCTAGACGTTCCCGGCGACTACGCCCCCGCAGTGGCAGGGGCCACCGCCTACTTCCCGGCACAGAAGGGCCTCGCCGGCGGAATCTACCACGAGCTGAAGACGGGCAGGACCGGCATCGGCTTCTTCGCCGATTCGCGGGATGCGAGTCTCACCCTCTTCCGGCACATCCCACTGAGGTAGCGTCCCGGTGGCGGGGCCTCAAAGGGCCGGCGGTGGCCGCCGGCCCTCTTGGCCTTGGGCGCAGCTTCCTATTGGCTCCCGCAGTGATCGTGGACAGGCCTTGCTGGTAGCTGGATTGCGCGGCACGGAGACGACCACAAGCCTGCGGAATCCTTGAACTGTAGGGCAGAGACTTGAGCAAGCCTCATAGGGGCATCGCGGGAGGATCCCGTTTCAGACTCACAGGTAGCAACTGAAGGTCAGGCGCCGGTAGAGGACCAGGGCAGGGACGACAGGCGGCTGCTCAGGCTGGCCGCCCTCGTCTTCCTGCTCTCTCTGGCCATTCGGATTACCTGGGTCGCCTTCGCCTGGGTCACCCCCATCTCCGATTTCCGCGGCTACGACGAGCTGGCGATGAGCTGGCTCCAGCGCGGCCACTTCTCCAGCCTCGGCTCCCTGGCCTATCGCACGCCCGGCTATCCAGGGTTCCTGGCCGCCATTTATTCCATCGCCGGCCATAGTTGGAGGGCGGCCGGATTCGTGCAGGCGGTGCTCGGAGCGGTGACGTCAGGTCTGTTGGTATTGCTCGCCGCCAAGGTACTCTCGCGACGCGGCTGCGTTATTGCCGGAGTCCTGCATGCGGTCTCCCCCACGGCGCTGGCCTACGTGCCGGTGCTGGCGAGCGAAACGCTGGCGGTCTTCCTCTTGGTTTCCGGCCTGCTCGGCCTCGCCGTTGCCCAGGAGCGCGTAGGAGGAGCGCGATACCTGCTGAGCGCGGTCTCGGGCGCTCTTCTGGGTCTGCTGCTGCTTGTCAGGCCGGCGGGAGTCTTCTTTCTTCCGGCGCTTCTGGTGTTGGCCATCTACAGCAGGGGGCGGCGAACGTGGCGCGCGCGTCCAGGCCTGGTGTTTCTGGGGGCAACGTTGCTCGCCCTGTCGCCCTGGCTCATCCGCAATCACTTGGCGGGCCTGGGACCGGCCACCCTCTCCACCGCAGGGGGCGAGAACCTACTGATGGGGAACAACGACCGCGCTCGCCTCGGAGGGTTCCAGGAGGGAGTCATAGAGCGACGCAATCTCCCGGAGAAGGTGCAGGACGGCCAGTTCCGGAAGGCGGCCCTGGCCTGGATTCGCTCGCACCCGGGGCGCTACCTTGCTCTCAGCGGCATTCGCGCCGGCCGCCTTCTGGGCATCGAACCTGACACCTGGGCGGCGAAGTACCTCGTGCCCACGCGCGAGAATGACCGCGCCTTCACGGCCAGCTTCCTGTACAGCTGGGAGGGAGCGCGCTCGGCTCCGCCGGCGCTGCTTGACCGCGCCGCGCGCGTGGAGCATCGCAACGCCGAGGTGCTCAAGAAGCTGAGAATGGTGCTCGCGCCCTTGGCCCTGCTGGCCTTAGTCCTATCCTGCCTGCGGTGGCGCAACTATGTCCTCATCCTCCTTCCCACACTGGCCTATCTAGGAGGTCTGTCGTTCACCTACGCTGAGGTCCGCTTTCGCGAACTTGTTGACCCACTGCTGTTCATTCTGGTCGCGGGCCTGCTCGCGGATTTCGTCTTCTCGACCTCTGAGGTGTGGCCCCGGCCCTGGCGACAGAGTAACGCCTATCTGTCCGCACGGGAAACGGCGAAGGGCATTCTCGCCGGTCTCTGGAAGGCCGAAGCGCCTGAGACTCCGAACTCCGCTGACCTTCTGGCGGAGGAGACCCAGGCCGCCCGCCGGCAGGAGGCGGCCGGGTATCAGTTCTCTCCGGTTCAGCTCACGGATCATAGCCTTTGCCTGCGGCAGTCCGCTTCGCGCAGCATTAGGGCTTCCCGCGTCGATGACGGGTTGAGCTGCGAAATCGTAAGCAGTTCAGACGCTTCCGCCGGGCGATCTGGCGGCATCAGCTTCCGTGCAATCGCTCCCAGGGCGCTACGCCTGAAGGTGAGCTTTCTGGAACCGGGCAATATCCAAGCGGTAAGCATCGCCGGCTACGACGGCACCGGCGAACGCTGCCGTTTCAAATGGCGTTGGCAGGTGCAAGGAGCGCAGCGGCCTCCGAGGGGGCCGCAGACCTACGTACTGGTGCCCGATAGGCAGTCAGGGCATTTCCTTCCCGAAGGCGCCAGTGAAGTTGAGGGAACGCGAGAGATTCGCCTCCTTCTAGAGATCGCGCCCAACTGCAGAGCCGGGTTCATCGTCCACAAGTTCGAAATCGCCACCTGACCTGCAAGCTTGAAATCGCCACCCGTCCAGGAAGGCTCCATCCGAGTCCCATGTTGCCTGAAGCGCGCAAAGAAAGAGAGCGTTGTCAAGGGAAAGGAAGGAGCGCGGCGAAAAGTGACAAAGTGTGGTCTACATACGCCCCGGCCAACTTGAGAGATGGCGTGGCTCCTGGCGGCAGGTCACCCGCACTAGGCTCTCCGCGCGCAAGCGCCGGTCAGAGCCGCTTGCGGCCCCAACTCGTCTTGCTGGTCTCCTGGGCGCTGCTCGGCATCGCTCTCACTGCGTCGGCCGCGCCCAAGGTCTGGCTAGCGCCCAGCCTGGTGCGCGTGCGGCCCTCCGATCCGGCCGGCGCCACGACTCAGCTTGAGCTTCACGCGGCCAGGAGAGAGACCGAGTCCTTCCAGATCATCGTTCAGGCGCCTCCGGGCGGCCTCAGTAACGTCACGGTTGCGGCCGAGTATTCGGGCGGCCCGGAGGCGACGCTGTATCGCGAGCATTATGTCTACATCACCCCCGGCACCACTGACTGGTACACCAACCGGAATCGGCCCGAAGGCCCTGGCTGGTATCCCGATGGTCTGATTCCCTTCATCGATCCGGCCACCGGACAGCCCCCGGTTGGAGGCGTGCTCACAGCGGCGCCATTCGATCTGGCCGAGGAAGAGAACCAGCCGATCTGGGTGGATCTCTATGTGCCGCCCGACCTGCCGGCCGGAAACTACGTCTGCCCCTTCACCGTCACCAGTGACGAGGGGAACACCAGCGTGACCGTCAATCTCCGGGTCTGGCACTTCGCCCTGCCGTTGGCGCCGGCGATGAAGTCCTGTTTCCTCGTCTATCATGACTTCGAGACCAGGACTCAGGCGAATCTGGAGCTGCTTCGCAATCGCATCATGCCTTCCTGGGTCGACCGGAACCTGGAGCGCAGCCTGATCGACGACTACGGCCTGAACTGCAGCAACCTGGGGTTCTTCAGCCACTCCAGCGTCCTCGACGAGCACATGGACCCGCCGCCTCCGGTCGCGGAAGTAGAGGAAGAGATCGCCCGGCACGAGCCGGATCTCTACCTGTACAACTACAGCGCCGACGAAGTCTACATCACCGGCAGCACCATGTTCTTCGATCTCATCAAGGAGTGGGGCCGGACGATGCACGAGGCCGGCGTCGATAGCCTGGTGGCCGTGCCTCCGGTGCCGGCACTCCAGGATGATGGAAGCGGAACCGGTCGCTCGGCCGTGGATATCTGGGCGATGCTGCCCAAGGAATACGACGTCTTCTACTACAACGTCTGGGATGTGCTGGCGAAGGGGGACAAATGCTGGTCCTATAACACATTGGTGCAGGATGACTACTCTCCGAAATGGCAAATGGACTTCGCGCCGATCAACTTCCGCATCCAGCCTGGCTTCATCAACCAAAGCTTGGACTTGACCGGACTGCTCTGTTGGGGCGTAGACGAGTGGACGGCTGATACCTGGAACCATCCCTACGGTGGCTATGACATCACCTATCCCGGCGAAGCTCTGTTCGTCTACCCTGGCACCGAGGCCGGGCTTGTCGGCGTCGCCCCTTCCATGCGCCTCAAATACTTGCGGGATGGGGTGGATGATTACGACTACATCCAGCTCCTCAAGGAGCAGGGATATGCAGACTGGGCGCTGAGCATTGCCCGGGCCATAGGCCCGAACTGGAGCGACTGGACGCGGGACCCTGTCGCTCTGGAGGCGGCGCGGCTGCAGCTCGGCTATAAGTTGGATGAACTCGCCGTTCCGCCGACGGTAGTCGTGGCTGCTTCTGCCGACTCGACCTCTCTCGCTTCGGGAGAGACAACGAATCTCGACGCAACGGCGACCGACACCTTCGGACACTCTATCGTCGCCTGGTCGTGGAGCGACGGAGGGGCAGGGGGATCGTTTTCGCCCTCGGCGAGCATACCGAATCCGGCCTACACCGCGCCGCAGAACTCCACCTCCCAGGCCAAGACAGTCATCTTGATGGTCACCGCTACCTGCGACGGCGTTCCTTCCGCGTCCGGCCGTGCCTTTGTCTCTCTCTCCGTCCTCCCCCCGTCTCATACCGTCACCGTTACGGCCAGCGCGTCTCCCGGCATCATTCCGTCGGGGGGCTCGACCACTCTCTCCGCCTCCGCCGTCGATAATCAAGACCACGGCGGCCTTGCCTGGTCTTGGAGCGACAACGATGCCGGCGGCACCTTCTCGCCCAGTAACACGGTGGCCAATCCGACCTATGTGGCGCCGACCAACAGCTCGGGCAGCGACAGGACCGTCACGCTCACCGCCTCCGCAACTTGTAAGTGGTATCACCCGTGGGCAAGCGGAAGCGCGGAGGTGCCGCTCACGGTGTGGCGGGCGACGGTCTTCTCCGATGTGCTGCCGGACCACTGGGCCTATGATGAGGTGGAAGCCTGCGCGGACGCCGGCATCGTCGCGGGCTACGGCGACGGGCTGTATCACCCCGAGCTGCCCGTGGCGCGAGACCAGATGGCCGTCTACATCTCTCGTGCGCTGGCTGGCGGCGATGACTACGTGCCCGGCTTCACCGATACGCCAACGTTCCCCGACATCGGCTCCGAGCACTGGGCGCTGGACTACGTCGAGTACGCGGTGTCTCAGAACGTGGTCGCCGGCTACGATGACGGGACCTACCATCCGGAGCACCTGGTGACCCGAGACCAGATGGCCGTGTATGTGGCCCGTGCCATCTGCGACGGGACCGGCGAAGATGGCCTGGCTGGCTATGTCCCGGCGGACCCGCGCAACTTCGCCGACGTGGCCTCCGACTTCTGGTCATATAGGCACGTCGAGTACTGTGTCGAGAACGGAGTTGTCGCCGGCTACCTCGACGGCTATTACCACCCCGAGATCGTCGTCACCCGCGACCAGATGGCGGTGTACGTGGCGAGGGCGTTTGGGCTGGGGCTCTGACGGCCCCCACCGACCCCCGTAGCTTCAGACAGGTCGGCACGTATCCACGCATGGGGCACTCAGAGCTGAGGCAAATCGCCCAGGAGTATCTGGGTGTCGTTTCCAGAGGGGACAGGGGCAGCCATGGCCTATGGACGGTCGGCCGAACTGTGGCTTCTCGTCGTCTACGTGGGCATTGGGTTTGGGAGCGCGTTCTGGATGCTGTCCCAACAGCGGATTCGCGCGTCTTCCGCGCAGGTGATCCGAGCGGCTCTCGAGATCGGAGCGGTGGCGGGGCTCGTGTGGTGGGTCGTCATCGCGCTGCTCGGCTTCAGCTTCGGCGGCGGCGTCTTCGCGGCCGGCTTCAATGTGGTGCTCAGAGTCGTGGCCTGGGGTGTGCCGGCCGGGCTGCTGGCGGCCTGGCGACTGGACCGGACGCTCAAACTGCCGTTCCACCAGTCCTCTGAGATCATCACTCCGCTCTGCGGCGTGATGATACTGCTCTTCTTGTTGGTGAGCGCAGGGCACTACCTGTCAACTGCTCTGTGAGCCGAAGGAGTTGCGGTAGGCAACGATTAGGCGCCGTGCTGTCCAGAAACTCATCCGTGCCCCGAAGTGCCCTCAAAGCGGTCTCACGGGCGCTCGACATGCGCACCGTGTCCCATCGCTATTCAGCACCGACACGAAACCGCCAGGATTTGTGGAATAATACCTTAGACACTGAGGCATACCGCATACCGAGGCAGGCCAGAATGGCACATGATGCTCAGTTGGTCAAAGGGACCGTCCGGCTCATGATCCTGCGATTGCTGGAAAGCGAGCCGATGTACGGCTACCAGATGATCCAGCACCTGCGAGACCGAAGCGAGGGCTACTTCCAGTTGGGCGAAGGGGCCCTGTATCCGCTCCTGCACGAACTGGAGGCATCTGGTTTTCTCGCAAGCCGGTGGGTGGCGGTTGAGGAACGGCCGCAGAGTCGGAAGTATTACTCCCTCGAGGCCAAGGGGGAGCAGGAGTTGGCCCGCCGGAGAGACGAGTGGAAGGGATTTGCGCGGGCGCTCGATCTGATCCTGGAGGCCAGCCGTGCCTGAGTTTGAGGAGCATCTTGCCAGGATACGAGCCGCCCTGCATGTTGACCCGAGCCGGGCGGAGGACATCTGTACAGAGCTGCGCAGCCACCTCGAAGCCGACGTTGAACGAATGCAGCAGACTGGACTCGGTCGCGAGGGGGCCATGGCATTGGCGGTGCAGAGTCTCGGCGATCCGGACGAGATAGCACGAGACCTTGCGAAGGCGAACTACCGGCATCGCATGGGAGGATATGACATGGCCAAGCGATTGGCGATATGGACGGGACTGGCGCTGCTCGTGACAGCCGGTGTAGTGCAGGTCCGGCGTCTGGATGCTGCCGAGAAGCGTGATTGGGCACCCTTGCATTACGCGGTCGAGAATGGCCGCGCCAATGAGGTCGCGGCACTTATCGCGAAGGGTGCGGACGCAAACGCGACTCCGGCGGACGGGAACGCACCGCTGATACTTGCGGCCCGCAGAGGTGATGTCCAAACGGCGAGGGTGCTGCTGGCTCACGGAGCAGAGGTCAACGTCGGGGAGGACTTCACCCACCAATGTCCACCGTTGCAGGGGGCCTCTGCGACGGGCAATGTGGAGATGGTTAAGCTCCTCCTTGCCAATGGGGCGAATGTCAACGCGGTGCGGGCCCGCGATGACGTTACGGCACTGCGCGTAGCTGCGAGTCGAGGCCATGTGGACGTTGCGAGGATACTGCTAACCCATGGCGCATATGTTGGGTCCCGCGACAGGCTCGGCTTGACAACTCTACACGGGGCTGCAGCTGGAGGCCACGCTAGGGTGGTCGAACTGCTGTTGGCGGCCGGTGCTAACGTTAACGCCAGGACACACTACGAGAAGATGACACCGCTCCAAGTCGCAAAGACAGAGCAGGTGAAAGAACTACTGCGAGAGCATGGCGGCACGCTCTAGGGGAAGGCCAGTTGTTGAGCGGCAAGGCCGACGACCAAACACCTCGGGCGCCTCGAGTTCTGCCGAGGGGAACTCATCGCTGATGGCGTGCTGTCCAGAAACTCATCCGTGCCCCAAAGTGCCCTCAAAGCGGTCTCATGGGCGCTCGACAACGACCAGCGGACCCACGAGGCCCGGACCGGGGCCCGAGGTGGCAACCGGGCTGCGTCAGCTTCCGAGCACCTGCTGTCCTGACATCCTGCGCATGACGTCGATCAAGCGTGCCGAGTCTTCCTCGGCCAAGCCCTGAGAGATCGCCATGTTGAAGTAGTGAGAGGCTGCCGTGGCGACCAGAAGCGGCAAGTTGTATCGGCGTCCCGAGTTGACCACGATGTTCACATCCTTCCAGAGCTGAGCCATGCCCCCGGGCGAGGTCGTCTCCTCCAGTATTGCCCTCGAGAGAAGGCGGAAGTAGTCGTTGCCACCAATGCCGCTTCCCGCGACGTCGCAAGCCAGTTGGGGATCTACCCCGCTTCTCTCGGCCAGGGTCATCAGCTCGATGGTGGCCGCATGGATGGCCGTCACCAGGAGTTGGTTGCAGTGCTTGACGGCCTGGCCCATGCCCGGCGTGTCGCCCGCGACTGTGATCGTGCCTATGACCTCCAGAATCGGCCGGACGCTCTCCAACGCGTCTGGCGAGGCCGCGGCCATAAGTGTCAGAGTCCCGGCCGCAATACGGGCGGGACCGCCGGTGAATGGGCTATCTACAAACCTGATCTGACGCGCCGCGCACCTGTCGGCCACAGATTGAACGGTATCGCGGTTGATTGTGCTCATGCAGATCACAGTGGACTCGATGGTGGCCCCCGCCAGGACCCCGTCCGGGCCGGTTACTACGTCTATGACCTGCTCGTCGTTGAGCACCAGGACGAGGACAGTGTCCGCTTCGGCCGCTGCCTGGGCAGGATTCTCCACCGGCGTCCCGCCCTTGTCCTTGAGCTCCGCGATCGCCTCGGCACGCCGATCGCATCCGAGAACGTCGTACCCGCTCTGAAGGTACTTCTGGGCCGCAGGCATCCCGCATCGCCCCAGGCCTATGATGCCTATCCTCTTCTTCATCCCGCCTCTCCAATCCACGCCACGTATTCACGCACCCCTCTTTCGAGGTCGTAGTCAGGTGCGAATCCGAGCTCTTCACGCAACCTCGTGCTATCCAGGCTCGGACCTCGGGGCATGATCTTGCCAGGACCGATACTCACCTCGACCCGCTTCCCGGCGATGCGACCCACCGCCTGTATCAGCTCCGGCAGGCCGTAGCACACGCCGCTGGCTGCGTTGTATTGACGGTGCGTCAACGTGGGCGCAGCATACACCATCAGAATTGCCCGGGCGATGTCCCGCACGTAGGTGAAGTCCACGGCTTGGCCGGAGCCGGCCGGCAGCTCCACCCGCGTCTTTCCCTCCAGGCATCCGAATATCGCGTTGTACAGAGGATAGAGTTCAGACGGCAGTCTCCCCGGCCCATAGGCGAAGTAGACTCGCACCGCCCGAAAATCGAGGCCGAATTCATTCGCGTACTGAAGCCCGAAGAACTCCGCGCTCGCCTTGGCGGCCCCGTACAGATCGCCGGGTGTCATGGGATCGCTTTCCGAAGGAGAATCATCTCTGGGCCCGTACACGGCGCCAGAGCTTACATAGACGAATCGCTGAACACCGAAGGTGCGAGCCGCCTCGAGCATATCGACGGTTCCCATCGTGTTGATCCGGATATGGTGCTGAGGCCTTGTTGCGAAATGCGGCCCGCCCATCAAGCCGGCAACATGGATGATCCCTTCTATCCGTCCTTCGTGCTCCGTGAAGACGCGACAGACTGAGGCGTAGTCCAGCACATCGGCGGACACGAACTCGATCTGATCCGCAAATCCGTCCAAGTAGCTGAGGCGCCGCTTGGCGCGGCCGGCGACAAGAACGGTCATGCCTTCTCGAGCTATCTCATGGGACACCCAGGAGCCGATGTGCCCCAGCCCTCCTGTTACCAGAATCGCCATGGGAGTCTGCTCCCTCTGTGGTGTAGCACCACCGCTCTGAGACCTCAGTCTGTGAAGTCGTTCAGCCAGGCCAGGTCGGGATCATCGGTCCAGGCGCCGAAACCTCTGCGCCGCCGCTCCCGGATGCCGAGCACTCAGAGTGCTCAATCAATCCGTTACCGCGACCACTCTCGCGCAGGCCCCCTCACTCCCCAGGACCTTCAGCGGAAGAGCGTATATGGTCGCTCGGTCCTGTTCGACGCGATCGAGGTTGCAGAGGTACTCGATCATGTAGATGCCCTTGCGCAGAACCAGGTCATGTGTTGACAACTCATGGACCTGCGGATGCCTGTCTGGGATCTCCCTGATCGCATAGTCCTGGGGGAAGTCGTATCCAACCGCTTTGACCGGCTGTTCCGCCAGCCAAGCTGCAGCTTCCTCGTGTAGGTATGGCGCCTCCAGCCAGAATTCCCTGCTGGTGGGCTCTCTCTGCCGATCCCAGCATGTCTTCAGTATCAGAATGTCGCCCTTCTGCAGATGGCCGCTGCGTGCTTCCAGTAGGTCGACCGCGATCTTCTGATTGGGCGTTACCGGCCTCAGGTCGACCACGGCCGCTGGACCGCAGAGGCTGTCCACCGGCACTCGATCGATGCTCTCACGGCCGGGCTCAGCGTGCAAGGGGGCGTCCACATGGGTGAACGCGTGCATGGACATCCGGGCGGAGGTGGACCGATAGGGATCGCCCCGGTCGAAATCCAGGTCGGTAGCTATCTCGACGGGCCACCGCCAGGTGGGCTGTACGGTCATGCTGAGATCTATGATCGCCATGTTTCTCCTCGCCTATCGATCTCACGTTCCAGCGGGTGGCGCCTGGCCGGTCAAGACCCTCAGCAGCTTGGCCGCTCTGTGCGGGTTGAAGATGCCGCACATGCAAGGCTTGAAGAGCTCCTCCGCGCCTTCTTCGGCCGTCATGCGTCCTGTCTTGATCTCATCGGTGATCTGGTTGATTCGGCCCACCGTGACCATCCCATGGCCGCACATGGTGTTGATCTCAAGCACTGGTCCACGCGGGAGTCCATCGACACGGCCCCAGCGGCCCAGAGATTGATTGACGGTGTGCTTCTCGAGACCGGCCTCCCGACAGCACTTCCCCACGCTATCGAACAGCCCTGAGACCACAACCGAGAGTCCCAGATCCTCTTGCTTCAGCGCCCTGAGCATAGAGACCAGGGCTGTCTCGTCTTTGAAGACGGCGTGGATGACGGCGCGATCCTGCACGTTCGACATCATCTCAGTCACGCCGCCTTGATAGTACTCGTTCCCGGAGCGGCAGTCTCCGATCTTGATGGCGCCGTTCTCGAGGGCCAGCTCGAAGAACCTGCGCAGCTTGGGCGCCGACCCTTCGTGGTTTATGTCCTTCGAAGGCATTATAAGCAGCACGAGGTCCTCCGAGAGCGACTGCGCCGAACCCATACGATGCAAGGTGTGTGTCATCTGCCGCTTCTCCCTTCGAACAGGGGGCGCCCAAGGCCGACGTTGGTCTTCCCGTTGGGGGCGACCCGGAGGCCCGCCTGCGCCACATAGGGGTCGGTCGGCACGGAGCCGTCTGGCGCGATCTTGGTGGCCAGGTCGAGGCTGAAGACGGTCTCGATCTTCCCGGCAACATCCCTCAGGAGCTCGAAGACTCTGGGAAGCTGCTCAAGCTTCACGCTGAACTCGATAATGGCCGAAAGGACCTTCTCATTGAGGAGGTCTTCCTTGAACTTGCCGGTTGAGGTGTCGGCCATCATGCTGGTCACCGGGTTCTGCGGCTCGAAGGTGACTCCGATCTTGGCGACGGCCTGCGCGATCTTCTCTACGTCATAGAGGCGAGCTCCCAGGCAAGGACGGCCCACTTCGATGGCGACTCCGGCCTCGCCCAGACGAAACCGGCCGGTCACCTCGTTGGTCTTCATCTCCTCCGTGCCCCGGCCCGAGATCTGCGACTCCTCAGCGATGGTCAGGACATCGCTCATCAGGCTCCGAACCGTGCGCGGGTAGACAAGCTCTTGCTGGTAGATCGCATCGGTGGGGCAGTCCGCGCTGCGACGGCAGTTCCCGCACTCGACGCACTCGTCAAGGTCGACCCGCGAGACGTCGCCCTCCATGGTGATTGCCCCTACCGGACAATAGGGAATGCACCGGCCGCAGCCGACGCATTCGTCACGATCTATCTCCATGCCAACTCCTTTGCAGACAGGGCCGACCACCTCCGCGGGTCAGGCAGTGTGTGACGGATCACCGGCCGTGCTGACTGGCTGTGCAGACCCGATTCGGCTGCCCCGCTGTCCAAGGACTCCTCTGCCTCTCAGAGCTCCGTATCGTCCGTGTCGTGGTATTCTGTGCTCTCGCGGACACCCCTGTTCCGGGAGGCACTCGGTGTCGCGACGCGGGTTCTACTCCTCGCGGATCTCCTTGTGGGTGCTGACACTCGTGGGAGCGGCCTCAGTGCATTCCGGGGCTAGGGCCGTACTTGGCATTGTGGGTCCGGAGCCACTGTTTGCTGCGCGCCCCTGATCCGAGCAGTGCCTCAGCAGGAAGAAACGACGCCCAGGGGTCCCATATGGTGAAGTGCGCACGATTCACACACAGACCCACCGGGCTGTCACAGGCGCCCCATCGCTGCTTAACGGCCGCACTGTGCGGTCTTGGATGTGCCGGCCTGCAGATGCGCCCGCACGATGGCTCCGCCCATTGTGAGCCGTCCCGACCCTATGTCTCTACCCGACAGATCTTCACCCCAAGCGGTTCGAGCTCGATGGTCAGGACACCATCGCCTCCGAGCGCGACGTTTGCACCATCGAGTCTCACGCGCCGGAGCCGGCCCGGGAAGCGCACACCAACACTCACTGGCTCGCGGCTGTCATTGACAAGGAGTAGATAGACGCTCCCCTCGTGAGAGCGGGCGGTCCAGTGCACGGCTTCGGGCGCGCTCACCGCCATCTCGGGCAGGGGGTCTACGGCCAGAAGCACGGGGATCATGTCGTGGATCTCTCGGGCGACCTGCTTCACTTCCTCCCACCGGCGGTCGAATGGAAAGCGCTTGTCCCCGCGCAGGTCGAACCATGAGTAGAAGATCAGCCCGTCGGCGCCTTCGGCGATGCACTGCCAGGCCATTGACCGCATCTCGTCGAGCGTGGGCGGCCGTTCCTTCTCGGGCCACCTGAAGACTTGAGGCACCATCCAGATCGCCCTCGCGTCGGCAACGGCCTCGCGGGTCATGCTCGCCCACTGCCCGGCCATGGCAGGAGGGTGGTCGGGGATAGGATATGGGTCGGTGCCGATGACGTCGAAGGTACGCGCATAGCGTCGCACATCGCCCACCTGGTAGAGGACGATCCACGTCGGGTGGTTTGGATCTTCCTCCTCGACCCAGCGCTGGTGAACCTCCAAGCGCGGCAGCATCGACAGGGGCCGCTCGTCGTTGAGGTACCAGGCGAGCAGGGCCGGGTGGTCGCGGAATTCCCGGACCCGACGGCGCACCGCGCCCTCCTCGTCGGCCTCGGCTCGGATGAAGTCGGGGCACCAGCGCGTCCCATAGTAGAAGTCCTTGATCGAGTGGATGACCTTGAGCCCCGCCTCCTCGATGAGGTCCATCTGCTCGCGATCGGGTGACCCGTACGGCATGAGGCAGTTGAAGGGACCTTCCGTATAGACGCGTAGTTGCTCCTCGTCGACGCCGGCCCAGTACATTCCCAGCGGGAAGAAGGGCTCGCCATCCACAACGACCCGGTTGTGCTCATCGATGTAGCAGGCCGGCCGCGGCCCAGCTTTCCGCTCGAGGCGATGGACTGTTTCGTCCATGGTCTCGCCTGTCGCCGTGCTCACAAGCCTTGTCTTCAGCCAGTATGGGCCCAGGTCGAGGTCCGGCACCGGGAGACGAACGTCCGTCGTGCTGTCGGTCGGCGCTCCCACCACCCGCTCGGCAACGGTCGCTTCGTCGCTGGCCGACACCAGTCGCATCACCAGGTGGGCCGTGCCCTCATCGATCTCCATCTGAGCGACATCGACGCGGGCTGCCACGCTGTCTTGGCTATCCTCGACGATCCAGCCCCGGTAGTTGGGCGAGATCAGCAGGACATCCATCGGTCGCTGTCGCCACCGCCGAACCGAGACATCGTCCCACCAGGCCGTTCCGGTCATTCCCTTACGGAGGTAGCAGGAGATCGCGGCGCCAGCGGCATTGTCTGGCACCTGGAATACACCTCTCACCTCGTGCCAGCCCACCGCGTCATCCCTCCGGCCCTCCGGGTAGTGTCCACCCATCCACTTCCCGCCGGCGCCCTGCCATTCCACACACACCGTGGCACCGGAGTCATCTCCCGCGATGCCTGCCGTCTTCACGTATGCCCTCACCTCGTACATGCCGCCGGGCTCGAGGTCAATTCCCTGGCTGCAGAGCAGGTAACGCTCGGGGTCGCGGTTCACGAACTCCAGTGAACGGTTCCCGCCTCTTACCACATCTTCGTCAGAGCCATACCCCTCGGGCGCCCACCAATCCGATGGCCTGCCGTCCTCGACTTCCTCGAAGCCGGGGTTCCGCACCAGGTTCGGACCAACGGGACAGTCCCATTGGTGCGCGGCAATGCAGGGGGCAAACACGGCGAGAACCAAGAGCGCGGCGACGGCATTCTTGATAGTCTGGCGCATGGCACCCTCCGCCGGTGGGAGTCACTCCCGGGTCCGGCACACGAGTATGCACTCGTTCCCGTCGGCCGTCGGTGGCTCCTGCCGATCCAGCCGAGGTGGTCGAGTTGGCGCAGTACACTGAGCCTCAGATCGTCTCAGCCCTGCAGCAGAGGGGGGATCACGCCGGGAAACTGCCCAGCCGCGACTGGGTATGCAGATCAGTCCTGCATACTACGGCCAGCCTGGCGTCATGGGTCCTCGGCAGCGACGAACCGGGCCAGACTGTAGATTCTAAGCGGCGCTTCGCGTCCGCTCACCGTAACCTGGTCAAGGAACACTGCCTCAACGTCTCCGGGAAGACGTTCGCGTACGCTCTCACTGAAGATGAGAGGGCACTGCAGGCTCTTCGTGGCGCTCTCTAGCCGTTGTGCTACGTTGACCGGATCACCGATGATTGTAGGTTCAAGGTGGTGCTTGCCGATCAGGCCTGCAGCTACCTGTCCGGCGTTGATCCCGATTCCGATCTCAAGCCGTGCTCCCATTCCCTCCCAGGCCCTTGCCGCTCTGGGCAGGTCATCAAGTATCTCCTCTCCGCACTTCAAGGCGCACATCGCGTGGCTGCGCCCTCTCGTCTCCTTCCAGAATGCCGCCAGCACCGCATCTCCAGGCGTCTTTACGATTCTCCCGCCGTGCCTCGCCACAATGTCCTCGACGCTGGCGTGGTATGTACTGAGCATGGCCAGAGTGTCAGTAACCGATAGCCTCTCTGCCGTTCGCGTGTATCCGCGAATGTCAGAGAAAAGGACCGATGCGTCCATCGCACGGACATCCCCGGATTCCGCCGTTCCAGGCTCCCCGATGAAAGAGGGGATCAACCGGGCGGAGAGGCCCTCAAGTCGTCTACTCGTGCTTTCCGCAGAACGAAGCTCTGAAGCCACGATCCCCAGCGCTGCCTTGCTGGCAAAGAGCCCTAGTCTGCCGAGATCCTCCTCAGAGAAACTTGCTCTTCCGCTCCTCCTCTCCACCTGAACCAGTCCCACCGTTTCATCCCCCGTCCACAGAGGAGCGCAGAGGCTTGATCTGATGCCAGCCGACACAACACTCCTCGACTGCTGGAACTCAGTTGCCACATCGCTGAATAGCAGAGACTCGCCCTTCCCAAGAACGCGATCGGCTATGGACATGCTGATAGGCACATCCTCTCTCGCTCTGCCTGCCTCGCCGCGTATTCTCGCCGCTGTTCGCCTAGGCTTGCCTATCTTCTTGTCAATCAAGACAATGATCGCGTGTGTCGCTTCCGGGAAAGCGTCCAGCAGCGCCTCCAAGACCATGTCCAACATCGCTTCCGGGCTAGACGCCTCAGCCAGCCGCTTCTCCAGTTCCTGCATCGCAAGGAGGTCATTGAGCGTCGGGGCCTGTCCTTGTTGCGCCTCAGACAGCTCAGCTAGGCTGCGTTGAGCGATTACGGTGTGCTGCTGTGCTGTCTGCGTTCGCGCGGCCATCTCCATCTTCGGCCGTAGTACGGTCTGCCCGAGACGAATCAGACAGCCAGTATCGAGAACCGCTGTGGGATTCGTGAGATCGAGACGAAGCTGCTTCCCGCTGTAGTCTACTACCGAGCCGTTTGTGCTCCCCAGATCCTGATACACCCACTGGTTCTGTGATACGGCTATCCTCCCGTGGTGACGGGAGATGTAGGGATCGCTAAGACATATATCATTGTCTGGGGATGTGCCGAGGGACACGGACGGCTTACCGAGGACGAAGGTCTGCCCTCTGTCTGCGCCTTCTACTACGAGCAGCCGCAGCATCTCAGCGCTTCCCGAAGTGGGCCCAGACCGACCTGGGGCTCTGCATACCGCCTGCGCTTCATACCGGCCTCCTCCTGAAATGAGTTCTCCGTCGCTTGCCTTCTCTCATTCCAGGTGGACCACGAATCGGGGGGCAGAGCCGTCATTGAACGGACAGGCTCTTGGCTAGTTGTAGCATCCGCAACCGGATGCGGCCGCACTAACAGGGCGCGTGGTGACGTTCAGGAGGGGCAGGTCACTGGCATGCTCATCACTCACTCGGCAACGACTTGATGAACTTGCCCACCACGTCGATGATGGCGCCTTCGTACTTCCAGCCCTTCTCGCCCGGCAGCTCGTGCAACGGATCGGCGGTGGTGACGATGATCATGTCGAGATCGTCCAGCAGGATGATCAGGTTCCCGCCATGACCGGCCGCGTAGTCGAAGCGATGGTCGCCCGCCCTGGCGGACCACCACTGATAGCCGTACCCGACGTCGCGGATGTAGCGCCCCTTCTTGCTGGAGAACCATCCACTGTAATGGGTCTTCTCCGAGTACCTTTGCAGCGATTCGCTGACCCAGTCGGCCGAAACGACCTGCTTGCCCTCCCATGCACCGTCGTGGAAATAGAGCGCGCCGAACTTGGCCATGTCGCGGGCCGTAAGGAAGATTCCTATGCAGCCGAGGTTGTAGCCATCCGCGTCGGCATACCAATCGCCTACCTCCGCGCCGATGGGTGTGAAGAGATGCTCCTGCGCATATGACCTGAGATCTGTGCCACTCGCCCGCGCCACAATGGCCCCCAGGAGATGGGAGGTCAGATTGCTGTAGCTGTACTCGGTGCCCGGACCGCTGAGGAGTGGGAAGTCAACCAGGTGGGGCACATGGTGCCAGTTGTCGCTGAAGAAGAGGAGGTCAAGATAAGGAGGCGTGCGCTCCTCGTTGGGATATCCGGCGCGCATCTGCAGCATGTCCCGGATCGTGATCTGCTCCTTCCTCGGATCATCGATCTGTCCGGCGAACTCCGGGAAGAAGTCCATCATCTTCTGATCGACGCTCGACAGATGGCCCTGCTCCAGCGCGATCCCGACCAAGGCCGAGGTAACGCTCTTCGTCATCGACTGCCGGTTGGAGAGCTGCCCCACCGACCCTTCATTGAAGTACCCCTCCGCGATCAGATGGCCGTTCTTGATGACGAGCAGCCCATAGAGGGTCTCCAGTTCGGCCGCGTCGTAGTAGAGCTCCGCCACCAGCCTCGGATCGAGCCCCTGCTCTGCCGGTGTCGAGACCTTCCAGTCATCCCCGGGCAGCGGTGTGTATTCTACAGTTTCGAGCTCCTGAGTCGAAGGGCCGCGTTGGAGCAGGTCTGCTACGCTTGGCCCTTCGTGAACAGAGATGCCGACCTGAGCGGTCATAGAATAGGCGACGGCAACCTGCGCCAGTGCGTAGCCCGCAATCGTTACCTGGCTGACACTGAAGAGACCGAGTCCGAACTGCGCCAGAGTGACAAGGCCGATGGCGAACTGACCGATGGCGATGATCCCCTTGGCCGGAACCGGCCGCCAGCCCCGCCACTTGAAGGAGATGTGGAGCCAGGGCAGCCCGAACAGCGTCGCCTTGGACTTGTACTCATACCCCCATCCGTCGGATTTCCCCTTGGCGGGGACCCGCGCCCCGCAGTGGGAACAGGTCGTGGCTTGCTCCGGAACATCGCGTTGGCACTCTGGACAAGGTCTCATGTTTCTCCCGCTCTCCCTAGCTACTCCATCGACGTTACCAAGCGCTACGTTCTCGCCGCGCGCCGACCAGCAACCTAGATATCTTCAGAGCTGCTGGCGCCTTACGCATATGCCGACGGCATAGGTAGACGCGAAGCTCAGTCCGAGGGGAATCCATGTCCCCAGCACACTTCTGAACATGTCGAGGCTCCTCTGAATAAGGAGGCCGGCAACGAAGACATCCATGACGAGCGCGAACACAAGGAAGACCATCGCAGTTTGCAGCGGCGTCGTGTAGCCAAACCGACTGAAGTAGCTCCAGGCCACGAGCGCGAATATCACGGGGGCGCCGATTGCGTGCACTATGAGCGTGGCTCGCTCCGAGGTGACGGCCAGGCCGACTCCCATGATGGCTCCGCAGAGAGCCCACCCCACGAATGCGTGCAGCAGGAGGACAGTCCACTTCCTCGGAGTCAATGTGCTCACGCTTGCTCTCCTTCACGCCCGCCGTCGATCCCCCCACGGTCAGAGATGCGGGGAGGGCCGGCAAGCTCTCGCGCGTACGCGAGCGCCCGGCCCCTTCGTCATGGGTGCTGACAGCTTCGGTGGGTTGCCCCTGAAGTCAGCCCGCGATCTTGGCGGCGAACTGCTTGGCCATCTCCTGCTGCTCTTCGCCCAGGTTCTTCGGATCCATGCAGTTCGGGACGATGAGCTGGTGGACCGGGTCGAGTTTGGCGAAGGACGCCATTCGCTCCCAGATGGTGGAGATGCAGTCTGTGTTGCCCTCGCCTTCGGGGCCGCCGCAGGTCACGAGCAGGCCCGCGGTCTTGCCCTCTAGGTGTGACTTGTGCGAGGCCGGATCCGTGAAGCCGGTGACGAAGCTGAGATGGCGGTCGAGCAGGGGCTTCATCTGCCCGCTGAAGTCCCAGCAGTAGAGAGGAGTCGCGTAGATGAGGGCGTCGGCTCCGGCGATGGTCTCGAGCAGAGCGTTGCCGTCATCTTGGACTGAGCAGATGAGTTCGTCGGGGTCCTGCTGACATCGGTAGCAGCCGATGCAGCCGCCGATGGTCTTCTCAGCCATGTGGACATGCGCCACCTCGTGCCCGGCCTCCTGAAGGGCCTGCTCCACCCAGCCGAGGATGGTACTGGTATTGCCGTTCCTCTTGTGACTTCCCTGTAGACACACTACCTTCATGAGTCATCACCTCACCCATCGATTTGGCGCTCGCCGCGCGTCAACGAGCGCCAGAACTTCCCGCTGACCCTTCGCCAGCGCGAATGCTCCCCCTCTCGCTTCGGTGGCATCGCTGTCGGGAAACACGAGCAGAGAGTCCGTGCGGGCCGGGCTCTCGTGCGCCTCGCGGGCGTCAGGGCCTACTCCCAGCCGCGCTCCTGCTCCAGCGCTTCGATCCGGCGACGCATTTCGGCCACTCTGGCTTCGACTTCGGCCTTCATCCGCTGGAATTCAGGCTCGGCATGGAGGTAGGTCCACATCGGGTTGTTCATCCCGAGGTACCCTACATCAACCGCCTTTCGCAGCCAACGTAGGGCCTCTTCCTTGTCCCCTTGAACGGCATAGATGAAGGCGGTGTCGGTCAGTGGGCGAGTGGACTCATCCCCGGCACCCAACTCGGCCGCATTCGCGGCCAGGCTCTGTGCGAACAACTCCTCCGCTTCGGCGCGCTCTCCCATCTCCCACTGGAGCTGAGCCAGGCAAGTGGCGATTCGCAGATCGCCGAACAGTGTCAAGGACGCGAGCTCATGGGCTCTCTGGAAGTGCTCCTTGGCCGCGCGGGCATCGCCCCCAAGCCCAGCAGCAATCCCGGCCGCGAAGTGGCTCTTTCCGTCTTCAGGGCTCAAAGCGAGCATCTTCTGGCTGGTCTCGGCGGCCTCCTGGACTCGACCTTGCGCCGAGAAGGCTACCAATAGCATGAAATGGGCCATGGTGTCATCTGGCTGGAGTTCGAGCGCGCTGGCGGCCCACTGCTCGGCCTTCTGATGGTCGGCCAATATGAGATAGAGGAAACCCATGACCCAGTAGTTGCCGGCATGCCGGGGGTTGAGAGTAAGGGCCCTCCTGAATTGGCGGTAGGCCTCCTCTAATCTCCCCGTGGAAACGTAGACCCACCCGAGTTCGCTGTAGCCCCTGTCACTGTTCGGACGCAGCTCGATGGCCGTCTTCGACTCCTCCACGGCTTTCAGATGCCAGCCCTTGATTTCGTACGCAGCAGCCAGCGCAACGTGTGCGTCGGCCAGATCGGGGTCAATGGCGAGTGCCTTCTGTGCCTCCTCGATGGCGGTATCCACCCAACTCGACTGCCCTCCGTAGAGGTGACCTTGGAGGGCGCAGGCGTAGGCCAGCCCTGCTCGAGCCAGAGCAAACTCAGGATCCAATTCCAAAGCCGTCTGGAAGGAGTCAATCGCATTCTCGTTCGCCTCTTTGTTGTAGCGGCGGCGGAAGTCCTGGCCTTTCAGATAGAACCTGTAAGCAGTGAGATTCTCGGTGGGTCTCCGCTCGATCTGGGCCTTCTGTTCGGGCGACAGCTCTACCCGCAGGGCAGAGGCGATCTTCCCGGCGATCTGGCTTTGGACGGCGAAGATGTCACTCAGCTCTCCGTCGTAGGTCTCCGCCCACAGCTGCTCCCGCGCGGCGGCATCAATCAGCTGGACGGTCACTCGCACCTGTTCGGCCTGCTGTCGAACCGTTCCGCTCAGAAGCAAGGCCACGCCCAACTCCCGGCCGATCTCGGAGAGGCCCTTGTCGCTGTCCCGGTAGCGTCGAGAGGAAGCAAAGGCGATCACCCTCTCCAGGCTGGCGATCTTCGAGAGCTGGGCGATCATCTCAATGGTCAACCCGTCACTGAAGTACGTCTGCTCGGGATCGCCGCTGAGGTTGTCGAAGGGAAGAACAGCAATGGAGCGCTCCAGCTCCCGGTCCCGGGCCACTAGAGGTCCGGCCGATTCGCGTCCTCTAGGACGAAGCGCACCCGCAGCCCACAGCACCAATAGGATCAGCACGAGCGAGGCCGCGCCGGCTGCTATCTTCAGCCAAGGACGGCCTCGCCGTTCTCTCCCAATCGCAGCGGCCGCCGCCGGCCTTCCCGGATCGGTGTCCCGCTCCAGTCGCCGTAGGTCGGTGAGCAGCTCGTCAGCCGAGTGGTAACGGAGGTTTCGGTCCTTCTCCAGCGCCTTGTCGATGATGTGCGCCAACTCATCGGGCAGCTCAGGGTTGATGCGAACCGGCGAAGTGGGCGCCTTGTTCAGGATCTCATCGAAGATCACGGCCGTCGTGGTTCCCTTAAACGGCTGTGAACCCGTCGCCATTTCGTACAGCACAACACCCAGTGAGAATAGGTCTGTTCTCGTGTCCAGTTCCTCGCCACGGGCCTGTTCCGGCGACATGTAGGCAACGGTTCCCACGGCCGTGCCGGCGGTGGTCAGTTGATCTTCAAGAGCCGGTGTGGGTGCCTGTGAGTCAGTCTTCACCTGATCAGGCGTCAGCTTGGCGAGTCCGAAATCGAGGATCTTGGCATCACCTCTCTCGGTGATGAAGATATTGCCAGGCTTGATGTCTCGATGGATGATGCTGGTCTTGTGAGCTGCGCCAAGTGCGTCGGCCACCTGGCTGCCGATGTCAAGAGTCTGACCCGTCTCCAGAGGTCTTCCCCTCAGGTGCTGCTTCAGGGTTCTGCCCTCCAGATACTGCATCACTATGAAGGGCTGGCCCTCATGTTCGCCGATGTCGTAGATGGCACAGATGTTGGGATGATCCAGTGCGGAGGCCGCACGAGCCTCCCGCTGGAGCCGCTCCCGTGCATGGGCATCGTCAAAATACTCCTCGGGCAGGAACTTCAGCGCCACGGGCCGCCCCAACCGGGTGTCCTCGGCCTTGTAGACGACGCCCATGCCTCCGCCGCCGAGTTCATCAGTGACGCGATAATGGGAGATTGTCTGGCCGATCATCCCGCCATCCCTGACCTGCCCCCCTCAACGCTGCCACTCGCAATGCTAGGGGGGGGGTGCTCTCTGGGGCGCTCCCCGTTTCTGTACCACCTGGAATGAGACTTTTCAGCCTACCGCGACCAGTTCCTGCGTGGGTAAGTCGAGACAAGAGCCTAGGGCAGAGGCCTGCCGCACGAACGCCTGCTGCAACGCAAACACAATCTGGGGTCCCCTGTACCGCTTCCGCTTCATGCTCCGTCCTCCCGAAATGAGTTCTCCTTCGCTTGCTTCCTCTCATTCCAGGTGGAGCAGTGTCCGGGGGGCAGAGCCGTCCCTTGTAGGCAATGGTGTGGTACAATGGGCGGCGAGCGGGCAGGGCGTCCGCGACGCTGAGTGGCGGCGGGAGGGGCTGCGGGGGGAGTTGGAGGGTGTGGCCATGGCCAAGAAGGTGCTCGTCGTCGACGATGAACCACCGACGGTGACGGCAGTCGAGCTCGCGCTGCAGAGCGAGGGCATTGAGGTGTGCACGGCGGCCGACGGCGCGGAGTGCCTGCAGGCCGTGGCAACGGAGTCCCCGGATTTGGTCATTCTCGACGTCGCCATGCCGGTGATGGATGGATTCCAGGCCCTTCGCGTGCTCCGGGAGAACGCGGCGACAAAGCACCTGCCCGTCATCATGCTTACCGCTCGCGACGACGACGCCGACATTGTGCGTGGGTGGACGACTGGGGTGGATTTCTATCTGACGAAGCCGTTCGAGTTGGACGAGTTACTCTTGGTGGTCCGGCGCGCTCTCGAGGCGACTGACACGAACAGCTCGGACGACGCGTCGACCGACGAGCCAAGCCCTTAGAGATCGGCCGGCGGACCAGACACATTCGTCCCCCCATGCCGGTGCCGAGCGCCCGTGAGGCCGTCGGGTCGGTCACCGGAGTGGCACACGACCTGTAGCTCACGAGACCGCTCTCGGACGCGCCCAGCAACCACAGAAGCGCCCGCGATTTCGGTATTGGGCGCCCAGGAACCACGAGCACCGCTCCTGCGGCGCCAGGGGCGCTGGGATGTGTTCGGTTCGGCACCCCGTAAGATTGACACAACTGCCTCTTGGGGCGTAATCTGGTAGTAGCCAAGAGCAGAGGCTGAGGCGATAGGATGCTGCGCTTATCTGTGCTGCAGGGCATGGACCAGGGACAGGTCTATGTGAGCAGGCAGACCTCGGCGGGGATAGGCACTGCACCTGACAACGAAGTCAAGCTCTCCGACCCCTTCGCATCCCGCCATCACGGTCGGCTCACATTGGAGTCTGGCCGCTGGATCTACCGCGACCTGGGGAGCCGCAATGGCTCCGTGATAGACAGATCGGGGCAACGCATCGCGTTGGACACGGCAGATGCCAACAGCGAGTTGCAGCCGGGCGATCTGATCCTCGTGGGGCAGTCCGTTCTGAGCTTCTCTGTCTCGGATGCGGAAGAGCGCGCCGGCCTCGACCTGACGCCGTTTGCCTCGCGTACCATCCAGGAGCTCCAGTCCGCCAGGCAACAGCTGGTCGGAAGCTACGACGATCTCTCGATCGCCTACCAGTTGGAGCAGGACATCGGTGCTGCCTTTGAGCCAGAGGCGATGCTGGATGCAGTGCTCGAGGCGATGCTGCGGGCCTTTCCCGCGGCGACACATGTGCTCCTGCTGTTGGTCGACAAACAGACCTCCCGGGTGAAGCGCCAAGTTGCCCGAGCGCGAGGGGCGGAGGGGCGAGTCGAAGGCGAACTCACGGTGAGCATGTCCATCGTCAACCGCGTGATCCACGAGGGCAAGTCGATGCTGTTCAGGAATGCCCCCGTCGAGTTTCGGGACTCCGAGAGCGTTGCAGCCGCGCATCTGCAGTCCAGCTTGTGCGCGCCGCTGTGGACCGGGGACGACACCATCGGACTGATCGAGGTCGAGAGTCGGGGTCGGCCGGCGAGTTTCACAGAACGCGACCTCGAGCGGCTTTCCGTGTTCGCGAATCGCGCGGCGACAGCGATCATTGGCTGTGAGCTGTGTGAGGCCGAGCGGCGGTACCATTTGCTGCAGGACGTCTCGGCGATGATCACGCACGACCTGAAGGGCCCGCTTACCGGCATCGTCGGCTTCCTCGAACTTCTTGCGCGGGAGAGCCTCAAGGACGACCAACGAGAGTATGTGCAGGAGGCCCTGGCGTCGAGCAAGTGGCTGACAGTACTCATCAGTGGCATCCTCGACTCCGCCAAGCTGGAGGCCGGAGAGCTCAGACTGAGCGGAGGGCCACTCGCGGTGAGGGATGAGGTCCGTCAGGCCCTGTCCCTGATCAGCTACCAGATGAAGGAGAAGGACATCCATCTCGTCACGGAACTCCGCGACGACCTACCTCCCGTTTGGGCGGATCGCGAGCTCTTCCGCAGGATCATCGTAAACCTGGCGGGCAACTCCGTGGCTCTATCGCCTCCCGGAAGCACGCTCATCGTTTCGGGTACAGCGACGGAGAAGTCCGACGCCGTCGTAGTGAGCGTCACCGACCAGGGCCCAGGCATCCCGAGCGACTACCAGAGCCGCCTCTTCGACAAGTTCTTCCAGGCGGAGAAGAGGCAGCGATCGCGCGAGAAGTTGTCGGTTGGACTCGGACTGGCCTTCTGCAAGCTGGCTGTGGAGGCGCATGGGGGCAGCATCTGGGTGGACAGCGAAGTTGGGCGGGGGGCTTGTTTCTCATTTTCCCTCCCAGCCAAGGCGCCGACTCCTCGGCCCCGTGCGGAGAAGCAGCAGGCGGTCTGACGCCTCTGCCGGCGCGTCGGGCTCGCGGTGGGCTGGCGGCGCTTGGGGCGGAAGGCGTGTGGCGGCATGCAGATGAGTGCCGGCCGACACGCTACCTCAGGAGGCCGCATCAACGCGGATGCGAAGATCGTAGGGGCCGAAGTCGGCGATCTCCGTATCCAAGTCGCGGGGCTCGGTCACATAGAAGGTTGCAGGGCGCCCATCGGCCTCCCCGACGGCCTCGCCGTGAGGAACCTCGGCCAGCATAGTGAAGAAGCTTACCTCGGGGTCGTTGTACCTGACGCGCAGACAGACGAAGTCGTCTGCTGAAATGGCCTTGCGAGCTATCTTGCCGACGAGATCTTCCTTCTGGCAGAGGGCCACAACAAGGTAGAGCGGCTTCATGCTGGCGTCCCCGATCAGCAGGAACTCCTCATTGTCCACATGGGTGCCGAACTCGTCCAGCGTCGTCTTGTTCACGCTGACGGTGATGAGTCGGTGCGGCCCCAGTGCCTCCGCGGAGTCATAGATAGGCTCCCACAGGGTCTCGCCGGGGGCAGCAGGAAGTTCGTGGCGACGGGGGGCGAGTCTGATGATCAGTCCGCGCTCCTCCAGATCCTGCATCACGCTCGGCGTCATGTCGATCGGGGCAAGCTCGATCGTCGTACTCACGGCCACCTCCTCTGTCATCCGCGAGGGCGACAGACGGGCTGTGCAGCGCGCCAGCGCGCGGTCGCGCTTCTCCGCTATCTAGCGGCCTCTGCCGCGACGGCCCGGGCGATGGTCGCCCGCAGGTCGCGCTCGCACTCCTCGCTCAACCCCGGCTCGGGCGCCGCGGCTGCTAGGATCGATCGGACGCGCTCCCTGGCCCTCTGGCGCTCGCCGACGGCGCCTGCAGCTCGCCAGTCCTGAAGCGATTGCCGGTCCCACACGCGGGGCTCCCAGAACTCCTGGCGGAAGCGCTTCGCTGTCAGGTCAGACCCCACGAAGTTGCCGCCCGGCCCGACGGACTTGATGTCATCCACCGCACATGCTTCCGGGCTGACGACTATGGGCCGGAGCATGTGCTGCATCGCGCTTGCCAGTTCGGCGTCGTAGATCATCTGTTCTGGCGAGCAGATCTCGTCGAGGGAGAGCAGGCCCGCATCCATGGCAGCGCTTCCGCACGAGCACACGCCGGCCATTGAGGTCATCGCCTTCTGCATTCCGGCCTGCACAGATGGCACCTTCGCGTCGGTGAGGCCTCCGCCTGTGCCCGATCCGACGCCGTAGAAGCGGGCGAGCTGGCCCAGAACGGCGCTGATGGCGGCCTGCTCCGGCCGGCCGCCCATGCTGTGTGCGCTCCGCATATCCATGACGACGCCGAAGCCGCCCACTCGAAGCGAGCGGTCGCCCCAGAGCGCCCGGCGGAGAATGGCCAGGAAGAGCGACTCGGCTAGCTTGAGCACGGCGGCTCCTGCCACCGTGGCTGGCGCGGATGCGCCCATGGAGAGCATGTGCCCGATGTGCATGTGGAGGCCGCGCGACCGGAAGTACAGCAGCTGCTCGCACTCTCCTCGCGCCAGACGTAGGGGGCTGACTAGGTACCCGACGGCGCCGAAGACGCGCTCCAGCGGCTCGTCGATCTCCTCGGCCCTCCGAGCGTACATCTCCTCTAGATAGGGACAGAGTCCGGTGAACTGTACTGTGCCGGACGGTGACGCGCCGTACTTCCAACCGTACAGCTTCTCGGCGAGTGGCGCGTACTCCGGAGCCATGCCCTCCGGAGTGAAGGGCATCCCAAGCAGATCGACAGACCTGACCTCGGGGAGAGCACTGCCGAGCCGGATGTAGTCGCGGAGGGTCTGCTCAGTGAAGGGCTCCAATTCGTCGGTCTCGGGATTGAGGTAGAGGCAGGCGTAGATTCCCGCGAAGCAGCTGAAGCTCGGGCGATGGCTATCCCAGTCGTACGTGTCGGAGTCGGCAATGAACTGCTCCGCCCAGGCGGGGGAGAATCGCGCCCGGCAGGCCTCGTAGTCGACGTGGGCGCCGTAGTCGGCCAGAAGTGAGAGCAGCTCGCGCGACTCCACCTTCACACCTACTTCGGCGAGGACGCGCAGTGCCGATCCATGGATCTCCTCGACCTCGGCCCGGCTAAGCGTTCCGTAGAGACTCACTGGCACGGTCGTCGGCTCGGCTCGCAGCTTCCAGGCTCCCGCATCACTGCTTCACTCGCCTGCGAACTGCGGCAAGTGTGCGGCCTGAGCCGCCAGCAGTTCGTCGGCGAGTTGGGCTGCCATGTCCACGCTCTTCACCCATCCGTCGAGGACGAGCGCCTGGATGAACTTCTGTCTGCTGCCCTCCAATGCCGCCTCTATCACGGTCTCCACCCATTGCAGGCGCGTGGCGAGTGTGCCTGTGATACCCGGTGGTAGCGGCCGTTGCGCGATGGGCTTCATGCCGGCCGCTGTGGCCATGGTGGGCGCTTCCAGCACCGCCTCCGGCGGCAGGTTCGGCGCCTGGCCGGAGTTTGGCAGATTCGCCGAGAAGATCTCGCCTTTGTCCAGTCGGATGCTCTCGATGATGTCGATGCACTGCTCCTGTTCGCCTTCGCCGGCGATCTTCTCGAAGTAGTCGTCCTCCAGCGGCTTCTTGGAGAAGGCCTTCTCCCTCATCTCATCGTAGATCCCATCCCCCCAGGTGATGATCCTCTCGAAGGGGTGCCACGCCACTCCGATCTTCTTGCCGCCGAACTCGCCTGTGGGGAAGAGGCTCGGGAAGAACTCCAGCACGTGGCCGTCGCCCACCGCGGGGAAGGCCCCAAAGGTCTGCAGCAACTGCCAGCAGAGCCCGCCTGGAAGGTCGTAGGCCTCGGGCTCGGCCGCGCGCCTGGTGAGCTCCCGCGCGGCGATCTCCTTAAGGCGAGGCATCACGTCTTGCCCCCTCTCCCGCAGCTCTGTGAACCAGGTCAGGTGGTTCAGTCCCACGGCCGTGTACTCGAAGTC
This sequence comes from Candidatus Hebobacterum abditum, assembly GCA_029821875.1. Taxonomy (GTDB): domain Bacteria; phylum Armatimonadota; class Hebobacteria; order Hebobacterales; family Hebobacteraceae; genus Hebobacterum; species Hebobacterum abditum. Next base: position 2,621 of record JALGXW010000013.1, on the reverse strand, counting down.
AGACGGATCGACCTCAAGCTGCCTTGCCAGGTCGCGGCCGATGGAATTGACGCCGCTGCACAACCCGACGATGGGCGCTCCGGTCTCCTTGCGCACTGCCCGACAGATAGCCGTCATGGGGTTCGCGTAGTTGAAGAAGAGGGCCTCCGGCGCCAGGTCGAGGACATCCTGCGCGATCTCGACCATGGGCGGGATGATCCGCAGACAGCGGGAAGTGCCTCCCGGCATGACTGAGTCCCCCACCGGCTGGTAGATGCCGTACTTGCGCGGGATCTTGACGTCTTGCTCCCACGCCCGCCGGCCCCCCACGGCGATGGTGGTGATGACGACCGTCGCGCCCGGCAGCACCTCCCGGCGATCCGTCGAGGCATTGACCGTCACCGGCGCGTCTCTGGTCGCGACGACCTTCTCCGAGAGGCCCTCAGCAATCGCGAGCGCGTCCGGGTCGGTGTCCACGAGCCCCAGCTCGCACTCCCAGCCACGCCTCACGATATCCGTCAGAAGTGCCCCCGTGAACATGGCACTGCCTGCGCCCACCAGCACGAACTTCTCCTTCATCGCTCATCCCTTTCCTGTTGACTCCGCGTCCACAGAGGTCAAGCCCTCGCTGGCGCCGGCACGGGTGTTATCAGGAACCCAGCGGCGAGCACTGGCGGGACCTGCGCCGGAAGGCCGACTGCTGCGAGCGATCAGGCCAGCTCCTCATCCCAAGGCATGGGGGCGAAGGTGTCCGGCCACGTCTCTAGCGCTTCGCGCCACTGCCCCCTGCTCAACGGTAGCTCAAGCGACGTAATGTTTCGGAGTTCGTGATGGGCGCTCCTGCATATCAAGGCCCTGGCGTCGCCCAGGAGATCAGCCATCCGGACCAGCCCCTCCTTCCGGCCACAACGGGCCAGAGCACGGGCAAGGTAGAGCACAAGAGAAGCTCTCCTCTCCCTGAAGTAATCCAGTTCGAAGCCGCGCGGGAAGACCGATTCGCGCACCTCGGGAAGTTCTGAGAGCCTCCTCAGCAGCGGGACGAATTCGGGCCAGGTGAGACGTTCAGCCGCCACGGCGACAGTCCGAACGTAGTCGTAGATGCCGGCGCGGATGTCCCGGTAGTCGCGATCGGCCTGCTCGAGACGCTCGACGACGGCCCGCATGCTGCCGAGAATCCGCCGGTCGGCGACCCGCACGAGGTTGTTGATGAGGAAGATGACCTCCGGTTGGATGGCCTGCTCGGGCGAGCCCGTGGACCAGTCGATATCGCCTGCCCGCCTCGGCAGTCCGTCGCAGGCGGCGAACTGCCGCTCGACCTCCCCCAGCACGATGTCGGCCCCCTCCGCACAACGATGCCACAGGAGCAGACGAGCCAGCAGAAGACGCCGCCTCCCGTCAGACTGCGTGAAGGCTTCGCGAAGGAGCGGCACAACCTCATCCGATGGTGCCATACAGAGTTGGACGACGGGAGAGACTGAGGTCGCCTTCTCCGTGGCGAGCATCTCTTGCCATTCGAGCGGCTCATCTCCGGTCAGTCCCTCCACCAGCGCGCGCAGGTCGGGCGGGCCGGGTGGCGCGTATTCCAGCACTCGCGCGGGCAGATTCCCGGTCTCCACGAGTCGGCGCTGGAGCTTCCCGATGTCGATCCTTCTCGGGCTGACGCCATCCTGAACCGCGAACGCCGCCGCGAGCCCCACAGCTCCCCCAAGCAGGATCAGGTCCCTCTGCATACGAGGCGCGGCGCAGGCATCATGTGTCAGCGAAAGGGCCTTCCCGGCGATGATCAACCGCTCCAGGCGGCGCGGGACCAGGGCGCGAAGGGGGACCTCGATGTCCTCGTGCGGGGGGTTGATGCCGAAGTCGATGATGTCGGCGAACCACTGCCCTTTCATGTCCCAGTTGCTGAAGAGCACAGCAACTGTGTCCGGGTACCTCCTCAGCATCAGTTGGTCTTCGAGGGTAACGCTCATCTCCCCGTGAATATGCCGGCTCTCGCGAGGGGCAACGTACGTTCCGCAGTCGTGAAGGCCCCTGTGAAGCCGTCCGCCGCGTCGACGACTCGTCAGGATGAAGCGCGTGTAATCGAGGATGTCCTCCATGTCTGCCGCGGTAGTGAAGTTGTTGCCCAGGCCGCCTGGCTCGCGGTAGAGAGCAAGGGAGGTGAACATCGTCTGCCGATCGCGCTCATTCCCGTAGGTGTGTTCGGCGCCGGCGAAGGCGGCCACATCCCCATCGCCCGTGCCGTCAACCGTCACCTCGCTGAGCACGGCCCGGGGGCCGTACGGGGTGGCGACGACAGCGCCAAGGACGTTGGCTTCGTCAAGCAGCGTGCCGATGAGAAGGCTGTCGAAGTAGAGCGAGACGCCTGCCTCCTGACACATCTCCTCCAGGACCTGCTCTTTCAGCTCGATGCTCCAAGAGCCGTCCTCGCCCCACAGGTACTCGTTGCCCTGGGAGTCAGTGCGCCTCCAATCCCACCGGCCGTGGGGGCATCCCACTCGCCTCTCCCACTCTTGCACCCGTCGGTCGATCTCATCGTTGAAGGCGTTGGGCGTGGACATCCAGTGTGCCTTGATTCCCCCCAGGGTCCCGGTGCCACCCAGGCGTGAGTTCATCTCGACCAGCGCGACGCTCACGCCTTC
>JALGXW010000054.1 GCA_029821875.1 Candidatus Hebobacterum abditum | reverse complement strand
CCACTGGGGTGCGAGCCTCATGCTGATCGCGGTGGTGGTGCACATGCTGCAGGCGTTCTTCTGGGGAGCATATAAGCCGCCGCGGCAGATCATCTGGGTGATTGGGGTGTTCCTGCTCCTGGTGACGATGGGCCTGAGCTTCACCGGGTACCTGCTGCCGTGGGATCAGAAGGCCTATTGGGCGACGGTGGTAGGCACGCGGATAGCGGGGTCGGTGCCGGTGGTGGGACACTACATCACCGCGTTGATGCGCGGCGGGGAGGCGGTGGGAGCGCTCACGCTGACGCGGTTCTTCTCAGTACACGTGCTGATTTTCCCGGCGCTGTTGATCGGGCTGATAGCCTTCCACGTGGCGCAGGTGCGCAAGAAAGGCATCACGCCCCCGTGGCGGAGGGTAGGGGAAGAAGAGGGGGTGAGCCGCCCACAACTGTTCTATCCAGACCAGGTGTTCAAGGATGCGGTGCTGGCGGTGGTCGTGCTGGTGGTGCTGTTCGCGGTGGCGCTGGCGTTTGCAGCTCCACTGGAGGCGAAGGCGGACCCGACGGCCCCTGGGTACGAGCCGCGTCCGGAGTGGTACTTCCTGCCTACCTTTGAGATGCTGAAGTATGTGCCGCGCACCTGGGGGGAGTGGGGCGAGTTCCTCGGCGCGGCGGTGATACCGGGCCTTGGGGTGCTGCTGCTGATGGTGTTTCCGTACCTGGATCGGAACCGGGAGCGGCGACCGAGCCGAAGGCCACTGGTGTGCGGAGCCGCGATCGTGGTGCTGGTGACGATGGTCTATCTGGGGTATGCGGGGGCCAGGAGCGGCCCGCGGCCGGTGGAGCTGACTCCGGAGCAGGCGCTGGGAGAGAAAGTGTTTCTGGACCTGCGGTGTCACTCCTGTCATGGGATCAACGGGGGAGGAGGGATAGAGGGAGCGGACCTGGCGCCGGACGGGCCGCGGGAACCGGTGCAGGTGGCGGAGGTGTTGCGCGACCCGACCAAGTTCAATCCTCGGTCGATCATGCCGCCGGTTCCCAAGATCCTGTCGGAGGTGGAGTTCCGAGCCCTGGTGGCCTACGTATCGGCGATCGACAGTCGATTTCATCTGCCGCTGGAGGCGACTGCCTTCGGGCCGCGCCGGCCGGCCTCACACCAGGAAGAGAACTGGTTTGCCAATCACAAGTTCGAGGTGCGCAAGGACCCGACCGTGTGTGGGCAGTGCCACCCGCCAGCGTTCTGCCAGAGCTGCCACCTAAGCCGCAGGCCAGACTCACATCTGGACGGGTGGTTGAAGTCACACTTCGGCACGGCAGGGGAGCGTCCGGAGTACTGTCAGGTCTGCCACGAGCAGGACTACTGCAACTCCTGCCACGAGCAGCTAATGCACACCGGGGACTGGATGGAGCAGCACACAGAGGTGAAGGGGCCGGAGGCAGAGCTGTGCGGGGAGTGCCACAAGCCCGACTTCTGCATCACCTGTCACGGAGGGAGCCGGCCCACGAGCCACGTGCCCGAATGGGTGCGGACCCACAGGAAGGCGGACGCATCCGAGTGCCGGCAGTGCCACAACGTGGAGAGCTTCTGCGTGAGCTGCCACGAGGGAGCGCGGCCGGCCTCACACGATACGAGTTGGGTGGACCAGCACGGTGAGTTGGCCGGGGCAGACCCACAGGACTGCATGACCTGCCATCGGGCAGAGCTCTGCAGCGGGTGCCATGGTGGCATCGAGATGCCGCACACCTCGGACTGGATGCTCACACACAAGGAGAAGGCGAGCTTTGCACGTGGGTCCGCGTGTTTTCGGTGCCACGACTATGAGGATGCTTGTTCCTCGTGCCACGGGGAGACTCCGCAGGGGCAACAGTAGGATTGGCCGGCAACGGTTTGGCGCACAGACTGGGAAGGCGGGAGAGAGGCGAAGCAAGCGAACTGCCCTGGGCCCGCTCAGGAAGGCGGGTGCCATCCACGGGTGGACGCTGACAGCATGAGGGATAGCAGATGTGGCGCAGGCTGAGCATCCGGTACAAGATGCTTGCGGTCGTGCTGGTGGTGCTTGCCTGCATGGGGTCGGGGCTGGTCGCTGCCATCATGGTTGGCGCGGAACGCGAACGTCAGAGAGAAGCAGTTTACACTGCTCACGAACTCAGCGCGGCGGTGGATAGAAGCCTGCGATTGGCCATGCTTAGCGGCGACCGGGAGGTGGTGCGCGGGGCTGCGGCTGCGCTCACTGAACAGGGCGGTGTAGTCGGCGTCGCGGTGTTCGACGCGGAAGGTCGCAGGGCTGTCTCGGCCGGCTCTCTGCTGCAGGCAGGGAGTGCAGTCGACGAGCTTGTCGCACAGGCGCGCTCGGTCTCTGCAGAGGCGAGCGCGGAGGTTGGGGAGGCGACATACGCAATCGTCTCGCCCGTCATGAGTGAGGTCGCATGCAGAAGTTGCCATGGCGAGAGAACGGGATTGGGGTTCATATCTGCCATTGTGTCCACCGCGGTAGAGCAGCGCCGGATCAGAGCCATGCGAAACCGTCTTCTCTGGGGCGGTCTTCTTCTGCTCACTGTGACCTGTCTGGCAATTCGCCAGGCCGTCTCCCGATGGATCGAGCGGCCCATAATGAAGCTAGCGGGCATTGTTGACAGCATGCGAGGCTCGAGCGTGGCGACTGACGACACCGCGAGCAGGGGGGACGAGCTCGTCCGCCTGACGACATCTTTCGAGGCCATGATGAACGAGATCGATGACAAGACGCGGGCGCTGCTCGAGGGCGAGCGAGAACTGGCGCAATCGCAGCGCATCGCCTCCATAGGTCTGCTGGCGGCCGGCATGGCCCATGAGATAGCGGCACCCCTCAGCGCCGTTCAACTGCGGGCCGACTTCCTGGCGAAAAGCGGCGAGGGTGCCGTTCGAGAGGCCGCGCTTGCCATCAAACGTGCCGCGCAGCGTATTGCCGGGCACCAACGCGATCTGCTCAGCTTCGACCGCAAGGATGCGCTTGACTTCAGCGAGTGCGACCTCGTTGGACTCATCCGGTCGTGCTGCGAGCTGCCCGAATACCCGCAGGTCGACCTGAAGCTCGAGTTGCCCGAAGGGCCGCTGCCAGCGACTGTGGTTGGGGATCTGTTCGCCCGCGCCGTCCGCAACATCTTGATCAACGCAGCCCAGGCGATGAACGGGAAGGGAACGCTCGTCGTTGCTTTGAGGAGATCTGACAGGGATCAAGCAGAGATCACGATCCATGACTCAGGCCCCGGAATCGCCGCCAAAGACCTTCCGCATGTCTTCGAGCCCTTCTTCACGCGCAAGAGTAGAACGCGCGGATCCGGCCTCGGTCTCGCCGTTGCCCGTGAGATAGTCGTCCGGCACGGCGGCGAGATCTCGGCCGAAACGACACCAGAAGGTGCTAGTCTGCGCGTGCTCGTGCCACTGAGCCCTGAGGGGAACACCAATGGCGCTCATTCTGATCGCTGACGACGACAGAGCAACCCGCGAGACTCTTGGGGACCTGCTGAGCCAGGAGGGCCACGAAACATATGGCGCGGCCTCAGCACATGAGCTACTCGAGCTGACGCGGGAGCATCCGGACTTTGAGATCGTGTTGACCGACCTGAAGATGCCGCAGATGGACGGGATTCAGGTGCTCGAGATCATCCGCCTGCGGAACCCAGGAGCTCGGGTGATCGTGATGTCGGCGTTCTCGACGGTCGACTCTGTCTTGACTGCCTGGCGGCGGGGCGCGGTTGACTACCTGCAGAAGCCGTTCGACTGGAAGGACCTCCAAGAGAGCCTGAGCAGGGCACTTGACAGTCACTCGAAGGTGCCGGAGTCGGATCGGCGCCCCACGAGTACGGGCGACTCCTGAGGCGGAGGAGATCGAATGGGCCACCACGTGTCCAAGTGGTCGAAAGAGACTGTGGTCGAGGCGATTCGTGGTCACCGCGCGTCAGGCTGTGATCTTACCTTTACCTCCACTCGACAGATAGACTCACCACTGATCCAGGCGGCAGTGAGACACTTCGGCGGGTGGCGACAGGCAGTGGAAGCAGCTGGCTTCGACTACGAGAAGGTGCTTCGGGCGGGAAAGAAGCGTCGTTCGCGGTTGATCTCGAAGTGGACGAAGCACTCCATTCTGCGGGAAGTGCGGCGTCTGTGGGGTCTCGGCGAAGACATCCGCTTATCCGCGGTGAAGGCCCGATACCCGGGACTGGCCGGGCCGGCGGCGCGGGAGTTCGGATCCTGGGCTGCCGTGCTGGCCGCCGCGGGCGTTTGTCTCGACGCTGCTGAGGCCTCGGCCCTCGCCCACAGGCGGTGGAAGCGCAATTGGCTCAGAGACCTGCAGTTCCAGGCAAGCGCAGGGGATGGGGGAGACAACACGGCGAGCCGAGACTACCGGCGCGCCTTCGTCATCGACGACACGATTGGGGAGGCGGAGTGGCTGGAAGGACTTGCTGCCAGCGCTGCGAGACAACAGTGAGCCTGGATCCTGTAAGAGTGCAGACGGACCACCCAAGTCACCGATTCTCCGGGCTGCGCGACAGGTTCGGGAGGTGCATCACTTATCTCCGCGTCTCGCTGACCACCGCCTGCAACTTGCGGTGCATCTACTGCGGGCCGCGCCGAGCTGGTCGGGGCAGCGCGCACTGTGATGCTCTCTCCGATGACGCAGTGGTGGACATTGTGCGGGCAGCCGCGTCCTTGGGCGTGAAGGCGATCCGCTTGACCGGCGGAGAGCCGCTGCTTCGGCCCCGCGTGTGGGAACTAGTGGAACGCATCGTCAGCATCCGGGAGATCGAGGAGGTCACTCTTACGACCAACGGGGTCTTGCTCACCGATCAAGCGGACACCTTGGCTGCAGCCGGGCTTCGCCGAGTCAACATCAGCCTCGACAGCACGGACCCAGTCGAATACAGTCGGGTCACAGGACGCGACGCTGTGTCCAGCGTCTTGCAGGCCATCGATGTCGCCGTCTCGGCTGGACTCCAGCCGGTCAAGCTCAACACAGTCATAGGGCTGACCTCAGACTGGAAGCAGCAAGTGCTCCAGGTTGCCCGCATGGCGATTGACCGACAGGTCTGCGTACGGTTCATAGAGAGAATGCCGTTCGGTCACGAAGGCCGCTTTCCGGCCCCGACGTTGGCAGACGTCATGCAGTGCCTCGAAGGGGCGTTCGATGTGACGCCTGCCCAAGGCCCGCGCGGCAGCGGGCCTGCTCGATACTACACCGTGAACGGTGGAGTTGGAACAGTCGGCGCCATATATCCCCTGAGCGCTCCCTTCTGCGCCACATGCAACCGTCTGAGAGTGACGGCTCAAGGCCAACTTCGGGCCTGCTTGCTCTCTGACGCCTCGGTCGATCTCCGCGAGGCGCTGTGCCGTCCGGCGCTGGAACGACACGCGTTGTTGTGTCGCGCGTTCAAGCTGGCCGCGTTCGCCAAGCCGCGGTCGCACGGCTCGATCGCCGAGGCACGTATTCGCGACATGGCCGATATCGGGGGCTGAGACGGGCTAGCCGCGCCGAGGCGAACGAAAAGGAAGACGGGGAGTGCCTGTACGGAGTGAGGACGCAGGAGGGTGACTGGGTATGCCGGGCCTGGCCACAGCGCGGCCAGCCGAGAATCTCTGCGCTTGTCACATAGCGATGGGACAGCCCTGGGCGGCTTCTGAGCTTGCCTGATAGGCTGGGCCGGTCTACCACATGAGACAGTTGTGCGGCGCCTCCGGGCGCCGCTTCTTCTTCAAAGGAGTGTGCTCGCGTGGAGGTCTTCCGAACAGCCGTTGCTCTGATGACCCGATCAGTGATGTTGAGCGCGGAGACTGGTGGCCAGCAGCGCCTGTCAATGCTGCAGCAGGCAGCCGCTGTTGGCGGGGAGGCGGGAGAGCTGGCACGTCTCCGGGATGAGAACCGTCGGTTCACGTCGGAGAACGGGCTCCTCAAGTCGCGGTTCGATGCGGCCCCGCACAAGAGGCGCTACACCCCGATGCAGCGACTCCAGATCCTGTGGCATATGGCCCACTACAAGATCCCAAGAAGCCAGGTGAAGGAGCACTTCCGGATCGCGAAATCGACGCTCTATCGATGGATGCACGCCGCCGAGAAGGGAGATGTAGGCGAGCGGAAGAGCAGGAAAGAAAGTCCCAGGAGGACTCCCCGGCAGATCGCTCAGATGATCTGGGAGATCTTTGAGGCGAACCCACACTTCGGTCGGCATCGAATCGCCATGACGGCGTGGGTGCTGGGGGTGTTCGTGGCTGCCTCCACCGTCAGGAACATCCTGCTCCGTCCCAGGCCCAGAGTGGCCCCAGCAGCGGCGGTGCAGGCGACACAGGAGCAGAGACCGCGCCGGATCGTTGCCTGCTATCCCAACCACGTGTGGAGTGTGGATCGGACGCGGGTGTGGCGCTGGGGCTTGTGGCCCACTTGGGTGTTGGTGGCAGTAGACCACTTCTCCCGCGCGGTGATGGCCGTCGTTCCCCTAGAGGGGCCCAACGCAGGCTGGGTAGTGGAGGCGCTGGAGGAGGCGTTCTCGCGGCACGGCCCACCCAAGCACATGATCACCGATCAAGAAGGCGTGTTCGCCACCGAGGTGTTCGGTGACCTGCTGTGGCGATGGCATGTCAAGCAGCGATTCGGAGCGGTGGGCAAGCATCGGTCAATCGCGGTGACCGAGCGGGTGATCTGGACGCTCAAGTATGAATGGCTGAATCGCGTCCCCGTGACCCGCGAACTGGATCACCTAGCAGACCTGCTGGCAGACTTCGGGCTCTGGTACAACGACTACCGGGGACATATGAGGGTGGGGGGTGCGAGGCCCAGCGCGGTTGGCCGCGGTGAGGGCTGGGAGAGGCCTGATCCCTCGGCCAAAGCACTGCCGCGCAACATCCAGCGCCGCTTCTTCCCGGAGGTACGCATCACCGCCTACCGGCTCGCGGCCTGACCGGACTCGGCGTCGCCTCTCGTTGCGGCACTTTCCTCACGCCTGCAGGCCGCGAACGCGCCCGCGCCTTGCTCTCTTCAGGAACCCGAGGCGTGCTGGTACCAGCGGAGTCCCAACCCTTCAGAGGCCGTGCTATCCACGCGATGGAACTGCGGCCGCTCCGTCCCTGGACAGGCGTCCCAAGCCGATGTGACAATCGCATATCGTACCGTATCCCGAGGTCTCGCGAGACGTTAGCGGAGGCGCTCTCCGTCTGGTCCCATAAGGAGCGTTCTGTACGCCTTCGAACCGGTCTCACGGTCGGTCGACAGTCGCAACAGGTCCCACTCCACACCTGCCGAATACAGCCCCCCATGAGTTCTGGGACACTTCGGACTTCAGATACATCCGAGAGCGATCCGAGGATCGCGCTGCGGATCATCCCCGGTGTTAGCGAACCTGGAGCTAGTCCGCCGCAGTGGCATGTCTGTGTGCTGGCGCGATCCCTGGCTCCCGCCGTCCGGACTCTCACGCCGCGCGTGCGGCTGGAGAACGCGAACGTCGTTGGCCTTCAGCCGGAATCGGCGCGAGTTCAGGGGAGTGAGTGGACAGCGTTCTTCCTTCACGTGGTTGGCGCCCAGGATTCGCAGGGATGCTCTATTACAGTCGAACTGAGGGAGGCGCCGGGGTATGCCGAGAGCAGCCCTCTGCCGCTGACCCCCTTGCCTCCGATTCAGCCGTTCGGTGAAGTGCAGGCGCAGTTGGAGTCGGAGCGTCCCGCGCCGGGCCCGATAGGTTCTCGGCTGCCGCTGCGGCCCATGGAAGTCCGCGACGGTGTGCTCCGCTACCCGGACGGTAAAGAGGTGGCGCTTTGGGGTGTCGCCTACTATCCCCAGAGCTTCACCCAGTACTTCAGCCTCGAGAGGCTCGGCGTCGATCGCCGACGCTCCACCGACGAGGACCTCGATGACTTCGTTGAGATGGGCATCGATGTCATCCGCATCCACGTATTCGACAGCGAGATCTCGGATGGGGATGGCAATCTGATCGAGAATGATCATCTCGATGGGCTCGACTATCTGGTGGCGCAATGCAATCGGAAGGGCATCTACCTGATGCTCACGCCGATAGCGTGGTGGGGCAGTCCAGGGGCCAGGCCGGACAGCTTCTCCAGGAATGCGCCCATGCCAGCCATGTCAATGTGGCCGGCCATGTGGCCGATCCAGGCCAGATACATAGGGCAGTTGCTCACACACAAGAACCCCTACACAGGTCATCGGTTGGTGGACGAACCCAGTCTCGCGCTGTTCGAGATCATCAACGAGCCCTGGTACTGGTCGTATTCTCAGGTGGTGTCTGGCGATGTTGCCTCTGAGGACGGTAAAGTCACAGAGACTACCAAGCGCGGCTGGGCCGGGGTCCGTGATGCCTTCCACAAGGCCGTACCGGCGCAATGGCGCAATCCCGCGACCTTCGCTTGGTTCCGCTACGACACCGTTCGTACGTACATCGACGCGATGGTTGACGCGATGAGGAGCGCCGGCGCAAAGCTGTCACGGATTCGGATGTCGTCCAGGCCGTTGCTGACAGCCGCTGTGACGCGGTCACGCTTTCGACGTATGCGGGTGGGCTGCACGGGATCCAGGACGACCGCAACCTGCTCGGGGAATTGGCGGATCGGTGGCCACTGGACCCACGGCTCGAACCCAAGGCTCGTCTCGTCTATGAGTTCGATGCCGGAGGCATGCTCAGACAAGCCGATCTATATCCCGCCATAGCCATGCACTTCCGGCGGCTGGGCGTCCAGGTCGCCAGCCAATTTCAGTACGACCCGAGAGCAACGGCTCACGTCAACTGGGACTGGCCCATCTTCTATCTGAACCTCTGGCATACGCCGGAGAAAATCGTGAGCTTCCTGACAGGTGCAGAGGTCTTCCGCCGTCTGCCGCGTGGCAGCTCCTTCGATCTGGCGCAGGACAACCAGGTTTTCGCCCCGGCAGCAGTGAGTTTCGAACGCAACATGTCGCTCCTGGCAGCAGATGACTCCTACATGCAGACGGGCCCAACCGACTGGCGGCCCTTGCCCATCCCCGAGAGTCCAGGACACATCATGTCGGTCGGGTCGTGTCCCTACTTCGACTACGAAGGAACCGGCGTAGTGGACCTGAAGATCGAGGGCGATGCTGCGATGCTGCGGATCTGGCCGGACGTCGAACGTTTCCCACGCGGCCGGGCGACGATCGAGGACACGGCTGAGGAGCGTCGCTGGCTCTTCGGCGGCCTCGCCGAGATGGCTGGCACGCTGGCACAGCCGCTGACTGCTCTACACGAGCGCGAACACACGTTCCGCCTGCGGCTCCCGGGCTGGGCCGAGGCACGAGGCGAGCGGCTCGAAGGCGACAGGCGCATCCCCGTGAAGGTGCAGGGGGGATCACTGATAGTGAAGCCCGGCACCTATCGGTTGATCCGATAACGTACAACCGGCCTGAGCCAGGCGATCAGCGTGTGCAGCATGATGTCCATGGCGAGCGAGTCGGGCGCGAACGGTATCCTGAGATCATTCAAGACGCTCGATCACGCCCTCAAGTACCTCCTGGACGCGATCGATACCGGGCAGGGAGTCGCCGGCATGGGGATACTTGCCCTCGGCAATGCTCTGCAGGATCCATTGATAATCGTCGACAAAAGCGGTTGCCGGTTGATGAAACATCGCGTTGTCATACCCACAGTTGACTGCGACGGTGCCGGCGTGCGGCGCCGGTTCGATCAATCCCTCTGACGCGCTGCAGTCAATCCACACGTTTGCGCTGGCAGGACGTGGCGGGGGCGTGCCCTCGAATTGCCAACCCTTCCACTCCCACCCGTCATAGGCATGCCAGTTTGCGAGATTGAAGCCGGTGAAGGTGATTTCCGAGTTGTAGACGACATTCCGGTGGATATCGACGCCCCGTCCGTAGCCATCCATGTAGACCATCCAGATTATGGGAAACATCGCATTGCGGTTGTTGCATATGTAGTTGTCGGTGATGGAGTTTCGCGCGCCCGGTTCTTTGGTGCCGCTGACGTAGATCGCCTCCCCGAACGCTCCGCGCGAGACGTTATGGAACGTGTTGTATTGGACCCGGTTGCCCTCCACAAAGCGGAATGCGGCCGCATGCCTGTCCAGCGGAGGATGCGAAGAGGGCCGTGGAAACTGCGGATGGGCAGGATGCGGCTGATGGATCAATCGCCGTGTCCCGTCATCCCGCTTGACGATGGTCATCGTGAAGCACGCGATCTCCGGAATCTCGTCCCAACGGTGCATGGGCCACGCGCCCTCCTGCATGTGGAACTGGTCCCGCCACGGAACGCTGTCGTCCACGTGCCGGATAAGCACACGAAACCGGGGGCCGGCAAGCAGTACGGGCGTATACGGCGTGTCATGGATATAGTTGCGAACGATGTCGTTATGTCCGCTGTTCCAGACAGTAATCGCGTGCGCGTCGGTCTTGATACGGCCCGGAAAGCCGATTACGTTGTCGGCAATAACGTTGTGGTGATTCTCGTCACGCGTGCCCGCGCCGTAGCCGCCGAAATGGATCGCTTCCATGCCCAGATCGTGGAACGTGCATCCCTCCACCGAATTGCGTTGTGCATACAGGTCAAAACGCACCCCGACGCCGCCGGACTTCGTGAAGGTGCAGTTCCGGACCGCGCAGTGTTCGACGCCTCGAAACCGGAGCAAGGCGTTGCTCTTGTCGCACGTTGCCCATCCGTGCTGCGCGACCGGGTCGTCGTCCTCCCAGTGCAGGAAGCGGCCCGTCGAGAATGTGATGCCGTCGAAGGTGATATGGCTGACCGGCGTCACCGGCTCGTCGGAATGCCACGCGGCCGCGCCTTCCGGAAGGCCGCCGTGAACGAGGATCAATTCAGAGAGCGTCGCGGCGAAGATATCTTCTTCCAGGCGTGCGTTCTCGAAGGGCCAAAGATAGATCAGCCCCGATTCAGGATTGATCACCCACTTGCCAGGCGCGTCGATACCCTCGGGGCAGTTGATCAGCGCTGAGTCCACGAAATCCACATTGTCATGGTATTCGCGTGCGCCCCCCGATAGCTGATACGTCGCCGCGATGGTCGAGCGGACCCGCGAGCCGAAATTCGTCCGTTCCACCGATTCGATTGGAACCAGGCCGATATTCCAATCCGAGAGCCACGTCATGATCTCCATGCCCTGCGGCGGCATGGCCAGTTCGGTGACGTCGATCGTCAACTCGCTGACCTTCTTCATCTCTGGACTGTAGTAGATAGCGTCTTCGACAGCGCCCGAGAATTCCGAATCCAAGGGGGTACGGATCTTGCCGGCGATCGAGTAGATGCCCCGGTCCATCCAGCCGTTGTTCCGATCCACGAGCACGCGAAGGAGCGGGTCCTTAGTGTTCTGCAGAGCTACCGGGACGTCCGCCACATAGATGTGGTCGCGGGCCGAGGCTGGTATGGCGTCGTAGAAGGGGTCGCCGCGGCTGATGGGCTGCCAGCCGCGAATCGGCACACCGGACGTGAATATGGGGCGCTCGCCCAACGCCGCCTTGTACGTTATTTGTCTTTTCGCGGATCCGGAATCCTCACGTCCAAGCCTCACCGGGGCATCGAAATGGTAGTAACCGCTGCTGAAAGACACAATGATGTTCCCATCGCCGCGAAGTTCTCGTACCTTGTCGCGCGCGCCGCGGAACGATGCAAGCGGCGCCGTTTGTGAGCCGGGATTGACGTCGTCGCCTGAAGGCGCGACGTAGAGAGTCCGCGGCGCAGCAGTATCCTCCGCTGCGCTCATGGCGTGGAGACCGTCGGGAAGCCCAAGGAACAAGAGCGCGATCCCAACGTGAGCGATTGGCAAGTTACGGCGGCGCGATGGGAACGGCATGATTGGATTCTCCGATCCTCCGGTGGTTTCATACGACAGTCTCCTCCGACCATCAGCTCTTCTCTATCCATTGCTCCAGCGAACTCGTCATCCTCGGCCGGTAAGGGAGTCCGGCTGCAACGATACTCTATCCGGTCGTGCCGGTGTGGGCGCGACGCGCCCACTCGGAGTGAGATCCCACGACGATGTGGTCATCGCAGTGGCCCCTCGATTCACTCACTCAGCCGTTGAATCTCGAAATCGGTAACCGAGGTGGCGTAGCGGTTGACGAAAACCACCGAGGTCTGTGTTCCGTCGGTATCACGGATGACTCCCTGCCGGAAGTCGCGTCCGGGAGCGATCGTGTTGCCGTTGACCTCGAGCCTTGTCTGTTGGCTGCCGACCGATTTCCTGATGACGAAGCATGGGTTCATGATGGGATGGTCGTCTGAACCATCGAGACTGAAGGACAATGATGAGCCACTCAGGGTGAAGTTGTACTGGCGCTGATCGATATTGTAGCCATGACTGATCCCGCCCGTCACCGAACTCACCGTTGGGCTGTGCCGCCACGAGTTGACGATGGGAATAACGGCGGAAACATCTTGAGTCGAAGTGTCGTGTTCCGAGAAGCCGTAGAGAGAGGAACCCGTGCCCAGATGTGCCGCATTGCTCGCCGCGAGGGCGAAGTGGTTCACGCGGCCATCACCGTCGACGGCGAAGCGGCCATCTGAGACCATCCGACTCACCGGCCAATGGTTCCACGGACCGGCAAATGGATCGGCCGCATTGGGAGACTGCTCGTGTTCACCCCATGGCCCGGGGCCTGCCCCCTGGAACCCGGCGAAGACCTTCCACCTGGACCGGAAGTTGAGCATCTCGATGGATGCTTCGAAGGGCAGGGAGGGGACCCCGTTAGGCAGAGACCAGGTCAAGTCGGCCGTGCGACCGTCGACGTCCGCAACGGACAGCGCCTGCAGGTTCACGACCTCCAGGGGGGTAAGGCCCGGATTGGAGAAGACCTGCATGTCCTGGTAGTCCACGACTCCGGTCCAGTGGACAACGTGCCGAATGAGAACGCCATCAGGGTAGATCGTGTGGTACTCATCCACGAAGTCCGTTGGTCGGCAGAGGTCGTAGAAGAGGTCGGCTACCGCGTATCTCCAGTGCACCACCACCCGTGCATCTGTATTCTCCAGAACGCGCACGTGCGAGAAGCGCGCTTCCTTGTCCGACATGTGCTCGGACAAGGACGGTCGCCCACCGGGAGGCTCTTCGCAGAAGATCTCGACGCTCTGGTCTGACATCCAGTGGTTGTTCTCTGTCACCATGTTGACGCCGTGTGTCGTGCCTCGCCAATAGACGTAGCTGGTTGGCATGCCGTCGAACTTGACGACGACGTCGGCATAGGGATCGACACGCCACATGTTGTCCCACAGGTCGTGGTACTTCAGATGGAGGTAGGTCGCGCCGAACTCTGATGCAGCGCCTGGCATACCCGGCAGCACACGAGGTTGGATGTCGGGCGTGCTTTTCATCAATTCGCCCGGGTCAAAGCTCTCGAATGATCGGCGGATCTCCGCTGGACTCAGCTTCCTGTCGTACAGCTTGATCTCGTCGACGAGCCCTTCGATGCCGAATCGGAAAGGATAGTGGTGTTCCTCTCGCACGGGGTCGGTCGCCCTGAGGTCTTCGTTGTTCATACCGATGACAAGAGGCGTGCTGGGAAGGTCCGGCGCTCCGGAGGCCGCAGAGCGGGCACTCTCCACGGCATCGACATAGATCTCCATCGACCCGCCGCCATAAACGCCAGCGACGTGAATCCATCGGTTCAATGGTACAGGGTCAGTCGATGTAATCTGGGTCCCGTTGACGACGAAGAGCACGCGGCCGAGCGAATTGAAGCCGAGGTAGTAGCCATCCTCACCGCACTTGATAGAGTGATGGATGATCGGCGCTGAATCCCACGGATAGGCCCCGAGCACGACCCAGGCATCGATGGTGAATGAACAGCCAAGGCTGGGAGCTTCGGCCTCCGGCACTGCAATCTGCGAGAAGTAGCCATCGAACCCCAGAGCCGTTCCTGAGACCCCCCGCTTCCAGAGGCTCTTGTGGCCGTCGATGGTGTGCTCGTTCGACGAGATGGCATCTCGAGCGAGGTTGCCTTGGGCTTCATCGAACTTCCACCACGCCACAGGTGATTCGAGCACGGGTCCGCGTGCGGGATTGCCGGCGACGGGGCCCCGAGGCGGCGAGGAACCCGGAGCAGCGGTCTTCACGTTAGTGATCCCGCTTCCCGTCAGCGTGAACGTCTGCACGATCTTGTTGCGTGGGTCTTCCCAGTCGTCGATCCTGGCCGTGCCCTGCTTGAACTCACGGACTACGAAGCCATCGCTGCCGATGGTGTATAGCTCGTGGACGACGTCCGTCGGTTTCAGCTTGCTGAGGTTGGGGAAGTAGCGCCAGTGAATCGCGATCTGGGAACCTGTATCCTCCACGATCCTGGCGTAGCTGTACTGCGATTGCCGATCGAAGTTCCTGTCGCTTGGGCCATCACCTGCGATGGTAGCCAGGTGATCCACCAGTTGCTCGCCGCCATCGTACATCCAGATTGGACGGTAGCTGTACTCTCTGGAGAAGACGAACTGGTTGTTAGTCCCCAGATTGACGACGACATCGGCATACTCGCCTGAGATCTGTGACGTATGCTCGCTGAAGGCAGTTCTCGTGTAGTACGCGTAGAATCCAGTCGGCGCGGCCTCGGAGCACGAGACTGACGCGCTCAGCAAGGCCAAGCATGCTGATGCTCTTCGAGCGTGCTCAGTCATGGGCTTCCTCCTCTAGGTCCGAGTCAGTCTGAGTTCTGCGTCAAAGAAGCGGGTGAAACCGCGCACGACGCGGGACGACGCAGAACGTCTCCCTCCCAGAAGCTCGCGTAGAGCTCTTCTTCGGCCTGCCCCGGGCGGCCCGGTGATCTGGGTCGCTGTTGCCGTTGACCCTGAACCGCTCCGGGGACCGAACTGGTGCTGCTGGCGGTGATTCTCATGATCGGTGCTCCTGCGCTTGCCCCTCTTCAGGGTCCCTGGCTCGGCTGCCGTATCTGATGGAGGAGACGCTCCTCGTCGACGGTTACGGCGACGGAGGCCGACCAGCCCTTCGCGCTCGCTCGACGGCCTCTGGCGGCAGGTCCCTCAGACTCGAGTCCACCGTGACCACCTGCCCCCCCTCCAAGTCCGGTCCACCGGCTGTCAGTGCCACCA
The DNA here is from genome assembly GCA_029821875.1 of Candidatus Hebobacterum abditum. Lineage (GTDB taxonomy): Bacteria > Armatimonadota > Hebobacteria > Hebobacterales > Hebobacteraceae > Hebobacterum > Hebobacterum abditum. The sequence goes on along the minus strand of JALGXW010000054.1, from coordinate 7,399 downwards.
CCTCGCCTGTGACGGGGTCGTCGCTGAGCACGGGGGCCAACACCCGCTCGCCTGTGACGGGGTCCTCGCTGGGTTTGAAGAACCACACCCGGGCCTTCTGTCCCACCTCCACTTCGTCTGCCTTCTGATCGGCGGCGATCTCCGCAGTAACCTGCAGGGAGAGGAAGTCCGTCACTGCAAAGAGCGCGTCCCCGGCGGGCACCCATTGCCCGTACTTGGCCTCGGGGAAGATGACCCAACCATCGGCGGGCGACACCAGGGGGCGTCGCGCGAGCTGCAAGTCACCTTGAGTGAACAGGGCTCTCAGCTTCTCCCGCGCGGTCTGCCCCTGGCTGTCAGCCGGCTCAGAAGCCTCGATCTCGAGTATCGCCCGTACTCGGAGCAATCCCACTTCCACCGGATCGTCCGTGACCTCGAGAACCGGGGCGCCTTTGGGCACCCGATCCCCGTGGGTCGCCATGTTGCTGAGCACCATCGTGTCGCGCACGGCCCGCACTTCGCGGACGACCGGCTGCATGCTTCCCCGGCCGCTCGCCGTTACGGGAAGTTGCTTCTTCCACGCGTAGATGAACAAGACGAGTATGAGCGCGAGGAAGAAATACCCGGAGGCCTCCATCAGCTTGACCATCCTGCCGCCCAGTGTCGACGGCCTCAGACGCCCGAGTGCCTTCATACTCGATCCTCACGTTGGCCGTCGGACCACATCTGACGGTAGATCCCGTCTGTGGCCATGAGTTCGTCGTGCATCCCCAACTGCGCTACCTCTCCGCGCTCGTTGAGGACGCAGATGAGGTCGGCATCGTGTATGTCGAGAAGGCTGTGTGAGACCATCAGCACGGTTCTGCCTCGGGAGACGCTGCGCAGCGATTGGCCGATCTCTCGATGCAGCATCGGGTCCAGGCTGGTCGTTACCTCGTCCAGTAACAGCACACGGGGATCGCGAACAATCGCCCGCGCCAGGCCGATCCGTTGCTCCTGGCCCCCCGACAGGTTCCCGTCTTCTCCGAGCATCGTCTCATAGCCATCCGGGAGGTCGACCACGAAATCATGGACGCCGGCCAGTCTCCCAGCCTCCTCGATCTCCTCTCTGCTCGGGTTGACGCCGCCGTACCAGATGTTCTCGCCAATGGTCCCCATGAGGAGCAGCGTATCCTGCAGGCAGACTCCGACGTGGCGCATCAGGCTGCTTCGGGTCACGCGGTTGATGTCATGACCATCCAGCAGTACGCGCCCTCCGGTCGGGCGATGGAACCGACATAGCAGACCGATCAGCGTGCTCTTCCCCGCCCCCGACGGCCCGACGATGGCCACCCTCTGCCCCGGCTCGATCGTCAGGTTGATACTGCGCAGGACCTCGGGGCCGCCTGGGTATGCGTAGTTGACGTTGTCGAACGTGATCTTCCCTTCGATTCTGGAGGGGAGCCTGTTGGCGTGTTCATCATCTTCGACGTCCGGCTCGACGTCGAGGGTATCGAGCATGCGCTCACCTTGGACGAGCTGGAGTCGGGTCTCCTGGAACCAGTCCACGATCATCTGGACTGGCTCCACAAAGCGCCAGATGATCCATCCGGCGGCGACGTACTCGCCCGGGGTCATCTGTTCCGCGATCACCCAACGAATGGTCAACAGGGGCAGTGCAACCAGGGAGAAGAGGAAGGAGAGGTGCTCCAGCGCGGCCTGTTGGAAGAACTCGATCCACCAGACCCGCCATGCGGCGCGCCACTCGCGCGCCCATGTGGTGAACAGCTTGCGCCTTTCCGTCGCCTCCCCGCGGGCCATGAGACTCTTGCTCCGGTTTCTGAGCCACCCGATGAAGAGGTGCTGCATGGTGGCAAACGGGATCACGTACCCGAGGGCCAGCAGCGCGAGCTGTGGTTTGATCACCGCGATAATCGCCACGTTCGCGGCGAGCGTCTGGAAAGGGACCACCAGGTCCGGGATTGTCCGGACCATCAGATCAGAGATCTCCTCCGGATCATGAGTTGCCCGCAGCAGATGCTCGCCAGCAGGACGTGACTGAAGGAACGAGAGAGGGAGCTTCTGGAGGTGGCGCAGGAATCCAAACTGGATCCGGTACCCCACGAACATATGCAGCCACTCGTACACGTAGCCGGTCACCATGTTGAGGTACAGGCCGAAGAGCTCCACACCAAGAGAAGCCAGTACGATGTAGACACCCAGGGTCCAGTTCCCCTGGGGGAAGACTTCGTCGATGATGCGGATGCTGAGCAGGGGCGGGATCAGACGTATCAACGCGTTCGCCTGCCCCACCAGCACAACCAGCAGCACCTTGTCCCAATAGGGCAGCAGGAACCGGAAGAACCGGCCGAATATGATGGCCAGCGTTCCAATGCTGCCTCGCCGGTCGAGCGCATCCTGCGACCGGTACCGCGGGATCATCATGGCTGCGCACTCCTACGCGAGGTCACGGCTGACGGTCCACACCTGTCCATGTCATACAGTTCCAGGCCAGCAGGCGTCCTCTCATCTTCCGCGCCGGTTGCGTCCAGGGGCAGGCCGTAGTAGAAGATGACCTTCCGAGCGCGGGATTGTGACCCGCCCGTGGGTCATCCCATGGGGTGAAACGGCGCGATCTTGACGGTCACAGGATTCGTCTGGGCGGCCTTGATCCAGACGATCAGATTCTTCGCAGCGACCCCCTCACTATGGCCAACGCGATGGTCCTTGCCGTTGGTCAAGGCCGTGCTATCCATGCTGACTGATGCACCCGCGCTGCCCCAGCCTTCAACGACGAATGCCGGATTGACAGCAGGCGAGGCCTCCGAGGCCTCGAGTTCGACAGTGAGTTCCGAAGCTCGGCCAGCGCGCTCGGCAACGAAGACATACGCAAGCTGGGTGGGGTCATAGCCTTCGCTCGCATATGGCCCTTCAACGGTCGCGTGGGCCGGCTCCAGCCACGACTTCGCCAATGGCGCTAAGCCTGCCGCGGCCTTGTCGGTCAGCCCGTGCAACATGATTTTCGTGATCGTATTCGGCCCCTGTTCGTACGGCTTCCATTCTGCCGTGGCGACGCCCGGCAGCCCGATGTGCGCCAACGACGAATGAGATGGCTTCTCCGCGGACACGGCCCCCCGGCCATCCGACGCGGTCTGAGACACGGGCCAATGGTCCCACCAGTTGAAATGCGAATCTCGCCCGTGGCCGCTGTACGGTGTAATGAGCTGGCCTGCGGCCGCCGGCGGGGCGATGGCATAGGGTTTGATTGAGCCCTTCGCGTTCACCTTGATGATGTTGGCTTGAGGGGGACCCGCATCGAACTCAGGGCCACCGTCTTCGGTCCAGGTATACGTCTTCTGCTGCCCGTCCATGTTGCCCAGTGTCACGGCGCCGAGGTCGATATTGTCATCGGGCATGGTGCCCGGCTTGTTGACGACAATGCACTCCTGGAACTCGCACCAGCGATCGGTGGCGCTCGTGTGCACCGTGATTCTCCGTGCGCCACTAGCATCGGGGTAGATGGTGTAATACTCATCGACCCAGTCGCTCCAGCCGGTGGCGGGATCGGTAAAGGGGTGCGGCATAACGCCAGTGCACGACGACGCGGGCATCGCTGCTCTCGATGACGCGCACGTGGGAAAACCGGCACTGCTTGTCAGACATGGGCTCGACGCAGCCTTCCGTGTTGGGACTGTGAGCGCCGCGGCGTTCGACAAACTCGTTGGTGTACCAGACGCCCGCGTCGGTCACCCAGCACGGGATATAGCTCGTGCCCCGCCAGAACACGAAGCGATGCCCACCGTTGTCGAAGCGGACCACTACGTCGGCATAGTCACCCACCCGCCAGGGCGCATCCCATTCCGGGGCGAACGTGAGTCGCGTGTAATAGGCGCCAAAGGGCCCTGGCCCGGGCGGACCGGAGGGCAACTGCGGCAAGTCTGCGGTTCCTGCAAGCGATCCGATTGGCTTACCTCCCACCTCACCACCTTCGATCTCATCGCACTCCTCCCTCCCCACTTCCGGCTCGGACTCGTCGGGATCTCGGCTGACCGCTGTCCTCTCCAGAAATGCTGTCCGGGGCGTCCTGGGCGATTCCCTTCATCTCTGAGTCGATGCTATCCTGCCTCTCATGAGTACGGTTTCGACCTTCGTGTTGAGCGCCAGGCATATCCTGGGCTCCGTCTGGGAACTCGCGCGTTACGCGCTCAGGTTCAGCTGGGCATTGCTGATGCCGAAGGCTCTGCTCGCGAGTCGGCCGGTGGTGCTGGAGAGCCAGCTGGCCGTTGAGCTGAGTGGATCCGATGGAGGCAGGATGCGTCGCCGGCAGTTCTCCCCTGCGTTTCGGATGCTATGGGTGGTGCTCTCGAAGCTGTTGGACGGCTGGGAAGACTTGGCGCATCTGATGAAGCCGGAGACGGTGAAGCGCTGGCACACAACAGCCTTCCGCCTCTTCTGGCGCTGGCGCTCGCGTCCGGGCCGCCCTCCGCTGAACTCTGAGATGCAGCAGCTCATACGCCGGATGAGCACAGAGGACCCACTCTGGGGTCCCGATCGCATCAGGGACACGTTGCTGCTGTTGGGCTACGATGCTCCCTGTGCGCGTACGATCAGCAAGTAGATTGCCAGGCCCAGGAAGCCGCGGCGCGAGTCAACCAACTGGATTCCTTTCCACAGGAATCACCTGGAGGTCTCCTGGGCGATCGACTTCTTCACCGTCACCACACTGGGCTTCCAGGTGCTCTATGTGTTTCTGGTCTTCGATCATGCCCGACGGGAGGTGCGGCACTTCGCGGTCACGGCGCATCCGAGCATGGAGTGGGTGATTCAGCAGCTCCGGGAGGCGACCCCGTTTGGTGAGCAACCTCGGTATGTGTTCAGAGACAACGACGGGATCTTCGGCTACGGAGTGCGGGCCTTCCTCGAGTCCTGTGGCATCCAGGAGGTCCGCACAGCCTATAGGAGCCCCTGGCAGAATCCCTACATCGAGCGCATGATCGGTACGCTGCGCCGGGAGTTGCTGGACCACGTGATCGTGCTGAATCAGCGACACCTGGAACGTCTGCTGCGGGACTACCTGGAGCAGTACTACCACAGCGCTCGACCCCATCAGGGATTGGGCGGCGAAACACCCGCAGGGGAATCTCTCGATGGCGACGGAGAACTCATCTCCGTGCCGATGGTGGGCGGTCTTCATCGTCGCTACTATCGGGCCGCCGCTTAACACACGGCGAGCCCGTGTTCGCGCAGCCGCCGAGAGTGGACAGGCCGGCCCACCGCGGCTGCAGTGCCCGCCTCCCATGCTCCGGCAGCCTCAGCCAACTCTACTCAACGCCCGCGGCTCATGCTATCATAGCCCAACGTTGCCCGTCAGGGCCCCGGCTGGAGTTTCTAGAGAGGACAGGGACCACGGTATGCCACACCCATGCCAACTCTCGGAGAAGAAGCGGGCGCTGTGCCGGCCCTATCACGTGATCGCGGCCCTCATCCTGGTGGGGACACTTGCCGTCGCCACGTCGGCAGCGGAGGAGAGGGTGCCCGCCGAGAATCCCCAGGTCCTGCCCAACGAGACCCACATGGTAGCGATGCGGGATGGGACGCCGCTGGCGACGGATGTCTACCTGCCGACACACGGGGAGGGTCCGTGGCCGGTGATCCTGGCGCGGACCCCTTACGGGAAGAATCAGGCCAGAGATTGGTTCGCGAGCGCAGTCTGCGGACAGGGCTATGCCTTGGCCTCCCAGGACATGCGAGGTCGCTTCGAATCGCCGGGAAGCGACGCCCTGATCTTTCACAGTGACGGCTGGTCGGAGAGACGGGACGGGCATGACACCCTGGAGTGGATCGCCGAGCAGCCTTGGTCCAACGGAAGCATCTGCACCTGGGGAGCTTCCGCACTGGGCATCACCCAGAACATGATGGCCCCGGGCGCGCCGGAGACGCTCAAGGCTCAGCACGTGGAGGTCGCTCTCTCCGACTTCTATGCCCAAGGCGCCTACCAGGGCGGAGCCCCCCGGAAGGCGCTCGCAGAGGGCTGGCTGGAAGCGATCGAGGCCGATCCCGCAAACCTGGAGACTTTCCGCCGTCACTACCGGTACGACCAACTCTGGGAGGAGATGAACCCGGAGGCGAAGGCGCATCGCGTCAATGCGCCGGCCATCTTCTGGGGCGGCGGGCGGCTGGTACGACATCTTCTGTCAGGGAACGATCAACTCGTTCGTGACGATCCACAACCGGGGCGGCCCGGGAGCCCGCGGCAGGTGTCGCCTGGTGATGGGGCCCTGGGCTCACGGACCGTTCACCTCAGAAGGGATCACGTACCCGAACAGTGAGGGGCCCGACGCGTTGGGCACCGCGCTCAGGTTCTTCGATCACTGGGCGAGGGGAGTGGACAACGGCGTGCCCGACGATCCCCCGGTTCAGTATTATGTCATGGGAGACACGACCGATCCCGGGGCGCCGGGCAACCATTGGCGAACGGCTGACAACTGGCCGCCGCCTGCGAAGCTGGTCGGGTTCTACTTCCATCCCGAGGGGAAGCTCATTCCGGAAGTCAAGCCCACAGGAGAAGACAAGCGCAGCTACCGATACGATCCCAGGGACCCCGTCCCTACCATTGGCGGGCAGAACCTGATGATCTCAATGGGGCCCATGGATCAGCGGCCAGTCGAGGGCCGGGAGGACGTCCTCCTCTTCACGAGCGAGGAGCTGGCCGAGCCGCTGGAGGTCACGGGGCATATCTACGCAACACTCTTCATCTCATCTGACCGTCCCGACACCGACTTCACGGTGAAGCTGACCGACGTGTATCCCGACGGGCGCTCGATGCTCGTCAGCGACGGGATCATGCGAGCACGGTTTCGAGACTCCTTCGAGCGGGAGACATTCCTCGAGCCGGGACAGGTCTGCCAGGTGACCGTCGATCTGTGGAGCACCTCGCTCATCTTCAACAAGGGGCACCGGATTCGGGTCGCCGTTTCCTCGTCTAACTCACCGCGCTTCGACCCGAACCCGAACACCGGCAAGCCGCTGCGTGCGGACGACGAGACCCAGATCGCCGTCAATGACGTGCATCTCTCGAAGCGACATCCTTCGCATATCGTGTTGCCTATCTACGCCGGGCCGGCGCCTGCTCAACGCGTGACTGCTCGCTAGGGCGGCCACGCACGGGCGCCCTGATCGAGCTTCAGGGAGAGCGCCGACGGGTGCTAAGTGGGTCTGGGACATTGGGTCCTTGTCGGGCGAGCGTGAGACCGATACAGAGGCCATTCCGTCTGGGCCTGTAACGGGTGTTTCGACGCCACAAACAGCCGTGTGATCTGCGGCATGCGTCTGGCTTCCCTCGGTTGTGTCTCATTCGCGCGCAACAGGAACAAACTGAACGGCAGAGTCAGATAAGCTCAGGAGCCGCCCAGAGCCGTCCCATCACCACTTGACACCCACA
>JALGXW010000099.1 GCA_029821875.1 Candidatus Hebobacterum abditum | reverse complement strand
GGCCAGGTCCCGAATCCACGTGTTCAGCCGGGAGCCTTCGGCTTCGCTGAGGTAGGTCTCCGCCACCAGGTCGGCCACCCACTCGGTCATATCCGTGTTGAACCCGGCCTTGGCGCAGGCGGGGAAGCTGGGTGCTGCCAGCAGTTCGCCGTTCGCGCCAAGCCGCTCGACTGAGCCACCCCAGATGTTCGTCGCGTCATCGACTTCATAAGTGGGGAACTCGTTGATGATGGAGAGGCGATCACGGCCGATGAGGTCCTCGTTGATCGTTGCGCCTACGACCTGTAGGAAGAGCGCGTGCGCGCGTCCGTAGAGCTCCCTGATGAACTCGACTCGGCACTCCAGGTTGACCGGGCACTCGGCAATGCCGGGCACGCTGACACCCCGGGAGGGCAGCAGCGTTAGCTCCGCGACGTCCGCCTCGAAGATGCCGCGGGGAAGAGACAGCGCGCCGATCCACGTCTCGCGCACCAGGTCCTTGCCTGGGAGCGCGACGACACACTCTGCGCCGGCGGCGGCGAGGTTGTGTGCCGAATGCGGGCTGGAGTGCAGGTGAAGGCAGATGGTGTAGGGCCGGTCTGTAAGCGGGCCGTAGGTGCCCGAGGCGAAGTTCAGATCACCGGTCTCGGCGTCGCGGCTGATGAGGAGGTTCGCCGGACGGGCCGGGCGGAAGTGATAGTAGACTAGCGTCGGGTCCTTGATGCCGGGGAAGGTTGGCTGTTTCAGGAGTTCGTCAACACCGTAGAACAATCTGCCCATGGTCGTCTCCTTCCGCAATCCACCCGTTGGTGAGGTTCCGACGCGGCAGAATCGAGCTCCTGCCCGCGCGGCGCCGATGGCCGCAGGCAGCCCTCAAGAACCTGCCCCACGACAAGTACGTCGGCCTCTAGGTGAGGATGTGGGACCGTGATTCCCTTCCTCCGTTGAACCAGCTACTTAGCGCGCAGTCCGCTTCGCCCTGCCAGCCGTACTGGGCACCGTGCTCAGGTCTCCGCCCACGGGTCTCCGACCCGTCTCAGCCAGTCGCCGAGCTCCCCGCGCAGGTCCGCTACGAGGGCCGCGCTGCTCTCGGCGACGTTCGTCAGTTGGTACGGATCTTTCTCGTTATCGTAGAGGATGGTCTGCTCGCCATCCTTCGTCCGCTGCACGACGAACGTGTGGCCATGGGTACGCAGGCCGCGCGCGCCATATTCATCGCCATCGTGTCGCATTTTCAGGTAGGGAGCTGACGCCGGCCTCGCGGCGCTCTTCCCCAGGAGTGCGGTCGAGTAGTCTGTGCCCTCGACTCCCTGTGGAGCTGACTCTGACAATCCCATGAGCCCGAGTAACGTCGGCATGTAGTCGGGCAGGCTTATCAGCAAATCGTCGCGGCCGGGTTTGATCTTGCCGGGCCATCGAATCATCAGGGGTATGCCGACCGATTCCTCGTACCACACTGATTTCGCCATTCGATCATGGCTGCCCATCATCTCGCCGTGGTCGGCCGTGAAGACGACTATGGTATTGTCCTCGAGGCCCTCCTCCCGTAGACACGTGAGTATGCGGCCGAGCTGCTCGTCTATGCCTGTGACCATGGCGAAGTAGCCTCTCACAGCGCGCTTCGCCTGAGCTGTTGCTCCATCGTCGAGCGACAGATCCACGTTGCCGCGGATGAGCAGTTCCTCCAGCGGCCTGTCTCGATACTCGTCCAGGTACTTGTCCGGAACGGCGTTGTACGGATTGTGCGGTGGATGGTGTGAGACGAAAAGCGCAAAGGGCTTGCTGGGGTCGCGGTACTTGCCACTTGAGTTCTTCAGGTACTCGACGGCCAGGTCGGCCTCATGTTCGGGCGCCCACTGGTCAACCTGTCTGGGTCGGTCCTTGGGCAGATCACCGGTCCAGTAGTGAGGGTGAAGATGGTTGCCGTGCGTCCCGTACCCATACCAGAAGTCGAAGCTGTGCCGGTCCGCTGGCGGCGGGTAGGAGTCCCAGATATAGCCGCCGTAGTCGGTGGGATCGACGTACGGCTTCTTGGGCTTGGTGAGGTGCCATTTCCCGATGTAGCCGGTGGCATAGCCAGCGTCGTGGAGCACATCGGAGAGGCAGCGCTCGGAGCGTCGCAGGTAACAGTTCTTCTCCCT
>JALGXW010000098.1 GCA_029821875.1 Candidatus Hebobacterum abditum | reverse complement strand
TGACGCTACTGCACGACCTGGACCCGTTCATCGCCCACCCGAAGTCCTTCTATCCGAGAGACCCGCAGGAGTGGTGGCGGCTCCGACACTCAGAGATCAGTGTCCACCGTCTCGGCGAGCTGCTGTGGGGACAGGCCGAGTCTATCCTCGCCGGCGAGGCCGACGTGCCGTGGGAGGAGGCCGAGCTGGAGGGACTGCTCCAGCTCCAGGTCTCCCTGATTCTGTGGGACGGTCAGGGGGCTCTCGGCCGACTCCGGGAGCTCACCGCGCCGGGCCGCTGTCCGGAGTGGGTGTGGACGAAGCGTCTGATACGCGAGCTCATAGACGTGGCCGGCGAGCTGGAGGAGTTCGACAAGGCTGTGCGCCGGAACAAGCCCCTCGACGCGCACATGTTCCTCGCCGAGGTCATTCGCATGCTGTTCCGGGTGATCTTCCTCATGAACAAGCAGTACTACCCGTGGCGCACCGGCCTGCTCCCCATGTTCAAGGAGCTGCCCTTCGGCCCGAAGGAGCTGCTCGGAGACTTCGAGGTCCTCGCGTCAGAGGCGGGATGGCCCGAGAAGTCGACGGCCGTCCGCCACATCGTGAGAATCCTTACCGAGGAGATCCGCACGACCGGCCTGCTCACCGACGACATGCTCAGTCACCTACTCGGCGCGCGGGATACAGAGGCCTGGAAGAATCTCGACTGGCTGAAGAGCGCCGAAGATTGCGAGAGGCGAGCAGCCGCGGCCGGCTACGACCCGTGGTACGGCTGGATCTGGGAGCAGTGGGGGTGGGAGTAGCGCCCCCTGCAGGCATCGCCACCTCCCTGCGGAATGTGGCAGTGGTTAACGGCGGGTGACGGCCTGTCTAGAGACGCATGGCGAGGAGGGTATCGTGCAGTGTGATCAGTGTGGCTATGTGATGCAGCCGTTCGAGACTGCGTGTCCCCGGTGTGTACAGAGAGCGGCGAAGCCCTGCGGGAGCTGTGGCAAGCCCGGCGTCGCGGGGACGTGCGCGGAGTGCGGACACAGCATCTGCGCGGACTGCGAGGTCAAGGATGGGAACAAGCAGCTCTGCCTCGTGTGCGCGCCGGCCAACCTGGCGGCCGCGCGGAGCGCGGAGGCCCGCGAGTTAGGCGCGGAGCGGCCGCTGCCCGGCCACGCCGGCCTGTGGGGCCAGGTCCGCCGCGCGTGGGTGTTCATGCGAGAGGCGCTCACGATGGCCTTCCGCGACAAGGACCTGCTGCTGCCCCCGATCTTCTCGGTCATCGCCTCGGTCGTCTTCCTCGTGGCGGCCGTGCTCATTCTCAACGCGCTCGGACTGTGGGACCAACTGGGCAATGAGGAGGAGGGAACCAACGCGACAGAGATCGCCATCGCGCTCATCACCGGGTTCATCTTCTACTCGATCAGCTACTTCTTCACCGGCATGACCGTGCATCTGATCAACGTCCATCTGCGCGGTCGGGACGCGCAGCTCGGCACCGCCTTCGCGGACGCGCTGAAGAACCTCCCCGCGCTGCTGCTGCTGGCGGGCGCCTCGGCCATCGTCTCGGTGCTCACCAGCCGCAAGCGAAGAGAGGGGGGCATGAGCGCGGGCGACATGGTGGGCGGCGCCATCCAGCGCCTCTGGACGGTGGTCGTCTACCTCCTCCTGCCGATCATCATGCTCGAAGACGCGCCCTTCTTCAAGGCCTTCGGGCGGGCGAAGGAGATTCACTCCAGCAATCTCGTGCCCATCGCCATCGGCGAGATCGGCGTCCTCCTCGTGAACCGCATCATCGGGTTCGTCGCCATCCTGCTCGCCATCGCCGGCGTGGTCGGGCTGTCTGTCGTGGGCGGGACCATCGCGCTGATCCCCGCGCTCATCGTCGCGGGCATTTGGATCGCGCTCGTGATGGCCTACACGAACTTCGTGCGCACCGCCTACTACACGTGCCTGTACCTGTGGGCAGTCGAGCGCGCCGCCGCCGCGGACGACGCCGCCGTCCCGAAGCCGCTCGCCGCCGCCATGGCCGCGTAGGGCCGAACAGCAGGCGAGGATGGAGGGGGCCGTGATGAACGACGACTGTGTCTTCTGCCAGATCGTGCGGGGCAAGAGTCCGGCAAGTGTCGTCTATGAAGACGAGTTGGTGCTGGCCTTCCTCAATCTGAACCA
>JALGXW010000053.1 GCA_029821875.1 Candidatus Hebobacterum abditum | reverse complement strand
GCGATCATCTGCTGGACGAGATCGTGCTGCCTGTTGATGTCGCGCTCGTCCTGGATGCCCTGCGCGATCAGCTCGTACTCCTCCGCGTGCTGCTGCTGGTGGTCTCTCGCGCCGTCCTCCATAGTCTTGAAGAACTCATTGGCGAGCGACTTCATCACCAGGGCGACCCTGGGCTTCTGGGGCGGAGCCGCGCCCTTCTGCTCCTTCGTCCCCGCACAGCCGCTCAGCATCACCCCCATGGCGAGGGCGCCCACCGCGGCGGCACGGATTCCCAACACTCTGAGGCGATACATGCTTCTGTCCTTTCAGCTTCGCTTGTGCTCGGCCCCTTCTCTACCGGGACTCGCCTACTGATCTCCTCGCCAACACCAGCCCCGTGCGGCCCGAGCCACGGCGGCGGCTGGTGATGTCACTTCTGCTGCCATCGCTTGAGCTTGGGCATGTACTCGCTGAGCTTGGCCGCTGCTTCCTCCTCGCTCACGTTCCAGTAACCGGCCACAAAGCCGGCGCAGACCTTGATCCACTCTTCCAGCGTGGCGTCGGGATAGGTGAAGGCGCCGTCCTTGAAGCAGTACACGCAGTAGTCTTCGCTCTTGGAGCCGTCGGCGTTGGTGCCGAAGTTCTCCGGGGAGTCCAGGGGCATGAGGCCGCAGCTCTGACACAGCGGACCTTCCGCGAACTGGATGCTGGTCTCCACGGTGATCTGCGCCATTTCCTCTTCAGTGAAGCGCGTGTTGGCGGCTGGACGAGGCTCCCAGGACTGCTCCAGGGCGGTCGGCTCGGGCGCGAGCACCGGGATCACCAGCACCTCCTCACCCGACTCATCCGTCTCGACGCGGCCGCCGGCTCTCACGACAGCCTGACGCGCCAGTTGCTCGCAGACCTCAGTGAGTCTCCGCATGTTGAACGCGGTGTAGCTGAAGTCCGTGTCGTAGGAGAGTTCGGAGGCGAAGCGCTCCGGCAGGCGGGAGGCTCCTATGGTCGTGAAGAGCACACCGGCGGCGTTCGACGGGTTGCAGTCGGAGTCATGGCCGCCCCGGAGCGAGATCTCTACGGTCTTGTCCGGATCCCCGTTTCCGTAGAGGAGACCCAGGACGATCATGGCGCCATTCACCTTGGCGTCGATGTTCAGATCCCAGCCCTTCTCGGCGTCAGGGCCGCTGCAGGAGAATCGGCGGTAGTCGGGGTTGAGGTGGTACTTGGCGTTGATCTTCTCCCACGTCGTCTCCCAGTCGTCAGGATCCTCGCGCCACCATGCCAGCACATCGCGGACGCACTCCGCGTACTGGCTTTCGGCGGGAATGGCGCGGAGGCCGGCCTCTACGATCTTGGCGATGTCCGTCTCGAAGAAGGCCTCGGCATACATGGCGCCGACGAACTGCCCGCCGTATAGCCCATCGCCATAGTTCATCAGGCGGCCGAACTTCTCTCCGAGCTTGATGGCTGTGTTCGGGAGGCCGGGAGCCATCAGGCCGGAGAAGTCCGCCTCGATCTGGTAGTCGATGTCGTCTGCGTGCTTGTTGAACTCCGGATGGCCCGAGTCGGGAGGAGCGGTGCCCTGCCGTAGCAGCCGGCGCCCCTCCCCGTTCGCGTGCCACAGACCATAGCGGCTGTTCGCGAAATCGATGCCTGCCTGGCGGATGGAGACGTCGAACCCGTACATCTGGAGTGTCTGGAGGAACGTCATCTCCACGTATAGATCGTCCTGCCCGAACTGGTTCACCATCTTCGGGCGCCATTTGGGGACCTCGTCCGCCGGGACCATGGCGCCCCTCCACCGGAACTCCGTGGGTCCGCCCACTCCCACCCCCACCATCTGGCCTATCCAGCCCGCCACCATCTTGTCGCGGTACTCACTGACTGGCAGCCGGCGATACTCCTGTTCCGCGGCCGCACTGGACTGGCCAGCAAGGAGGATCACAACTGACGCGAGCGCGACGAGGGCCCACTGCACGACTTCTCTTTGTCTCAAGGTTACCTATCCTCTCCAGATCCCAACTGTGGCGCTGTGGGGCTGGGAGACTCTCATCAGCGCCCCGCCCGGGGTCGCGCGCCACGATCAGCACCGGCCCCGGCTGGGCGATCGTACCCGCCGGGGCTTGGTTGCACAGCACCTCACGCCACAGCATCCGTACTGTATCAGAGCCAATCTGAGGCAAGCAGAAGGTCAGCGGCCTCGGTTCCTTGTCAGCCGCGGTGTCTACTTCTCCCCCTCGCTGCGGCACCCTCCAGACATGTTCTGGCGTGCTATCCTGACGCGATTCTCTCCCCTCTACCTGATGTTCGGGCTGGCATACCGCGGCGACCAGGCCCTCCTGGTGCTGGCGCTCTACCACCAGGTGATGGTTCACCAGCGTCACCTGGGCAAGCGGTCTTCGCTGGTGGAAGGTGAGCGGCTGGCACTGGCGCTGTCGGGCCTGTTGCCGACTTGCACCCCAGGCTCAGACCACGACCCTCAGCCAGCCTCCATCGACGTAGTACGTTGAGCCCACGCAGTAGCTGGCCACAGGCGAGCACAGGAACACGAAGAACTTGGCGACCTCCTCCGGCGAGGCGAAGCGCCCGATGGGGGCGTTCTCTTTCGCGATGCCGTCCAGGTATTCCTGCGCGGTGGTTCCCTCCTTCTCGCTGAGGATTCCCGCGGTCTTCCACCAGTCCGGCGTCAGAACGAGGCCGGGGTTTATGGTGTTCACGCGGATGCTCTCACCGACCAGTTCGTTGGCGAGGCACTTCGAGAACATGACCAGCGCTGCTTTTGTCGTGTTGTATATCGGCTCATACCCGAGCGGCTGCTTCGCACAGATGGAGGCGTTGTTGATGATCGCGCCGCCGCCGCGCTTCCGCATCAGCGGCACAATCGCTCTGGACATGCGGACGGCCGCCATCACGTGGAGGTCCCAGTAGTACTGCCATTTGTCATCCGGGGCCTCCATGATCTTCTCTTCACTGCCGGTCCCCGCGTTGTTGATGAGAATATCCGCCCCATCGTACTCTGCCTCGATCTGCTGTGACAGAGCCGCTATGTCAGCCGGATTGGTGACATCCGTTGGGACCGTCAGCACCCGGACGCCGTGCGCCTCCCGGATGCCGTCTCCGGACGCGGACAGCCGCTCCTCGTTCCTGGCACAGAGCGCGAGATCAACTCCCTCGGCCGCGAGCGCCTCGGCGACAGCCAGGCCGATGCCGACACTCCCGCCCGTGATTACGGCCGTCTTCCCCTTGAGCATCAGATCCATGGGTGTTCCTCCTGTGGCTTATCCCTAGAGGAGAAACAGGGCGGAGACAGGCTGCGACTCCGGCGCGTGCGCGGAGCGCCTACCGGCCTCCGACCTGCTCCTCTGCTCTATCAGTAAGGCTTCTTCCGCACGATCTTGACGACGAAGGCGTGCTCGCACGGCTTCTTCTCCGGCATACGGACGACAAGGCCCTGCTTCTCCAGCTTCCATTTGAGTGGCTTGTCGTCGCCGAGCATGGTGACGGACACGATCTCGGACTCATAGAGCTGGTAGTACGGGTCGTCGTCATGCCGAACGCCCACATCAGCCGTCCCCTCTTCGGGTGCCCTGAAGGTGGTCATGACCAGCTTCTCTCCGGGCCAGTCGAGGACGGTGGCGTAGAGAGCGTCGCCCTTCACGGTGAACCGGATATCCTGCGCCGTGTACGGCGCATCCTCTTCGTTGAAGCCGCCGCTCCTCTCAAGTCTGGTCGGGCCCTCTCCTGCCATGACCCAGGGCGAGGTGCCGTAGATGGCCTCTCCGTTGACCTTGAGCCATTCGCCCATGCCGAGAAGGCCCTTCTTCGCCTCTTCAGGAATGGTCCCATCGGCCTTCGGGCCGACGTTGAGCAGGAGGTAACCGTTCTTGCTGACGCGGTCGACCAAGTTGTCTACCAGCCAGTCCACGCTCCTGTAGCCGGCCGTCTTGACATAGCCCCACGCTCCCTGGTTATCGACGGTGGAGTCCGTGATCCACTCATGCCATGTCAGGTCGCGGGCCTGACCCAGCTCATAGTCGAGCAGGCCGGCGCTCGGGGCGAGGTCGTGGTGCTTGTAGGTCACCACCACTTCCTTGCCGTTGGCCGCCGCCTTGTTGTAGTAGTAGGCGAGATACTCCTTGACATAGTCCTCGTGAATGCTGCACAGGCCATAGTCGAACCACATCAGATCTGGATGGGATCGGAGCAGTCGTAGCGCTTATCCCAGACGGGGAAGAAGAACCAGGCCTCCGCGTGGTGCAGGGCGGTGACGAACCTCATCCCGCGCCCCTTGATCGCCTTCGCGAGCTCTCCGACGATATCCCGCTTCGGACCCATCTTCGCGGCATTCCATTCCGACCACTTCGTGTCCCACATGGCGAAGCCGTCGTGGTGCTCGGCCACCGGCCCGGCGAAGCGGGCGCCAGCCCTCTCGAAGAGCTCCGCCCATTCCTCCGCGTCGAACTTCTCCGCCGTGAACATGGGGATGTAGTCCTTGTAGCCGAACTCATCCAGTGGGCCATAGGTCTTCTCATGGTGCTTCCGTGCCTCGGAGTCCGGGTCCATGTACAGCTCGTGGCTATACCAGGTGGCATTGCCTCCGAAGGCCGGCACAGAGTAGATGCCCCAGTGAGTGTAGATGCCGAACTTGTCCTCGCGAAGCCACTGCGGCGTTGGATGGCACCTCAGGGACTCCCACGTCGGTTCGTAGGGCGCGGCAGCTGCGGCCTTCTTCCTGCGGCCGCTTTTGTCATTCGAGCGATCAGTCATCAGAACGACCTCCTCTTCTACGTCCACCTAATTCGATATCTGAGCATATCTCCTGTCAACCGGACAGAAGCTGGATCGCTAGATTCGCCCACGGGCCACCAGTGAGATGATGTCCCACAGCGACCGGTTCAACACGTCGCCGACGATCAGGCCGATGACGATAGGCAGGGTCCGCCGATACAGCCGCAGGCCGCCGTACCTCAGTACCAGTGCCTTGGCAAGCCAGGCGACAACGAAGGGCAGTCCGCCGATGCCTTCACCTGCCATGAGGCCGAGGCCGAGCACGTAGCCCACCGGGTGGAACGGCCACCACAGGAACTGCAGGCGCATTACGGCGATGAACACGAAGACCACTGCGCCCACCCCCCACCATAGCACGCCGTACCACTCGGCGTCTTGCGGATTCGTCAGGTTGTCGAAGATCTCATTCCCCGCCATTATAAAGTGCCAGCCGGGGAACAAGTCGGCAATCCCCACCAACGTCGAGTTGAAACCGAGGCGGTAGAGCGCGTGCAGCGCGTAGACCGTGCCGGCCCCGAGAGCGATCAAGAAGCCAAGGAACAGCAGGCGAGTAAGGCGTCGCAAAGGCACCCCGGCCGCATCGCCGATCTTGAACGAGGTCAGAGTGTTCATGCTGCAGGCGCTGATGACCTGCCTGGGAAAGGGGCTGTGGGCCCAGCCCCCCGTCGTCTCGAGAGCTATGATCTCCCGCGGTCGAAGCCCTTGAGTGCCCGTTACCATCGGCACGACCCCGTGGAGAAACCAGATGGTCGGGTCAAAGGCGGTCTCGGCGCAGATCCGCGTGTAGGAGAAAGCGATCCCCACGAGCAGTGCGACATAGAACAAACTGAAGATGGGCCGGCATCCAGCCAGCACCAGGAATGCGGCCATCCAGACGGAGCACACGAGCAAGCCGGCGAATGCCCACCGATACGAGATGGGCTCATCTGCATCGCTTCCGCTTGGCCGCCACGAGAAGGCGATGCGGACGGCGCGTGCCAGGTGACTGCGCGCGCGCCATAGGAGCCAGACAGACAGCACGAGCAGCGCCCCGGTCGACTGGTCGAACGGGGCCGGGAACTCGTGCCTCCACCACTCGTCCACCGGGTAGGGTGACGCCCCGAAGAGGATCGCCAGCATCGCCATGGCTGTTTTGGCCAGCCAGAAGAACCAGACCGAGAAAGACAGTTGCGTCGGCATCAGATAGGCCAGCGCCAGGAGCCACGGCCTCAGGGGTAGCTCAAAGTGGCCGAGAACCGAAAAGGGCCCGACCACCTGTCTTTGCATGATGACCACCGACATTGGCAGCGACGGCAGGGACGGCAACCGGATGGACAGCTCGCTCTGGAATCCCAGAAAGCCTGCGATGATGAGCCCGAGCCAGAACAGCGCGTGTCGGGGAAGCCGGCCCGTTCCGGCACGGCCGGACTCCTGCATCATCTCCAGCGGTATCTCGGCGAGCGGCACGGTCAGCCGCTCTCTCCTGATCCACTGCTTCTGAACGAGCGCCAGCAGACAGGCCCTGGCTGTGAACAGGCAGATGATGAAAGAAGACCAGGCGGCCAGCGAGGGCGCCCACTCCCCCCACGGAACTGTGGCTCTGCCCACGAAGTAGCCTTCCACCGCCGACTCAGACGACGGGCCGAACCAGGTAGGGATGAGTGGCAGGAATACCGCCCAGTTCGTGAGCGCGTGGGCGTAGTAGTAGTAGCTGACCACGCTGGAGAGCACGAAGAACAGGACGCCCGCGCCCAGCACTGGCGTCGCCACGAGCACCACCGCGTACACCGTCAGCAGCTCGCGCCGCCTCAGGGCGAATCGGCGCAACACCGGAAGGCTTCCGGCCGCGCCCAACAGGAATAAGACCGCCAGCGGCCAGCTCGCCGGCACGCCGCTCGACCACCCAGCCCCTAACCAGCCCCAGGCCACCATCTTGGGCCAGACCACCTCCCCGTAGAAGATGGCGGGAACGCTCAGGAGGATGACCGCGAGCGAGATTGCCACCGCGCGCCAAGTGACGCCGCCGGGCCCGACGGGTGCTGCGGCCGGCCGGCGGTCATCCCTGTCAGCGTCGGATGTGATGCGCGTTCCTCCCACGAGATCCCTGCCGAGAGGCCGCCGGTAGCGGAGAGCCTAGGGGGGCGGAGCGCCGTAGCCGGCGCCCCGCCCTTCACGTCGACCTATGTCGCCCTGTGATGCAATGCAGGGGCATCCTGCTTGACGCAAGATCCTGGCCAGTCTAGTACAGGGTGGGCACTCCCGGATTGTCCTCAGCGAATCCGCAGGCTGAGTTGGGCCATACCTCGCCGACTCCGGCGAGATCGCCCTCGGCCACCGCTGTGACCACCGACTGAGAGTTCATCCAGCTGGCATGCCCATCGAGGAAGCCCAGGTTGACTCCGCCCAGATGCCGGGAGTACTGCTTGTACAGACTGGGGTCGCCGAGGAAGGCCATGTCCGCCCAGAGCTGGTACTCATCCCCGCAGCACTCAGGGTCGCTGGCGACCGCCCAGTCCACCCAGCCGCAGATCTCGTTCGCACATCCCAGCGCGCAGATATCCGGGTAGGCGAGGTTGCCAGCGTTCATGGTGCTCGACTCGGCGGAGCTGTCCGCGGCGATGACGAACCTTACGGGATCCTCTACCTCGACGAGCTTCAGCCCCCTGTTAACGCTTTCGTTGGTGGTGATGCTCTGAACGAACGACTTCGCAGGAGCCGAGCCCCCGTAGGAGGCGCCCACGTGCATCTGTACGAACGTGTCCGTGATCTCGCCGCCCCATCCGCTCGGGAAGGAGTTGTAAACGCAGAGCTCCTCGGGGAACAGAGCATCATTCACCTGCAACTGGGTGAACCAGTCGGGGATGCCGAAGATGAGGCCGGGAACGACCTCCACCTTGGCGCTGGGGCAGCGCCAGACGTCGCGGTTCTTGATGTACTCATCCAGGCACACCACCCAGGTGAGATAGGGGTTGGCGACCGACGGCATCTCCAGGCACTCGAACTCATCGTCTGGATAGTTTATGTCCCCCCACGTATTGAACCACTCCTGCACCTCGCGCCTGCTCTCTGTGGGCGGGAGTGTGTCGTTATTGTCCGCCAGGTACATCTGAATGGCCAGGGCGATGTTCTTCACATTCGAAAGGCACACCGCCTTGCGCGCGGATTCGCGCGCGCGTGCGAATACCGGGAAGACCATCGCTGCTAGGATGCCGATAATCGCAATGACCACCAGCAGCTCAATCAGGGTGAAACCACGTCTTCGAGTTCGCATCAGGGATGCCTCCTTTGATGATCCACGACTTATCTATACCCACAACTGAGAGTCTACAGATCACGCAGTCAACGCGGCACTCAACTGGGGCAGTACACCACCACGCGCCTCACCGGCTCCCGACTCGTCCCGCCTCCTTTCCGCCGCCGGCGTGCGCATCGCAGACTGAAAGGTGCGCGACCGTGCCGTGTCGCTCGAGCGTCAGTGACGACGCCTCTCGTCGACAGCCCAGGGGCTATCGACGTGCCCACTCACAGAACCACGCCGCCGCTGGCCGGCACGCCGCACCTGCTCAGCCTGGCACGTCGGCTGACCCTCCGCTCCCACACCTTCCAGAATAGCCCAATCGCTGGCCTGTGTGAAGATACAATTCCCCTGAACACTTGATGAATCCTCTTGTCCCGAGGCCGACTGCCCAGTAGGCAGCGGTCGACTCCAGGATGCATGTCAGTGCTCCCATAGGAAGGGGAGAGGGGATGCCACTTCCTTGGGCACCGGGGCGCGGCATCACGATGGTTTCTCTTGCAATGCGTCCAGGGAGACTCTGGCGCAGCCCACCCTATTGCCTGCCTGGGGAGACGGCTGCGGCCGACTGGGTGTCTGGGTCTCAGCCGAACAGCACCAGGGAGAGCGACGGCACGTCCGGGGCCTGCGGCCGCAGCGGGACGTCAACAAGGACCTCCACACTCCCTTCCCGGCGCCTGTCCGCCAACACACAGACACTGAGATACTCCTCAAACGGGATGCGTGCGGTCCCCAGCGGGACGGACCGCCCTGCCCACAACGGATTCGGACACGTTGGCGAGATGGTAGCACATGCTGTCCCCTCGTGAAAGGAATCCCATCGCTGGCGACCCGGATCAAGCCAGCGGTTAGCATGCTCGAGCAGATGACCCGAACTTCACACCGGAGCCGACAGTCGCCTTGAGTCGTCAGGTATCGAGGGCGCCGAGAAGGGAGGCCCATGGCATCCGGAGAAGAGGTCACGCCCAGCTTGCTCCAGCGGGTAGATCGCTTCGGGAGCGCAAGGCCCATGAGACAGCCGAATATCCTCTACATCATGTCCGACGATCACGCGGCGAACGCGATCAGCTGCTACGGCTCGCGACTGGCAGCGGCATTCCAGACCCCCAACATCGATAGGATTGCCAACGAAGGCGCCTGCCTCAGCAACTTCTTCTCGACCAATGCCATCTGCACGCCGGCCCGGGCCAATATCATGACCGGGCAGTACGGCCACATCAACGGTGTGCGGACGCTGGATGATGCGTGGCGGCCGGAGGGCTCGACCAACCTGGCCGCCATCCTACAGGAGGCGGGGTACGACACGGCTCTGTTCGGCAAGTGGCACCTGCACTGTGAACCCGTGGGGTTCGCAGAGTACAAGTACCTCTCGGGACATGGCGGCCAGGGCACCTACCGCGACCCGGACTTCATCGAGAAGGGCCGCGGGCCCGTGAACTACAGGGGCTATGTGACCGACATCATCACGGGGATGGCGCTCGACTGGCTGCGCGCCCGCGATCGGAGGCGCCCCTTCTTCCTCATGTGTCATCACAAGGCGCCCCACGACCTGTGGGAATACCCCGAGCGCCACGAGCACCTCTTCGACGGCATCGACATCCCGGCGCCTGACAGCCTCTTCGAAGACAAGAGCCACCGGTCCATCGCCTCGCGCGACTTCGGTGCCTCCGTGACGCCGCGCAGCACCGTGCGCAGCCTCTACGAGATGTTCCGGGACCCCGACTACGTTACCGGTCCGCTGACCGGCACCGAGCACCTGACCTTCGAGGAGAAAGGCATCGCCGCCTACCAGAAGTACCTCCGGGACTACCTGCGGACTGTCGCCGGGATCGACGACAGCGTCGGTGCGCTGCTGGCGGAGCTGGAGGAGCAGGGGACGCTCGACGACACGATCGTGATCTACACCTCGGACCAGGGCATGTTCCTCGGCGAGCACGACTACTGGGACAAGCGCTGGAGCTACGAAGAGTCGCTGCGTTCGCCCTTCCTGGTACGCTATCCGCGGGAGATCGCACCGCAGTCCGTGCGCGCTGGCTTGATAGCCAACATAGACGTGGCCCCAACGCTGCTCGACTATGCGGGGGCGGAGATCCCAGACGAGATGCAGGGCTTCTCCTGTCGGGGGATGCTGGGCGGCGATCCGGAGGCGGCTCGTCGGGAAGCGGTCTACTTCCGCTACTGGATGCACCTGGCCCACGGACTTCATGTTCCGGCCCACTACGGGATTCGCACCGACCGCTGGAAGCTCATCTTCTACTATGGCCTGCCCCTGGACGCGACAGGCGCACAGGAGGAGAAGACACCCGCGGGCTGGGAGCTATACGACATGGAGACAGATCCCCTCGAACTGCACAACCTCTACGGCGAGTCGGCCCACGCGGGCGTCGCCGCGGAACTACGTCAGACGCTGGATCAGGCCAAGCAGCAATATGGCGACACCGACGAGCAGTACCCGGAATTGGGGGAGCGCTACCGGACGGTGGAGTGAGCACAACCGGGGCGGGTCCCTCCTACGGCCTAGAAGGTCGACCTGAAGAGATGTGTAACACGTAGTTGGTGCAGGACGAAAGCTGTAGGCAATCAACGGAGGTCACCAGGGGTCAAGCTAATGGTGCCATGTACTCTTGCTCTTGTGCTTCTTCTCCTCTGTGCAGCCGTTCTTCGTGCGGAGGCGCCGGGAATCGAGTGGTTCACAGGACACGGCACAGACTACGAAGAGCACGTCCATGAAGGCTGTCAGACGAGCGAAGGAGGCTACATTGCGATTGGGCATGGCCTTGAGCTTGCCCATGCCTTAATCGTCAAGGTTGATGGAAGCGGAGGCCTGGAATGGCAAAAGACGTTCGGCGAGCCCGGCAAGAGGGGCGTGGGCTATTGCGTGTCCGAAGTGCCCGATGGATACATTGCCGGCGGCAGCCTCTATGACGCGAGCCACCAGCGGATGCACCGATTCCTCGCGAAGCTGGATCGCGCAGGGAACACCGTCTGGGAGAAGTTCTATGCGGCCCCGGGCCTCGGTGCAATTCGCGGAATCGACATAACATCCGACGGCGGAATCGTCGCCACAGGATACACCAACGCCCCAGATACTGAGGAGTTCAGGGACTTCCTCTTCATCGCGGATGATAGTGACGGATTCATAATGAAGCTCGATGCGGAGGGAAGTGTAGAGTGGGAGCAGCCCATCGAGGCCACGCAGGGCACAAAGGTCCGGGAGATCCCAGAGGGGTACGCGGTTTGCTCGTGTGTCAATAACGACTTCTGTCTCATCGAGACCGATGATCGAGGGAACACTCTATGGCGCAAGACCTTGGGTGGCAGTGAAGGCGACCATCTCTATGACTTCGATGTTACCAAGGATGGGGGATATATCCTCGGCGGGCACACTGTCTCCTATGGGGTCGAGAATTGGGACTATCTGCTGATGAAGGTCGATGGGGATGGCAACGAGGAGTGGCACAAGACCTTTGGCCAGCCTAGAGGCTATGATGCCAGGTACATTCACGATGAAGCATATGGCGTGAGACAGACTCCCGACGGCGGCTACATCATAGCCGGAGGTTCGGGGGATGAAAACGACTCATACCATGGCTCCGGACATCCCGCGGGCACATCAGATGAGTGGAAGGCCTATCTGGTGAGAACGGATGGCGAAGGGAATGTGCTGTGGGAGGGCATCTACCCGACTGCCGGTGATGTCGGCAACAACGCCGCGGAGTACATCGGCCTGACGAGCGATGGCGGGTACATCGTATTTGTCGATACCGATTCTCAAACACCGCCAGAGCCCAACAACTTCGGCTTTCTGAAGCTGGCACCTGACAGATGAAGATGTGTGCCCGATAGCTGGGGAAGGAGGAATATGGTGAGAGATCAGCAGAGGTCAGTGGCCGTCAAGCGAACGCTGGCATGTGGTTTTGTTCTAGCCCTTGCGCTTCTCTGCTCAGCCGTTCTTGGGGCGGCGGCGCCGGCAATCGAATGGTTCAAGGGGCAGGGCACAGATTTCGGAGAGCATGTTCACGAAGGCTGTCAGACGAGCGATGGCGGCTATGTGGCGATTGGGCAGGCCTATCGTGATGATGAGCCATATATACTGATCGTCAAAGCGGACAGCGACGGAGACCTGGAATGGCAGCAGACTTTCGGTGGCGCAGGCAGGAGGGCGATAGGGTATTGCGTGGCCGAGGTGCCCGATGGATACATTGTCGGCGGCAACCTGCATGACGCGAGCTGTCAGAGGATGCAGAGGTTCCTGGCGAAGCTGGACTGCGCCGGCAACACAGTCTGGGAGAAGTTCTATGGTGCGCCTGGCATCGGAGCGATCCGAGGAGTCGACATAACCGGTGACGGAGGTATTGTTGCCACAGGATACACCAATGGACCGAATACCGAGGAGTTCAGAGAGTTCGTCTTCATAGCGGACGGTGGTGATGGATTCACCGGGTTCATCATGAAGCTCGATGCGGAAGGAAGTGTGGAGTGGGAGAAGTCTATCGATGCCCCGCAGGGCACAAAGGTCCGGGAGATCAGTCAGGGGTACGCGATTTGCTCCTGTGTCTGGACTGAGAATGAGAGCGGAGAGGCCAATCAGGATTTCTGCCTCATCGAGACCGATGACCGGGGGAACACTCTGTGGCGCAAGACCTTGGGCGGCAGCAGAGGCGATCACCTCTATGATTTCGATGTGACCAGGGACGGGGGATACATCCTCGGCGGGCATACTGTCTCCTATGGGGTGAAGAACTGGGACTACCTGCTGATGAAGGTTGACGGCGACGGTAACGAGGAGTGGCACAAGACCTTTGGCCAGCCTAGAGGCTATGATGCCAGGTACATTCACGATGAAGCATATGGCGTGAGACAGACTCCCGACGGCGGCTACATTCTGGCCGGAGGTTCGGGCGATGAATACG
>JALGXW010000097.1 GCA_029821875.1 Candidatus Hebobacterum abditum | reverse complement strand
TGTCGTCGGAGGCATAGCCCTTCTGCCAGCGGTCCCAGTTCTGGGCGCAGATCTGTATCCAGAGAGTATCGCTGCCAGCGAACACGTACTTCTTCCACACATAGCTGGAGTGGGGCGATGTCGTGGGCTGAGTCCATGGCGCGCCGCCCAAGAACTGGCTGGCCACCTGCCCCGGCGCCCGCTCGTTCGGGTGAACCTCCAGCAGCACCTCGGTAGGCGGCTGTGGATACAGCACGAAGTCTTGCACGGTGACTTGTCCCGCGGTCACGGCCACCCCGGTGACGGTCGCGTCCAGGTAGCCCTTCGCGCTGACGCTGACAGCGGTGCCCCCCGTGACGGCCAGCACCATCGAGTAGTTTCCGTTCGTGTCCGTGACCGTGAGGAGCGTGCCGCCGATCAAGACCTGGGCCCCGGCGATGGGCGCGCCGGTATCGAGGCCCGTCACCGTCCCGGAGATGGTGCCGAACTCCAGCACCTCCGGCTCCCAGAGGTAGACGTGGTGGTGCCAGGGATAGGGCGCGGCACGGACGTCCATCGCAAGGGCGCGTCCGTTCGCGCTCATAGGTCTGGTGCGGAGCGACCCCAAATCCTCCGTCGTGGCGGCGACGCGGTCGCGCAAGAACCCTTCCTCGACCGTCGCGGGGTCCTCGCCAACCCCGTCAGTGTTGGTGTAGAAGGCGACGAACCTACCATCGGCACTGATGGACGAGGCCCACGTGCTGAAGTCGTAGGCCCCCCCGCCGGTGGTGCAGCTGACGAGTTCGGTTGTCCCGGCCACGCGGTCGCGGACGAAGCAGTCCACCTCGCCATTGGCATCCCCGGGCACCACGGAGTCGCTGTAAGAGCTGAAGACGGCGAAGCGGCCGTCACCGCTCAGAGCACCCAGAGAACTCTCCGCAGATACTTGCGCGCCACCGGCGGTGACACTCACGCGCTCCATCAGGCCGGTGGCACGGTCGAGGACGAAAGCATCGCCATACCCGTTGGTGTCTCCAGGCACGAGGTTGGTGGCCTTGGAGGAGAAGGCGATGTAGCGGCCATCTGGGGTTATCCACCACGATAGACTAGAGTCATCGGCCTGGGTCCCGTCGCCGGCGACGTTAACGCGTTCGGTATGTCCAGTCCATCGATCGTGGACAAAGATGTCCCTGACGCCGTTCGTGTCTCCCGGGACGAGGTTAGTCGCGGTCGACTGGAAACACGCGTAGCGGCCATCGGCACTCAAGCGGGGGGGACTGCTCCCTCCCGTATCGGGGCCGGGGCCGCCTGGCGTGCCATCATCTGCTACGCTCACGAGCTCGACGGCCCCCGTCACCCGGTCATAGACGTAGCTCTGCTGGTAGCCGCCCTCGAACTCCGGCACGAGGTACGGGGCGGAGGAGTTGAAGCCCACGTACCGGAGATCCGGGGTGATGGACCTGGCATAGCAGTCCTCATCCGGCTGCACACCCCCCGCGGTCGGGACAATCATCTCCACCGTGCCGGTGGTCCTGTCGTACAAGAAGATGTCGGCCACGCCGCCGTTCGTGTCCACGGGGACGAGATCAGTGGCATGGGAGTCGAAGAGGACATGGCGCCCGTCGGGCGTGATCGCCCGGGAATAGCTGTGGTCGTTAGCACGCGTCGAGGGAGAGTCCCATGTGTGCGAGACAAGGATGGTCGTGCCGACAGCCGACGCCGGCCGCACGGCCACCAGCGCCAGGGTGATGGCAAGCAGCCATCGTCTCATCGCTGGACCTCCGTCGGGCGAGCCGCAGTCTTCACTCCGGCTCACCGCCCCGGCCTCCCTCTCCGCGAGGCGAATCCTCACTAATGCAGCATGCTAGCATTGTGCGGGAGCCGCGTCAAATGACCTCCCCCTCAGACTCGCGCGGTCCCGCCCGCGCTCGCTAGCTCGGCGTCCTCGGTCTGAGTTCGGGCCGATCCCTTGGCCAGGGAGAGCGCTACTCCGGAGGATAGACCAGCTGGGGCTCGAGATCCGTCACCTTGACCCACCAGAGAAGGGGGCTCTCGTCGGCGCCGACCCAGAGGCTGTGCGTCTGGGTTCCCTGCATGCCCCCCGCCCACAGGAAGCGCAAGGTCCAACGCTGACCCTTCTCCTTGGATCCAACCCACTGCCAGCCACCGGGAGGGCCGTTCTGGATGCCATCCCAGTCAG
>JALGXW010000096.1 GCA_029821875.1 Candidatus Hebobacterum abditum | reverse complement strand
CCATGGATATCTGAGATAAGTCCGTATGTCATGGGTCGTCTGCGAGCGCCGAGGTATTCTAGGAACGGGGCGGCCGGGTGTCAAGCAGGCGCGGTCTCTCCATCAGTGGAACCGTGGAAGGCGTCGTGCCTGTCATGTTGCCGGTTTCTCAGCTCCGCCTTTCTTCTTTCCATGGATCGGCATTGTTGCTGTAGCCGCGCTGCTCCCAATAGCCTAGCTCCTGCTCGTCCGTGAATCGTATCCATCGTACCCACTTGGCCGCCTTGTACGCATACTTGTGGGGCACGACCAGCCGGAGGGGAAACCCATGTTCCGGCGCCAGCTCCTCTCCGTCGGTGCCCCACGCAAGCAAGACATCCGGCCTCATGAGGTCGGCCAGGGGCAGACTCGTCGTATACCCGCCGTCGCACCCGATGGTCGCGAAACCGGCGCGTTGTGTTGGCGAGACGAGACCCGCGACGTCTGCGAACCGGATCCCCTGCCACGCGACGTCGAGCACACTCCAGCCCTCCACACAGTGGAAGTCGGACATGTCGATCACGGTGGG
The DNA here is from genome assembly GCA_029821875.1 of Candidatus Hebobacterum abditum. Classification (GTDB taxonomy): domain Bacteria; phylum Armatimonadota; class Hebobacteria; order Hebobacterales; family Hebobacteraceae; genus Hebobacterum; species Hebobacterum abditum. The sequence goes on along the minus strand of JALGXW010000096.1, from coordinate 2,080 downwards.
GAGAGCGCGCAGCTCCCGGTAGGATAGCGTCCGGGGCTCTCGCACCTCGCCGTCGATCTGGAGGTCCCACTTCTCCTGGTCGAAGCGCGGAATGGCGCCAACATGCAGCGGTGGCATCTGCTCGATGGCTTGCTGGCCCGGCGGCAAGCGTGGTCTCTCATTCTCCGCCATCTCACACTCCCATCATGCACCGATTGGGTAGCGGCCGCGCTCGCGGGCCGCTTCGAACATGGCGAGGATGTTCTCGACCGGGGTCTTTGCCTGGATGTTGTGTATCGCGTTGAATATGTACCCGCCCCCCGGCGCGAACGTGCGAATGCGTTCGGCCACCTCCTCGCGAACTTGGTCCGGACTGCCGAACGGAAGCGTCTTCTGGGTGTCGACCGCGGCCCCCCAGAAGACGATCCTGTCGCCGAACTCGCGCTTGAGGCGCTGGGGCCCCATGTTGGCCGCCGAGCACTGCACCGGGTTCAGGATGTCGATTCCCGCCTCGATGAAGCTGGGAATCAGGTGGTAGATCGAGCCGCAGCAGTGGTAGAACGTCTTCCACCTCGTATTCGCGTGCACCCAATCGTTCATCTGCTTGTGGAACGGGAAGTAGATCTCCCGATACAGGTCGGGCGAGATGAACTCGCCGCGCTGGGTGCCGAAGTCGGTGCCGGACACGAAGATGGCCACGATGCGATCCCCTACAGCCTCATGGTATAGCTTCATGTTCTCGATGGCCCGCTCCGTCTGCCGGGCGAAGATGCCCTTGATGTACTCCGGATGCGTGACGTGTGCGACCATCCAGTCGTCGAAGTTCCGGATTCCCTTGGGTCTCTCCATGTCGGCCGCTAACACCATCGGCAGATCGCCCAGGCCGCCCTGGCCGAAGCCGCCGAGGATGGCGTAGTCGGTGTTCGCGTACAGCTCCTCGGCCGTCTTGCGGAGGTGCTCCAGCATCTCGTCGGTGAACGGCTGGAACTGCTCGGCGAACTCGTCGGGGTTCAGGTCGTCCCAGTCGATGGGCTCCTGATGGGGGATGATGTCGAAGTAGTAGCCGTCCTTCGGCATGCGCCCGCGCGGAGGTCTGCTCGTGTCCCCGCGCGGCGAGATCAGCAAATCGCCGTTGTTGTCGACGGTGTAGTCGAACTGCTTCGGCACCAGCACGTCGGTGCCGTCGAAGGTCCGCCACGGCTTCCAGTCGTCGAAGGCGACCCCGAAGAACCGCACTGTCGGCAGCAGCGGAACGACGTCACACCCCAGCCTCTCCAGGACGGGAAGCTCGACCTCGGCCAGCATTTGCAGGAGATCGCTCACCTTTGGTGGCGTGCTGTTGACACCCAGCTCCCGACGCAGCTTCGCGTAGGCCGTCACCATGATGCCGGTGGTCAGGCTGCTCCCCATGTCGAGGGGAACTCGGTCCGGCTCGCGATGGTTGATGGCGGCGAGGACGCGTTCCCGGGAGGTCATGGCGGTCACTCCTCCGGGGAGGAATCGGCGCCCCAGGCGTCGGTGGCCAGTGGTCGTCCCGCCAGGTGGTGTACATGGCGCCGACGATGCCGGGCAGGTCTTCGCCGGCGGCGAGCCACTCCTCTATGATCCACTCCTCATGGTCGTAGTAACCGGCCAGGATCTGCTCGTGTCCGCGCTCGGCGAACCAGCGCAGGTTCTTCCCCTTCAGGTGGTTTGCCCAGTTCACGATCCCGACGTCGGGCGCGAGGCCCTCCCAGGAGCCGGCCCAGGTTCCGTTCACCATGTAGTACTCGTCCACCGCGTTATGCATCGGGTCGAACATGTCGGACCAGACCCAGATTCGGGCCTCCGGGCTGATGTCGCGAATGATCTGGACGCAGCGCCGCACGTTGTCGGCCAGCATCTCGCCCGGGGTTAGGCCCCGACTCTGGCAGGCCTGATCCCAGTTGGCCACCCGGATCTCGTCGTGCTGCATGAAGAAGCTGGAGGGATGGAGCAGGTCGTTGAGGGCGCGGACCTGGTCGCGGAGGATGTCGTAGACCTTCGGATCGCTGAGGCAGCACATGACCTGCCACTGGTGGATCACTATGGGGTGGTAGTAGCTGACCCTCAGGCGCTCTCC
>JALGXW010000040.1 GCA_029821875.1 Candidatus Hebobacterum abditum | reverse complement strand
TATGCACATCGAGTCCGACGTAGATCATCGTCGGTCTCCTCCTTGAAGTAGTGTATGTGCCTCGAGCACCAACTTACACTAGCAGGAGGAGGCCGCCTTATGTTAGTCGAGCACACCGAACTGGTGGCGGCCGAGCGTGCCGAAGGCCTTGGCTCCCAGATCGAAGTCCTCGATCCGTCGGCTGTAGAAGATGCCTCCCGGGAAGTAGTACTCCCCTTCCCGGAAGAAAGGACGATACTCCGGGAGATGGCGCTCGACATAGGTGAAGTCGATGGTCTCGACGACATCTTCGAGGTTCCGGAAGTCCGGGTTGTAGGTGCCCAGGCCGACGACCCCGTTGGGGAAGGTCCCCTTCACGTCGAATCCCGCGGTCAGCGGCTCTCGATCCTCCTCATCTTCGGACAGCACGGACAGCGCGTACGGCATGAAGGTGCAGCGAAAGGGAACCGGCGGCGTTGTCAGACCGGTCCAGCGCGCGCAGTTGTCCGCGTCCCACACTCGGGCGAAGGCGCGGGGCCAGGTGCACCAGTCGTCCTGGCGGGCGAGGATCCGGGCGAGCCAGATGCGGAACGTATCCTGTCCGTTCGGGTATCGGAGGATCGAGAACGGTATCTCGATCTCAGCCGACCAGCCCTCCTCGTCCACCGACCCGGCGGCGCGCCAGTCGCCCTTCCACTCGATCTTCTCAGATGTCCCGCCGGGAACATTGTCATACTGGGTGCCAATCGGGGTGACGTTGAAGCTGTAGAAGTTCCTGCCGGTGTTGCCCACGTCAATGAACACCAACACGCGGTCGTCGTCCCAGACGCGGCCTTGGCGCTTCTTCTGGGCGGCGCGAATCTCCGAGGGCTTGCTGTCGTGACAGCGGAAGGCGATGTATATCGCCTCGGCGTCGTGGCCAAGCCAAGCCTCGGTCTTCTCTATCGGCGGCTCGTCCTCACGCTCGCGCCAGAAGTCGGTTATGTGCGTCGCCTCCTTCCAGCAGGCATCGTCGAGGACGCCGTCGATCGTTGGCGCTGTGGTCACTACGACGGCCGTTACGGAGACCGGGCCTTCAGGCGCGGCCTCCTCGACAGCGGCCGACAGAGGCGCTGGCAACAGAAGCACTGCGCACGCGCCAAGCGCACGGAGCGCGCGGGCGACCTGCGCGAGTACCGGCCGGCGCGATGCCCCAGGACGCGCGCCGAGACAGGCGACGGTGCGTCGTGTTTGTTCAACAGCAACTCTCAATTCAATCACTTCGGGTCCCCTCTATGTTGGCCGCGGCAAGTGACGCAAGGCGGCCGGAAACTCAGACAGATCACCCCCAGATCAGGAGATCTGGTCGCTGGCACGATAGCAAACAAATGTTCTCACGTCAAGGGCCAACGCAATCAGAAGCGCCACAGGCTCTGTCTGCCTGTGGCGCATGGGTCAAGCGATCGCTAGAACGGTCAGTTACGCATGTGCCCCTCAGGCAGGAAAGCGAGGCGGCCTGGGTTGTCCAGCAACAGCACTCTAGGGTGAGTCATTGCCGCCATCTCCTTTCTGCCCGTGCGGGCGCGTGTGGAGCCTGGAGTATAGCGGCATGCCGATGACTTGTCAACCACCTACATAGACGCGAAAACGCGCCGGAAGGTTGCGCTCGCCGACAATCATTTCTGATCGTCTGCATCTTCCTTCGGGTGGTAGCTCAGCACGCGCATGACCTCCTCAATCGTCGTGATCCCCTGCATGGCCTTCTCGACGCCGTCCTTCAGGAGCGTGGTCATGCCGGCCTCGACGGCGGCAGCCTGGAGCTCAGCGGTGTTGGCGGGACGCGCGATCCGCTCGCGGATGGAGTCGTCCACCTCGAGGAGTTCGAAGGCGCCTATCCGCCCGCGGTAGCCGGTATTCCGGCACTCGCGGCACCCCTTGCCGCGATAGAACTCGGCCTGCGTGATGTGCAGATCGGTCTCCGCCTGGAGCCGCCTGAGGCCGTCCGGGGATGGCTCGTATCTCTCCTGGCACTTGGCGCACACTCGCCGTATGAGCCGCTGCGCGAGGACCGCGTTCAGCGACGCGCTCACAAGGAACGGTTCGAGGCCCATGTCGATGAGCCGGGTCACCACGGAGGGAGCGTCGAGCGGCAGCATCGCGGTAAGGACGAGGTGCCCGGTCATGGCGGCACTGACGCAGCCCTCCGCCGTCTCGAGGTCGCGCAGATCGCCGACCATGACGATATCCGGATCGGAGCGCATGAACGTGCGCATCGCGGCGGGAGACGTCAGTCCAGCCTTACGGTTCACGTGGACCTGCATGACATTGCGCAGCCGGTACTCGACCGGGTCTTCGATGGTACAGACCTTCTTCTTCGGCGAGTTGATGAGGTTCAGGGACGAGTAGAGAGTGGTGGTGCGGCCACTCCCGGCCGGGCCCGTCACAATGACCAGGCCGTTGGGTGCGTGCAGGATACTCTCGAACTGCTTGCGGGTCGATTCCGACATACCCAGCTTCTCGAGGCCGATCAGAATGCTGCTCTGATCCAGAATGCGGGAGATCGCGCTCTCACCGAAGACCGCGGGGACGGTGGTCACGCGGAGGTCGTACCCCAGCCCTTTGTGATCAACGATAATCCGACCATTCTGAGGCAGACGGCGCTCGGCGATGTCCATATCGCCCATGAGCTTGAGGCGGGAGACGAGCGGGAGCGCCACATCCCGCGGGAGGGACATGACTTCGTTGAGGACGCCGTCGATCCGATAGCGGACGAGCATCTCGTCCACGTTGTTGTCGAAATGGATGTCGCTGGCGCGGGCCTCGATCGCATCCGTGATGAGCGTATGCACGGTCCCGATGACCGTGCTCTCCTCGGCCGTCTCCGCCTCCGGCCACTCGATGGGCTTGAGCCCCTTGGACTTCCTCGCCTTCGTCACGGCCGCGCGCAGAGCATCGGCATCTATGTGCAAGGCCGAGGGTTCCTCCGCCCGGAGGAATGCCTCGAGGTCGTGCTTGTAGAACCGCCACTGGCCCCCGGCCTTGAAGCCCTTGATCTTGTCCTGGGCGAGCCACCGGTAGAAGGTCGGCTTGCTCACCTTGAGGAGGTCCGCGGCAGATGCGAGGTCGAGGACCTCCGCGTCGGCTTTCTTGTCTCTGCTGTCAGTTGCCGGCTTTCGCCGCGCCTGCTTCTTCCTGGCCATCTGATACCTCCTATTCCGAGGCCGTATCGAGGATGTAGTCCGCCACCACGGAGAGGGCCTGCGGCAACCTTGCATCGCGCTCCGCATCCCGGATCATCTCGACAGTCAAAGGCGGCAGGCCCGGCGCGGCCCGCGCCAGTGCGTCGCTCAAGTCGGCCCCATGGCGCACTTCTTCGTGGACCCCGAAGAACGCGGCTTGGGCTTCCTCGTTGGGTACCGCCTCGGCGGCGCGTTCCAGCGCCGTGAGAATCGGGACCTCCAGCTCGAGCATCAGGCCGAGGCGGCCCAGGGCCACCGCGATCGAGCCGAGCTGAGGATCTGCTGTCGCGGGCAGGTCCTTCTCTGCCTCCAGGCGATCGGCGATCTGGTCGAGGGCCTGAATGCTCGCACCCCGTTGTTCTGCCCCAAGGAGCAATCCCCAGACCCAACCAGGCGCGCCCGCGCTCGCCAGCCCGCGGGCCATGAACTTGCCTGCGGCCATGCTGGCGCGCATGAGCTTCAGGTGCTCGCGCACCTCCGATGGTGCCTCGTGCGCCACGAAGTCCAGAGCCTCCAGGACCGGCATGCCGGCCTGCAGGGCAGACGACAGTCGGCGGCAAAGCCAGATAAGGTGCTCTGTCTGGATGGTCGAGGTCCTCTGTGGGCTCATGGGCTTCCTCCCGTGCCGGCAGGGCGGATATATCAACAGTGATCATCCGTTATCATATACCACATATGATAATTCTGTCAAGACCTCTTTTCGGCGGTCCTGAGCAAGAACAGGTGCATGTGTGACGGGCATCCCGGCCTTCCCAGACATGCGGCCGATCACGCTGGATGATCGAGAGGCGATTCAGGCCCTCCTGCGTGAGGAACCGCCGCAGCAGTCCGAGCTGACCTTCACGAACCTGTTCATGTGGCGTGACGCCCATCAGCTCCGCCTGTCGACGCTTGATGGAGCGCTGGTCATCTTCTCCTGGCGAGCAGACCCGGAAGACTCCTTCGTCTTCCCGCCGGTCGGCAGCGCCAACTTGGATGCTGTGCGCCGATGCCTCGACCATCTGGCCGCCAACGGCCACGCAGCCGTGATGAGCCGCGCAACCGGACAAGACCTACAACGTCTGGGCGTGACGGAGGATGACTTCGCAGTAGAGCCGGACAGAGAGAACTGGGACTACGTGTACCTGGTGCAGGATCTGATCTCGCTCAGCGGCAACCGCTATCACCGGAAGCGGAATCACATCGAGCAGTTCAAGGGCCAGCACGAGTTCAGATACGTCCCGTTGACGCCAGACCTGGTCCCGGCCTGCCAGGAGCTACAGGATCGGTGGTGCGATGAGAAGCACTGCGACCTCGTGGCAACTCTGCGCGCCGAAGCGCGGGCAGTGAAGGAAGTCCTGGAGAACCTCGATGTTCTTGGCGTCACGGGTGGCTGCATAGAGATCGAGGGAAAGGTCGAGGCCCTGGGCCTCGGCGAGCTACTGAATGAGGATACCGTGGTAATTCACATAGAGAAGGCGAACGCAGCATTCCATGGGCTCTATCAGGTGATCAACCAGCAGTTCCTGGCGAACGCGTGGTCGCACGTTCGCTACACGAATCGCGAACAGGATCTCGGGGTCCAGGGGCTGCGTCGGGCCAAAGAGTCCTATCACCCAACTCACATGGTGGAGAAGTTCCGCGTGACACGAAGATGAGACAGCTACTAGGAGTCGGAACAGCAGCGATACTCGCTCTGAATCTGTTCGCCGGCGTCGGCCGCGCGGCGCCACACGTAGACCTAGTTCCACGCGATCCTCGGGTTGGCGAGGTCATGTTCTTGGCGATGTGGCCGGAGGGCGAAGTGCTGCGGGCGGCCTGCTCATGGTCGGGCAAGTCGTACCCACTGTTGCAGAATGGCGCGACATATGACGTGGTGCTGCCGGTGTCACTCAAGGCAAGACCCGGAAAGACTCACGCTGTGGTGTACTGGAAGTACACCGACGGACGCATGGGGGAGCTGTTCCTGCCGCTCGCCGTGCAGCCGCGTGAGTTCGGCGTGCAACATCTGAAGCTCTCGAAGAGCCAGGAGAGGAAGTATTCGGCAAAGGATACCGAGCGGGAGAAGAAACTGATCGGCGCGGCGCTGGACCTCGTCACCTCTGAGCGCCGATGGCACGGGAGTTTCGTGATGCCTGTGGATGGGCGCGTGAGCACTGAGTTCGGGCTCGAGCGCTACGTCAACGGCAGGTTCAGCTACCGTCACCGCGGCGTTGACATTGCCTGCCCGTCTGGGACCCCGGTCAAGGCTGCCGCAGATGGAACCGTTTCGCTTGCTGAGGAGGGCTTCATCCTGCACGGCACGACCGTCATTCTCGACCACGGCCAGGGGGTATCGACGTTGTACATCCATCTCTCCGAGATATCGGCTGCTGCGGGACAGCGGGTGCGTCAAGGCGAGACCATTGGGCGGGTCGGCTCGACCGGGGTGGCCACTGGGCCACACCTCCATTTCGCCGTATACGCCTACCACGAGGCGGTCGATCCATTCTTCTGGACTGATCTTCCGGGCTTCTAGGGCCAGTAAATGGTCGGGCGAGGGGCAGAGCCCCTCGCCCGAATCCCTCTCTGCCGATTCATCGAATCGAATCGGCACTGACCGTGGCAGCTTACCTCTTCTTCCTCTTCTTGGCCTTCTTCTTCGCCTTCTTCTTGGCCTTCTTCTTTGCTGCCTTCTTCTTCGCCTTCTTCTTCTTCGTCTTCTTCTTTGCTGCCTTCTTCTTCACGGCCTTCTTCTTCTTCTTCGCCTTCCTCTTGGCAGGCAACTCTCGTGCCCCCCTTTCGTGCGCGCCGCGGATGCTATCAGTCGCATCGCCTACACCCGGGTCGAGGCCCTTTCGGCACGGCACGTTAGTGAGTGGCCGAACCGCCTCAGTGGCCACTGGCGCGCGTGCGCGTACGCGCGACAAACTCCATCGGAATATGCCATACTATTGAGAGTAATTCGAACACGTAATGCGCGAAAAGTCGGCGAGTGTCGCGCTCGCGCGTGCGAGGAGATGATGACGACCTCCGCTTCCAAGCGGAGGTCGTTTCATCTCGACTGCGTTAGCGCGACGCGATTACGCGTATGGATCGACGTGCAGGAGTGAGGATGTCCGGCTGTGTCGGCTCACATGGAGGAGCACATGTCGCCAATGCGCGGGGCGGTTGAGGGTCGCGTCGGCGGCTACTCGCGTACCGCGAGGATTGAGTCCTCGTCGACGAGGATGAGTTCCTCTCCTTCGACCTTCACCTGTGTTCCCGCATACTTGGAGTAGACGACTATGTCGCCGAGCTTAACGGACACTCGGACGCGCTGGCCGTTATCCAGAACACGTCCGCTGCCTACCGCAAGCACTTCTCCCTCTGTCGGCTTCTTGCGGGCCGAGTCAGGGAGAACGATCCCGCTGGCGGTCACGTCTTCTTCCTGTGACGGGCGCACGAGCACCCGGTCACCCAGCGGCTTGAGCATAGGTGAGTTCCTCCTTGGACTCTCGGAATGAGAGTGCCTCGCTCGCCGAGCGGCTTTACGCAAGCTGGCGCTGAGCATTGTAGGGCCGGCCCGTGGCTGCTGTCAACTGGTCGACATCCCGATAGGATCGAACGACCGCAACGGGCGTCGGCGCGCCGTCCGACGGTACAGGCCAGGCACTGATCGGCCCGCGTGCTGGGCGCGGTGCTGCCCACACGTGTGGCGGGGGAAGCGACGCCGGCGGCGTCGAAGAGAAGGCGAGAGTACACAAGGGAGGTCGACTATGAGTGGTGGCGCGTCCAGCCGGACGAAAGACCCGTTCGACGTGAGGAAGCTGTACAAGTACCTGCGCGTGGTGGACGTGTGCGATGCCTTGGACGGCATTGGGTACTTCGATCTGACATTGATGTCCGCCGAGGTCCGGCCTCTGTGGCTGGGGATGGAGTTCTGGGGCCCAGCTCTGACGATGCGGTGTGTCCCCGCGAACAGGCCGATGTGGAAGTTGGACACGACCGAAGAGATTGTGGACGCGCACGGCATCTGGTTCAAGGAGGTTGGGAGCATCGGCCCGGGCGACACGATCCGTCCCGGCCATGTCATCGTCACCGATACCGGCGGCGCTGGCGAAGTCGGGTGCTGGGGATCGGCCAACAGCATGGCAATGGTAACGAGCGGAGCTGTTGGCATCGTGACCGACGGCTACGCACGTGACACCGCTGAGCTGGCGCTGCAGAAGACCCCGGTGTGTGCCAGGAAGCGCGGCCGGACAATCATACCCGGTCGCATAGAGGTAGTGGAACTCGAAGCGCGCATCGGATGCGGCGGTGTGCAGGTCCGGCCGGGGGACATCGTGGGATGTGATGATGACGGAGTAGTCGTGGTGCCGCTTGAGGTGGCCGAAGAGGTCGCAGTACACGCGCGTGCCGTCCTTCTCAGCGACATGAAGGCCCGGAGCGACCTCTACCGCCGGTTGGACAAGGAGCCGGACTCTACCGTCGACTACGAGAGCGTCGAGGCCTACTACAGGCAGTTCGAGTAAGAGGCAACGCCAACGCCCGGCTCGACGGCAGGGGTCTGTGTGCTGTTACGGGCCCGCGGTCGCTACCTGTTTCGCCGACGTGCAGTGACGATGATGGATCGGTCGGGGTCGTCGCCCTCACTGCGCGTCGTAACGGATGGGTCGTCGGCGAGCGCCAGATGGACCACTCGCCTCTCACGTGGGTTCAGGGAACTCAGCGTGACGGGGCGGCCGCTGCGCTTTGCCCGCTGGGCCGCGCTTCTTGCCATCGCTCTCAGGCTGCGATCGCGGCGAGCGCGATACCCCTCCGCATCGAGGATCACGCGTCTGCGAAGATCCGGGGGAAGGTTGCGGTTCGCCATCATGGCGACGAGAAGCTGGAGAGCGGACAGCGTTTGGCCTCGCCTGCCGATGAGAAGTCCGAGGTCCTCCTCGCTGCGCATGTCGATGGATACAGACTCCTCATCATCGCCCGTGACCTCGACCGTCGCCTCGAGCCCCATCAACTCTATGATACGGGTCAGTGTCTCAACCGCCCTTTGGGCGAGCTCTGAGGCTGCCTCGGTCGGGACAACTGCCGGTTGAGGCTCTTCCGCCTCCGCCTCGCGCCGCACATCTGGTGGTTGAGGCTCTTCCGCCTCTGCCTCGCGCCGCACATCTGGTGGTTGAGGCTCTTCCGCCTCCACCTCGCGCCGCAAATCTGGTGGTTGAGGCTCTTCCGCCTCCAACTCCCGCAGCTCGGGAGGGGTCTCCGGCTCGCCCGGCTCTTGTCTTACGGTGACGCGGACGCGGGCGGAGGAGGAGCCCAGAATTCCGAGCAGGCCGCGCCTCTCCTCCGCGAGGACCTCCACATCCACTTCATCTCGCGCAACGCCAAGTGTGTTGAGGGCGGCTTCGACGGCGTCGTCAACGGTTCTCCCCGTCTGTTCGATCGAGTCCATCTGCGTGCCTCCACAGCCCACAAACCCCCGACGCGAAGCGATGCCTGTCTACTTCCGCTTCTTCTTCTTCTTTCGGCGACGACTTCCTTGTGAAAGCCGTTCCATTGCCTCCGGGGGTGGCCCGGCGCTGGGAGCAGACGGCTCGGGCGCGCCTCTCCTCTCTCTCCTGTCGGCTCCGGCGCCTGCAGGGGCAGGGAGAGCGGCGCGCCCTGCGCGCATGATGAAGTACTGATGGGCGGTCATGAGGATGTTCTGGAGGAACCAGTAGAGGATGAACGCCGCCGGCAGGCTCTTGAGGATCACGACCAGCAGCACCGGCATCATGTAGGCCATCAGCTTCTGCTGCTGTTGCTGTTCGGGTGTGGCCGCCGGAGTCGCGATGAGCTTCTGGGAGAAGTACATGCTGACACCGTAAAGCAGCAGAAGAGGCCCCGGCCAGAGCCGAGCGGCGATGGGGATGACGTCGGGGTTGGCCAGGCTGGCGAGGTAGAGGAAGTGAACGCCTTCGAAGCGGTAGACGAAGTAGCGGATCCCGTAGTAGACCCAGATGAGGATGGGCATCTGGATGAGCATTGGCAGACAGCTCGACAGAGGGTTGATCTTGTGTTCCTTGAACAGCTCCATCTGCGCCTTGGCCATCCCCTGCTTATCGCCCTTGTGCTTCTCCTGGAGCTTCTTCAGCTCCGGCTGCACCCGCTGCATGGCCTGCATGCTGCGAAACTGCGCCGCGGAGAGCGGCGTCGTGATGAGCTTGGCAAGCACCGCGAGCACGACGATGGCCAGCAGGTAGCCCGCGTTCTCTCCGGCCGGGGAGCAGACGGTCACGAGGAAGTCGAAGATCCGGTAGATGAGGCGCTCACGGTAGTACTTGTCGACCCGTCTACGCGCTTCTTTGAGGATGTCGCAATCGGTCTTCCAGTAGCCTATCCCCTCCGTGCCCACGGGTGGCGTTCGCAGCAGCACATAGGGCCCGCGCAGCTCCTCGGCGGTGGAATCGTACTGCACGGGGTAGTAGACGGCGCGCTCGAGCGCATCGCGAGCGTGTTTCTCCCACTTCTCCGAATCGGCCGAGGGGTCATTCTCCAGCACATGCTCGGCCACTTGGACGATTCGCATGTAGGCGACAGACTCGTACTCGCTACCCCTGACCTTGCTGTACACACGGACGGCTTCATCGAACTCGCCGAGGCGCTCCCAGCAGTAGCCTATCAGCAGCCGGAGCTTGGGGGCCTTGTCCTTTAGGAGAGGTTCCTTGCTGTCCGCGACCGAGGCCAGGCTCTCCTCGAGCGATCCCGCCTTGGCCCGCAACTCCTCTTCGGTTCCGAGCCGGTCTATCTCTGCCAGGCTCTCCACGAGAGGTGCGCGCCTGTCCTCGGGCAGCGGGATTCCCTGAGGGCCGCATCCCGCCAGCACGGGCAGGAAAAGGACGATGACGACCAGGCCGATGCGCCTCATGCGTCCACCCCCCCACTGGGCTCGCGAGCCCACGGCCCCGGGTCGTAGCCGCCGGCCGAGAAGGGGTTGCATCGCAGAAGTCGCCACGCCGCCAGCATGCCGCCGCGCAGTAGCCCGCAGTGTGCGATCGCCTGGCGGCCGTACTCGGAGCACGTGGGGTAGAAGCGACACGTGGGCGGCTTGAGATGGCTCAGAAAGCGCTGGTAGAACCCCAGCAGCCCGACGGCGCCGCGCGCGGCAAGGCCCGGTGCAGGTTTCGCGTGCAGGATCTTCATGTCGGCAAAGCCACTCTCTCGCAGAGCACGTAAGCGCCACGGAAGAGGCGTGTTAGGTTCTCACGCCGGGTCCCATACGATTCAGTCAGCACGTCCGGCCGCGCGACCAGCACGAGGTCCCAGTCGGCCGCCGCCTCGCGCAGCAGGAGGCGGCTCGTCTCCCTTAGCAGGCGCCGAGCGCGGTTGCGAGCCACGGCAGCGCGGAACTGCCGGCCGGCGACGACTGCGAGTCGAGGACCGGACGGAACGTCCTCATCTGCGGATCGACGGCGCGCGTGAAGAAGGACCGACGGAGAATGGAAGCGCCGGCCCTCCTGGAACACTCGCTGGATGTCGGTCTTCCGGCGGAGACGCTCCAATGGCGTGGCCCTACCGGGAGGGGCCTACGGCAAGGCGCGCTCGGCCCTTGGTCCGCCTGCGGCGGATAATCCGGCGCCCCGATGCCGTTCGCATCCGGCGGCGGAAGCCGTGGGTGCGGACGCGCTTCCTCCGCTTCGGTTGATAAGTGCGCTTCACAGGGCCCTCCCTGAGAGTGGCTGCTCCGCGAGATCCAACTCGCCCATCGCCCGGGCGCTCGACACCTGACGGGCCGACCCGCGACGGCCCGCCCGCGCGGACGCCGTCCTGACAGAATAAAACCCGGCCGGTCGACGGCCGAGGCCACACTGCACCGTCGATTATAGCACAGCGCCTGAGGGCGGACAAGTCTCCCCCTCTGCTGCCGTCTGGGGGGCGGAGCGCCCCGGCGGAGAATCAGTCCTCTGTGAGCTCCGGCACGGTGCGATAGTGGGCCGCCGCCTCCCGGATGAGCTCTGGTATCGGCAGCTCATACGGGCATTTCTCGAGGCACTCTCCGCATTCAGTGCACAGGTCAACACTGGCGATCACCTCGACGGCTCCCCACTCCTTCCAGCGGGCCGCACCCATCCTTCTTATGATCGAGCGGCCGTGCAGCAGGGAGCTGATCTGCACTCCCTGAGGGCAGGGCTCGCAGTATCGACAGCGACGGCAGGTGCGGTGGCTCAGCTCCGAGCGCATACGCTCGATTGCGGCCTGCTCCTCGGCCGTCATCTCCAAGTCGTGGGCCGCTCCCACATCCTCTTCTACTTCCTGAGGGGTGGCCATGCCGGGAATGGCCACCGTGATGGGCTGAGCCATGCACCACTTGACGGCAAGTGGCGCATTGGTGAAGTTGCCTCCACCGATGGGCTTCATCGCGATGATGCCGACGTCCCGCTCGGCGCAGAGCGGAACGAGGTTGTCGAGAATCTCGTCCTCCACTACGTTGAAGGGCACCTGTACCGACGCGAAGTCGTCGCACCTCTGGATCGCGTTGACCAGTGTCTCGCGCCGGTGCCCCGTGATGCCGATGTGGGCTATCTTCCCCTCCTCGCGAGCGCGGCGCAGCCCTTCGAGTGCGCCGCCCGCGGCCAACACGTTGTCGAGTTCGTCATCGTTGTTGACTCCGTGGAGCTGGTACAAGTCGATCTGACGTCGGCGTAGGTTGGCGAGAGAGCGCTCGACGTCGCGGTAGACGCCCTCGGCCTCTCTGTTGCCCGACTTCGTCGCGACGAAGTAGTCTCTTCCGTGTAGGGCCTTGCCGATGCGCTCCTCGGAGTTCGTGTATCCCCGTGCCGTATCGAAGAAGTTGATTCCGAGCTCGTACGCCCTACGCACGGCGGCGACGGCGACATCTTCGGGCACGATCTGAATGGGAATGCCGCCAAATCCCACAACCGTCACTTCGAGATCGGTCTTGCCAAGTCGGCGGGTGGCGAGAATAGGTCGGTTCGATGTCATGGAATCCTCAGCCTCCGTGTTTGCTGCGGGTCTGGTCTGCAGCGGTACGTGCTGCCATCACAGCGCCAGCACTCTTCTCTGTACTCAGGTTCAGCGCGATGCGCAGGAAGCCTTGCGCTTAGGGGCGACACATGGCGCCCAACGGGCCCACGCGCCCTCAGAAGTGGTCTATCTGCCAGTAGTGGGTGTGGAGGCAGGGGAAGAGGACTCCGAGAGCCTTCTGCGCCTCGGCTGCCGCTGTGATCTCCCCCGCGGCGCATAGCTCGACTACGGGCCGGAATCCGAGCACGAGTGAAGCCAGGCCAGCCGAGGTGAGCTCGACGCTCGTGGGCGCCTCTGTGTCAGACACGACGAACTCGCCGGGAGCGGCCGCTATCGTCACTGCACCCAGTGGGGACGCGAGTCTCAGCTTCGCCGACCTCGTGAGCGTGCTGGTCCGGCGCTCGACCTCAGGTCTCAGCGCTTCGAGCAGAGCCGGCAGATCCAGTATCTGAACCATGGCGCTCGTGTTGGAGGAGGGCTCACTTACGTCCTCGAGACGCCTGACGAGCGCATGGTCGTTGGGCAGGTTCAGTTCCAGGGGATCGCCGCCTGCGGCCCGAGAACGCTCGACGAGATCGTCGAACACGTCGAAGAGGGCCTCCTCATGGCCGGGCAGCACACAGGCCTCGTGGATGCTCGGCGACCCCTTGCGCTTCAGAGACCAATTGAGGCCGCCGTACGCGACTGGCTTGTCATCCAACCACGCGACGGACCACTCGTCCTCGAGCAGGCCGAACCACAGGTTCTGCTTCCCCCAGTGCGGCCACTGCTCCCAGTAATCTGGGGTCCGGATAAGGGAGATCGGGTGACGGCCGCACGTCTGCTCGTACATGTCTGCAAGTGTACGTGCCGAGTGAACGGCCGGGAGACGCGTGACGCGATATGCCCCCCGGCCCAATGTCGGGACAGACCGCACGGGCAGATAATGGAGAGGGACCTCAATCGTGCCCCAGCCCAGAGGAGAGTAGAAAGCGTGAACGCCGGTGTACAGCATGACGAAGTGTCTGCCGACGGATCGCATCCACTCAAGCGCTGCCCCGAGCACACGATGTCCGAGTCCGCGACGACGGAAGTCGGGATGGGTTGTGACCTCACAGACGCCGGTCATGTGCAACACCACGGTGCCGTAGCGGACCGGCCGGTAGTGAAAGCGAGCGTGGCTGACCAGGCGGTCGTCGACGAAGGCTCCGAAGCTCCGTTGGTGCGCGCGCCAGGGGTCGCGCCTGACCATCTCCTCCTGTGCCCGCCGCGGGATGTCGGGCCAGGCCAAGCGAATGAGATCGAGCGCGGCCGGTATGTCTTCGTCGGTGAGGGGGCGGACTGCCGAGCGATCCTCCGGCATTTGGCGGATCAGGCTCCGGCTATGCGCTTCGGGTGACAGAGGGCCTCGGCCTTGGCGGCGAGGCGGCCGCAGTGCACGCACTGATAGGTGAGGTGCTCGATCTGGGGATAGCACATATGGCGGGGATCATCTGTTTCGGCGCCGCAGTACTCGCAGACGTAGGGCTTCGTCGGCTTGAAGGGCCGGCACAGATGCCCGGTTGCAGTTGTCGCTGCGCCGCAGGTTGGGCACACGTTCTCCACGGATTG
This sequence comes from Candidatus Hebobacterum abditum, assembly GCA_029821875.1. GTDB lineage: Bacteria > Armatimonadota > Hebobacteria > Hebobacterales > Hebobacteraceae > Hebobacterum > Hebobacterum abditum. The sequence continues at coordinate 38,019 of JALGXW010000040.1, read as the reverse complement.
CTCTTCGGACACGTCTCCCTCCGATCTGACGTCTGTCATGGTAAGCGACGCTCTGAGGACAGGCTGCCCCATGTGTGCAGCGGCCGGAACGCCTCCGCGTAGCGCATGCCGACCTGGATGCCCCGATATCGTGCTGTGACTTCCATCCATTCCATCCAAGGCATCACAGGGTCGTCTTCCCAGGCCTTGATCTCGCTTTCGTAGGCCAGCATCATGTTGCGCTTCGTCTCGATGACGTCGCTGATGTCCACAAACTGTTCCGGGCGGAAGCCGACGCCGGCAACTGTGTCCATGCAGATGATTTCGGAGTGGGTCTGGATTACGGGAGATTCGGTCTCGACGACATACTGCCTGGCGAGCAGCGACGACTCTTGCACGAGCGCCGTCGTGACCCGATGCTCCGGGTGATAGTCAGCCGGGTCGTGGGTGAGGATCACCTCGGGCTTGGCCCTGCGGATAAGGTCGGTGACGCGCAGCTTGTTCTCCGGCGTTGTGGAGAACTCCAGGGGGCCGAGCCGCAGGAAGTGAACGCTCGCGCCGATGAGGGAGAACGCGCGTGCCGTCTCCTCTTCCCGTGTGGCAGTCACTTCCTCGAGGTTGAAATCCGGCGACTCCGACATGGGCAGTGCCAGGTAGGCCACGGCGATGGCATGGCCTGCGCGCGCGTAGCGCGCCAACGTGCCTCCGCACAGGAACACGATGTCAAGCGGATGGGCACCGACAGCCAATACGTTCACGGCAGGACCGCTCCTGGCACCTCTCGTCGGCACCCTTTCTGGCTCGGGGCTCGCTCTCCTGCTCGCCTGGCGTGTGATGCGACCTCCAGGACGGGTCGAGGTCGTGCGCCCGAAGGTGAACGGCCGGAACATACCAGGGGAGGGAAACACGGGATGGCATTGTTGAGGCGAGAGGTGAGGGCGACTGAGAGGTCCAGGATCGTGGCAGACCGCAACAGGAGTCGGTGAGAGACACGGCGCGACGCTTCCTGCCTCACGACGGGCTATGGGCCTCCCGTTAAGCGCAGAGCCGAGCAACTCATCGGCTTCGGCAGCGAGACTTCAGTTGGGGAATCGAAGAGCAGATGAAGGACCTCGGGCAGGCCCGGCCCCGGTGCTCAGCCTAGAGCGCAAGAACCCAGTCAGCACGATTCCGCCGGGGCCGGACGCCTGCCGCGCGCCACTCCCTCGTCATGGAGGTGAAGGGAGCAGGACTCGTCCTTTACTCCTGCCATGCGGCGCCGAAGCAGGAGACATCACTCCAGATTGTAGACCCGGTAGACGTATACGGCCATCTGGTCCCGGGTGACCCAGGCGGTAGGGCGGTACATCCCATCTGGGTATCCCTTGACCGCACCGCGCTCGGCCAAGTACTCGATGTGCTTGTAGCTCCAGTAGGACTCAGGGACGTCCGGGAACGTCGGCGTCCCCGGTGGCACGTAGTCAGCCAAGCCGGCCTCGCCGGTGGGAGTGCAGATGGAGCGAGCGATGAAGACGGCCATCTGGCCGCGCGTCACGCCGTATGCAGGCTGGTAGCTCCCGTCGCCATAGCCCTGAACTACCTCGCTGTCGACGGTGTACTCTACCGCTTCGAAGGCCCAGAACTCAGGCGGCACATCCGGGAAGGTTGCCTCCGCCGGGCCGGTCGGGACGGCAGCCGGGAAGAGCATCGCCCTGGCGACAAAGGAAGCCATCTGCGCTCGGTCAACGCCCAGACGGGGTCGATAGAAACCGTCGGGATAGCCGAAGACCAGTCCCACCTCGGCAACAGTCTCTATCGCGTCGAAGGCCCAGTACTCGCACGGGACGTCGGGGAACCTCGCGATGCACCCGAAGTGTGCGGTGACCTCCTTGTCCGCATCCGTCACGACGGTCGCGGGGAGGTCGCTTCCCGTCAGGGCTCCTGACCAGGCCTCAAACTCCTCGTCCTCCTCCAGCACAACGTCGAGAACGACCTCGGTCCCCGGGGTGAACTCCCCGGTCCAGGGCAGCGAGACGATTCCATCGTCCACCAGGACAGTGCCAGAGCCCGTCTTCTGCACGGTCAGGAAGTACGTGCTCGGCAGGATGAACTCGGCCGTAATCGTCTTGTCGCTGTCCATGATGAACACGACCGGGTTGTCCGTGTCTGACACGTCTCCGGACCAGCCGACGAAGCGCCACCCGTACTCTGGCAGGGCCTCGAGTTCTACGATGCTGCCCTGGGATATCTCCTCTGTGCCTGGCAAGGACCAGGTGGAGCCATTCACAACGACGGTCCCGCTCCCGTCAAAGGCGAGATCCAGTGTATGCACGAGTCGGGAGAAGTTGGCCGTGACCGATGTGTGATTGTTCATCGTGACGAAGATGGGGTTGTCCGAGCTAGTGACGTCGCCCGACCAGCCGTCGAATCCCCATCCCGGCGCGGGCACGGCCTCGAGCGTCACAGTCTCCCCGACGTCGAAGTTCCCAGACCACGGCAACGTAACCTCATTGCTATCGACCAGGACCGAGCCGCCGCTCCCCGATATGCTCAGAGAGAAGCCAGGCGCGACGACGAAGTTCGCGACTAGGTTGGTGTCTTCGGTGATCGTCGTTGTCAGTACGGGGCCAGACCAGCTCCGGTCGCCCGACCAGGAGTCGAACTCATAGCCCGGGCCTGCGACTGCTTCCAGCGTGACGCTGGTGCCGGTGTCGAAGTAGCCCGTCCAGGGCAGCGCGTGGAGCACGCTATCCACCCTCACCGATGAGCCGCTGCCAGGGGGGCTGTCAGTTATCGTCAGAGTCGTCTGGGGGCTGAAGTTCGCCGTAATGCTCTTGTCCGCATCCATTGTGACCGTGATGGGAGTGTCCGCCCAGCTGTAGTCGCCCGTCCAATTATCGAACTGCCAGCCCGGATCTGGCACCGCGTCCAACGTCACAGTGGTACCAGGTGGAAACATCGCGGACCACGGAAGTGTCTGCGGCGTCCCGTCCACCGTCACGGATCCGTTGCCGGTCCGGTCCAGACTGAGGGCAAAGGCCTGTGAGAAGTGTGCGGTGACAGCCTTGTCCGCGTCCATGGTGATGGTGTCGGGATTGGTGCTGCCGGCCAGGTCGCCAGACCAGTTATCGAACTGCCAGCCAGCCGCGGGCACCGCTTCCAGGGTGACCACAGTGCCCCAGGCAAAGCTGCCAGACCAGGGAAGAGCACGCGGCGTCCCGTCCACGGTCACCGACCCGCTGCCGACCCCAGTTAGGTCCAGCGAGTGCATGATCTGGGAGAAGTTGGCAGTCACGGATTTGTCGGCGTCCATGGTGATGGTGTCGGGATTGGCGCTGCCGGTGAGATCGGCAGACCAGTTATCGAACTGCCATCCAGCCGCGGGCACCGCCTCCAGTGTCACCACAGTGCCCCAGGCAAAGCTGCCAGACCAGGGGAGCGACTGCGGCGTCCCGTTCACGGTCACCGACCCGCTGCCCACTCCGGTCAGGTCCAGGGAGTGCATGATCTGGGAGAAGTTGGCGACGACAGCTTTGTCCGCGTCCATGGTGATGGTGTCGGGATTGGCGCTGCCGGCCAGGTCACCAGACCAGTTAGCGAACTGCCACCCAGCCACCGGCACCGCCTCCAGCGTCACGACGCTCCCCCATGCAAAGCTACCAGACCAGGGAAGAGCACGCGGCGTCCCGTCCACGGTCACCGAGCCGCTGCCCAGTCCGGTCAGGTCCAGCGAGTGCATGATCTGGGAGAAGTTGGCCGTGACGGCCTTGTCGGAGTCCATAGTGATGGTGTCGGGGTTGGTGCTGCCGGTGAGATCACCAGACCAGTTGTCGAACTGCCACCCGGCCGCCGGCACCGCCTCCAGTGTCACCACAGTGCCCCACGCAAAGCTGCCAGACCAGGGGAGCGACTGCGGCGTCCCGTTCACCGTCGCCGACCCACTGCCGACCCCAGTTAGGTCCAGCGCGTGCATGATCTGCGAGAAGTTGGTCACCCGACCAGTTGTCGAACTGCCATCCAGGCGCGGGCACCGCCTCCAGTGTCACCACAGTGCCCCACGCAAAGCTGCCAGACCAGGGAAGAGCACGCGGCGTCCCGTCCACGGTCACCGAGCCAGTGCCAACTCCAGTCAGGTCCAACGTGTGGAATATCTGCGAGAAGTTGGCGGTCACGGACTTGTCGGCGTCCATGGTGATGGTGTCGGGATTGGCGCTGCCGGCCAGGTCGCCGGACCAGTTATCGAACTGCCACCCAGCCGCGGGCACTGCCTCCAGCGTCACCACAGTGCCCCACGCAAAGCTGCCAGACCAGGGGAGCGACTGCGGCGTCCCGTTCACCGTCACCGAGCCGCTGCCCACTCCGGTCAGGTCCAGGGAATGCATGATCTGGGAGAAGTTGGCGACGAGTCACCCGACCAGTTGTCGAACTGCCATCCAGGCGCGGGCACCGCCTCCAGTGTCACCACAGTGCCCCACGCAAAGCTGCCAGACCAGGGAAGAGCACGCGGCGTCCCGTCCACCGTCACCGACCCACTGCCAGCTCCAGTCAGGTCCAACGTGTGGAATATCTGCGAGAAGTTGGCGGTCACGGCCTTATCGGAGTCCGTGGTGATGGTGTCGGGGTTCGTGCTGCCGGCCAGGTCGCCGGACCAGCTGGTGAACAGCCATCCAGGCACCGGCACCGCCTCCAGCGTCACTACAGTGCCCCAGGCGAAGCTGCCAGACCAGGGAAGAGCACGCGGCGTCCCGTCCACGGTCACCGACCCACTGCCTACTCCAGTTAGGTCCAGCGTGTGCATGATCTGGGAGAAGTTGGCGGTCACGGACTTGTCGGAGTCCGTGGTGATGGTGTCAGGATTCGTGCTGCCGGTCAGATCTCCCGACCAGTTGTCGAACTGCCATCCAGCCGCGGGCACCGCCTCCAGGGTGACCACAGTGCCCCACGCAAAGCTGCCAGACCAGGGGAGGGACTGCGGCGTCCCGTCCACAGTGATAGAGCCGTTACCGATCCCCGACACGTCAAGTGTGTGGATGATCTGGGCAAAGTTCGCAGTCACGGATTTGTCGGCGTTCATGGTAACGGTGTCAGGATTCGTGCTGCCGGCCAGGTCGCCGGACCAGTTAGCGAACTGCCACCCAGCCACCGGCACCGCCTCCAGCGTCACCACGCTCCCCCATGCAAAGCTGCCAGACCAGGGAAGAGCACGCGGCGTCCCGTCCACCGTCACCGAGCCACTGCCCACACCTGTTAGGTCCAGTGTCTGCATGATCTGGGAGAAGTTGGCAGTCACGGCCTTGTCGGAGTCCATGGTGATGGTGTCGGGGTTGGTGCTGCCGGCCAGGCCGCCGGACCAGTTGTCGAACTGCCATCCAGCCGCGGGCACCGCCTCCAGCGTCACTACAGTGCCCCACGCGAAACTGCCAGACCACGGAAGAGCATACGAGGTCCAGTCCACGGTCACCGACCCATTGCCAACACCAGTTAGGTCCAGCGTGTAGTAGATGAGGTCACCCGCGACGACGACATCATCGACGAAGCCGTAATCGCCGGGGTTGTTTCCGTTGGCCTCGAAGCGCAGGGCGAAGTCGGGGTTGTCCGCGGCGCCAACCGGAAGAGCGAACGCATAGTAGTGGAGGAGCCCGTCCTCCTCCGGGTCGCCGTTGGCTATGGTCGCCAGGACGGTCCACGTCGCGCCGTCGAACCAGAGCGCTCGCACCGTCTCCGCGCCTTCGAGGCTGCTTGCTCCCATGTAGAAGGAGACGGCGATGTTCTCATAGGAGACTGTGGAGATGGTCTGCTGGATACTTTCTGTGCGGCGGAGACGAACACAGAAGCTGCCGTTGCTGGGCCCGCCGCCGTACCAATCGGGCGTGCCACCCGTGGTCCACCCAACTATGCCCGTCTCGAAGTCGTCGGAGAAGATGGTGGTCGCTTGAGCATCGACGGCGCTCGCCGACAGGAACACCGCGAGGGCTGCGACGGCAAGCACGCCGAGAAGCAGTGGCTGTGGCCAGACAAAACGCTGGTGTGCCCTCAGGGGGGCCAAACCGAGTAGGCCGCGCGGGGAACTCGTTGCTGCTCGCCCGCGCAGCAGCGCGTGGTGGTGCATCGCCCTTCCCTCCAAGCAGTTGCCTCGTACAAGGCCTGAAACTCAGTAGGGTCACACTGCATGGCTCAGGGCCGAGTTGCACCCCCTCGCCGACGTCTTCGCTGGAATGCCTGGGACTCCTTCTCCGGCATGTGCCTTTGACGAAAATTAAACGCGGCGCAGGCCCTGGAGCTGGGATGTGTGGCTGAACTACCTCGGCTGCCAATCCACGTGGACCGATGCCGACCGGCCGGTCGGACAGCCCACTCAGACCGCGTCGTCTGGCCACGAGACGGGGCGTGACGGCCTTCTCAGGCTGGTTGCAGGCCGCAACCAGCCAATCGAGAATCGGGGCTCAACGCCCGCGGCCTCCATCTATCCAGGACTGCCGTTGCCCGCAGCCTCACGTCCGGAACTGGAGGCTGATGCGGTGCAGGGCAGAGCGACATATAAGCGATCTCGGCCTGGCCGCTCGTCGTGCGCGGCAAGGAGAGTGGGTCCCCGGGGGCACTCCTTCTTAGGATTACCGGCCGCGCTCCGGGGCGACTGCCCCCTGGGGCGACGAGGGCGGGCGATCTGCACGCTGGGCCGCGTCGAGGGTGCGGGCGCGTGCGAGCGCCTCATCGGCCTCGATGCTGTGACCTGTGGCGGCGAGGAGTTGTGCCAGGACGAACCAACTCGAGGCGCTCTGGGGATCAGCGCTCACTGCCCGTCGGGCGTAGGCAACAGCGGAGTCCCACGATGCGAGCTGGTTCGAGACCTCCGCTGCGGCGAGGAGTGTGGGCACATCGTTCGGGCGCAATAGCAGCGCCTCGTCGAGTGCCGCCCGCGCGCCGGTGAGATCGCCGGACTGCCAGCGAGCCACGCCGAGAGCTTGCCAGGCGGATCGCAGCCGAGGGTAGAGCGCAACCGCCTGCTCTGCTGCGCTGAGCGCGTTGACCACATCCCCAGTCGCCAGGAGGCAGTGGGCCAGGTCGACCCGGGCAAGTCCACTCTTGGGATCCCGTCTGAGGGCCTCTCGCACCCAGCGAAGTGCGCCCTCTCTATCACCTGTGGTCCAGAGCAGAGCCGCCAACTCCCGCGCCGCGCCCGAGTCCCGTCGCTTCGCCTCTGCAACGTACCGCAGCTCGTGCAGCGCCAGCTCGCGGCGCCCCTCCACCACCAGGTGCATCGCTAGTTCGCGGCGCGCCCTGGGGTTCTTCCTGTCGAGGTCGAGCGCCTCCTCGACAAGTTGGCGTGAGGCCCACCTGTCGCCGCGGCCGGACGCCTCCTGCGCCCTATCGACGAGGCGGTCTGAGGCGTGGCGCGCCCTCAGCCTCGGAATCATGCTCAGCACGACTGCCCACGCAGAGAGAGCGCCGAACACAGAAGCTGTCAGGGCCAGAAGGAGTGCCCAACGTCTCATGGCGAGACCTCAGCTGCGGGTTGATCAACGACAGGTGGTCCCGCACGCTCTATCACCATGGTCTGCGAGTCAGCGTCCCAGGACATGAGATACTCGCCTGGGAGCAGATCTGATGCGGACATCGCGTCCCACGCGGCAGTGGTGTCTGACACCGCTTCGACAGAGACCTGTCCATCCAGGAGCGGGGAGAGCGCTCCCGAGAACCCGCTCTCCAGGAATACAGTTACGCCGAGGTGGTAGTAGGGCATCCCCTTGAAGAAGACAGTCGATGGCGGCGGGGAGTGGGGGAGGCTCTGGACAGCGCGGACCCCTTGGGACAGGACATCATCTCGCAGGCGAGCAGCTCCCCTCCAGGGCACTGCCAGATACCACATCGACAGCACTGCCGCAACGGAGACGGTCACCACGCCAACCAGCCCGGTCCGGCGCCAGCCACGGGGGCGTCGCGCGCAGATGCCGCCGAAGAGCAGCGCGAGTCCGACGCTTGGCAGATATCCGTACCTGCTGTTCGCCATGTCCGCTCCGATGGTGAGCCCGGCCGTCGCCACTGGAATCATCGGCACGAGCAGGTAGCTGGCATAGAGCACGAGCCGCTGCCACGACACGAAGACGAGGCTGCGTATCCACCAGAGGAGTGCGGCCGCCATCAGGGCGAGCGCTGCCAGCCAGAGATAGGGAGTCAGGACCACTCTGAACAGGCTCACATGGGCGGGGAAGAGGAGCTGGCCCGTCAGCAGCAAAGGCATCGGGGATGACACGGCGTCCCACAGGGTCAGGCTCACTTCCTGCCCGCCGACCTGCCCCCCGAGCCAGTTCCCCCCAAGTACGAAGAAGCGGGCCGCCAGGTAGACGCCGATGGTCAGTGCGTACGCGGTACTGACGCCGACGGCACGCGCCCAACGCCGGTCATCCTGAACCGTGGCGAGCCGAACGAATACGATTCCCAGCAGGGCCGCAGTGGTCTCCTTGCTCCAGAGGGCGAAGAGGAATGCCGCGAGGGCCGCCACCAGGGAGAGCCACTTCTGGTGCCCACCACGCGTGCCGATATACTGCTCCAGGAGCCACATCGACAACAGGGCGAAGGCGGTGCCGATCAGGTCCGGTTGGGCGGCCAGCCACGTCGTTGCCTCCAGGTGGATGGGATGGACGGCGAACAACAGGGCGGCCATTGTTCCGCCGAACACGCTGGCCGTATACCGACGAGCCAGCAAGTACAGCAGAGCCGTGTTGCCAGCGTGCAGCAGGACGCTCACCAGATGGTATCCCAGGGGGGACCCGCTCCATAGGTGCAGCCCCACCCACCACACGAGCAGGGGGATGGGACGGTAGAAGATCGTGAGAGGCAGGATGCGTAGAATGTCGAGCGGGTGGTCGGCCAGGCGCGCGGCGCGGAGCAGCCCGCCGTCCTCAGTCAGGAACCCAATGCTCAAGCCATGCAGATTGGGCACTGTCGCGGCCGCCAGCAGCAGTAACCAGACACCTGCCTTCACACGGGTGGAAGGTCGGCGTTCCTCCCCCTCGTCCGCGCGTTGGTGCCCCAACAGCGCCCTCCCAGCGGCAGCCGCCACCAGCACGCAGAGCATGAGGATCGGCCAGCTCCAGCCAATGGGCCCTGTTGGGTCAATGTAGCATCGGGCGATCGCCAGAAGTGCAACGGTTACTGCCGCGGCAACGGCCGCCAGCCGCCGGTCAAAGACTTGCCGACGCTGGCTCCGGCCGCGCTCTCCGTGCCGCGAATGCCCGCGGCGGCGCGACGACGTGCTCGCCTCCCGACGGGCCTGGCCAGAGCGCTCTGAGCCATGGGTCATTCTGTCCCCTCGCCACACTCGTTATGCGCGTGTGCGCGTTCTCCCTGCCGTGAGCCCGGTGTGCCGTAACTCTCAAGAGTGGGAGGAGCTGTAACTGCAATCGCGGCCAGATACTAGGACACCACCGGAGGAGGCAGTCGGATGGTGCCCTCGAGGCAAAAGGAGAAGGTCATTGAGAGGCCGCGGATCGTAGAGATGGCGCAGTAGGAGTCGGCGATGGAGGCGGCGCGACGGCTGGGGAGCTGATCGCCATCCCGGCACTAGGAGGTCTGCATCACCGCTATCGGTGGCTCTCGCCCTAGCCGCGCGGGGGCGAGGGCAGCTGTTGGGCCTGTCCGCGCTTCTGCGCTCATGGGGCTGCAGTGGCGCCGCGGCGCAGAACTGACCAGACGTCCCGGACAACGTCAACGGCGTGCTGGGATGTCGTGCGCTTCCGGCGGATACTGCTCCTCGCAAGACACGCGCTCGTCCGACGGCCGCTTGCCTCCTGTCCGTTCTGGGAGGTGCAGGGGCGCGCTATGGAACCAACCCGAACGCCCTCGCCACATACACCGCCATCTGATCGCGGGTGACGACTACCCCGGGGTGGTAGTATCCGTCTTCATACCCCTGCACCACTCCGTTCTCGACGCAGTACTCGATGTGCTTGTAGGCCCAGAAGTCAGAGGCCACGTCGGGGAAGTCCCGCGGGTCGGCCGGCACGTAGTCGGCCAGGCCGGCCTCTCCCTCCGGCGCGACCAGGGCGCGGGCCACATACACCGCCATCTGGTCGCGGGTGACCTCGTACTCCGGGTGGTAGAGGCCGTCACCGTAGCCAGCCACGACGCTCTGGGAGACCGCGTACTCCACATAATCGGATGCCCAGTGCCACCTGTTCACGTCGCGGAAGGAGGGAGTGCCGACGAAGTCGGGCACGTTTTCATCCCCACCGGCCAGCGCGCGGGAGATGAAGACGGCCATCTCAGCCCTTGTGACAGACCCCTCGGGGTGGTAGAGGCCGTCATAGCGGCCCGCCACGATCCCCGCCGCCACACATGCCTCTATCTCCCAGAGTGCCCAGTGCCCGACGCCGACATCGTCGAAGGACAGAGCGCGGAAGACGAACATGCCCCAGAGGTAATCTGTCAGGTATGCATATCCGTCAACCACCGCCACGTCATGGGCCCTTCCGGGCGTGTCCCAGTACGCCACCTCCACGGGGGCAGCTGGATCCGAGACGTCGATCACCCGCAGACCCGCCTCCCCAGCTGCAACATAGGCATACCGGCCCGCCAGCGCCACGTCCCAAGGCCCGCCGGGCGTGGCGCAGAAGCCGACTTCGACCGGGTTGGCCGGGTCCGCGACCGAGATCACCAGCAGGCCAGCCTCATAGGCGGCCACATAGGCATAATCACCCACCACCGCCATCCCACGGGGCTCGCCGGGCGTGGCGCAGAAGCCGACTTCGACCGGGTTGGCCGGGTCCGCGACCGAGATCACCAGCAGGCCAGAATCATGGTCGATCACATAGGCATAGTCACCGGCCACCGCCACCCGAGTGACCCAACCGGGCGTGTCGTAGTAGCCTACCAGGCGTGGCTGCGAGGGCCAGGAGATGTCCATCACAACCATGGCGCGGAGGGCGGCCACGTAGGCGTAGTCTCCCTGAACTGCTACCGAGTAGCCACTACCACCACCAACCAACTGGCCTACCGGCGGCCAGGTCCCCCCCCCCGGCATGGGCGTAGTGCGGGACAGTGGCAAGCAGGAGATGGACGAGGCCGACTACAGTGGCGAAACGGACGAAGCTGGAAGGTATGCTCATCTGGCCACACCTCCAATCCGCACGACCACGAGCGCAAACACGACGTGCCGCTGCATGTCTGCCGCCCTCCTTACACTGGAGGCAGCTATTAGACGCGCCCCAGGGCGCGTTCGTTCAGCGCAGCCCGTCGGCACTCAGGGCGTGACTCAGCGGGAGAAGATCACTTCCTTGTTTCGTAGGGCAGGAGACACGCTCCTGCCCTACGGGACTACCGCCTCAGGACCCAAACGCCCTCGCCACGTACACGGCCATCTGGTTGGGGGTGACGGGGTGCTCGGGGCGGGAGAAACCGGAATCCTGACTCTGGGCCAGGATCGAGCGGGCCGCTCCCGCCGCTGGAGGCGGTCTATGCGGCGGCGCGCCTCGTCGTCTGCTCGGACCTGGCAGTGCTGCATCTCGAAGATGAACCGGCCGCTGGATGGCTCTGGGAGAGCCTGTTGACTCGGGCCATGAAGCCGACTCTCGATTTGCCCGACGTGAAGCGTCTTATCCCGAGCACGGAACTCCGCGCCCTGCGTGTCGCTCCGGAGCCGGTGGTCGGGGTCTTCGACCTCAAAGGCGATGGGTGGATTTCACCAGATGAGGAGCACGCCAAGTGGCTCCACAAGCTGGCGTTTGAGGTGAGCTCAGGGGCATGTGTCGTCGTTACGGGAGCGGGAGCAGACCGGCTCAACGCGCTGCACGCACTGCTTGGCCAGGTCGTGGGCTTCGCCACCGTCCAGGGCTCTCCTGACGTGCTGCTTGCGCCGAATCTGCTGCTATGGGGCCTGGGTTCACGGGGCCAACAGGAGGGGCCGCTCCTTCGGGAAGGAGGAGAGCCACTCATATCGAGTTACCTCGGGGGGGCAACTCGCACGTCCTGTTCGGGGGATTCAGGATAGGGGAGGGAGTGGTACTCCTCTCCCAGGTGGACTTCGATGAGTCGGCCCGCGGTGCTCAGGAGAGTCTCGTCAACCACGTCGCCCGTCAGATCGGCACCGGAGCTCGCGTCTATCCGTAGCCCCATCGGCCTCGCCGTCGCGCTGGTCTGCTCGGCCGTGCTCATTGGCGAGTCCACCCGGCCGGTTTCGGGCAGATGACAGCACCACAGAGCGGGATGGAGACGAGGACCCGCGGTCGTGCGGGCCATCGACGCGCGCGGGCAGTTCTAGTGACGCAAGAGCGCGCCCACCACTGCCACTCCTGCTGCCAGTAGGGCCAGCACGAGAGAGGCAGTTCGCATGTGAAGAGCTGCCCGAAGCTGCTCTGCCCTAGTCTGAGTGCGGCTGGCGAACTCGATGGGTTCGCGGTCATCCCCCTCCAGCGTCGTGGCAGCGTCCACTTCGTCTTCCCACGCGTCAGTCCATCTCCGGCCGGCACTCTCCTCTGATCCGGCCGCATCGCCTTCCGCAAGTAGACGCGCCAGACGTCGGGCGACACGCAGACCGTAAAGCCGCACCATGCCAGCTGTGGTGCGGTCATCGAATACGGCGACCAGAATGGCGCAGTCCGCCACGCGGATCAGCTGCAGGTGGTTCCGGCGGCCCTGCTGCGTGGCGACGTCGAAGGTCGGTTCGCCGATCATCCTTGCTATCTCTCGGCTGGAGGCGAAGACCCCCGCGGCCAGAGCTGCCAGACTATCGACGTCAAGATCCTCCACGGATCCGCATGCGTGCAAGAGCATGCCGTCCTGGCCGACCAGCAGAGCGCACGCTGCTCGGGATTGGCGGACGAGGTTCTCGCACAGCTCGCTCACCGAGCTGTAGGTCGCCTCATCGATAGTGAAAGGTGAGTTCAGCATAAGCTCTCCCTCCCGATCTCGTGTCGGAGTGCTTCGGCCTCTGGCTTTGCACAGGCGCGCGCCTGATTGGGCCACGAGTCCATGGGACCCTCCCGTGGGGTCCATTCCACGATTCACTGCGCTTTCTACAGGGAAAGCGTGGCGTGAGAGGGACCAGCTGTCCTTGCTAAGCGACTGTGAGGCCGCCGGTCCTTGTCGAGCGTTGATGAGACGAGTATGAGAGGGGCTACTGTCGTCTCTCGGCGGAGGCCCATAGGCGCAGGAGGGAGCGCACTCTCGTGTGCATTCCGCATATGGCTAGGGGCAGCCGGAGCTCATGCCCTGCGGGGACCAATGGTCTCAGACGATGGCGCGGTGACAAGGGCAAGGCAACCCATGGAGACCGTCAGATCGGTTTCGCGTTCGCCCGACAAAGACCCAGTGTCCCAAGTCCACTTAACATACGCATGGTGACCCGAGGTGAAGAGGATCGACTTCCCGTCCGGGGACCGCGTCCAAATGTCCGCGTTCGCGCAACAGACGACACCGGGCGGGTCGAGGAAGATTGGTGCGATCTCACCACCGTCGCGCGACATGGTGCCGATGCCCTCGAGGTATTAAGAACCATCAGGCGACTCGGCATAGAAGCTGACACCGACCTGCCGTGCAACCTCTGGGTGGGCTAGTGTTGGTCATCTGCTCATCTCCCTCAGAACCCGAAGCTCAGACCGACGAATCCACCGAACTGCGAGTCGTATCCAAGGCGGATGGCTGCGTTGTCGCCCGCGTGCACCAGCGCACCGAGCTGCGCCTGGAGGCCGAAGGTGGCTCTGGTGCCGCCGTCCCAGGTCCAGCCGGTGATCGTGCTCGTGTCGATGTAATCGACCTTGACGATGGCCAGTCCGAGGCCGCCGATGAGAGCGACCTGACCGTTGTCGCGGCCGAAGAGGTACAGCACGCCCCATCTGCTGTCATATGCCCGTCGGGTGAAGTCAACGTGGGGGATGGGCGCGTCCACATCTGGTATGGGTGCCAGGGAACCGGCAAACCACAGCGCCCCGCCGGAGAGGCGGCCGTCCTTGCGCCACCAGTAGAACTCCGCGCCGAAGCCGTTGCCGTGCTCTGTGCGGGCCGGAGCGTACACGAGTCCGCCAGCGCGGGCGCCCATGCGGCCGAAGCGAACATCCGGGAGGGCGTCCTTCTCCCTCTTGCGGCGCTCGCGCGCCTTCTGCTCGACACGGCCCTTGGCCTCGTCCGATGCAAGCTCTCCCTCCGCTGCGCTTGGCGCGGCAACTTCGCCGCTGACGTGCCCGTCCGTCGCACGCTCCTGCGCCGCGGCGTCGGCAATGCAGATGGATGAGATCGGAAAGAGGCACACGACGGCTACCGTCATCACACTCCGCAGTCGCATCATGTGTAGCCTCCTGTCGTTGTCACGCGTTCATCGACCGCTTCCGGGACGCCGACACGTGGAACTCACTTATCTAGAAGCTGAACCCCACGGCCGCGCCGAGGCCGATGTCCGGGAACGAGTACCCAGACCCTCCTCCGTCAGAGGCGATGCCGACGCCCAGCCGGAATGACAGGGCACGCCCGCGGGCAGGGGAGCCGTCACCACGATCGGCTCGCCACACGACCCAGACTCCGCCCTCAGGGCCGCCCTCCGCGAGACCCGCGTAGAGGGCCAACCCCTCCAGGTTCCCTGCGGGATAGATGAAGGCGCCGATCCTCGGGCCGAATGCATCGTCTTGGATGTCCTTCGCGAGCCACAGTGCCCGAGTGACACCGACCTCCAGGCTGAGGTGCCCCCTGCCTGACACCGGGAACTCGTAGGCTGGCGGCAGAACCCAGACTGCCCCGCTCACGCGCGTCGGCTCCGCCTGTGGCTCAGCTTCCTCTGACGCCCAGCAGGCGCCTGCAATCATGCATAGCAGAGCCGAAACACCCACGACAACCGGTAGTCTTCTCATGTTCCCCTCCTTCTGCTCCGCGATTGTCCTCGGCCTCAGGCTAACAGAGGGCCCGCTGGCGCCATAGGGGCGAACGGCCCACTTCTCGGCCGTCGGGGGACCCGCTTTCGTGGGACCCGGCGGCGCTGCGAGGGCGCCTCGAGACGATCGTTCCGAGGCGGCGGTTCGAGCAATGGGCGCGGCGTAAACGTGAGTCGTCTCTTCTCTGTCAGCAGTCATCGCGGCCTGTGTGGCCCACCGCGCGCTGCACCACCCGGGACGCACGGTCCGAGAGCGCAACAGGGGGGCCCGACTGGTCTGCCGGGCCCCCTGTCCCAGGATCGCTCCCCGCGCCCGGCCAGCGACACGGGGCCTAGTCGTCAAGTATCCCGGTAAGCCGCTCCATTATGTCCGATGCTCGGGCCGACCACTCGTCGGCTAGCCCTTCAGCGATCTTCTTCCCTCGCTGAGAGGCGATGTAGTCCAGGAGCTCTGCCAGGACTTCGGCTGCCGTGTCGAGGCGGTTCCCGGCCTTCGCAGTCTCGCCTGCCAGAAGGTATTCGAGTCCCGCATCCTTCTCGCTCACAGCGTGCTCGAGCTCCTTGATGAGTGTGTTCTTGACTCCCTGCTGGACGTCGGACGCAGCGACGTCGGCGATCAGCGCGGCCAGGAGTTCGTTCGCCTGGTAGCACTGACTGACAGGCGTTGCGAGGATCAGCAGCGAGAGACACGTGTCCAGGCTGTCGCCATGCCAGGAGCCAGGGTCATCCTGTTCCGTCAACAGGTACTTGGAGAAGTCGTAGTACCAGCCGGAGTCGAAGGCCGGCTCATCGTCGAGATCGACGGGCATATGGGCGACGCCCGGCAGCTCGTGAACATCACAGACCGTGAGGCCCTTCGCTGCCGTCCACAGGTAGTAGTAGTGGAACTCCTCGCCCTGCCCGCCGGGGTTCTCATCATAGGCGTAGTTGCTGGCCAGCCACTCGAGGCCATTCTGCACCCAGTAGTCGGCCACCGCGACGCCGCAGACTCGCAGGGACCATAGGGCCGCCGCGGTCATGCTGCCGGTCGACCAGGTCCATCCGGCCTCGCTCCGAGTGGGCTCGTACATGTAGCCGCTCGGCACATAGCCGTCGGCCTTGAGTAGAACCGGGTCCTGGCCGCCGGCGGCGCAGGTGCTGACGGTCAGCAGGCTCCCGTCCGATGCCCACGGCGTGGTCGCGGGCCAGCTGCTGATCTGGGCGACCCATGGCACGTGAGGGATAGGCTGCGGATCCGGCGGCAGTCCATCTGCGTTGACGAGGTGTACACCCTCTCCCATCGGGTAAGCGAGCATCGTGCTGTCGGGAGACCATACGGGGTACTCCCACCATTCGGAGCCACTGAACTGACACAACTGGACCTTGTTGCCGCCGTCATAGTCCATCACCCAGAACTCACGGGTGTCGACGGCGGTCTCCCAGATCGCGTAGCGGAGCTTCGTGCCGTCGGGTGACCACCGCGGTTCCTCTATCCACCACGACTCCGGCTGCTCGGTCGTGAGGTAGACGCGATCCGTGCCCTCCAGGTTGTCGGTGCAGATGTCGCTTCGGAAGGTGCCGGACACTGGCTCATAGCCGCTTCGAAAGGCGATCCTCGGCTCCGTGCCGCCCATGCCGTCCGGGGGAGCGCCCCAGTCGGGCTGGTCGGCACAGCGGACCCCGTGGTGAGGCGCGCAGATGTTCTGGGGTGGGTCTATGCCCGCGGGGTCAACGATCCAGATGCTCGACATCCCACACTCGCCCCACTCGGGCGGCCAGTCAGGAGGCAGGCCGAACAGATCAAAGGGGCCTCGAAATGCAAGCTTGGCCTCATCTGGAGACCACGTTGGGTGGGCGTCGCCGAGGTCAGGAGGCACCCCATCGCCGCTCACATTGACTGGCAGAGCGAGTGCCCAGGGGTCAGCGACCCACACGCACGAATTGTCATTGGGGTCCGACCAGTCCAGCATGTTGTAGGGCGCCTCGAAGGCGACCTGGTCTCCGGCTGCCGACCACGTCGGGCCCCATCCGCACGGCGCAAGCCGTGTTGGCAGCGCCAGTTCGAGGTGATGTATGTTCCCGCCGTCTTCGGAGGTCGGTTCGTGGTAGATCACCCAGTCTCCGCCTTCAGAGTCCACGTACCAGTCCATCGCGCCGTGGAAGGCATCGAACTCGTATGCCAGAGACGCTGGGTTCACGGCGAGGCAAATGGCAGACCCGTCAGAGTTCATCGCCATCAGCGAGATCTGATCGCCACTCTCGCGAAGGAAGGCGATCTTCGACCCGTCCGGGCTCCACACAGGAGCGGCGTCGCTGCCGCCCCATTCTGTCAGGACTTCTGCGTCACTGGCATCCGGGGCCATCAGGACGATGTCGCCATCGGAGGTCGAACATGGCGCCGCGAAGGCGATCTTAGTGCCATCTGGGGACCACCTGGGGTTGCGACAGCAGCCGCACTCGTCAAGCACGGTGCCCGTGGCCCTCACCGAGGCCGTGAGGTTAGTCTTTGCGCCTGTGTGGACGTCCACCGTCCAGACGTCGGGGGGATGCGTCCCGCAGGAGGTGTAGAGCAGCTTGTCCACGCCCGCGGCTGGAGACCAGTCGAGCCCAAAGGCACAGGTGCCCACGCCGAGACCTGTTGGGTCCAGCGTGTCTGTCGCCAGGTCATAGAGGTAGATGTCCGGCTGCCAGTTGTCGACCTGGGCCTGGGCGAGGCAGGCTGTGATGGCCAGTTTCGTGCCGTCCGCGGACCAGGCCAGAGTCCACGCGCCCCAGTACTGTTCCGGCATGCCAGACAGCTCCGTGAGCCCGGTGCCATCCGGGTTCGCCAGGCAGATACGGCCCCCGTCCGCTGCCTCGTCCCACCAAGCGCTGAAGGCGATCCTATCGGCCGCCGGGCTGTAGCGCGCCCAGGATACTTCTAGGATGCCTGGTGCCAACACCGAGATGTCCTGTGATACCATCTTCTGGACGTGCGGGCCGCATGGACGGCCGTCGTAGTCGGAGTTGTAGGCAATGGCAGTGCCCGCCGGGTTCCAGACGACGTTCCGCGCGCAGCTGTCTTCAGTTCTGGACAGGTTGACGAGGGTGTCGCGCTGCGCGCCCTGACAGTTGGCGATGAACGTGAGAGCGTCCTCGGCGATGCTGCTGTCGAGTGCCCCGGCTGCATAGAGCGCCAGAATCGAGAGTTGGGTGTTGCTCAGGTCGGGCCGGGCGTCCCAGCGCTCGTCCTGCGGCACCATGCACTGGTAGCCGAAGCCGCCGAGGTACTGCTCCCACACAGACCAGTCGGGATCACCTACCTTGTTGGGGTACTGGTCGTCCCACTGGTTATTGTCCAGCCACGCGGCCGCCGCGGCGATGTCATCTGCACAGTACATGTTGCTCGCCATGGCGAGGGCCATGACGGCCACGCTCGTCTCATAGTTGGCGTGGTGTATGCGCTCGGGGTCCGCTGGGTCTCCGCCCCAGAAGATGGATCCCTCCGTGTTGCTCAGTCCCATCCATCCAGCCATCTTCCGCTGTGACAGGATGAAGTCCAGCGCATCGGCGACGACCGGGCGGCCGTTGTGCAAGCTGGCCTCAGTATAGCCCTGCGCCATGAACGCCATGGCGCCGAAGGCAGCTCCGCCGACGTAGTTGTCGCCTGCTGCGTCCCAGGAGCCATCGGGCCGCTGGGTGTTCGCAAGCCAGTCCAGTCCGTCGCTGATGGCCTGGTTGATGGCTGCTTGATGGGGAGTCACTGCGACGTCGCCGCGAGCGGGAACACCTCCGAGCACTGTCATCGTCACAAGTGCCGCGGCGACCATGCAAGTTGCGGCAACACATTCATACTTCTTCACCGTTATCCCCCTTTACATTCGGTGCTCGGCTGGCCGCTCAGGCCAGCCTCTGGCCCACTGCAGATCGTCAGACAGTCGATCGCATCACCTCCTTCCTGCAGACCGCTGCGTGTGCTAAGTGCGAATGGGACGTGCCTGAGAGCCGTCAGGGCGCCCGGACAGAGCCCCGGGGTAGGACAGCCGTCGCTTCGGCCTCTGCAAGCTGCCCCTGGACGTGGGCCTCGCCCGCTGTCGCGCAACCGGTCAGCGCCCAAGCAGCCCTGCTAACCAGCGCCGATACCAGCAGGCCTGGTCTCGCGCTCCCTGCCATCGTCGTCCCTCCTCTGCTGGCCTCTCCCCGGCCCTCGATCTCTCTTCGAGCGACACGCGGGCCTCGCTGAGAACATTGCGAGTGTAAGAGGTGAGAAGCTGGAGCGCATGAGGCGAAAGTCCCACCGGCCGGTCCTGTTTTCGCAGGACCCATGCTGCCTCTCAGGCAGCACCGCAGCCGCGGGCTGTCGTTGGGCCTCCCCGAGCCCGATCTGGTGAATCGCAGGGCTTGCCCTACTCCGCAGAGCGCCTCGGCGTGTGAGATCACGCGGGCTTATCAGCCATCTGTGAGACCGCCTGCCTGGGGTGGTCCTACGCGCGGTCGACACCCGCGGGATGTCCCAAGCCCACTCGACAAGCACAGGATCACCACAGTGAAGGAAGCAGGGGAAGCACGGGCGAACGGCTCCTGATGGTCCATGGAGCCCGTGACGCATGGCGCCATGGACACATGGAGGCGCCGATCGGGAGGCGGCCTGCGGCGTCACCCCGTACACCCATTCAGGCCTGTTGGAGGCGTGCCGTTGTGGTTCCTTGCCTGCACTGTGTTGGTAACTGCTGTTGCCCTGTCCGCAACACCCGGAGCTGCGACGATGCTCGATGTGCCGCTGCAACTTGAGGAGACGGCGGGCGTCACCCGTAAGGGAGAGCCGATCACCTCAGGGGTACCGCTGCCCAGAGGGGTCTGCCGAGATGTGTCCGCGCTTCGCCTGTTCGACGAAGACGGCGCGCAAGTGCCAGCACACTTCACTGTTGCCAACCGATGGTGGCGGGATGGATCCGTCAAGTGGGTGCATGTCCATCTGCAGCGCAGTCTAGCGGCCGGCGCCAAGGAGACCCTCCATCTGCGGCTGGCCGACACAGCGTCGCCTGCGGCCGAAGCGCCGGGGGTGATGGTGGTGGACGAGTCGCGTGACTTCATCACCGTGACTACGGGCCCTCTCCGGTTCCGCGTTGCCAGACAGGGCTTCAACCTGTTCGATCAGGCATGGCTCGACGAGACTGCGGAGGGGCAGTTCGATGAGGCTCACGCCATGCTTGGCGACCGCCCGCGAGGGGCGAGAGTGCGACAGGGGAGCCGTGCGGCCTGGGCGCGCGCCGACATGGACTGCCGCGTGGAGGTGGAGGAGGTCAATACCTTCCGCGTGGTGCTGCGTGCCGAGGGCCGGCATCTGGATCAGGCCGGCCTGCCGCTCACCGATTTCATCACTCGCATCATCGCCTATCGCGGCAAGCCATACCTCACGATCTCCCACGTAGTTCTCGTACGGCAGGGGGACACGATGTCCGACTACGTCTCTCTGCACGACATCGGACTGGTGCTGCCCCTGAACGTTGGTGCCGGGCGAGGCGGAGTGAACTACCGATTCGGCGGCAGCGAAGAGATCCACAGAGGCACTCTCGTTCGCCGGGAGACGGCCTCTCTACACCAGTTCTCGCCGAATGGCTACGCCGTGTACGGCGCCCGGAACGAGGAGTGGTGGGAGGGATGGCGACTCGGGTCCCGCGCTCGCGGATCGGGACACACCGATCGCACAGGATGGATCGACGTCATGGCCGGAAATGTGGGCGTCGCAGCAGGAGTTCGGTACTTCTGGCAGATGTATCCCAAACTGCTGGAGGCAAGGGCCGATGGCGACGTCGTGATCGGCCTCTACCCAGATGTTCGGTACGAGAGGCCGCTGCTCATGTATCCCGGGATGGCGCGCACGCACGAGCTGACCGTCCTTTTCCACCGGGGAGCCGGCGATCGGGAGCTGTCTGATCTGATGGCGGCCGCTCAGGCTCCCCTATTCGCAATGGCCCCTGCGAAGTGGTATTGCCACGATACGCTCGCCTTCGGCTTCCTGCCGGAGGCCGACCCCGACATCTACGATCGGCGGTACCGCGACGTCGTCGAGGCCCTTGAGGGGCGTTTCTGGGACTCCTTTCTGCATATCCTCGAACGCCGCGATACGCGCCAGGGCCTGCCGCCTGGCGTGGAAGAGTACGGCATCATCAACTTCGGCGACGGCTTCCAGCACGAACGCAACGGAACGCATTACTGGTCGGACAACTACTACGACTTCCCGCACGCGCTCATACTGCAGTTCGCTCGCACAGGTCGCAGCGAATACCTGCAGGCTGCACGCGAGTATGCGCGACATCTCGGGGACATAGACATCAGCTGCTATGACTCCACGCCGAGGCTGACAGGCGGCCCGCGGGTCTGTCCGGCCATAGACCACGTTCTCGCCTACTACAACGGTGAGGCGCAGACTTCGCTCTCCTTCAACTTCTACAAGAACCAGAGCTTGTTCGAGCTTTGGTACCTTTCCGGCGACTATCGCTTCCTCGAGACAGCGCTGCTTTCCGCGAGTTTCGTCATGACGCAGAACGGCGTGAATCCCGCGGAGCCGAGAAGCGCAGGCCACGCGTACATTGCGCTGCGCGCCGCGTGGGAGGCAACAGGAGAGCAGAAGTACATCGACCGAGGCTGGGACTTCTGGGAGCGGGTGGCCGATTATCAGGACGAACACGACGGTGGTTTCCCCCACGACTGGTCGTTCCAGGTGGGATTGGCGGCGGAGGGGATGCGCGACTGGCACCACCTGCTCTCCGATCCTGAGATGCTGGAGCGCATTCGGCGCGCCATGAATTGGATGATCGAGACCTACGGGGACCCTGAGAAGGGCTTCACCGATGCGACCGCATACGCCGGCTTCGTTGGTCTGGGAATCTCCTGGGAGATGACGGGGGACCAGCACTACCTAGACGCTGCCTTGCGACACGCGGGGCACTATCTTCCGACGTCTTACGGAAGCCGGGTCAAAGACTACGGCATGGCCTTCCGGAGCAGCCCCTACTTCCTCTGGTGGCTCCAGCAGGAGCCGCCGCCCACCCTTGGCCGCGGCGGATGATCGCGAGAGCGAACACGCCGCGCCGTCGGATGTGCCGGCGCTTTCTAGCCTGCGCTCCGCGGCGGCTCGACGCCCAACTCTTCGGCGACGCTCGCCAATTGCGCTAGATCCCTTTCGGCGATGGGAATGCCGTTCGCCTCGCGGTCGGCCTGGAAGGCCTTTTCGGGGTCGCCAGGCACTTGAACGGGCGTATTCGGATCGCGCCGCGGTTGACGGCGAATGCGCTCAGCCAGGTCCTGCAAGCGCGCCTTGAACCGGTCCGGCTCCTCGAACACATCGATCCGAAGTGCACCGTAGAACTGGCCCAGCAGCCTCTTCTGCGACAAGGGATCATTGAACATATCCGATATGCTGTCGCCCGCCGGCATCCCGCTCAGCAGTCCGCACAGGATGTCGACGATCATGGCGATGCCGAATCCCTTGTAGTCGCCTATCGGCAGGAGCTGCACGACCTCATCGGGCACTCGCGTTTCGTTCCCTTGCTCGTCGGCACCGCAAAGGGGCGGCAGTTCGAGTCCATGCTCGCCATACACTCGAATCTTGTTGGCACTCATCTGCGTCGTCGCCCCGTCATAGCAGAACGGTCCCTCCGATGCCATGGGCGCGGCCAGGCAGATGGGGTTCGTGCCGAGGAACTTCGTGGTGCCGTTTGGCGTGCGCATCTTGGGCGTGGCGTGCGTGTAGGCGGTCCCGATCATATCTTCTCTGCACGCCTCGAATGCGAAGTAGGCCATGACGCCGCAGTGGCTCGAATTGCGCACAGCAACGTGCCCGGAGCCGGCTTCCCGAGCCAGATCGATCGCATGGTGCATCGCGCGAATTCCCGCCGCATGGCCGAATCCATGATCCGCGTCCAGCCGCCCCGTCGAGGGGCTGGTCTGCTCGAAGCTGAAATCCGGATCTGGGTTGATGCGTCCTCCCTGCAGGGTCTTCAGGTAGTGGGGTATGAGACGGAGTCCATGGGAGTCCACGCCCCGGAGAGAGGCGAGCCAGAGGCCTCTGGCCGTCAGCTTCGCCGATGATTCCTCGGCCCCCGCTCCAAGGAAGACGCTCTCGACGAAATCGTACACCGCGTCTGCGGGGAATCGAAGCCCTTCTTCCCTTGCTTCCATAACGAATCGTCCTTGCCGCTGTCATCTACGCCTTGGGATGAGACTTCTTCAGCTTCGAGCGATCACTTCCTGTTCGAGCAGATCGGGGCAAGAGCCTGGGCGGAGGCCTGCGGGCCGCTGCGGGAAGGCCCATCATGCCCACGACGAGAGCTGCATATGGAGGCCCAGGAGGGGATCGATGAGACTGCGCAGACCGAGGATCACGAAGTGCCCCAGCACCATCCCCAAGAACCCTGGGCGCACCTTGCGGTAGAGGGGGAGCCCCCCGAAGCGACGGATCGACACGACCAGGATCCAGGCGATAAGTGCATTGGTCCAGATGCGCGCGTTCATGAAGTACGTATCGCTCATGGCGAACCCCAGTGGGCTGATGCCCCACCAGAGGAAGCTGCTGTGGAGCCAGCTCAGCAGGAACATGACAGCGGCGCCACACAGCAGGCCCCAGGGGAGGGACGGGATGGCTCCCGAGGGAGAGTGCAGGTCAGTCACGAGGGCGTTGAGCGCGTAGGTCTGTCGGTCCTGGAACTGCCATGTGTTGAAGCTGAGGGCACCGTGGCTGTAGGCGGCCCGGATGATCGTCCAAGGCACGATGGCCAGCATGAGTACTACGGAGAGCAGCAGACCCACGCCGACGAGACGTCCCGGGAGTCGCGCGGAGTGGGCTATCTTCAGGTCGTTGATGGCGAAGTGGAAGAAGTTCACCTTCCACTCCTGCATGAGCGTGCTCTCTATGTACATCATCATGGTGAGAGACGAGCCTGAATAGCGCGTCGCGCCCCGGAGTCCCAGCAGCATATCGACTGGACCCATCCCAAGTGCGGGAGCGAAGATCCCGCCGGCCGCCACCAGCCGGCCCACGACGAGAGAGAGCGCGACGAAGACCGTCATCAGAGACCCGAACACCCAGATATCCATCCCGGCATGATGGGCCCAGAAGATGGTCGAGGTGGCCGCGAGCAGCAGGCCGAGCGCAGCGGCACGGGGGGAGATGGGACCGAGCGGATCACGAACGGCCCGCCCGCCGAGCAGGCTGTGGAAGGCGCCGGCGATGGCACCCCGAGAATACCAGAGGACCAGCACGGCCAACATGAGGCACCCGCCTGCAGTCTGGTACCTGACGAAGGCACGAGGACTGAAGACGCTCGCGCCCAGCCCTTCCTCCCCGAATCCGAGCGCGGCGAAGGCCAGCAGCTGCAACCGGTTGAGCAAGAAGAAGCCCCACAGACTGAGGGAGACCTCGGCCGGCACCAGCGCCAGAATCCCAATGGTCTCGAAGCCGATGTAGACGGTCGTATCCGCGATGGAACTCCAGGGAAGCGCGTTGCCGAACAGCGGCCTCAGCGGCCAGTAGAGCGATCTATAGGGAACCGCAGGGCTGAATGCGTTCGCCATCTGGAGCAGAGACTTGATCACCGGCAGTGAGAACCCCAGCCACAGCATGGGATTGCGGAAGATCCTGCTGCGGTCAGACGGAACAGCGTCGCCGGCCACCTCCAGGGGGACAGCCGCGAGCGGAAAGGCCAGCCGTTGCGACTCGATCCAGTCCCTCC
The DNA here is from genome assembly GCA_029821875.1 of Candidatus Hebobacterum abditum. Taxonomy (GTDB): domain Bacteria; phylum Armatimonadota; class Hebobacteria; order Hebobacterales; family Hebobacteraceae; genus Hebobacterum; species Hebobacterum abditum. The sequence continues at coordinate 13,515 of JALGXW010000040.1, read as the reverse complement.
GCACCAAGGCAGCCAGACAGAACAGGCCGAGGTAGGCGCTGAAGGCGAACAGCGTCCAGGAACTGATGGGCGAGACCCACTCCCGCCATGGCAGTGGCATGCCAGGTGGCGCCCCCTCGTAGAACCAGTTGATCGCGTTCGGCTGATCGATAAGCAGCCACGTTGGCACATGGGGGAGGACGACCTCGGCCCAGCGGTTTCCCGGCGCGGCAAAGAACTGAGGCTGCACCGCATTGACCATGGCGTAGACGAACAGCCCCTCGCCGGAGATGGCGGCGGAGATCGCCATCATCGCGTAGACGAGCAGCAGCTCAGATCGAGTGAGGGCAGAGGCGGGTCGGGCCCGCCGCAGGATCGAGTTGACGGGCCAGATCAGGGCACAGAGGAGGAACAGGGGACCGAGGGCCAGTGGCCGGAAGGCCCAGTCGTACTTGTTCAAAGAGAGGTTGACGTAGGGCAGCAGGAAAGTCAGGGCGACGACGAGCGCGATGCCGAGAAGCAGTGCTCGAGGCCGCGGGTGTGCAAGCGAGCGCTCCCGCGCATGTGAGGCCGCCTCCGCGTTGTGGGAAGCGGTCATGCTCCCGCCGGACATGGGGTCATCCCTGGCGCCCACTCCGCGCCGGATTCGCCGGCCATGACAGAATCATCTGACCCGACCTGACGTGGTCGGGGGCGGCCGCCCACACCCCTTCCTGATGGCTGGGGCCGGCACGTCATCCCGGACTCACACCCGGGAGCTTCTGCGTGGTGGCGAAGCCCCAATCGGCCCTGGATTCACCAGGGCCTCAGCGGAGATCCTCTCGATGCTCCTTGATGAACCTGGCCCGCACGTTCCCCAGCCATGGGTCAACGTAGCGATGGTTGAGATCGACCTCGGCCACCGCGACCCCGCTCCCCTTGCCATCTGCCCCCGGGGCCTCCGCCAGCGTCTTCCCCTCTGGATCAATAATCCAGCTGGGCACATCGTAGCCGGAAGTCACGAGGAAGACTTGGTTCTCGATTGCCCGCGCTCTGATGAGAGCCTCGTTGCCGCCCCAGATAGGAAGCAGAATCACCTCCGCTCCCTTGAGGGCCAGGCGCTGGGCGGGTTCGACATACTGAGCGTCCCAGCAGATCATCATGCCCACTCGGCCGAAGTCCGTATCGAACACAGGGGAGTCCAGCCCTGGCGCGACGCCGCCCTCGATCTCCTCCCGCGGGACGTACAGCTTCCGGTACCTGCCAACCAACTCGCCGCTGCGGTCGAGGAGAATGGCGGTGTTGTAGATCCCCTGGCCCTCGCGCTCGTTGTAGCAGACCTCGATGTAGCAATTGTGCTTCTTCGCCAGCGCGCCCAGCCTGCGGGAGGTGGGGCCCGGGATAGGCTCTGCTACCTGCTCGGAGGTCAGACCAGTGCCGACCATCGTAATGGCCTCGGGCAGACAGATGATGTCGGGCTTCGCCTGAGCCGCCCTGTCGATCCATTCGCAGAACTCGTCGACGTTCTCCTGAGCAGAGGAGTTCCCGACGGGCCGATGGTAGAGGGTCGCGATCTTCACGAGACGGGGAGAAGGAGCGTCTGCCTCCGCGAGCATGACATCATCCCACCAGACGGTGCCGCCGGCGCTCCATCCGAAGAGCAGCTCCAGCCGTACTCCGGTCGCGCCCTCGGGAGCCGGCGCCAGGGCCCAGACATGCCACCAGCCATCCCCTGCCTCCTCGGTGTGGTAGACGTACTCGGGCTGGCCGGCGCGATCATCCCCCGGGGTGCGCCAGTCCAGTCGTGCGACGATCGTGCGCTCCGGTTCGACGACCCCCTCGGCGAGGTAGTGGGCATCGAAGCGGTACCAGCTTCCTCCCTTGATGCCGTCTCGGCCGCATGTCCACCCGCCGTACTGCAGGCGGTCGTGGCAGGAGATCCGCAATGACCCGTCCTCACCGGAGCGAGAGACCCCAGAGTCGACATCGCAGGCGGGCAGGATCTCATCGCGGGCTGCGTATGCCGTCCAGAGGGGGTCAGCCTTCGAGAACGACGACTGGGCGAACATGGTTCCCTTCCTGATGTCTGTTGCCGCAGATGCACCGACGGCAAGAAGTGTGGCGAACGAGAGCAGCAGGAGCAGATGCCTCATCGCTGGCTCATCTGGTCTGAAGCGCGAGCCGAGCCGCTCGCTGCCAGGACCGCGCTGTACGCGGCAGGATGCCGGGCCCATGGTGGGAGCAGTTCCTCGCCCGGGGCCGGTCTCCTCCGTCGCCGTCGGGCGCCAGTAGCCCGCGGTTGCACCGCTGGTCGGCCATCGCGGTCGCGCAGATTCGAACGTCGGACGGCGGCAGAGGTCGGGGCATCCGCGGCACCCACACACCGATCTGCAGCAGGTCATCCCGGGCCGCGGCTTGAACTAGTGGACCTTGGTGGCCGTAGTGCGCATGTGGCGACGGACGATGACCCTCTGCCTGTGCGCCAGATTGCCACACCAGAGAGGAGGTCGACCTGCGTGCCGCCGCGAGAAGACATCAGCAAGGTTCTCATCATCGGCTCCGGCCCGATCATCATTGGCCAGGCCTGCGAGTTTGACTACTCCGGCACTCAGGCGTGCAAGGCGCTGCGCGCCGCCGGCTACAAGATCGTGCTGGTCAACTCCAACCCAGCTACGATCATGACCGATCCTGGGATGGCCGACGCCACCTATCTCGAGCCGCTCACTGTGGAGAGCATAGCGCAGATCATCGAGAAGGAACGGCCGGACGCAGTCCTCCCTAACCTCGGGGGGCAGACCGGACTCAACCTGACGGCTGAGCTCCACCGACAGGGCATCCTCGCGAAGTACGACGTGAAGATCATCGGCGTGCAGGCCGACGCCATCGAGCGCGGCGAGGACCGTATTGCCTTCAAGGACACGATGAACCGTCTTCAAGTCTCCATGCCTCGTAGCGAGCCGGCTCTCAGCGTCGAGGAGGCGGAGCGGATTGCAGAGCAGCTCGGCTATCCAGTTGTCCTCCGGCCGGCCTACACCTTGGGCGGGACTGGTGGGGGCATCGCCTGGAACGTGGAGGAACTCCGCACCATCGCCGCTCGCGGGATCTCCTTCAGCCTCGTGGGCCAGGTGTTGATCGAGGAGTCCGTGCTGGGTTGGGAGGAACTCGAGCTCGAGGTCGTCCGCGACGCCGATGGCAACAAGATAACCGTCTGCTTCATTGAGAACGTCGACGCCATGGGCGTGCACACAGGCGACAGCTACTGCGTTGCCCCCATGCTCACCATCGCCCCCGAACTGCAGGAGCGTCTGCAGGAGATGTCCTACCGCATTGTGGACGCAATCGAAGTCATCGGCGGGACCAACATCCAGTTTGCCCACGACCGAGCGACTGGCCACGTCGTCGTGATCGAGATCAACCCCAGGACCTCGCGGTCGTCGGCGCTCGCATCGAAGGCCACCGGATTCCCCATCGCCCTCATATCTTCGAAGCTCGCAGCCGGCCTCACCCTGGCCGAACTCCCGTACTGGCGGGAGGGCACCCTCGACAAGTACACGCCATCGGGTGACTACGTCGTCGTGAAGTTCTCTCGGTGGGCCTTCGAGAAGTTCCCCGGGTCGTTGGACAAGCTGGGCACTCAGATGAGGGCCGTTGGCGAGGTGATGAGCCTCGGAAAGACCTACAAGGAAGCATTCCAGAAGGCGATCCGGTCGCTAGAGATCGGTCGCCACGGGCTAGGCTTCGCAAAGGACTTCCACGACCTCCCGCCGGAGGAACTGCGGAAGCGCCTGGCCGAGCCGTCGTCGGAGCGCCAGTTCATCATGTACGAGGCGCTGCGGAAGGGCATGTCAGTCGACGAGCTCCACGGGCTCACCCATATCACCCGCTGGTTCATCGAACAGATGCAGGGGCTAGTCGAGCTCGAGGAGGAGCTGCTGAGGTACCAGTGGACTGATTTGACCGACGAACTCTTCATCAGAGCGAAGAAAGACGGGTTTGCCGACAGGTACCTTGCGCAGCGGTTCGGCGTGTCCGAGTCTGAGGTACGAACGCGCCGCCTGGGGCTGGGGCTGAAGCAGGCGTGGGACGCCGTGCCGGTAAGCGGCGCCGATGCGGCCTACTACTACTCCACCTACAATGCTCCGGATACGGTGCCGGTCTCGGAGCGCAGGAAGATCATGATCCTGGGCGGCGGGCCGAACCGCATCGGACAAGGGATTGAGTTCGACTACACGTGCGTGCATGCAGCCTTCGCCTTACGGGACCTAGACTATGAATCCATCATGGTCAACTGCAACCCCGAGACGGTCTCCACCGACTACGACACCTCGGACAAGCTCTACTTCGAGCCGCTGACCGTCGAGGACGTGCTCAGCATCTACGAGAAGGAGAAGCCGGAAGGCGTCATCGTGCAGTTCGGGGGCCAGACGCCTCTGAACATCGCGGGGGAGCTGGCGGCGGCCGGCGTGAAGATCCTGGGCACCTCCCCGGAGAGCATCGACCTGGCGGAGGACCGCGAGCGATTCGCGGCGATGATGAAGCAGCTCGGCATACCGCAGCCTGAACACGGCATGGCCAGCTCGGTGGAGGAAGCGATTGCGGTCGCCGCGCGAATTGGCTACCCGCTAATGGTCCGGCCCTCGTACGTGCTGGGCGGCCGTGGCATGGAGGTCGTCTACGACGAGGAGATGCTGACAAGCTACGCGGGGGCGGCGGTGGATATCTCACCGGAGCGGCCCATCCTCATCGACAAGTTCCTCGAGAAGGCCGTCGAGGCCGAGGCCGACGCCATCGCGGATGGGGAGCAGGCCTTCGTGCCGTCGGTCATGGAGCACATAGAGCTGGCGGGCATCCACTCCGGGGATAGCGCCTGCGTCATCCCGCCGCTCACCATTCCACAAGAGCACCTCGAGACCATCGAGGAGTACACCCGTCGGATCGCCGTGGCGCTCAGGGTGGTCGGGCTCATGAACATCCAGTACGCCATCGCGAACGACACGGTTTATGTGCTGGAGGCGAATCCGCGCGCATCGCGCACGGTGCCATTGGTCTCCAAGGTCACGAATGTCTCCATGGCCCGCATCGCCACCGAAGTGATGCTCGGAGCCAAGCTCCGGGACATGGACCTTCGCCCCCGTACCTACGCGCACTATGGCGTGAAGGAGGCTGTCTTCCCGTTCAACATGTTCCCCGAGGTCGACGCCCTCCTCGGCCCGGAGATGCGCTCAACTGGAGAGGTCCTGGGCATCGCCGACAGCTTCGGCATGGCCTTCTACAAGGCCTATGAGGCGGCCGGCCTGGCCCTGCCGAAGGAGGGGGCCGTGCTGGTCACAGTGGCAAACCGCGACAAGCAGACGGTGCTTCCCGCAGTCGAGAAGCTCGCCGAGATGGGTTTCACGATTCTCGCCACTGAGAGCACCGCTTCCTTCCTCGGGGCGCACGGCGTCTCCGCTCAGTCGATCAAGAAAGTCCACGAGGGCCGGCCGAACATCCTCGATGCACTCGCCAACCGCGAGATCCACCTCGTGATCAACACGCCCGCGGGTAAGGAGAGTATCTACGACGACAGCTACATCCGCATGGCCGCGGTCAAGCACAAGACGCCGTACATCACGACGCCAGCAGCCGCGGTAGCTGCCGCCGAGGGAATCCGAGCTGCGCGCGAACAGGCGAGCACGGTGAGGGCGCTTCAGGACTACCACAAGGAGATCCGCGAGGCGTAGGGCCGCTGTCCTGATAGACGCGTCTCTTTGTGTTCTTGTCGGGCGTCCATGAGGCCGGCTCTGACGGCTCAGACGGCGCGTAGCGTACGAGGGTCGACCAGCCAGAGCGAGGATCACAACTCCTCATCGGCGATGTGAGCAATCCACTGACGCGTCCACTCCACCGTCTCAAGCCCAAGGCCGCATGCCGGATTCCCCAGGAAGGTGATTCCGTCGAGCCGCCCCTCGTTCATCCACCTCAAGCCGGTCTGGCACTGTCTCTGCATCAGCTCGAGGGGCAGGATGCCGTCGCCTCCCTCCTCCGCATTCCCCGGATCGCTGAAGTAGCAGCCGAGCAGCTTCCGGCGATCACCGGCTCGACCCTCGAGACGGGCGAAGTTCTCTTCGAGGTCGTCCAGCTCCCGCCCCCACCAGTTCCAGAAGGTCACGACATCGCATCGAGCCAGGTGCTCGCCGGTCTCCATGCCGAGCTGGTGTGCGTAGATCACGACCCACAGTTCCAGCGGCCGGGCCGCGGCATGCAGCCGCTCTCGGAACTCGTCCACTTGCGCCAGCGAAAACCGCCCCACCGGCCCTTCCCTTCTCGGGTGTTTGAAGAAGTCATCCATGATGCCGCCGGTGATGTTCGGGAAGTGCTCCGCGAGGCGGATGACCTCGTCGATGTCGTTGCGGTCCGACCGGCTGTCGCCCAGGATGGACCACACCACGCGCTGCATCGATACCAGCGCCCGCGCGTAGCTGTCGAAGGGAGGCTCCGGGAAGTTATGCTGCGTCACGTAGAGCCCGTTGGGGATCCCCAAGTATGTCGCCGCTTCCAGCGTCGTCATCAGGTGCCCCCTGGGGGAACGGCTCTCCTGCTTCTCCCGGTGTCGCTCCATGACAGGCATGCCGAACAGCCAGAGTCTGTCTCTAGGGGTGCTCATCCCTTACCACTTACCTCCAAGCGTTGTGTTCACAGAGCCCGAAGCGCTTGTGCTCTTCGGCGTTCCGCGATCGGACCCCTTGCCTGTGTCCCCGCAGGACGAGTCGTCAGACTGCCCGGGTAGCATTTGTGGGGAGAGCAGGGACCGCAAGCCATCGTGCGAGCTTCGATCGCATCTGTTCGGGGCAGAACGGCTTGCGCACGCACTCGACCGCGCCCATGGCCAGACATGCCTGAAGGACCGACTCGCTTGCGTGTCCACTCACTATGACGACCTGAGTCCGAGGGTCGCCGCACAACACGCGGCACAGAATGACACCGGAGGCACGCGAGTCGCGCAGCACGATGTCCAGCAGCACCAGGTCGGGGCGCGTGCGCCGCACGACCTCCATGGCCGAGTCGCCGTCTTCTGCCTCTTCGATCCGGCACGGGAAGTCCAGCTGCTCCAGTACAGCTCTCAGCAGCTTGCGCGCGCTTGGCTCGTCATCGACGATCAAGACAATGGGGACTCGCTCCGCGGTTGTCCCCTTGTGCAGTGTAGTCGCCTCTGTCATGGTCTGCCATCTCCCGAGTGAAGCCGGCTTCGCCGTAGGCTCGGCTGTGGTCCCAGTCCCGAACTGCCCGGCTTGTTCCATATTGCGGCGATCTTCCCAACAGGCCACCACGGTGTCTGGCTGATCCCATATGGGCGAAGCGCCTCGCCCAGGCAGGGGGGCCATCCGGGCAGGATTCCTGGGCAGCGCAGGGCGTGACGACCGGCTGGCGAAACGCGCGTGATCCTGGATCCGCAAGAAGGGCGTGACGATGGACGGGAAACAGCTGCTCAAGCTCGCGTCGGACCTGGTAGCGATCCCAAGCGTCAATCCCCTCGACGGGCCCGTGGACGGCCAGCGCGGGGAGAAACGGATTGCGGAGTTCATCGCGTCTCGCCTAAGGGAGGCGCACATCGAGTGCGAACTCCGCGAGACTGTGCCAGGTCGGCCGAGCGTCGTCGCATGCGTAGCAGGGGAGAGCGAGGAGGCCATCTGGTTCGACGCACACATTGACACGGTCTCGGCGCAGGGCATGGCGTTCGAGCCATTCGCGGGAAGAGTTGAGGGCGACAGGCTATACGGACGGGGGGCGGCGGACAACAAGGGTTGTGTCGCAGCCATGATGGCAGCTCTTATGCAGCGCGCGAAGTCGCAGGCCAGGCCGCCGCGGACGGTTATCTTCACGGCCACTGCAGACGAAGAGTACCGCATGTCGGGCGTCCTTGGACTGCTCGATTCCGGGCTGCGGGCGCGCGCCGCTGTGGTGGGAGAGCCCACAGGCCTCAGGACCATCATCGCCCACAAGGGCTTCGTACGGTTCCGGATGACGACGACAGGGAAGGCAGTCCACAGCTCGCGCGCACACGATGGCATCAACGCGATCTATCGCATGAGCCGAGTGGTGACAGTGTTGGAGGCATACGCAAAGGAGCGCCTCGGCGGCCGGAGCTTCCCCCTGATAGGGGAGGCTACCCTCAGTGTCACTGTGATCCGAGGAGGCGAGTATGCGAATGTCGTGCCAGACCGCTGTGAGGTGGAAGTGGACCGGCGGCGGCTGCCGGACGAGGACGGGCTCAAGGCGATAGCTGACCTCCGGGCCTACGTGGATGGCGCCCTGCAAGAGGACGTCGGTCTTGAGATCGCCGATCCGCACCTCTCGGTGCCTGGGCTAGGTCTGGATGCCGATCACCCGCTGCCGAAAGCGGCCTTGGCCGCCGTGGCGGCAGTAACAGGACAATCGGCCGTGGGCGGCATGCCGGCCGCCACCAATGCCGGCCAGATCGCGGCCGCGGGCATTCCCGCCATCGTCTTGGGGCCGGGGGACATCGGTGAGGCCCACACGGCCACCGAAGAACTCGATCTCAACAGCCTGCAGCAATCTGTGGCAGTCTACGAGCGCTTGATGAGAGGTGCGTGCACGTAGGCACCCCACTCTGCCTTCAGACCGTACAGGAAAAGCACGAAGGGGGCGGCCCTAGATTGCCCTCAGGCCGGCTTCCCGGATACGAGGACCCAACCCACCAGAGCAGACCACGTGCGCGCCCGTCGCGCCTGCAGTCGCGGGAGAATGGCGGCGAACCAGCGGCGCAGGGGATCGCTGCCGGAGCACGAAGACGAGTCTTCGCCGTGCTCGATCGCGCAGGAGATGAACCGGATGCCGCTCGAGTTGAGCCATCTCATCGAGAAGACGCCCTGTTTCGCCGACGTCCGCGGGCGAGTTGCCCTTGTCACGGGTGGCGGCACGGGCATTGGCCGCGGCATCGCCCGGCGCCTCGCGTCAGAGGGGATGCACATCGCCATCTGCGGGCGTCGAGCTGAGCGGCTTGCCGAGACAGCCGATCTCATCCAGCAGGCGGGGGGAAAGGTGCTGGCCGTGCCCTGCGACGTGAGTGACGCGGCGGCGATTGACGACCTTTGCGAGCGCACCTTGGGGGAGTTCGGGCGGGTCGATGCCTTGATCCACAACGCGATGGCAATGCATTTCCCGGCCTTCGAAGAGATGACCCTCGAACGCTGGGACCAGACCTTCGCGACCGCCCCTCGTGCCGCCTTCCTCCTGTGCCAACGACTTATCCCGGGAATGGCCGAACGCGGACACGGCGGCATCGTCTTCGTATCATCGGTCCTCGCACAGCGGCCAAACCGAAACGGTCTGGCCTACGTCGCGGCCAAGGGAGCGCTGGAGGCCATGGGCCGCCAACTGGCGACGGCCTTCGCGGATGCTGGCATACGAGTGAACACACTGGCGCCTGGCCGTATCGCCTCGCGCCGCGAGATCTCCGAGGACTCACTGCCTAACGAGCTGATTCCTGTCGGTCGGGCCGGCACCCCCGCGGAGATGGCAGCCATTGTCGCCTTCCTTCTCTCCCACCAGTCGAGCTACATAACGGGGCAGGTCATCCACGCTGACGGCGGCACCAGCGTCCAACTCGTGCCGCCGGGCGTCCACCTGTGAGCCATGTCAGAGCCGCGTGCCGGCCTGCGATTCCCCGGTTGGGAGGGCGCACATGAGCGTCGCTGAGAGAATCCGACGTCAGTCTGTGGCGTCGGGCAGCGTCGCCATCTGGTGGCTCGGACAGAACTCGTATGTCGTCAAGTGCAGCGACTGCTGTGTCATGATAGACCCGTTCTTCTCGCGCCCCGGCCCCCGGGAGAAGTACCTCCTCGAAGAGGCGCCTCTGCGCGCCGACGAACTCGAGCCGGAGGCGGTGTTGTGCACGCACGATCACAGCGACCACACGGATCCCCCGTTCCTCCGGGAACTCGCCGGCTCATCCCCAAACAGCCGCTTCTTCGGCCCACCAGAGAGTGTAGCGAGGATGGTCGCGGCCGGAGTCCCTGGAGACAGAGCAAGCGCGCTGGAGAACGCGCAGACGTTTCGCGTCGGCCGGGCCTCAGTCGGCGTGGTCTTGTCGAAGACGTCTTCGGTGAGCGACGTCGCCCACTATGGCTATGTCATCGAGTCTGAGGGGCTGACGGTCTACAACACCGGGGACATCATGCGCGGCGTGACCGATGAGCCGAGCCTCATGCAGCCGCTGCAGGAGGCCGCGCCGCATGTTGCCCTGATAACGACTTCGCCGACCGAAGAGGAGTTCCCCGACTTCGCGGAGGCGGCCCAGCTGGCCAGCGCCATCCGCGCGCGGGTCGCCGTGCCCTCGCACTACCACTGTTTCGCCAAACGCACTTTCGATCCGGCTCCATTCGTCGACGAGTTTCCGTCAAGCAGCACGACGAGGCCGGTCGTCATACCCTACTGCGGCTGCTATCTGTTTTCACTCAGCGGCCCGGGCGAGATCGTGCCGGCGGACACCTAGCGAACCGCATCGCATGCCCTTCGGGAGAACCGGCTGTGAAGATCACGAAGCTCGAGACTATGTTCGTCAAGCCGCGGTGGCTCTTCCTCAAGATGCACACCGACGAGGGAATCGTCGGGCTCGGCGAGCCGATCCTCGAGGGCCGCTCCCAGACAGTTGCCAGCGCTGTGCAGGAGATCGGCCGCTTTATCATCGGGATGGACCCCCGCGATGTCGAGCACAATTGGCAGGCCGTCCATCGATGGCAGTTCTATCGCGGAGGCCCAATCCTTGCCAGTGCCCTGTCTGGGATCGAGCAGGCTATGTGGGACATCGTCGGCAAGTGGCTTGGCCAGCCAGTATATCGCCTGCTCGGCGGCCCCACTCGCAAGAAGGTGCGCCTCTACAAACACTGCCGACTCCAGGTCATCGATGAGCGGGTGCCTGACGCGAGGAGCATCGTCGAGCAGGGCTTCACCGCCATCAAGGCCGGTCTGCGGGGGCCGCTGCGACAGATAGACTCCCTGGCGAAGGTGCAGGAGTTCGAGCGGCGCTTCGCCGCGCTGCGCGCGACCGTCGGCCCGGAGGTCGACATTGCAGTCGACTTCCACGGCGTGGCCAGTCCTGCCATGTCGATCAGGCTGGCGAAAGCAATCGAACCGTACTACCCGATGTTCATCGAAGAGCCCGTCCTGCCGGGCAACGTGGATGAGCTCGCGCGCGTCGCGCGAAGCACATCCATCCCCATCGCCACAGGCGAGCGACTCTTCACCAGGTGGGGGTTTCGCGAGGTCATCCAGAAGCAGGCTGCGGCCGTCCTGCAGCCCGATCTCAGTCACGCGGGCGGCATCCTCGAGGTGAAGAAGATCGCCGCCATGGCCGAGTGCTATTACGCCTCCATCGCTCCTCACTGCCCGCTCGGCCCGATCTCGCTTGCCGCCTGCCTCCAGCTCGACGCCTGTATCCCGAACTTCCTCATCCAGGAGTTCGTGACTCTCGGTGATGGCTATCTCAAGCAGCCCTTTGAGGCCGTCGACGGCCACATCGCGGTGCCCACCGGCCCTGGCCTCGGCATCGAGATCGACGACGACGCGCTCGCCGAGCAGGTCTACGACGGCTCATGGGAGCACACACCATCCCTACATGAGGATGGCTCGGTGGCCGACTTCTAGCCCGAAGCTCGGCTCCCATCTCTCCTACGGAGCAGGAGCTGCTTGACAGCTCCCCGTGGCTGTGCCGGGCAATCGTAGTGTGAGCGCGCAGGCGGCCGCCGCGCTCATGCCTCGGCCGTGGTGTCCAGAAAGTCATCCGCGCCCTGGGGTGCCCTCAGAGCGGCCTCACGTTCTTTCGGTACGTACATGGGCGCGCCTTCGTTCCCTTCGTCGTCCTGGGGAACGCCTCGACGCCGTACACATGGCCCAGATGGAGACATCCAAGCAGAGCCTCTTGCTCGGGGACGTGGCGAGGCCCATCCCAGTCCAATGTGCGCGCCCGGTCTACACACTCCTGACAATCAGATAGAGTGCCGACCCGATGGCGAGGGCCAGGACGACTGCGTCGAAGGCTCTCTGTGGGATTCGCGGGAGGATCCACCTGCCGGTGACGGCCCCACCGATGAGCGCCGGAGCCACCCCAAGGACGAGCCACAACGACTGGAGTGTGATGACCGGATCATCTGGGCTCAAAGCCGTGAGGGCCATATAGACCGGCACCTTGGACACGTTGAGGGTGAAGAAGTACCAGGCCGCAGTCCCCAAGAACTGCTCCTTCGTGAGCCGATGAGCCAAGAAGTAGATCGCCATGACCGGGCCGGCGGCGTTCGCAGTGGTGGTGGCGAAGCCGGCGGCGACCCCGATGAGAGCCGTGCCTGCAGACGACCTCGGCGTGAGGTGTGTGGGGATCTGTCGCTGTAGCATATGGAGGATCACCATGGCAACCACGAGCAGTCCGATCAGGAGACCAAGGTAGTCCGTGCCCGAACTCAGCCTGCCCATCACTCCAAGGGTAGCTGCTCCCAGGCCCATCCCTACGAGGACCCAGGGCAGCAGTCCGACCAGCCGGCGCCATTGAGCGTGCCGCCTATACCAGGCAATGGCAAAGCAGTCACCGCAGATCAGCATGAGCACCATGATGCCGACAGACGGCCGACTGCCAAACACGGCCGCCAGGAATGGCACGACGGGAGTGGCGACTCCGGGGATGGCCGTCTTCGATAGGCCGATCAGGTACGCGGCGACGGCTCCGAGCGCCCACCGCCAACTCTCAACATCCATTGCCACCTACCAGGTCAATCTGTGGGTCTCAGATAGGGATGGGACACCGCTGACAGCGCCGCACGCTTGTCTGTGATGCCTGAACATCCTGCGGCCACGGAGGGTTCGGCACATCCAAGCGTCGCCCTTCCGCGACTATCGGGCCGGCTTCACGGGCGGCTGACCGCCACACACGGGGAGGCGGAGCGCAGGTGGGCCTTCGCCGACCGACTGCGGGGAGCGGGCAAACCCACAATGGTCATCATCGGAGCTGTCATGCGGAAACTACGCCATCTCGCTTTCGGGGTCTTCAAAACCCAGCAGCCATTCGATCCGAACTACCAGGCCTGCAACGCTTGACAACGAACACAGTATCTACGGGGTCAATCCCGGACGCGGACCAGCACCTGCTTCTGAAGCCGATCTCGGCAGTCACCTCCCCTCATGGACACAACTACCTTCGTAGATAGACTTCATTTCCCAGGCCGTCACTTGTTTGATGGCCAGATCGCCGTCTCGGGTAAACAGGCTAACGTTTACGTGCTCCGGGGAGTACTCGTGCCAGGCCACAGCGGCCTGGCGATCATTGGCAAAGACCTCGATCATGCTCTTGTCGATAAAGACCCGCAGCGTCAGGTCTTCATTTTCTTTGAGCTCGAAAGGAGGCTTGACATAATCCACAGTCAAGGTTGTGCTCCCAACTCCAGATGCGATGGTGAAACCATTCTCGCCTTTCTCATCACACAGCAGATTGATTCCGAACTCTTTGGCTTCTGGCGACGCGATGACAACCTCCAGCTCCATCGTGTCGCCCTTGATGCCATCCAGCAGACG
>JALGXW010000095.1 GCA_029821875.1 Candidatus Hebobacterum abditum | reverse complement strand
GGTCTGGGCTCTGCTGGGGCTGGCGATCTACTGCCTTGGCCGCGACTGTGGCGCGAGCAGGGCCGCCGGAATGGCGGCGGCCTCTCTGGCACTCACCGCGCCGATTGTCGGGCCACACGTCAATACCATGCAGGTCGATCTCGCGCTTGTGGCCTTTGTAGTCGCGGCGCTCTATGTGGGGCTGCGCTATGTTCGGCTCGGGTCAGGCGCCTACCTGGGCCTATTCCTGGCCGCGATGGGACTGGCGGCGAGCGTCAAGACCTCCGGCCTCATCTATGCAGCTCTGCTGATGCTCGTCGTCGTGGCGGGACGCATTTCAGCTCGGGCTGCGCGCCGCGCTCCACAGGATGCTCGTGGCTCGGCGCCTCTGTTTGAGAGAGCCGCGGCGGTGCTCGGCGCCTGGCTTGCCCTTTACATTGGCGGGTTCTGGTATCTCCGCAACTGGCTGGAGGTAGGCAATCCCCTCGGGCCGATAGCCATCAGGCTTGGTGGTCTGATAAATCTGCCGGGCACCTATGATCAGGACCACTTCCGAAGGACCACCCTCCTGAGCGTCTTCCAGCCCTTGAGCTACACCGACTGGAAGATCCTGTTTGGACAGATCTGGGAGCAGTTCAGCTTCGCCATGCTCCTGTTCTGCCTGTTGGTGCTGGCAGCACTGGTGTCTCTTCCTCTGCGGAGGAGGACCCCGGCACCCTGGCCCTTGCTGGGTTTGCTGGCATTCGCTGGCGTGGCGTGGTGTCTCCACATCATCACGCCGTACAGCGGCGACAACGGAACCGGGGGATGGGTCGTGCATGCTGGGTGGATCGGCCAGTCCCTTCGGTTTGCCTTTCCCTTCTGGGCGACGACGGCGGCTGCGGCAGCAGTCGCAGCGACCATGCTGGGGGTCTGGCCCGTGGCGCTTGCAGGACTGGCAGTCGCAGGCATAGCGACCGGCTTCTTGGAACTGCGGATGATCTACCTGCTGCCCGTACCCGTAGCCATCGTGTTCTGGATTGTGACGGCCTGCCTGCCAGGCTGGAGCCGTGCGCGCATCCGAAGCGCGCGCAGTCGACGGGCACTGTCAGTGGCAATCGCTGTGCTGGGCCTGGTCGCCGTCACGGCCGGGGCGTTCGCCGCACGGCAGGAGAGGGATCGGCGGCGGAGAGCCGCCTATGGCGGAATACAACACTACATCGACAAACATGTGAGGCCGGACGAGGTGATCGGGCACTTCATGAATACCCAGAGCTACCTGCTGTATGGCAGGGACCTCAGCCGAAGAGTTGTCTACATCCCACTGAAGTCCCTTGACCGGAACGAGTGGCTGGACTACCTTGAGGAGCAGCAGATCACAGTCATCGCGGTCGGACCCTTTGCCAGCCACAGGCAAGGTGAGGCACGGGACATCCTCGAGTTCTTCGAGAAGGGCCCTATGCCCGTCGTCCGCGTCGTCGGAAGCGACTTCAGTCAGTTCACCTGCCTGTACCGGTTCGCGAAGGAGCAGAGCGATGCGGCATCCGGCGGACAGCCGTCGGTGGAAGATTGAGAGATCCCTCAGGCCCTAGGCACCACTCAGCTGCTATCGACGAATGAACGGGGGGACGAAGAACCCATGAACAGGTGGCCATACGGAGGCGGCCACGGCACCGGCCGCATGCTCGCAGTCTGAGCCACGTCGCGCTTCAACTCCGTTGGTTGCACGGAGGTCGGAGTGCACATAGGGCAACACGTAGCCGGGGTGTTGTTCCTGCTGCTGGTCCTGCTGGGGCCCGCACCCCTCTGCCTGGCCATCGTGGTTGGCTTGCACCGCGAGAGGCGCCCTCTCGGCGTGGCGGGGAACTCCCTGGTGCTGTTGCTGAGTTGGGGTGTGACGCAAGCCGCCGTTGTGCTCAGCCTGGGGATGGCCCATCACCTCACTCGCCTGAGCATCGGGCTCACGGAAGCCGCTGTGCTGGGGCTTGGGGCTGCCATCCTCGTGCGAACTGATTCGGGTCTGGGCGAGTCTCTCCGCCGTGCGTTCAGACCAGGTCCTCGCCTGAGGTGGTATGAGGCCATGATGACCGTGGCTCTCCTGTCTCTTCTTCTCTCACTTCTCTGCCACTCCGCCGTCAATCCGATCACGGAGTGGGATTCACTCGCCTACCATATGCCGGCGATGGCGACGTGGTACCAGAGCCACTCCTTGGAGATGCCAGTCATCGAGTGGACGCTGTTCAGTCACTACCCCTATGGTTGGGAGGCGATCTCCTTC
>JALGXW010000094.1 GCA_029821875.1 Candidatus Hebobacterum abditum | reverse complement strand
CTTGACGCGGAACTCCCACGTGCGGAACATGTTGTCGCCTTGGCCGACGCGCTCGCCGTTCAGTGTCACTGTCGCCAGTGTGTCGAGGCCATCGCAGCGCAGCACAACTCGGTCGTTCTTGAGCACCTCACGCGGCACCGAGAAGGTCTTCGTGTAGACCCAGTCCGACTCTGAGATCCACTGAACGCGCTCCTCGTTGTCGCGATAGAACGGGTCATCGATCTTCCCCTCCGCGAGCAAGTCCGTATGGACGCACCCCGGCACCCGCGCCGGAATCACCTCCCGCTCGCCCATCTTCTGCAGCCGCCACTCCCCGCCCAGATCCTGCTTGGTCACACCCCTGCCCTCAACTTCGCTGTCTGTCACCACTGAACTCCACTTCACATAGTCGAGCGCCCGTCAAGAGCAGGCGCTGGCAAATGACTTCCACAATCCACAGAGACATCCCTGTATCCGGAATGCTCGAGAGGAGCAGCTCCGGCTCGACCGGAACAAGAAAGTGCCATGCGAGCGGCATTCTGCGACATCGGCGCCGTCATCGTCGCGGACCTGACCCAATCCGATAATGGCCAGCGCGCCCCGTGCGCAACTGGGAGGTCGACATGAGTTTGTTGTTCTCGCCGATTGAAGTGAAAGCCGTCGCGTTCCGCAACCGCGTCGTGATGCCCCCAATGGTGACACTGTTTGCCGACGAAGATGGGTGTGTCACCGACAGACACACCGAGCACTATGTCGCGCGGGCCCGCGCCGGCACCGCGCTCATCATCCTCGAAGCGACGGCCGTGGACGCGCGTGGCCGAGTGTGGACGGGCGGGCTAGGCGCCTACGATGATGGGCAGACTGACGGCTTGGCTGGCCTAGCCAGTGCCATCAGGAACGAGGGCGCCATCGCGGGCATCCAGCTTGTCCACGGCGGTCCCCAAGGCGACCTTGACATCTCTGGCAACGATAGAGTCGGCCCGTCAGAAGTTGGCCCGCCAAGCGGCGGGCCTCTGCCCCGGGCGCTGAGCGTGGAGGAGATCAGCGCCATTCAGGAGCGCTTCGCTGAAGCCGCGGGCCGGGCAGCTGACGCAGGCTTCGACCTCGTCGAAGTGCACGGCGCCCACGACTATCTGCTCGACAGCTTTCTCAGCACTCAGACGAACAAGCGCTCTGACGAGTACGGGGGAGGCTTCGTCGGCCGCATGCGGTTCATGGTGGAGACGTGTCACGCGGTGAGGCAGCAGATCGGTGACCGCGCGCTGCTATGCTGTCGGATCAGCCTCTTCAACAAAGCAGAAGGCGAGATCGCGCTGGCGGACTTCCACGGGCTTGTGCGCGGGCTCGAGGAGGCTGACATAGACGTACTTCATGTATCGACAGACGGTGCACTCAAGCCGTGCTTCGGGGAGCAGCAGGCCGTCGGCCAAGCTGCGAAGAAGGCGACATCTCTACCCACCATCGTGGCCGGCGGCTTGGGCGATCCCGCCGACGCTGAGCGCGCCTTGTCCGACGGCCACGCTGACTTCGCGGCCATCGGCAGTGCGATGATGGAGAATCCGAATTGGACGGCGATAGCGCGCGCGGCGCTCGGAGCACAGTGAGGAGAGGAAGCACGAAGATGATTTCACGACCTGTGCGCATCGCTGTCCTCTTGACGACGTTCGCAGCAGCCTGCCTCATCGCCGGCTGTGCTGGCCAGCCGGAGGAGGAGTCGCCGCCGACCCTTCCCCCGTATCCGGCAGAGCTGTCGGCCGCGAGCACACCGAGTCAAGTCGCGACCGTCCTCATTCAGGCGTTGGACGCGGGGGACAAGCAGACGCTGCCGGGGCTCGTCGCCGCCAAGCACGAAGTCGATCAGGTAGACGGCATCTACCGCCAGTACGGCAAGTCGCACGAGACTCCGCCGGAGACGGCAGCTGGGATGGCTGTCGCTGGGTGGGTCATGTCCTATGAGTGGTTCGAGAAGGGCGCGACCCGGGTGACCGGAGAGGACGTCAGCGGCGACACCGCCGCGGTCCAGGCCCAGGGCCGGAACCCGCACACAGGCAGGGCTCGACTGCTCACTATCGAGGTAGTGCGTGAAGACGGCGTCTGGAAGGCCGATTCGCGACACGCAGGCGACGAGCGAACAAGGATTTCGCCCGTGGGGCAAGGAAGCATGCTGTGGGGGGCCGTTGGTGGCTGTCGCTCTCCTACCCGCTGACTGGAGCGCTGCGCGATGCCGGATCTAGGCGAGCTGCTGTTCGAGGCCAGACGCGCCGTCGTGCGCGGCGAGCACAGGAAGGCCCTACCGCTTCTCGAGGAAGCGGCCAAGATGCGGCCCGATCTCTTCGGGACTCACCTGCTTCTCGGCGTCTGCCTCACCTCCATCGGACGCCACGCGCGGGGCGCGGCCGCTCTCCGACAGGCGATCGAGTTGAACCCAAGGAGTGCAAGAGGGCACTACAATCTTGGGGTCGCGCTGAAGGCCCTCGGTCGTCTCCGGTCGTCTCGCTGAGGCGGAGACCCATTTCACCAATGCGGTGCAACTGGACCCCAGCTACGAGGTGGCGGCGGCGGCGCTGAGGGATCAACAGCAGAGGCGCCGGCCGTCTGATCGTCTCAAGGGCCGGGCGCCGAAGATTCGCCGGTTGCGCCCCCCCTCGCCCTGGATGGACCTGGTTCGCTCGGCCGCAGGGGCGCGGCGGGCGCGGCCTCAGGATAGGGTCCCCTTGAGGCGAGCCGCGAAGTGGGCGGCGGTGGCGGCCGTGGGATTGCTGACCGCGGTGTCCGTGGGCGGCCGGCCGACCCATGGCAGCCAGGGAGCCGGCATTGCGTGGTGGAGCCCGAGCGACACGCAGCAGATCGCGTTCTCGCCAGACGGGGAGGTGCTCGCCGCCGCCGGCTCGGGGATCGACCTCTGGCGCGCAGCCGATGGCGAGCTGCTGCGTTCTCTCGGGGACCCAGGGGAGCAAGTTATCGACCTCGCCTTCTCCCCCGACGGCGCGCTGTTGGCGGCCTCGTGCCGAGATGAGGAAGTCGGCGTTGCCGTGAGGATATGGCGTGTGGCTGACGGCAGCCTGGCCGGTGAGCTCCCAGCGGGGGCGGGTCAGCGGCCGCT
>JALGXW010000093.1 GCA_029821875.1 Candidatus Hebobacterum abditum | reverse complement strand
CTTGACGCGGAACTCCCACGTGCGGAACATGTTGTCGCCTTGGCCGACGCGCTCGCCGTTCAGTGTCACTGTCGCCAGTGTGTCGAGGCCATCGCAGCGCAGCACAACTCGGTCCTTCTTGAGCACCTCACGCGGCACAGAGAAGGTCTTCGTGTAGACCCAGTCCGACTCTGAGATCCACTGAACGCGCTCCTCGTTGTCGCGATAGAACGGGTCATCGATCTTCTCCGCGGCGAGCAAGTCCGTATGGACGCACCCCGGCACCTGCGCCGGAATCGTCCCCTGCTCGCCCATCTTCTGCAGCCGCCACTCCCCGCCAAGGTCCTGCTTGGTCACGCCCGCGCCCTCAACTTCGCTGTCTGTCACCACTGAGCTCCACTTCACATAGTCAAGCGCCCGCCAAGAGCAGGCGCCGCCCAACGACTTCCACAACCCACGCAGACATCCCTCTGCGCGGCCGGGCCGAGAGGGGTTCGCCGCCCCGACAGGAACAAGAACGGGTCATGCGAGCGGCATGCTGCGACATCGACGGCGCCATCCTCGCGGAACTGACCCAATCCGATCCTGGCCAGCGCGCCCCGTCCGCAACTGGGAGGTCGACATGAGTTTGTTGTTCTCGCCGATTGAAGTGAAGGCAGTCGCGTTCCGCAATCGCGTCGTGATGCCCCCAATGGTGACACTGCTTGCCGACGAAGATGGGTGTGTCACCGACAGACACACCGAGCACTATGTCGCGCGGGCCCGCGCCGGCACCGCGCTCATCATCCTCGAGGCGACGGCCGTGGACGCGCGTGGCCGAGTGTGGGCGGGCGGGCTGGGCGCCTACGATGATGGGCAGACTGACGGCTTGGCTAGCCTCGCCAGTGCCATCAGGAACGAGGGCGCCATCGCGGGCATCCAACTCGTCCACGGCGGTCCCCAAGGCGATCTCGACATCTCTGGCAACGATAGAGTCGGCCCGTCAGAAGTTGACCCGCCAAGCGGCGGCCCTCGGCCCCGAGCGCTGAGCGCGGAGGAGATCAGCGCTATTCAGGAGCGCTTCGCTGAAGCCGCGGGCCGGGCAACTGACGCAGGCTTCGACCTGGTCGAGGTCCACGGCGCCCACGACTATCTGCTCGACAGCTTTCTCAGCAGCCAGACGAACAAGCGCTCTGACGGGTACGGGGGAGGCTTCGTCGGCCGCATGCGGTTCATGGCGGAGACGTGTCACGCGGTCCGGCAGCGGATCGGTGACCGCGCGCTGCTATGCTGTCGAATCAGCCTCTTCAACAAGGCAGACGAGGAGATCGCGCTGGCTGACTTCCACGGGCTTGTGCGAGGGCTCGAGAAGGCCGAGATAGACGTGCTTCATATCTCGACAGATGGCGCACTCAAACCGTGGTTTGGGACAGATGAAACCGTCGGCCAAGCTGCGAAGAAGGTAGCGTCTTTCCCCATCATCGTGGCAGGCGGCCTGGGCGATCCCGCCGAGGCTGGGCGCGCCGTGTCCGAGGGCCACACTGACTTCGCGGCCATCGGCAGTGCGATGATGGAGAATCCGAATTGGACGGCGATGGCGCGCGCGGCGCTCGGAGCACAGTGAGGAGGGAAAGCACGAAGATGATTCCACGACCTGTGCGCATCGCTGTCCTCTTGACGACGTTCGCAGCAGCCTGCCTCATCGCCGGCTGTGCTGCCCAGCCAGAGGAGGAGTCGACGCCGACCCTTCCCCCGTATCCGGCAGAGCTGTCGGCCGCGAGTACACCGAGTCAAGTGGCGACCGTCCTCATTCAGGCGTTGGACGCGGGGGACAAGCAGACGCTGCTGGGGCTCGTCGCCGCCAAGCACGAGGCCGACCAGGTAGACGGTATCTACCGCCAGTACGGCAAGTCGCACGAGACCGCGCCGGAGAAGGCCGCCGCCATGGCTGTCGCTGGGTGGGTCATGTCCTATGAGTGGTTCGAGAAGGGCGCGACCCGGGTGACCGCAGAGGACGTCAGCGGCGACACCGCCGTGGTCCAGGCCCAGGGCCGGAACCCGCACACAGGCAGGGCTCGACTGCTCACTATCGAGGCAGTGCGTGAAGACGCCGTGTGGAAGGTCACAGGAGGGCTGCAGTCTCAGGAGCTCTGATCCGGACAGCGAGTAGCTTCACGTCCCCCTGGGCCGATTCGCCCCGATTCGCGACACGCAGGCGACGAGCGAACAAGGATTTCGCCCGTGGGGCAAGGAAGCATGCTGTGGGGGGCCGTTGGTGGCTGTCGCTCTCCTACCCGCTGACTGGAGCGCT
>JALGXW010000052.1 GCA_029821875.1 Candidatus Hebobacterum abditum | reverse complement strand
CTCGGCGCCTCTGTTTGAGAGAGCCGCGGCGGTGCTCGGCGCCTGTTCTGCCCTTTACATTGGCGGGTTCTGGTATCTCCGCAACTGGCTGGAGATAGGCAATCCCCTCGGGCCCATAGCCATCAGGCTTGGTGGTGTGGTCAACCTGCCGGGCATGTATGACCTGGATCACTTCCGAAGGACCACCCTCCTGAGCGTTTTCCAGCCCCGGAGCTACGTTGACTGGAAGATCCTGTTTGGACAGATCTGGGAGCAGTTCGGCCTTGCTGTGCTCGTGTTCTGCCTGCTGGTGCTGGCCGCACTGCTGTCTCTTCGTCTTCGCAGACGGCAAGCAGCACCGCGGCCGCTGCTGGGCCTAGTCCTCTCTGCCGGAGCGATGTGGTGTCTCTATATCATCACGCCGTACAGCGGCGACAACGGATCCCACCAATGGCGCGTGAGCGCTGAGTGGATCGGGCAGGAGTCCTTCCGGTTCGCCCTTCCCTTCTGGGCGACGACGGCGGCTGCGGCAGCAGTCGCCGCGACCATGCTGGGGGTCTGGCCCTTGGCGCTTGCTGGACTGGCAGTCGCGGGCGTGGCGATTGTCCTCCTTGCACTGGGGATGATCTACCTGCTGCCCGTACCCGTAGCCATCGTGTTCTGGATTGTGGCGGCGTGCCTGCCACGCTGGACCCGTGCGCGCATCCGAAGTGCGCGCAGTCGACGTGCGCTGTCAGTGGCAATCGCTGTGGTGGGCCTGGTCGCCGTCACGGCCGGGGCGTTCGCCGCGCGAGAGGAGCGGGATCGGCAGCGGAGAGGCGCCCATGGCGGAGTACAGCACTACATCGACGAGCATGTGCGGCCGGATGAGGTGATCGGGCACTTCATGCACTACCAGAGCTACCTGCTCTATGGCAGGGACTTCAGCCGAGGAGTTGTCTACATCCCACTGAGATCCCTTGACCCGAACGAGTGGCTGGACTACCTTGAGAGGCATCAGATCTCAGTTGTCGCCCTCGGATCCGACGCAAGAAGGCGAGACGCATGGGACACGTTCAAGTGGCTCGAGAGTGGGGGCGGCCGCGCCGTCCGCGTGTTTGGGCGGGCCCCCCGCGACTACACGTTCCTGTACCGGGTCGCGGAAGAGCAGAGCGATGCGGCCGGGGGCTGACCGCCCCCGAGGGAGCCTGAGCCTGCCGCGCTACTGCCTCACCGGTCATGGACAGCTGCAGCTCTCACACAGCGGCCCGACACTGGCAGGGCGAGCTGGCATGATTCGGCGGCGGCGAGAAAGCCCCTTGTGCGTGCGGTTCCGTGAGGAGACAAGGGGCACCTTGCTCCATCGCGGACGAGGTGTCCTCAACGTAGCGAGAGGGTGCAGCCGAGCAGTGCGCGATGCCGTCCCATCTGATCCCCTCTCAGAGGCCAGAATCCGCGCATGACGCGGCGCTATTGCACCGGACTCAGGAGGTGACTCAGTGGGGTCCCGATACTGCTGACTAATCTCGCCGCATCGCCCCCTCGCCCTTGCCGCCAAGACCTCACATTGCACCCGGGCGGCTCAGGCAGCTTCAGGTCTCAGCGCAGGCCGTCGACAGGCGAGGAGTTGAGTGGTAGACTGGCTGGGCCAGGAGGCGCTGAGAGCGCGAAGCTCCAGACGGAGAGCCGACCTCGCCGAGCAGGACGGACTGCCGCTGGCTCTCGTGCCACTAACGAAGTGTGAGGGTACACGACGATGGCATATGTTCGCATCATGGAGTCGTATGGACGCGAGTTGTCTGGGCGGGTGAGGCGGCGCGAGATCACCCAGGCTACGAGGACCATCAAGCTGAACCAGGCGAGTCGTGTCTTCGAGGCCTGTCTGCGTGCCCTCTCTCCCCGAGCCCTGGAGGTGCTGACCAACGATGTCTTCGGCACGAGCTTCACCGACACCGATGAGAGGGGATATCTGCAGGTGGTCCTGGAGCTCAAGGCACATCTGGGAATCCCGGACCAGCACCTGGCAACGACGGAGTAACGCGCAGATCCCCTAGTTTACGGGGCAGGAGACACGCTCCTGCCCTACGGACCTACCGCTCTTGCGTGCCGTCGGCCACCGTGGCGGCGCCCATCCCGTAGGGGTCGTACCCGTCGAGCCCATCGAGGGGATCATCGGCGGGGCCCTCTTGTGCCGGCACTGCCGCAGCTATGCCGGAAGGCTCGGCGGCCTCGTCGGGCGCCGGGCTCGGATCCACCTCGAGCTCGCCCAGCCGGTTCAGCGCGAGATCGCGCCAGGCCCCGTAGGGGAAGTCTCGCATCAGGCGCAGGTAGAAGGTCGCCGCCTCCGCTCTGAAGGCCGGGAGCGTGAGAGCGATCTCGCCGGCCCGCACCAGCGAAGTCTCCGTGCGAGGACCCGCGCCTCCGTCGAGGGCCAGCTCGCGGTAGATGTGGAAGGCCTCCTCCTTCTGGTTGCATTCGTCGAGCGAGCGGGCGAGCGGGAAGCGAAGGTCCGCAGACAGCTCCGGCGTTTGCCCCTCTTCGGTGAGCGACCGCCAGGCGGTCACGGCACGGCCCGCATTCCCCTGCCGCAGTGACAGCTCCAGCGACTTGGCATAGGCCTGTCTGGCGATCTCCGGGCTGCCGCTCTGCTCGCGTGCCTGTGCCAGGGCGTGCCACAGCTCGGCATCCTCCGGCGTCTTCTGGACCATCACTTCCAAGTCGCCTCTCTGCTCGTACACGCCGAACTCGCTCGAGGCTACGGTCCTTCCCTCAACGGCATCGGTGCGGGCCACTTGCCGGTTCAGGCCCAGCAGGAGTGCTCCCGCAAGCCCCACCGCGAAGCCGCCGACGTGGGCCCAATGTGCCACCCCTCCGATCCCGGCATCGGCCTGGGCCTGCACGGCAGTGAGGAGAAGGCCCTGCATAACCTCCCATCCTGCCCACAGCCCGAGGAATACAGGAGCAGTGATCTCGGCGACGCCTGCTCGCCAGATGTACAGCATCCCCACGAGGTACCAGACTCTCACCTTCGTCTTCATGAAGCACACCGCGGCTAGGCCCATGATGCCGGCGATCGCGCCCGAGGCGCCGATCACAGGGACTTCGAGCTCGCCCGGCGCGGCGACCGCGCCCATGAGTCCGTGCAAGAGCGAGGCGCCGAAGTTGGCGGCGAAGTAGAACCCCACCAGCACGCCGGGTCCCAATACATCTTCGGCGATGGTGGCGAACAGCCAGAGGAAGAGCATGTTGCCGGCAAGGTGCAGGATTCCCCCGTGCATGAAAGTGGATAGGACCCACATCAGCGGGTTGGGGTGTGCCGGCACGAATCCCTCCGGCATACGGTCTCCCAGGACGATCTGCAAGCCGTAGACCGCAATGTTCAGCAGTATCAGCAGATAGGTCACCCAGGGCGCCCGCCAGCACGGACGCGTTGTCCCTATAGGTAGGAAGAAGAACATCGTTCTCGCCCTCCCCTAACCGGCCGCATTCACACTGCATTGCAGCGAACGCTGCCGCTCCACCCTATTCCGCATTTCCGACGCGCGCTGCGGTCGAAAAGCCGAGCCCATGCGGTTGGGACCGGGGGATGGTTCACGCGTGGGACCGCAGACGCAGGACCCCGGCACGCGCGTGCGGCGGGCGAATTCAGGAGCGCGGGGGTCCTGGAAGAAAGCGTGTCTCTGGGCCGAGAAGGCAACACAACGGCCGGCGAACGTCTGGACATTGCACGGGGCGCCGTGGTAGATAGAGGTAGCTGCGATTCGCAGCGGACGAAGCGAATCCTCACGGAAGATTACGTCCGGCCCCGGTTCTAAGTGTGGACTGTTACTCGCTGCTCAGCATGGATCCCGGGGCCGGACGCTGCTATGCTACCCGTGTCAGCAGGTCCAACCGGACCCGGTTGCGCTATGCGCGCCCTCTGGGCCAGGGGCCGTTCTCCGAACAGCTAGCGTAGGGGGATGGACCCCCCCCTCTCTCCTTATATGTATTCGCCGGGGGGTGGGGATGTCCTTCAGGCGGCGAGAGGGGCACAGCAGGACGAGTCGGTTGGCGGGCCGTTCACGGGACACGCGACTGACCTGGGTGAAGAGCCAGGCCCCCTCCCAGGCGAGCGACGGAGCCGCGCCTGGGGCCTATGCGCGGACCGACACACTGAGCTGGGTCCGGCTGTGGAACAACCCCAGAAGAGGTCCATCAGGCGGCACTGCTGTCGTTATGCCCCTGTAGCAGGCGGCCCTCTCCTGCGTTCGCGGGGATGAGTCTGTCGAGCGGAGAAGAGCGAAATGGGTGGTGTGGAGCGTGTGCTGGTTGTCGAGGATGAGCCCGAAGTGCTGGCCCTACTCAGGGACCTGCTGCGTCGCCGTGGCTATGAAGTACAGGAGGCCCGTCATGGGATCGACGCATTGGTGCATCTCTCGGCCCCTGAAGACGAGCTGCCCGACCTGGTCATCCTGGACATAGGCCTCCCGCTGGAAGGTGGAGTGAGCGTGCTGGAGTTCCTCCGTCGCACGCTGCACAGACGAACGCCAGTCATCATCCTCACCGCCAGTGCGACACAAGAGCAAGAGGAGCGCATCCAGCGGCTCGGCGTGAGCGGCTACCTCCGCAAGCCGGCGTCCTCCGAGGCTCTTTTCTCGACGGTTGAAAAGGCCTTGGGCGGCGGCGGGAGGTGAGACCGCCGCAGCCGTACTGACTCTCGGACGACACGGCCGACCGCGTAGGCCCCCTGTCCTGGAGGCCCTGAGGAACCAGTCCAGGTGCCAGCGCGGAATGTGGATCACCGTGGGTAATTCGTCTCCTTGACATAGCCAAACCACGAGAACAGGACCCCCGGAGCCGACGGGCCCCCCGTCACCGGCTGCGGGGGTCCGCCATTGGCTGTGCTAGGCCCCATCTGCCCTCCGCCAAAGTCGAGCCCCGGCCGGCGTTGGTGTGAGGCGAGTGGGACTCGCCACACCCGTCAGCGGCAACGACGCAGTGGCCGCGGAGGTGCATCGCCGGACGAGCCCGTTGGCAGGGCTCTGACAGGTGCAGACACAGCAGGCTCGGGAGACTCAGCAGCACCTTGCACTATGTGGCGTCTCTGGTAGAATTGCGATGCGTGGGCCCAGTGGATACCCCCCAGCGAGAAGTACGTCCGGCCCCGGTGCTCAACTCAGCGTTGCAGCTCCACTCAGCACGATTCCCGGGGCCGGACTATGTTGAGCCTACCCCCCAGAGCGCTCCACCAACGTTGCGTTGCACTATGCGACGATATGCATGGTCGTTGGGCCGAACAGGAATGCGCGGAAGAACGGAGTAAAGCCCGGCGAGTCCGTGCTTGCATGGACTTAGGCCCGCTGCGGGTATCCCACCCTCAACTCGCGGCGGGCCTTCCGCTATAGACCGGGCCGAGTGAGCCATACGCGAGCCCGGCCCCGCAACTCAATCAGCGGAAGGGTTCCTTCCTACGATGATTCCAGGGGCCGGACTCGACTGCCTATTCAACTGTCAGCAGGGAGTCTACCCTGCACCCCAGAGGTCAAACGAGGGATAGACATCGCGTGGCGCGTAGTAGGCACATGAACGACGCGGTGGCCGCGGAGGTGCACTCAAGGACGAGTCCGTTGGCGATGGCCTAGCTACTCAGTCTGCACGGTTACCGGAGCATTGGCTCGTCGGGCCAATATGCTGGACGCCAACTCAACGCCAAGGCCGGGCTGGCACAGACGAACCTGCACGAAGTCGGCGGGTACCTCAGCACCCGGGTCGAAGTTCAGAGACACGCATTCGGCCCCCGTGGTGTCGACTACCCAGTACCAGCCGTACTCGACGTTGCCCGTCCCGAGCCTCGCCATACCTTCCAAGCTGGCTGCAAAGAGAGGCTCGAAAGGAGAGGGAGCCCGTCTCGCCTCTTCAGCAATCGCACGGACCATGTCGGCAGCTGGTTCCGTCGCGACGAACTTCACAAGGTAGCCACCAGATGGCATCACATCGACAGACCATTCCGGAAGAGGCGCGCCGGCCCGCCAGTACGGCAGAACTCCGCTGAGATACTCAGCGTTGGTCTGCGGGTTGCTGCTGTCTATCAGAGAGCTGTCATAGAGAGCAACGTCCGCGCGGCGGTTCTTCACGCCTTGGAGTACCACCAGTGCTTGCGTGCTAAGTGGAGGCGTATCGGTGGCCGGGGCGACAGCGGTGGGAGTCGGCCCAGGAACGGGAGGGCCAGTTCGGGCGCTTCTGAGGATGAGGAAGCCTGCGACGAGGCCGACAGCGAGAGCTGCTACAAGCCATCCTACGCCAGTTGCGCGCTCCATGCTCACCTCCGCAGTGAGCGGAAACCGTCGTGTCATGCACACCTGACTGAGCCAGCTCAGCAGAGCAACTCAGCCAGCAACCGTCCGTTCCTTACCCGCCGACGAGTTCAGCACCAAGGGCGGATTCCCTGCAGGCAACGAGTGATTGCCAGCCGGGACAGGAGTTTCCGTCGATAGGTAGTACCCTAAGACGAGTCCGTGCTCGCACGGACCCAGGCCCGCGGCGAGTCTCCCCCCCCCTCTAACTCGCGGCCGGCTTTGCTCGTGGCCTGCCTCCCTCGACGCTACGAGACTCGATGTCAGTCTCCCCACAGCGCCCGGGGGCCCTCTTGGGCGGAATCCGTCACACGCTCCTCACACTTCCATCTCATGGGCGCTGATAGCCTGTGGAATAACCTACACAGAGGAACGCTCGAGTGACCGGGAAGCTCCGGTAACTCGAGCGTTGTTCTTTGAAAACGAAGTGGTCTCCCGATAAAGGCAAACCTACCGAAAGGTGGGGACGCAAAGCCGTGGGTCTACAGCTAGGGGACTAGCCACGACTGCCTGGTTGCCGAAGGAGCAGATAGCCCCGCCGCTCGCCGATGATGGGCGAGCCCGGGCGCCCCGCGGCAGCTGACCACGGACGGCGGGCCAAGCCGACCGTTGACGACGGCCCATCCCAGCACGCCACAGGGCGTTCCGGGATGGGTCGTTGGCGTTCCTCGGGCCTTTGAGCACGAGGAGCCGGGCGACGGGAGCAAGGGAGATCACCATGCTAGGGAATCTCAGAAGAGACGGTCTTCTGTCGACGCTTGTCGCTGTGACAGTGGTGGGAGTGGTGTGCTGGGCCGCGAGCTGCGGCGCCGCCGAACCCATCGTGCTCTTCGCCGACGACTTCGAGACCGGTTTGGCGGGCTGGACCACCTCCGGCACCCCTGACTGGCACGAGGGCGCGCCCAGCAGTGGTATAGGCTGCGTGCACCTGGAGAAGAACGAGAGCATCTCTCGGACAGTCGATACAACCGGGTGCCAGGACATCACGTTCGCCTTTGCCCTCGGTGCCGAGAATCTGGTTCGTGCGGATGAGAATATCGAGGCCCAGTGGCATGATGGCGTCGACTGGACGCCTCTGGTCCGCATCGAGGATGGCGATCCCGAAGAGGACGGGCAGCTTCACTGGTACGAGTTCGCGCTGCCAGCGGAGGCCGCGGACCGCGCCGACTTCGGCGTTCGCTTCAAGATGACGGGACGAGCCGGTGGAGAGTCGGGCTACGTCGACGATGTCGTCGTGCTTGGCTCTGTTGGGGATGTCACCCTGAGCGTGGCCGGCGAGGGCGGTTCCCTGCTGGCCGACGGGGCTCCACAATCGCTGCCCTGGTCCGGCACCTACCCAGTCGACAGCATCGTGATACTCGAGGCCGTTCCTGACGAGTGCCGCACATTCGCCGGATGGAACGGCGATATCGTCAGCGATGAGAACCCCTTGGAAGTCGTGCTCGACGGCAACACCTCCCTTGTGGCTACCTTCATCGTTGTCGAGTACTCGCTCGCCGTCGGTCTTGAGGGTAACGGCGTGGTTGAGGTAGATGGCGTTCCATATGCCGACGGGTATGTTGACAGCCATGAGTGTGGCAGTGTGATCATCCTCGAAGCCATCGTAGATGATGGCTGGCAGTTCGTCGGCTGGGTCGGAGATCTGGAGAGTGCGGAGAATCCGCTCAGCCTGCTGATGGACTCCGAGCTGAACCTGACCGCGGTGTTCCTGCGGCTCCAGTACAGCCTCTCTCTCATGGGGGAGGGCGGCATGGTCAGCGTGGACGGTGTGGCCCACGCTCTGCCCTGGTCAGACCTCTTCGACTCTGGGACCGCGGTAGTGCTCGAGGCCACCCCAGATGACTGCATGCGCTTCGACGGATGGTCGGGCGACCTGGCTGGGATCGAAAACCCAGTGACCGTTGTCGTGGATGCCGACACGAGCGCTGCGGCCCACTTCGTCTCTATGACGATCTTCAGCGACGTCGACTGCGACCACTGGGCGGCCTCCTATGTCGCCGCCTGCTACTACGCAGGCATCGTGAGTGGCTATCCCGATGGCACCTACGGACCTGGCATCCCGATCTCCCGGGACCAGATGGCAGTGTACATGTGCCGGGCCTTGGTCGGCGGTGACTCGCATGTCCCTGACGGCCCGCCGGAGGCTTCGTTCCCGGACGTGCCGTACGACCACTGGGCATTCCGTCATGTCGAGTACGCCGTGGACCTACAAGTTGTTCAGGGCTACCCAGACGGCGAGTACAAGCCATCGGTGGAGCTGGATCGCGGACAGATGGCAGTCTTCATCGCTCGCGCTATGACCGGTAGCGACGAGTACGTCCCAGACCCCTCCGGACCTGCGAGCTTCCCAGACGTGGCCGCTGACTTCTGGGCCTACCGGCACGTCGAGTACATTGCTGGCCAGGGAGTTGCGGCCGGCTATGGTGACGGCCTCTACCATCCCGAGATGCTCTGCACAAGAGACCAGATGGCCGTATACATCGCGCGAGCGTTCGATCTCCGGCGGTAACCTCCGCCTCTTCGCCTCCTCTGTCGCAAGAGGGCGGCGCGGCTCCGGGTGGATCCCCCCCTCACCCCCGGGGCCGTCCGCCCTTTCTGTCGGTCCCGTCCGCTCTGCAGGCGCAACTGGCAGACCAAGTGTCTCCCAGGGCGGCAGCCAGGATAGCTACGACCCAGGCTACTGAGGCTGCGTCGGCGTCGTAGGTCCGGTGTACGGGATGGGGTCGGGAGAGGCAGCTCGGCTACCAGGGGCCGTGGAGGTAGGAGGCCTCAGACGCAGCGGCGGGAGGTCCTGCTGACGGCGGAAGCTCGGCCTCGGCCGCACGCAGACCGGTCCGCCGGGCCCGCAGACGTCACAGGCTCAGCACGGCTCGCCGCAAGGGTCTCGCACAAGGCACTCCCGGCGGGACTACTGCCGAATGCCTGCTAATCGCTTGGGCCGCACAGCCGAGAGCACGAGAGTCAGGCTGAATACCCCTGCCACACTGCCGCCCACCCACAGGGCAGCGCCTCCGAATCGCTCAGCCTGCAGCATTACGACTGTCCCGGCAGCTGCAACCACCATGCCGAGAATCAGCTGTGCCCAGCCAGCGCGCACTCGCGGTCTCGGGCGAGCGCCTCTTTGCGTTGCGCGACGGTTCGTGGGTCCGGCCTCGGGCTCCTGCACTCCTACCTCCGCCGCTACGGTTTCCACGCTTGCCGCTGGCTGACCTGGCGGCCGTTGCCGCAGCATGCAGCTATGGGCGGCCCAAGTGCGTGAAGGAGCAGGAACACATGAACGACACGGCGGCCCTGGAGGTGCACGCGAGGACGAGTCCGGTGGCTGGTCTCCAGAAGGATCCAGGCAGAGCAGACCCGCGAGGGCCAGTAGCACCTTGCGCTGTGTGGCATCTGTGGTAGAATGGACGTGGCCCGGTGCAGCCGGGGGTCCTATAGTGCAACCGAGTCCAGCCCCGGTGCTCAACTGGTTAGCGCCCACTCACCACGATTCACCGGGGCTGGACTCATCCGGAGCGTACCACGCACGGCACCGAAGCGCAACCCCGTTTTACTATGTGACACGCGCTCCCCGCGACTCGGCTGCGGCAGCAGAGCCCTGCTCCTCGAGTTGCTGGCGCCAGCCTGGAACGAGCAACCGGGAAAGCCTGTCAGCAGCCCGGCGAAGCAGCGGAAGCCACCGCTTGATTTGCGCCCCCGTGAGCTTCGTCGTCACCGAGATGATAACCACGCCTCCGACCGTTTTGCCTCTCGCGTCGGCCACGGGTACTGCCAGGGCCTCCGCGCCCCGACTCATCTCCTCCCGGTTCAGCGCATATCCCTTCCGGCGCACGTCCTCCAGCTCTCCGCGAAGCTGCTCCGAGGAGGTGATGGACATGTCGGTCATGGGAGTCAGTCCGCGTCGGATGTAGTTCTCGATCGCCCGCTTGGACTGGGCCGCAAGGTAGCACTTGCCGCTGGCCGTTGTATGGAGGGGCGCTTGCGGTTCGTGGCCGACTCGCCAGCAGACAGGGCGGTCGGGAAGCGCAAACTGGTAGGCGACCCCAACCCTCTCCTCGCGGTCGGGTAGTCCGAAGGAGACGGTCTCCCCTGTGGCCTCCGCGACCTCCTTGAGCACGCTCGTGACGGCGCCAGCGCGCGAGGCCGCTGACCGGAGGACAGTGGCCCGTGCCAGCCAGAAGAGCGGGCTGATCCGGTAACGCTTCTCTGGCGCATCCTGCCAGAGCACCCCCGCTGACGCGAGCGTGTTGAGCAGTCGCCATGCGGTGGGCTTCCCGAGCCTCCTGCGTTCAGTGACTTCGCCCACGGTGACACCCTCCGGACATGTGAACAGGAAGGCCATCAGCCGGACCATCCGAGCGACCGTCCGAACGCGACGGACTCCATCTTCCTCGACAGCGGGGTCTGGCGTATCCCAAGGTGAGAGCGATTGCACCTCCTGTGCGCCGGCCTGCCTTACGTAACGCAGCCACGACCGGTAGCTCATCAAACCTGACAACTGCTGCGCCGCCTCCGCCAGTGCCGGGAGGAAGGCCTTCCCTTCGCGCTCCGCGACATCGGTTCCAACGAAGCCCAGTGCCAGCCCTCCCACTACGACTCCCGTGGGCGCCCGCAGCGGCACCGCTACGCCAGAGGCACCGTCGTGGGTCTCGGCCCGGTTCAGCGCGTAGCCTTGCCGACGGACCCGCGCCAACTCCCTTCTCAGCGCGGATGGTGACGTGATGGTGTTGTCGGTCGCTCTCGCCAGCTTCGACTCGAGGTACCGGGTGAGTTCCTCTTTGGGCAGCGCTGCGAGATAGCACTTGCCACCTGCGGCCGCGTGAAGCGGATTGCTCTCCGGAGCCCGGCTGCGGTCATAGTACAGGCCGACGTCCGGAAGAGAGTACATCGGGGCCGACCCCGCCCGGCCTCCGAGTGTGGGGAGAACTAGCAGACATGTCGCCTCTGTTGACTCGCTTACGGCGTCCAGAATCTCCTGAACCGAAGAGATGAAGGAGAGTGTGGGGCGTAGGAACTCCGAGAAGTAGGTCCACGAGGTGAGGTCGCCGCTGTAACGGCCGGTGTCAGCATCCTTGACCACCACTCCCTCCGCGAGCAGCGTCTCGAGCATGCGCAGGGCGGTTGCCTTGTCCAGGCCCAGCTCGGAGCTCAACTCGGCCAGTGGCCTTCCGCCGACTGACCGCTCGACCGCATCGAGAATGAGCAGTGCGCGCATCGCCGACTTGAAGGTGTGGGCCCGCTGCTCGTGCAGGGCAGCCGCTTGGCTCTGCTGGCACGTGGGTGTCGCGCCTCGTTTGCTCGCCACCGCTGGGCGTCCTCCCGAGGCTAGGTTCGGGATTCGGCCGCAGACTCCTGGGGGCGCTCTCGAGCGCGAACCGGGACGATCGACAGAGGGTCGTCCGACGTCCGCTGTGGCAGTAGGCACTCAGTGGAGCGGTGCCAGCGCCGGGCACTTGCCAGGGGATCTTGAGTTCGACCCCCGTGCTGACTGCGAGAGTGGTAGCGCGGAGTGAGCATGAGGTCCGGCCCCGGTGTTCGGCGTGAGGTGTTATTTTCTTTGTGATGGCTCGTCGGGTTTCCCCAGGTTCCGAGGCCGGACTGCTGTGAGCATACCCGCGAAGCTGCGCCGCAAACACCGCGTTGCACTCTCGAGGGCGCTTCACCAACGCCGCGTTGCACTATGCGCGGCCACCAGGAGCAGAGGCCTCCTGTATGCCGCCAGAGAGACAACAGGGCCAGTGCTCCAGGTCGGCCAGAGTGGTGCGAAACCGAACAGGAATGCGCGAAGGGACGGAGTAGGGCCCGGCGAGTCCGCCTCAACGCGGACTTGGGCCCGCGGCGGGTATCCCCCTCAACTCGCGGCGGGCCCTCCTCTTTCGGGGTCCTGTGAGGAAGCGGTACGCGTGGACGCGAAGGGAAGGGGCGCGGCCTTCGCCGCGCCCCGTAGTGTACAGAACACGTTCTATTCGGCGCTACTACCCGCCGGGGCCGAAGGCCGAGGGGTGCTGCCCGTGGCCGCGGTTGTCACCGAGATTGCGGGATACCTTGTTGATGGGGTTGTCCAGATTGCTAGGTGTGAAGACCAGCTGCGATGCCGTCCCGCGGAGGTCGTTGAACCCGATGGCGTTGTCATAGATGACGCCTGTCGTGGGGTCTGGGTCGCCCGCCGCGTTGGCCTCCGTCAGCTCGATGGCGTGGACGCCAACAGTACCGGGCGTGTCGCTCACAAGGCTGATCTTGTTCTTGACGACGCGGTTGTCAGCGATCTCGACGGCTCCCGGCCAGGTCGAACGCGAGTCAGAGTAGAGCACGATGCCGCTGCCGTCATAGCCGCCGCCGTCTCCCGGCAACACGTGCAGCGTCCCGGTTATCTTGTTGTGGGAGACAACATTGTCGTTGACGCCTCCGGGCGTAGCGTAGCGGTCCGCGACGATTATGCCGATCCCGCCGCCGTTGCGCGTCCGCAGGTCTACGATCTGGTTGTGGCTGATCTGCCACCCGCTGCCGCCCCAGTTCGAGACGCCCTGGATGGCATTCATCATCGTGCAGTGCTCGACGGTCACATCGTCAGCGCCGCGACTCATAACCGGGAACTCCACTGTCTCGAACGTGAGGTGGCTGATGGTGGCGCCGCTACCAGCGCCGCCCCCCTCGAAGAAGAACCCGCAGTAGAGGCCGTAGGTCCCGAGTTCGGGTCCAGAATTCACGACCGCGCCGCCTTCGCCCTTGATTTCGATGGCCTTGGTCACAGTCGCGCCGGCGTGATATCCGGGGCCAACCAGAATCGTATGGCCTTCCGCGACGGCCGGGTCGTCAATAGCAGCCTGGATGGTTGCGAAGTCGCCGGGGACGTTCCAGGTGAGCGCCATCGCCGCGCTGCCGACGGCAGCGCAGATGGCCAACGTCAGTACGAGCGTCAGATATGCCTTCATGTTGGACATTGCCAACCTCCTTCCGATGTGCCCCCTCGTGTCCGCCTTCGAGGCGGGGAGACTGCGGAGCCCGGCCCTCGCGTCGGCCGCTGTGACAGGCCGGGCTCCCATACCTCACAGTCCCTGTGTCAGATCTCCTCTTGCGGAGAATCTACTCCGGCCCGTACTGGCCGAAGCCGGGGCCGGCTGGGCTCACGTACATCTTGCCGTGGGCCGCTGCGACAGGGTCATTGTAGACCATCTGTATTCTCGCGAAGGACCCCCAGATTGCAGACCCCATCTCGATGCCGTCGCCGTCATACCAGTAGCCGCCTGCCAGTGTGGCGTCGGACGGCACAGCGACTATCTTGACAAAGTACGACCAGTGGACTTGCTTCTCTTTACCGTTGATGAGCATGGTGTCGAAGCCGGACTGGTGGTTGGTCTCCCACGCACCCGAGCCAATGTAGCTGTCGTATCCGGGGTGCCTGTCCAACTTGCCGTCTGGTCCGGGCTCGAACGTAGCGTTGTCGTACAAGTCCTGATTGCTCATCCACTGGTCATTCCACTTCATCTGCAGTGTTACATCCGGGTACCAGTACCACTTGCTCGCGGCACCGGGGTTGGCCGCGAGGTAAGCGTCAACGTCACCCTCGAACGGTGGGAACCCATCCCGGCCAAGGTAGACGTTTGCGTAGGACCCATTGAACATGTGGGCCTGGTAGTTGTAGCCGAAGATGTCGTAGCCGGTCTTCAACGGCTGCCCCCCCAGGTAGTGGCCGGCTGAGTAGAGGATTGTCCCGTCCTTGATGGTGTCGGCCGCTGCCAAGCTGGCAACCAGCGAGCAGACGGCGAGACACACGACAAACGCCAGTGCAGTCCTTCTCATCGTCCTATCAACCTCCTTTGGAGTGTGGCCGGTAGGCCCCCTCCAGGCAGGACGCTGCACCAGCCTCGCAGACATCCTCCTGTGCCCGAGGTCCTTTCCTCCTCACATACCTCCCTTCTGCCCTCCGGAATGAAAGAGGCCGCTGCGGCGACCACATCGCCGCGGTCGGCCCATGGGTAGTGCTGCTGCGGGCGCACAGGAATGCGCGCCGTGGCTAGCTCTCAGAGGGGCGCTCAGGGGGTCCAGTGCTGCCTCGCCGCCCTTATGCTACGGCGCGAAGCCTGCCAATCCCTTCTCGCGTCACCCAAACTGGGTCCGAATGTGGGTGCGGGCGGCGGCCCTCATCCGCCTCTGGGCGGCCGAAGCTGAGTGCGGCCCGCCGGCAGGTCGACACGAACGACACGGCAAGGGCAGAGTTGCACAGCAGGATGAATCCCGGAGAGAATATTCGAAATCGTGTCCAGACCGAACAGGAATTCCGGCGGACGACGGGGTAGGATATAGTGAGTCCGTCAAAACGCGGACTTGGGCCCGTCGCGGGTATCCCCCCTCAATCCGCGGCGGGCCTTCCTCTTTCTACTCGGCGATCAGCCCCTCGGGCGGTGTGAGGAGTTCGTCGAGAGCCGCCCGCCTTCTCGGGGCATCGGCGATCGTCGCCTCGATGAGCTCCGCGGTCATCACGCCCATCACGTCGTCTGCGATGAGGACCGGCTTGCCGGCTGCGATGTCTGCGATCATCGCGTCGTTCTCCGCAAACGCGTCCTGGTTCGCGAACTCCTCCTTAAGCAGCTCCTTCTCCAGGCGCTCGCGCTCGGGGCTCTTGAATGGCTTTCCCGTCCGCAACGCGACGGCGGCGTCCTCCCAGAAGAGCTCCTGGTAGCGAAGCTGCGCCGAAAGTGAGGCCCGGGCCACCTCGACGAACTCTGCTGTTGCCCTCCCGTGCTCCTTGAGGAGCTCCCATTGGCGCGCCTTGACCTCCGGAAGGGAATCGGGGTCCTCTATGCCGCGCCGCCACAGGCTTCTCAACTGCTCCTTGGCCTCCGCGCTGCGGCGCGCATCAGTCACGGACACGGTCGGCGCGGGCCTGGAGGGCTGGAAGAGCCTGACACCTAGGAGCGCCGCTGAAACCGTCGTCGCCAAGGAGGCGACGAACAGAACAACCGCGACGACTGCCGCGCTCCTGAACCGGACGTAATCCCGCGTGGAGGTGGGAGAGCCCGGCGGCCCAGGCGCCGGCCACCGCCGGAACAGGGCCCGCCAAGCCCATGTGCCCAGATAGAAGACCGGCAGAAGGAACGCAAGCATGGCGGCGGCCGAGATGGCGCCCTCAATTGCGGGGGCGAAAACCGGACTGCCGGCGAGGTGTCCCGACGCCCGTACGTACCAGCGATGGTATAGCTGCAGGAGCCCGATGACTGCTGCAACCCACCACATCGCCCGCCAGGTCCGGCGGTGGAGCGCGAGGCGTACCTGCCTGGCGGCCGCACGGGCCCGCGGGCTGAC
>JALGXW010000092.1 GCA_029821875.1 Candidatus Hebobacterum abditum | reverse complement strand
CAGACAACGTAGTCAATGAGATCATCGAAGTCACAGGCGTGGTTGTCGCTCAGGCGGTTCTGGTAGAGGGCATAGATGCGAGCAACGATTTCGTCGTAGGGCCGACCCCCGCGCCAGTTGAAGTACTCCCGCGGCTGGATGAGCTCGTTCTTCGCGTTGCTGATCTCATTGAGAATGCGCGAGGGCACAAACTGCTCGGGATTGAGATCGAGATCGCGGAGGCAGTCTTTGATGAGGGCCGACTGATCGGATTCGTCGAACACGACGAAGTCGGTGGGGATGCCGACCCGCTCGCCATCCTCGCGGAGAATGCGTGCGCAGACGGAGTGGAAGGTCCCCACCCACATCTCCCAATGGCCGCGCCCGAGAAGGTTGCGCAGGCGCTGCTTCATCTCGTTCGCGGCCTTGTTGGTGAACGTGACGGCGAGTATCTGTCGGGCCGGAACCCCGCGTTCCCGAATGAGATGAGCCGCGCGATGCGTGAGGACGCGGGTCTTGCCGCTCCCCGCGCCGGCGAAGATGAGGAGAGGTCCTTCCGTATGAAGGACGGCCTCTCGTTGGCGATCGTTGAGATCGGCGAGGACCGGCGAGTTGGCGTGTTCTGACATGTTGACCACTGCGAGGGATTGACGGCCGAGGCCGCGACGGCCGCTCCATTCTAGCACAGAGGAGAGCGGCCGTCACACGGGCCTATGGATGCGAGGGCGGCAAGTGTGGAATCAAGCTGCTGGAGGGATCGGAGAGAGTGCAGTGCGCGGCCCGTTGACCGTACTGGTTTGTGCCCTCACGGGACTGATAGTCGGCGGCTGGGTCGGACACAGCCAGGCCGAGGACGCGTGGCCGGAGTTGAGCCGACTTCACGTCGTGTGGACGCGCGCGGCCGGCCTAACGCTGGGCGTAACTGTGGGGCTGATCGCCGCCTGGGCCCTTGCGAGACGCACGCGGCGCGCGGGACAGCGGTGCGGCAGATGGCACCGGGCCGCACGGGCAACGACACTGGCACTTGCAGCGCTCCCGATAGCTTTGTGGTTGATGTGCCTCTCCCCAGGCAGTCTGATGCGTGAGGCGGCACCGGTGGACCGGCTACTTGGGGAACGGCGCCCCAACATCATCCTCATCAGTATTGATGCTCTCCGTCCCGACTTCCTGGGATGCTACGGGAGCGCCGCGGGACTCACCCCAAACCTGGACGCTTTCGCGGCCGAGTCAACCGTCTACGACGCAGCCTATGCCCCTTCGTCCTGGACGCTGGCCTCATTCGGAGCACTGTTCACAGGGGCGATGCCTTCGTCAAGCACGACTATGCGGGAGATCGACGAGCATCCGACGTTCTTCGTGGAGCGCGCCAGACTTCTCGACGAGGTCCCTCTCTTGTTCGAGCAGTTGTGGAGTTCTGGCTATCGCACTGCGGCCGAGCTGACGAACCCCTTCTTGACAAATCAGTTCGGGTGGGGGCGCGGATTCGAGTACTTCAGGAACGAAGACGGCGCCGACCCCGATGTTCTGCTGGCGTCGGAGACTACCCGGGCCGATATCATCACGCAAAACGCGGGAGCCTGGATTCGCCTGAATCACTACGAGCCCTTCCTGCTCTGGGTGCACTATCTAGACCCACATGCCCCCTATGACGCCCCAGGCGCCGCTGAGGCGACTGATGGGGACTACCCGAGCGAGTGGGAGACGAGCCGTGCGTGCTGGGAAGAGCATATCGCATCGACATCTCCCGAAGTGAAGGGCCAGTATGCGAGCTTCTGTCGAGAACGTTATGCCAAAGAGGTCGCCTACGTTGACCATTGGGTCGGTCGATTGCTCGAGGAGATCAGAGCCAATGGATCCTACGATGACTGCCTCATTGCGGTCTTCGCCGACCATGGGGAAGAGTTGTTCGAGCATGGCGGTTTCGATCACGGCCATAGCCTCCATGAAGAGGTGCTGCGGGTGCCGCTGATCGTGAAGTGGCCCCGAGGTGTGCGCGCAGACTCACGCGTGAGCCAGACAGTCGCGCTGCTTGACCTCGGTCGGACGGCGCTGGAACTAGCGGACTGCCGATCGCCCGACGTGGAGTCGCGCGCAGGGCTGGCGCGCGTCGATGGTGCTCCAGGAGGCCAGGTGTATTCCGAAGGGCTTCTCCACTCGGGTCGGCAGACGGCGCTCACCACGGACGCATGGAAGCTCATTTACACGCCCGGCGAGAATGGCGAAGCAGGTCGCTTCGAGGTCTACGACAGGGCGGCAGACCGGGGGGAGCAGGAGGACCTCGCCCACACCGACGCCGCGTCCGATCTGCGAGAGCGACTGCGCAGACTCACAGAGGAAGGCCCGAGACCAGCGGACAGAGGAGGCGGCTTCTGATACGGAGCTGGACGCGGAGGCGCGTCGCCAGCTCCAGAGTCTGGGCTATCTTTCGGACTGAGAGGCCTGCCTGAGCCGCCAGATCGTGAAGTCCTCAATCGTGGACTCCTTCTCGTAACGTTCGTCCAGTATGCCCGTGAGTGCAGGAAACGAGAGGAGCTGGGTGGCCGAGTCATCCCGACGTCCCGTCATCCACGGCAAGGCGTCGCGGTGGAGAATGAGGACATAGGTGGGAAGCTGCCCCGTCAGGTCGCGGACGAGTTCCTCCCGCCATTCCGGCGGCGACCAGTCCGTCACGAGCGGTACCGTGTAGATGAA
>JALGXW010000039.1 GCA_029821875.1 Candidatus Hebobacterum abditum | reverse complement strand
TTCTCTGGCTCGAACTGCGTGATGGGGACAGGCCGCTGTCCTCGAACCTGGTCCTGTTCGCGCGGCCCAAGCACCTCGATCTGCCGGAGCCGGACATCAGGACGCGCGTGGAAGAGACTGGGGAAGGCCACTTCGCTGTCACGCTGGAGGCAACGAAGCCGGCCCTCTGGGCCTGGCTGAGTCTGAGAGACGCCGACGCGAGGTGGTCCGACAACTTTGTGTCCTTGCGGCCGGGAAAGCCGGAAACTGTCACGCTGACGCCGCTGAAGCCGATGACGAGAGAGCAGATCGAGTCGGCACTGGTGGTGTCCAGCCTGGTCGACACCTACCGGCCATGCAACCAGGAGACGCCGTGACGCTACGGGCGGGGCGGCGGCCCTAGCGCTCGAAGTCGACGGGCTTCCCCGTCTCGGCCGAGCGCTCGACCGCCTTCGCTATGCGCGTCACCTCCAGCCCGGCTTCGC
Organism: Candidatus Hebobacterum abditum; assembly: GCA_029821875.1. Lineage (GTDB taxonomy): Bacteria > Armatimonadota > Hebobacteria > Hebobacterales > Hebobacteraceae > Hebobacterum > Hebobacterum abditum. Next base: position 34,365 of record JALGXW010000039.1, on the reverse strand, counting down.
CGGGGACGATAGGCTTCCTATCATTGATGACGCAGTCGGCGAAGTGGCGTATGCTCTCGAGCGCAAAGCCCAGCTGTCGCCCGTGGACCACAGGCCCGCCAAACAGCTCCACATAGTGGACGCCTGATGGGTCGTCGATCTGCAGCAGGCGATTGGAGGTTGTGTCGATATAGGCGGCCGCCTTCGTTCCGATGATCTCGCACTTGTGATCCACGATGTGGGGCGCGGACTGGGGGAGGAGCCACACGTTCTCGATTGAGGCGACGGCGCCGCCCGGGAATTCGAGGGTGCTGTGATAGAGGTCGGGCGTGTCCGCGCCCAGGTCCTTGAGCACCTCGCGGCGGGAAACACTGTAGACACGCTTGGGGTACTCACCCACGAGCCAGCACGTCATGTCGATGGCGTGGCTGCCAAGGAACCAGAGAACGGAGGACCTGTCGGCCCAGGCGAGCATCTTGAGCGGGACGAAGGTGGTGTTGCTGAGGCGATACGAGATGTAGCGAGGGTCCCCGAGGTCGCCGCGCTCGATGGCCGCGTGGGCTTCGTGGAAGGCCGGGCTCCAGCGGTTGTGAAAGTCAACCATGAGCTTCACGCCGGCGCTCTTCGCGGCCGCGATGATCTGCTCGCACTCCTCGACCGTGGTGGCGAGTGGCTTCTCGACCAGCAGGTGCTTCCCGGCCTCGGCCAGCCCTACAGCTATCTCGGCGTGGGCGAAGTCGGGAGTTGCGACTGACACGGCATCGATTGAGTCGTCCTCCGCCACTTCCCGCCAGTCCGAACACGACCGGCCCGCGCCGTACTGCTTCGCTATCTCTGCGGCGCGCTTCTCGTTGATGTCGCATATCACAGATAGCGCTGCACCCGGGTGAGTGGTGTACGCCTTCGCATGGGTCTCGCCGAAGAGACCTGCGCCGACTATGGCAAATCGCTTGGTGGCCACTCTCTCCTCCATGTCAGGACGTCGCCATGAGTATTGCGACTCACCAACGGGGAGTCCTTCACGGATTTCCGCGGGGTCATCTCCTCAGAGGCCGCCCTGCGCGAGGAAGAGCGCTGCAGGAAGCGGAACCTCTCACACGTCCGAGGACACGCGGTGACAGACTACGAGTTCGTCTCTCATGCGGAGATCGACAACCGCGAGTGGCTGACCAGGTCGCTCGCGGACCTGAACGCGCTGACCTTCGGCCACTACCGCGGTGTGATCGTGCCGAGCCCCTCCTTCATGGACTGGTACACGAGACGTCCCGGCATGGAGCCAGCCCTGTGCCAGGGCGTGCTGGCCGGCGACAGCCTCGTATCGAGTCTGTTCGTGACGCTCGCTCCCATGCGGCTGAACACAGAGGTCCTGGTTTGCGGGATCGTCGATACGGTGATGACTCATCCCGACCACCGACGCCGAGGCCTCGCGAGGGGCTTGCTGGACAGAGCGGTCGGGGGCATGAAGAAAGGGGGCGCTGATCTCAGCTTGCTGTACACGGCCGTCGCCGACCCGCCTGCCGTGCCCCAGCGGCTCTACGAGAGTCTCGGTTACTCGACGTACGGACTCGTCGATCGCTTCGTCAAAGCGCCGCCCCACTTGAGCGCGGCCGGCCCCGCCGCCACGGTCAGTCCGGACGCCGAACTGCGCTGCCACGTAGAGGCGAGGCTGGGGACCAGGTCCGGCTGGCTGGTGCTGGACGAGGCCCTCTGGGGGTGGCGCCGCGTGGATCGTCTGGCCGACTATCCCGTCGCCCTCGAGCGTGCGCGCGACGGGACTCTGGCCGCAGTATGCTGTGGGAGACTACTAGCTGGGGGCCAGCAGCAGCTTTACGCAGTGGTATCGGACCTCGCGGCCGCGAGCGGCCAAGTGCGCGAGGAGGCGCTTTGCTCGTTCCTCTCCACCATCCCGACCAAGGCGACGGCGACTGTGCTGTGCCCGAGATCCGACATCTCGCTCGCCCATGCGCTGGAGGCGGTCGCGTTCCGCGCGGCCGGAACCGAAGCAGCGATGCTGCTTCCCTTGTCTGACGCTGCGAAGAAGCAGGTGGCACGCAGATCATCGCTCTGGTATGTCGCCGTGGAGTCCGTGATCGGCGTCTAGCCTGCGCGGCCGGCATCTTCCCGCGGGGGCTTGTCGCGCCGGGGCGCCAGGTGTGGCCGCTGCGCGAGGGAAGTACCACCTGCGAGTTCCGCTGGATCAGCGACAGGTGAGAGGAGAGGATGATGGACACGCAGGCGATCATCGATGCTGCCAAGGAGCTGGTGCGCGCGGGTCGCTCGTTCGTGCTGGCCACCGTTGACTCGAAGGGGGTGCCCCAGGTGAGGTGGATGGGAGCGGCCTATCTGGAGGAGCCGTTCGTCGTCTACATGGCCGCGGGGGCGGCATCCCGGAAGATTGGCCAGATGGAATCGCACCCGAAGTCGCAACTGATGTTTCAGACCGAAGACTACGCGCAGGTCGCTACGTTGACTGGAATCTGCGAAGTCGTTTCCGACGCCGACACCAGGCGCCGCGTCTTCGAAGGCATCCCGGGCGCGGCGCAGTACTTCTCGGGCCCCGATGATCCGAACTTCGCCGCCATCAAGTTCAAGTGTCAGCGGGTAGAGATGCTGGGTGTGGCGGCGGGCATGGCACCCGTCTCAGCGGATCTGTGAGCCCGAGTCGGCAACCCGCAGTCGCGCCCGGAAACGAAGAGCCCCGGCCGATGCCGGGGCTCTTCAGGTCTGACTTCCAGTCGAGACTAGGCCTCGAGGGGGCGGACCCTGGTCGCCCGCGGGCCCTTGTCGCCTTGGCCGATTTCCAGTTCGACTTCCTGCCCTTCGCGGAGGGAGCGGAATCCATCGGACTCGATGACCGAGTGATGAACGAAGACGTCGCCTTCCTCGGTCTCGACGAACCCATACCCCTTCGCGTCGTTGAACCACTTGACTTTGCCGGTGGGCATCAACCGATCTCCTTTCCGAAAGCGTCGCCAGGCCGGAGAGCGGCTGACGTGCCGGCTGCGTTGCTCACTCCGAGATCCTACGGCTTTCGATGATCGCGCGTCGTGGGCGCGGCGGTTCATCCTAGCCAAGCCATCGCCTATTGTCAAGTCAGCGGACGTCGTGCCGTGCAGAATGAGGGCGAGAGGACTGCTCTTGTGCCCCGCAGAAGCGCAACGGCGGTGCCGCGCTCGGCCTCAGGAGGACCTGCGTGCTCCTCTTCATGCCTCTCGGCACAACCCGGCCGCGCTGGCGTGTTCCCTACGCCACCTACGGGCTGATCGGCGTCAGCGGAGTCGTGTTCTGCGTCCAGATGATTGCCCCGGAGTCTCTGCCTATTGGATTCGTAGCTGCACATCCGTCGCTCTCAGGGTGGCTTGCGTCGTGCTTCATGCACGTGGACGTCTTCCACATAGCCGGCAACATGCTATTCCTGTGGCTCTTCGGGACGCTGACCGAGGACATCTTCGGGCCGTGGTACCTGCTCGGCGTCTACTTCCTCGGGCACCTCGGTTCGACGCTGCTTCACAGCTTGGTCATTGGGGCCACTGCGTCGGCCGGTCTGGAGCGGCCTCTGGTAGGCGCGTCGGGCGCCATCGCGGGCGTAATGGGTCTCTCGGCCATCTGCTTCCTGCGAACCAAGGTTCGGCTATGGTATTTCATCTGGTGGTATCTCTACTTCCGCATGGACGTCATCGAGGTCGGAGCGCCTGTCTTTCTCGGCCTGTGGGCTGGGTGGGAGCTCGTCCAAGGGCTGTTGTCCTCGGGACTTGGCATACCTGTGCAGGCGGCGCACTGGGGCCACATCGGCGGGTTCGCGGTCGGCATGGGCATTGCGCTGGGACTTCGGCTGCGGGGGCGGGTAGTCCGCGCCGACGTCGTCGGCGGACGGCGGCCCACCACGAGTTCTTACGAGCCCTCCAGGCAGGCGGCCGAGGTGGAGCAGATGGCAGCAAAGAGCCCGGACGATCCGGAGGTATGGTACGCGCTCGGCCGCGCTCGTGTTCTGACCGGGCGCGGAGAGGAGGCCGGGAAGGCCTACGTTCGCGCGGTCGAGCTGTTCCTCATGAGACGCGACGAGGACGGCGCCGTCCGCGCGTTCGATGGGCTGAAGGGCCACGGCGATGTGGATGCAATCCCGAGCCACATGGTCTTCTCGCTCGCCTGCGCGCTCGCAGAGCGAGACCACGAGGAGGATGCCTTCCCGCTCTTCGTGCGTGCGGCCGATGAGGGCGGCCGCACCATGCAGGCCCAGACCTCTCTCATACGTGCCGGGAACATCGCGCGTAAGCTGCCCGGCTTCGAAGGCGAGGCGCGAGAGTGCTATCAGCGGCTGGTGCAGCAGTTCCCCGACGGCCCCTGGCGTCACAGGGCTACGGCCCACTTGAGGGCCCTCGGCATGCCGGAGCAAGTCTCGCGGAGTACGGAGTCCGGGGGCCGCGGACGGTGGCCGCCGGCCGACAGGGACCTGCGCGCCCTCGGCTCGACCAGGGACGGCGATGATCCCTGATGGAGTGAGCTATCGCGGCTTCATCAGCTGGATGAGCGCGATGCCCAGGATGACCAGCAGCACTCCGAGCAGCTGGCCTCCTGAAACCCGCGCACGGAGAAGGCCCACACTGAGCAACACGACGACAGCCTGAGTCGTCCCGACCATGATGGGAACGGCGTAGTCGGGGCTAGTCGCCTTGAGGCTCTGCCAGTAGAGGAAGTGGGCGATCAACCCGGCCAGCAGACCCCCCAGCGCAAGGAAGAGCACCGCTTTGCCGGAGAAGCCGCTCCAGTCGGCATAGCGACCGAACGGCACCGCCGAGATTCCCAGGGCGCACACGACCGCTCCTGACCTGACGAAGAGGGCCGCGTACGGCTGCGTCTGCTGAAGGCCGAGCTTCTCGACTACGGCGGCGCATGCCATCACGAGTCCGGCAGCGATAGCGTAGAGAAATGGGATCATGGCAATTCTCCCTCTGCTTCCCGGTGTGTACGAGTAGAGCCGCGACTATGGCACATTTGCGGAGGTGACGGCGGCCCAACGGGCACAGTGCCGCGGCTGTTTCGCGCCGCTTCCCACGCAAGCATGGCCGTCGAGCGGCGAGCCGCCGTGCACCCGCGTGCCGTCTAGTCCGGGCTGGCTGCGCGTCGCTGTCCTTCCAGCCTCTCGATCTCCGCAAAGGCAGTGCGTATGTACTCGGCCGTTCTCTTGGCTGCCTCTTCGAACATGTCTCTGCCCGACTCTGGTGAGGCCTTGCTGGGGGCGCCCCATAGGCCAGTCGGTGTGACTCCGCCCATGCCGACGTAGTCGATGAACTCGCGCCCCTCCTTCGGCGAGTGGTCCGGCTTCGCCCGGTCCATCTTCACCAGCTCGGGGTGAAGATGCATGATGAGGGCCGTCTCCGACTGGCCGGCGTGCAGTTCGGCGAACTCGCCGGTCCCGCTCGCCAGGCCTTCCGGGCCGGTGACGATCACATGGAAGCCTTTTCGGTCGAGGTCTATCTCTCGGACTGCTGGCTTGAGGATCCAGTTCCCGCCGTGTCCGACGAGCAGTGCGATCTTCTTGATGCCCATGTGGACGAGTCCGGACACCAGATCCCGGACCACGCTCTCCAGGGTCGAGGGGCTGATCCACACCGTACCCGCGAAGTCGCAGTGCTCGCGAGAGCAGCTATAGGGCAGAGTCGGCAGCAGGTAACAGTCTCCGAGCTGCTCGGCCACGCGCTCGGCGAGCGCCTTGGCGATGAGGAAGTCCGTGCCAAGCGGCAGGTGATTGCTGTGCTGCTCGACGGCTCCGATGGGTATGATGGCGATGTCGGGTTTGGCCTGGCCGATCTCGGCGGAAGTGTTCTCCCAGCTGAGCATTATCCTCCTCCTTCTGGCGGCGGGATCGGATCGGGATCTCGGCCCCGTGCGTCATATTCAGGGCCCCGACGCGTGCTCCCTGCTGGGCTGTGATCTGGACATGGCGGTGCGGACGAGACGGCCTCCGCCGCAGGACATTGCTCCGTGCATGTGGCAGTTAGACAGATAGCAGGGAGTCGTGATGCGGATCCCGATGTTGCCCAAGGCTGACACAGAGGAACTGACGCCCAACGGCCTTCCCAAGGAGGTCGAGGCCTGGCTTGCCGAGCATGTCCCGGGCGAGCAGGTGCAGGTCATCCAGTATGCCGATCTCCACGGTCCGGGACACTTCGGTGACGCCTGGGTGGTCGCCACCGAGGCGTCCGTCCTCGCCATCCGCTGGGATGCCGACGGGCTGAAGCTTCAGGCCCGGGTGCCCCTGGAGGAGGTGGCGCGGCTTGAGCTTCGGGAGTTCGTCGGCAACGGCCGCCTGGAAGCTTTCTCGAATGGCCAGAGTACGGCTCTGGCGCGCTTCACTCGCTCCCTCGCTCGGGATGTCGAAGCGAGCGCACGCGAGATGGCGCGCCTCGCGACCGAGAAGCGCAGTGCCCTCGGGAGGCCCGAAGTCGAAGTCGTAGGTGATGTCGGTGACCGGGGCGCGGCCCGGTGCGCTGTCTGTGGCCGCGTGCTGGGCCGGCACGGCGTCTGCGCCCAGTGCATGAACCGGAGCAAGCTGGCCTGGCGGATGCTCCAGTTCGTCCAGCCCTACGTGTGGTACGCGCTCGGCGGGCTGCTCCTCGCCGGCATGGCGACGGCCCTCGAGCTCGCGCCGCCGCTGCTGACCAAGCAAATCATCGACAGCGTCCTGGGGGAAGGCCAGTATCAGCTTCTCGGGAAGATCATAGGCGCCCTGATCGCCATATTCATTATGCGCTCGGTGCTGACCTACGCTCGCGTCTACCTCCTCGCCTGGCTGGGACAGCGTGTGGTGGCAGACGTGCGGTCGATCACCTACCGGCATCTGCATCAGCTTGCCGTGAGTTTCTACGAGCGCCGCCAGACGGGGCAGCTCATGTCCCGCCTCACGCACGACACGGGGCACATCCAGGACTTCGTCGCCCACTACCTCCAGGAGATCGTGGTCCAGACGTTCACCGTTGTGATCATCATCATCATCCTGTACGTCTATCAGCCTGTGCTGGCGACGTTGGCACTGATACCGCTGCCGTTCCTGTTGGCGACGACAATCTATGTGCGCCCCCGCGTTCGCCGCTACTACCGCAGCGCGCGGCGGCGCATGGGGAGCATCCACGCGGTTCTCGCCGACGCCATCCCCGGCGTTCGCGTCGTGAAGGCCTTCGCGCAGGAAGATCGCGAGGTCGAGCGCTTCGACATCCGCAATGAAGGCTACATGCAGTCGAGCCTCAACGCGGCGCGGCTGCGCGGGGCCTTCATGGCCACTGTGATGCTGGTCGTTTCGCTGGGGACGCTGCTCATCTGGTACTTCGGGCCGGTGCTGCATTTCCGGGACCCCTATGGGCTGACCATCGGGACGATCGTGATGTTCACCGCCTATCTGTGGCAGCTCTACGGGCCGATCGGGCAGATCAGCAGCATGTATGAGCGGTTCCAGTTCACCGCGACTGCCGCCGAGCGCGTGTTCGAGGTGCTCGACACCCAGCCGGAGGTCGATCGGAGCCGGGAGCGCCGGCCGCCCGAGGGGATCAAGGGAGCGGTCAAGTTGGAGCAGGTGTACTTCAGCTATGAGGACGGCGAGCCGGTGCTGCTCGACATCGACCTGGAGGTGAAGCCGGGGGAGATGATCGGGCTTGTCGGCAAAACCGGCGTGGGCAAGACGACCGTCGTCAACCTGGTCTGTCGCTTCTACGATCCCGACAGCGGCGCCATCTATGTAGACGGGCATGACCTGCGAGAATATGACCTCCGTGGCTGGCGCAGCCAGATCGGGATGGTGTTGCAGGAGCCGTTCCTCTTCCACGGCAGCATCGCGGAGAACATCGCCTACGGGCGGGAGTCGGCCTCCGAGCAGGAGGTCATCGGGGCGGCGAAGGCGGCGAACGCGCACGAGTTCATCATGAACATGCCCGACCGCTACGACACACAGGTGGGCGAACGCGGACAGCGGCTATCGGGCGGCGAGCGGCAGCGAATCTCCATTGCGCGGGCGATACTCCACAACCCACGCGTGCTCATCTTCGACGAGGCGACCTCTTCGGTTGACACGCAAACGGAGATGCTGATCCAGGACGCAATCCAGCGGCTTGTAGCAGGACGAACGACGTTCGCCATCGCGCACCGGCTCTCTACGCTGCGGCATGCCGACCGGATTGTCGTGCTGGTAGAAGGCCGCATCGCGGAGGTCGGCACCCACGAAGAGCTGATGGCGAAAGAGGGCACGTATGCGAAGCTCGTGAAGGCGCAGACCACGATGGGGGCCGAAGCAGCGACGCTGGACATCTAACGGAAAGCAGGCGGATCATGTCCGAGCCAGAGGCGAGTGGAGAATCGAGAAGCGCACAGGACTCCGTGCCTGTGCTCGACCCGTCGCAGGTGACGGTCCGCCTGAACGAGCGCGGGCAGGCCGAGCTGCGCGTGGCGGGGGGAAGATCGCACACAGATGTCCGGGTGATACCGGCCTTCCCGATCTCCCGGCCCAACCGCTTCGTCTACTTCCTCGACGCAGAGGGGAAGGAGCTGGGACTGCTGGAGGAGCCGCGGCGGCTCGACCGAGAGTCCCGGGACTTGGTGCTGGCCCAGGCCGACCAGGCCTACTTCATGCCGCGGATCACCCGCATCGCCGACGTGGAGGAACGCCCCGGCAGCGGCCTTGCGCGGTGGGATGTGGATACCGATCGAGGGCCCAGCACGTTCGAGGTCGTCTCGCACAGCGAGTCGGTGTGGTACGTGGGCAAGAACCGCGTCGTCATCCGGGATGCAGACGGCAACCGCTATCTCATCGAGGACCTGGCCGCTCTCGACCGCCGCAGCCGACGCTTGACCGATCTCTATCTCTAGGCCGCGGCGCCGCCGCTCAGAAGACCCAAGATCGCCGGCTTGATGGCCGTCCAGTCGCTCCCGGTCGCGTAGGCTGCCGGCGAACCGTCGTCCGTCAGTCGAAGCCGCCCGTCCTTCTCAACGAGCACGCGGAGTTGCTGGAAGTCGAAAGCTCCCTCCTGCACGAGCGACAGCAGCGTTATCGCGTCGAAGAGCGTGAGCGGAGCGGTCTCGGGGTCCTGCGTCCATTCCGCGTGCGCTCGATACTCTCGATAGCAGTCCAGCAGGAAAGCTGACGCGGGGTCTTCTCGATCCAACGCCGCCTCCGCCTCCTGGCGCGTGAGCGTATCGCTGCAGGCCTCCAGCCCGACGAGGCGGGGTCGCAGGCGTTTCAGCGTCAGTCGAGTCGCTTCCACGTCGGCCTGCAGATTGTACTCTGCATCTCCCTCCAGCCGGCCGCCCATACACGTTACCCCGGCCCATCGTGAGGCAACTCCAGCATGGGCCTCGAGCAGTCGAGCGACGTTGGTCAGCGGACCGATCGTGACGAGGTGGAAGGGCTCGGGTTGCGCGATCATCGCCTGTGCGACGGCCTCGACCCGTTCGCCGTCCTGCTTTGCCAGTGGGCGCTCCATTCGGGGGGCCAACCGGCCATGGCTGGGAATCCAATCGCCGCTGTCGTCGTAGTCGACGCCCAACGGTGCCACCGCGCCGGGCAGCACGGCTATTCCACGCGTGCCAGCCCGACGCAGCATCTCCTGCGCGATCCACGCGGCGATATCCACCCGGTGCAAGACCGTGGAGATGCCCACTAGCCGTATGTCTGGATGGCGCAGCGCGAGCAGCAGCGCCACCGCATCGTCAACATCGCCGCCGATATCAGTATCGAGCCAGACGTCCATGGTAGGGGTAGTCTTCTGCTTTCGGCCCCGCCTTCCTCGCAAAGCTGACCGCTATTGCCTTCTTCATGTCTACACGTAGCGACCTCCCGTGCCGGGTGCGCTCGACGGCAGGGATCGATGGGGTGCGCCGGAAGATGAGACAGACGTCGGAGGTGTCTCCCCGCAACACAGGGGAGACGTCTGAGTCATGCGGCGCGGCCCGCGCTGCCACGGAGGAGATAGGACCTTGCTGCGACGGTTTAGGGAACATGATGTGCGGCCGGTCACAGATCTGCGCGGGATCTGGGATTTCGCTTTCCTCGGCGATGTCGATCTTGATTCGGTTGATGTCGCGGCCATCGACTTCGACGATCAGATGGCCGTGCCCGGGTGCTTCGATGCTACCCCCGCGTACGCGAGCATGCGAGGCCTAGTGGCCTACCGGACTCGTTCTCCGCTGTCTGCTGCCCCACGCCATCGGCTGATCTTGGACGGCGTCCATCACTGGGGCCGCGTCTTCATCGACGGCCGGCCGGTCCGCGACCACATTGGCGGGTCCACGCGGTTCTCTGTGGATTTCGAGAGGGCGAGGAGCGACGAGGTGGAGATCGTCGTGCTCGTCGACAACCGGTTCGACTACCAGCGCTGCCCCCTGCATCTGGACTACTTCGACTGGTACCACTACGGCGGCATCGCGCGTGGAGTTGAGCTGCACGGCCTCCCGGATGTCAGCATCGACGGGATGAGCGTGGTCACCGCGGACCTCCCGGCCAGGCGACTCGAAGTGGCTCTCTCCTATACGGCCGCCTCGGCGGGCCGCGTGCCCCTGAAGATCACCTTCGACGGCAGTCCTATGGTCGACGAGACGGCAGAGCTGCCGGAAGGACCGGGAGAGATATCTCGGTCCCTCGAGTTGTCCGGTGCGACTCTGTGGTCGCCGGAAGAGCCCAACCTTCACCTTGTCCACGTGCAACTCGGTGCAGACGATCTCCGCGAGCGGATCGGCATCCGGCAAGTCTGGACCGAGGGGCAGCGGATCGTGCTGAACGGCGAGCCAATTCGTCTGGTCGGCGTCAACAGACACGAATCACACGTGCAGGTGGGCCACGGTCTGCCGGATGCGTTGCTCGTGGCCGACGCCCAGCTTGTGCGAGACTTGGGCTGCAACTTCGTGCGAGGCTCCCACTATCCACAGGACGTAAGGTGGCTCGATCTGTGCGACGAAATGGGCTTCCTCGTGTGGAGCGAGGTGCTGGGCTGGCAGCACACGGCCGAGCACCTGAACAACGATCACTTCATGGCGGCCCAGCTGACGAACCTGGAGGAGATGGTCGCAGCCGGCCGCAACCATCCTTCGGTCATCATCTACGGCATACTCAACGAGAGCCGCAGCGATGATCCAGACTGCCGCCGGGGGTATGAGACACTGCTCGGTCGGCTGCGCAAGCTGGACCCGACTCGCTTGCTCAGCTACACATCCACGCGCCCGGCGAAGGACCTGTGCTTCGACCTCGTGGATGTGGTGTCCGTCGATATCTATCCTGGCTGGTACCACCATACGGTGGATGAGATCCCCGCCGCGCTCGACGAAGTGTCTCAGACGGTGGATGAGCGCGGCTTCGCCGACAAGCCCCTCATGATTGCGGAGATAGGCGCGGGAGCCATCTGGGGTTGGCGAGACTGGCACGCGAAGCACTGGAGCGAGCAGTACCAGGCCGAGGTGCTGGACCAGGCTCTGCAGCACCTGCTGGCTGACCGCGAGCGCTGGTGTGGCGCGTGCGTTTGGCAGCTCTGTGACATTCGCTCGTCCGAGGCCACGAACCAGGCCTTGGGGCGACCGCGGTCGTTCAACAACAAGGGACTCGTGGACGAGTACCGGCGACCGAAGATGGCCTACGACGTCGTCAAGCGCCACTTCCGTGCTGCGAGGTGATCCCTGCGCGACGCCAGCCGTGACAAGCAGTGTCGGTGATTCTGGGCGGTTCCCTCAGAGACCCAACCGAGGGCCGGAGGCACTAGCGGGACGGTCCCCTGACACACGTCGGTCGCGCGGGGGTCGGACCTCGAGGAGTCATGCAAGAGTGGAGCGATGAGCGGGGAAGGTGAGCGGAGGCACCACGTCTCGGCCCGATCTTCGCTGAGGCGGAGGCACATCCGATTCCGTTCCGCCTTGGCAATAGTGTTGTTGCTGATGCCGGTGCTCGTTGGCTGCCGTTCGGGCGCTGGCCGACGGGAGCCGCAACAGCCCGGCGAAGGAGGCATCGTGGCGCAGTACGTCCGACCCTATGGCGAGAAGGCGCCGTGGAATATACCAGTCGCCGGCCTGCCGCGACATCCTCAGTCGGACCTCTACCGCGACAGGCTGTGGTACGACGCGCCGGCGTCTCGACCGGGCAACTTCAACCTCAACTTCTGGGCGTATACGTACCCGGTCTACTGCGTCTCGGATGCCGCCGGGGAGTACCCGGTGGAGACGAAGTGGGACTGGCCGAACATGAATGGCAAGCTGGTGCCGTGGAATCCGGACTGGCGCCCGGCCCCCGGGACAGATGCGCAGATCATACTGCTGGACCCAGAGACAGGACGGGAATGGAACTTCTGGCAAGTCGAGTTCCGCGACGGAATCGTCCACGCCTCCAATGCGAATCTCGTGGACGGAGATTACCGGACGAAGGAAGATGGGTTCGGCCCCTCGCGAGGGATTGGCGTGCAGTACCTCGCGATGCTCGTGCGCCCGGAAGAGGTGAGGCAGGGCGAGATCGCCCATGCTCTATCGATGCCGATCCGCAACACCGACGGGACGCACTTCGTTCCACCGGCGACCAAGCTGGAGCATCCCGGCCGCCCGGAGGGGATTCCGGAGGGTATGCGGTTCGCGCTCGAGGTGACGGATGAGGAGATCGACGAGTGGCTGGCGTCGCTGCCCGAAGAGGTAGCCCAGATGAAGGACTACGGGCGAGTCCTGGCGCGTGCTTTGAGAGACTACGGTTGGCTCATCACCGACACGAGCGGGAGCGCTCATCTCCAGAATGAGGCCTGGGTGTCCGCGGGGGAGGAGTGGTCCCGCCTCGGGCTCGACACAGTCGCCGTCGGCGGGAAGGAGTACCCGAGGGACTTGCTCGACGGCCTCATGAGTCGAGAGCGCATCTACGCTATCGTGCCGAGCGATCGGTATCCGGAGCCGTGACAGGCCCGCACCCGCGCATCACTCCGCATGGTCCCGTCGGCTGCGAGATGCCGGTCTACGTCGAAATGCGACGGCGCAGCCTCGGTTCCCTCGCTATCCCTCTTCGATGACGGGCGCTCGACTGATGCGAGGGTCGGTGAAGACGTCGTGCTCGTCCCGGCTCGTGCTCGAGAACTCCGACACGATGGCCCCTTCATCGCCGGCCTGGAACCAGTGCAGTGTGTCCGAGGGAACCGTGTACTGATCGCCGGGATTCAACTCGACCTCGCGGAAGACCGTGTAGTAGTCCTCGCTTCCCTGCGGGACGCGCGCCTCTGGGTCTGACGTGGGATCCCCCTCGAAGTACAGCCATACCTTGCCCCAACGGCAGCGGAATGTCTCCATCTTGCCCGGATCGGCCTCTACCCGGGGATGGCGGTGCTCGGGACAGGTCTGACGGGGGAACATGATGAGTTCTTTGGCGCAGTAGCGGTCTGTGTTGACATACACCACAAGCATCAGGCCGGTCCGCTCGAACTCGCCGAGGCCGAGATCGATGACCTCCATTTCGTCCCGCTCTTCGTCTGTAATCACTATCTCAGCACGCGCCAGCATTTCGCAGGCGCGCTCCCGCGCAGCTTCTACCTCGCTTCTCTTCATCCCAATGCCCTTTCATCCGGTGGTTGATCCGGGTCGCCAGACTCCGTTCAGGTCATCCCAGGTCCAGCCCTTCAGGTCGCAGGACACGTCCCTTCGACGCCACTCGCCTGCAAGCCGTTTCTCCACGACAGACCAGTGCGGTATGCCGCTGGTCGCATCGGCGCTCTCGACATTGCAGGCGCCAACGGCCACCGCGGCCGTCATCGCACCTTCAGGTGGCAGTCCCTTGAGCAGGCCGCCCAGGAAGCCAGCGATCGTGCAATCGCCCGAGCCTGTCGTGCCTACGACGTCAACCTGGAAGCAAGGCGCCAGAAGCTCCTTGTCCACCCACTCTGCGGCATCTGAGGGAGCGCATCTTCCCATGGCGGAAATGCGGAGCGGGTCCTTCGTCGTCCGTAGGTACAGCCCCTGCACGCCGAGTTTGAGGCCGACGATGGCCGCGCCGAGACCGATGATTTCATCTGCCAGGCTGCGCAGTAGCACGCCGTCGGCCTGGGCGTTCATATCTCCGCCCGCGCTGGCCTGCTCGATCTGCGAGAACCGCTCTCGGTCCAGCATGAACAGGGTCTCGTCGAAGCTGGGCAGGAAGACGTCCACGTATGGCAGCGCGCGCTTTAGTATTGCGCGCCAGTCAGCCCTCCCGGCATCCGATGCTGGGTCTGGCCGCGCCATGTCGACGGCGGTCGTCAGTTCTCGCGCTTTCACTTGGCTCAGCAGGGATGCTAACTCCTGGCCGCCGTCGGCAAACATGCGGCGCATCAACGGCGGGTAGCCGAAGTGGAACAGCCGAGCGCCCTCCAACTTGCCGTAGTTGACGTCTTCTGCCCCAAATGTGTCATTTGCCCCGGGGCAGTGGAGGAAGATGCGATCCACGCCTGGCAGGCTGATCACCACCGTGTACGAGCTCGCGCTGTCACGAGTGACGATCATGCCCTCCGCCAGCGCAGGATCGCGCTGCCGGATCAGGTCGATGATGGCCCGCCCCACCACATCGTCGCCCACCTTCCCCATCAGGCCGACGGTGAAGCCGAGGCGGTGAAGGGCCAGGCCGGTGTTGGAGACGGGTCCGCCGGTGGCCGTGGTCAGGCGGCCGACGTCGATGAGCTTCCCCGGCACGAGGATGTCGGCCAGGCCGGTCCGGACCTGACCGAACTGCGGGATCATGTCGAGGCAGATGTGGCCCGCTACAACGACATCCGCTGAGCTCTTTCCCAACTCCTCACCTCCGAGGAACGACAGCGCCCTCAGGCGCCGTGCCACGAGTGTCTTTCTCCCGAGAGGTGCGACTCCCCTCCGTGTCGGCCTTTGTTGACAGTGCATGCCGCCGGGTCTATGCTAGTCGGGAAAGCACGCAGCCGGCTCTCGCGTGGGGGCCGGTTTGACTGTGCCTCGTGCCCCCTCAAACTCATGGGGCTCGAGGCAGCGGGCAGCACTCTCAAGGGAGATGCGTCTCATGGTTAAGGAGGTCGATGTCCTCCCCGTATTCCAGTGCGAGCCGATTGATCTAGGGCAAGTCAGGGCCTTCTGCTACCGCGGCACGGCCGCCGACGAGATAGGTGGGCGTCTCACAAAGGAGGACGCCGTCGGTCTGCTCGAGTGGATGCTCACAGTGCGGTCATTCGAGCAGATGATCATTGCCCTGAAAGACGGTTCCGTGAAGCCGCATGAGGGGTTCTCGTTCAGCGGCGCCACCCATCTGTCCATCGGACAAGAGGCGGTCGCGGTGGGAGCGATGGCAGCTCTTCGCGGCGATGACTACATCACTTCCACCCACCGGGGTCACGGGCACGCAATTGCCAAGGGCGGGTACGCCCTGATGCGCAGGCCTCCCGAGCGCATCGCTGAGTGGATGGGGGAGGAGTGCGACGGTCGGAGCGGTGATGAGTTGCTCCCGCGTGCCTTGCGGCTCCACTTGGTGCGCACGATGGCGGAGCTGCTCGGGCGGGAAGACGGCTACTGCCGGGGCCGCGGCGGCGGCATGCACATAGCGGACTTCAACGTGAACCACCTGGGCGCCAATGCCATCGTCGGCGGTTCCCTGGGGATCGCGACGGGGGCCGGCCTGGCCGTGCAGAAGCTCGGCGGAGATCAGGTGGTGGCGTGTCTCTTCGGAGATGGCGCGGCGAACAACGGCATCTTTCACGAGTCCCTGAACTTCGCGACCATGTCTCAGCTGCCGCACGGCCTCCCCGTTATCTACCTGGTCGAGAACAACCAGTATGGCATGACCGGCCAGCAGCGCGGCGAGGTCAGTGGCATCGACTATCTGGCTCGTCGCGGCGCGGCCTACAACCACGACAACATGCACGCGGAGGTCGTCAACGGGATGGATGTCCTGGCGGTATGGGACGCGGTCTCGCGCGCGGCCGAGCTCTGTCGGGGGAAGCAAGGGCCAGTGCTGCTGGACTGCCTCACGTACCGCTACATGGGTCACTCTCTCAGCGACCAGCGGGTGAAGTACCGTACTCCTGCCGAGGAGGGGGCCTGGCGGGAATGCGACGCGATCGAATGCTACCAACGGCAGCTCGTCGAAAGCGGGACCCTTACGGCTGACGAAGCAGCCGAGCTGCGCGAATCGGTGGACCAGCGTATTCGCGAGGCGCTCGAGCTGGCCGTCCAGAGTCCGGAGCCGTCACCAAGCGCGATCATGGAAGGCATGTTTGCCGACACGACGTCGGACGAGGTGTCTCCCGCGCTCCGCACGGAGAAGCTCCTTCGGCCCCTGCGCCGCTATCGCCGCGACGGCGAAGGCCGAATCATGTATCGGCACGCGGTGTGCGAGGCCTTGGCGGAGGAGATGCAGCGGGATCGACGGGTCATTGTCTACGGCGAAGACGTGGCCGATTACGGTGGCGCGTTCCAGGTCACCGTGGGGCTGCTGGAATCCTTCGGCCGCGAGCGTGTCTTCAACGCGCCGATCTCGGAGGCGGCCATCGTCGGTGTCGCGGCCGGTGCGTCAATGTGCGGCCTGCGGCCGGCGGCCGAGATCATGTACATTGACTTCATGCCGCTCGCCATGGACCAGGTCGCGAATCAGGCCGCGAAGACGCGCTTTATGTTCGGAGGCAAGGCGAAGCTCCCGATGGTCGTCCGGACGACCATCGGCGGCGGCCGCGGGTATGCGGGGCAACACTCTCAGAGCCTGGAGGCCATGCTCACCCAGGTGCCCGGCCTTAAGGTAATCGCTCCTTCCACACCATACGACGCGAAAGGGCTCCTGAAGTCGGCCATCCGCGACGACAACCCGGTCATCTTCATCGAGCACCAGCTTCTCTACACCGAGAGGGGCGTCGTTCCGGAGGAAGAGTACACGCTGCCCATCGGCGAGGCCGCCGTCCGGCGCGAAGGCTCCGACGTCACGATTGTCGCTTACCTCAAGATGGGGCAGGTAGCCTTGGAGGCCGCCGAGTCGCTGGCCTCAGAAGGAATCGAGGCCGAGGTGATCGACCCACGCACACTCATCCCCCTCGATGCCGAGACCATCGGCAACTCGGTCGCGAAGACCGGCCGCCTGCTCATCGTCTGTCAGGCCCCGAAGACCGGGTGTTTTGGCGAGCACATCGCCTATCGAGCACAGGAGATCGCGTTCAATCATCTGAAGTGTCCGGCGCAGATCGTGGCCGCCTACGACATACCGCCACCCATGGCCAGCACGCTGGAGGCCGAGAACTTCCCGAGCGCGGAGAAGGTCGCTCGTGTGGCTCGGAGCATGGTGAAGGCCTGACATGCACCACGTGTTGCAGGACGATATCGTCATCCTGTCCGCCGCGCGGACGCCAATCGGCCGGTTTGCCGGCAGCCTCTCGGCATTCGACGCCGTCGACCTTGGTTCACTCGCGATCGACGCCGCGATCACGCGCTCCGCGGTTGATGCCGCGGCGGTTGACACGGTCAACATGGGCATTGTGGTCTCCGCCGGACTCGGCCTGGCTCCGACCAAGGCCGCCGCCCTAGGGGCGGGCGTGCCTGCAACCGCCCATGTGCGTTCGGTCGAGTCCGTGTGTGGATCGGCGATGGACGCTATCGGCCTGGCCGTTGAGTCCCTCGTCGTGGGTACTGCCACGGTCGCCGTAGCCGGCGGCATGGAGTCGCGAACCAACGGGCCGTATCTGGTCGGGCCGAAGTTCCGGCGGAACAGCGGCGACTACCGTCGCGGGGAGCGGCTCCGGGTCAAGCGTGCTGGCGCGTACCGCTTTCAGATGAGCGAGAACCCGCAGGAACAGCTTGAGGGGACTGGGCTGGTCGATCCGACGACCTATGACGGCCTGTTCTGGCCGGCAGAGAAGAAGTTCATGCGGCAGTACGCGCTGGACTTCGCGGCTGCCCAAGGGATCACGGTCGAAGAAGTCAACACGTATGCCGCCGAGAGTCACCGCAAGGCGCGAGAGGCCACAGAGAAAGGCCTGTTCGGCGAGGAGATCGTCGCCGCCGGAGGCGTGGAAGCGGACGAGTTGGTCGCCGAGGAGCGCCTGCAACGAGAACTGGCGGAGAATCCGGACGATCTCGCTTCCCTCTACAACTCCTCCGCGCCCGCCGACGCGGGCGCGGCTGTCGTGCTGACCACCGGGGAGCGTGCGACAGAGCTGGGTCTGACGCCAATGGCGCGGGTCCTGGGCTACGCGCGGGTCGATGGCGTTCCTTCGGAATACCTGTCGGCTCCCGTAGAGGCTGCTGAACTGCTGTCTGGCAAGCTGGAATCAGCTGGGAAGCCAGCTGACTTCACCATCGCGGAGGCGAACGAGGCCTTTGGCATTCAGCTTCCCCTGTTTCACAGGGCCTTCAAGGGGATGGACATCAACGTCCACGGCGGGGCCATCGCCCTTGGACACCCCCTGGGCGCAGCAGGGGCGCGCATACTCACGACGCTCCTCTACGCGATGAGACGGCACGACCGCCGGCGCGGCTTCGCCACAATCTGCTATGGTGGTGGCGGCGGATACGCGATGGCGGTGGAGAGGCTTGGTTGATGGACGTGCCCGAAGCCATGCTGGCCCTTCGCCTGCATGGCGCCGGTCTGGAGAATCTGCGGTTCGACGAAATCCCTACACCGCGTCCTGGGCGTGGCCAGCTGCTGGGTCGCGTCGACGCCGTCATCGCCTGCGCCTCCGACAGCAAGATCATTGACCAGGGCGGTGATCACACGCTCATGTATGGGTGGGACCTCGCCGAGTATCCGATTCCCATTGGCCACGAGGGCTGCATCACTGTCGCCGGGGTTGGGGAGGGACTTCCCTCTGACTACGAAGTCGGCCGCCGCTTCGCCATCCAGCCGGCAGTCCCGAGCGGGCCGCGACGCCACCGGGAGCGCTACCGGAACGACGCCAGTGGTGTGAGCAAGATCGCAATCGGCTATACGCTCGACGGCCTCTTCGCCGAGCATGTGCTCATCACTGAAGCAGTCATCGAAACAGGCTGCCTGCTTGCGCTGCCAGAACCTGAGATGCCGCACTTCGCCGCCGCCCTCGCGGAGCCCCTGTCCTGTGTGGTGTCGGCCCAGGAGCATACCGTCCACATCCTCAAGGATTCGCCGACCGCGCCCCGGCGTGCCCACCTCGGCCTGAAGCCGGGCGGCGTCGTGGCAGTACTGGGTGCGGGACCTATGGGGCGCATGCACGTAGAGGTGGCCTTGAGCTATCGCCCCGCAGCGATCATCGTGTCTGACCCGATAGACTCGCGCGTTCAGAAGCTCCGAGGCAAGGTCGAGGAGAGGGCCCGGCGGAATGCGACGAAACTTGTCCTCACCAATCCCGACCGCTTTGCGGAGGTGCTGGCCGCCGAGACCGGCGGCGGAGGCGCCGACGATATCATCGTCGCGGTCGGCCTCCGAGATGCGCAGGAGCAAGCCGTGTCGCTCCTAGCACCGCACGGCGTCGCCAATCTGTTCGGCGGCCTCAAGAAGGGCGATCACGTTATCTCCGTCGACTCGCGCCGAATCCACTACGATTCGGTGATGGCCGTTGGTTCGAGCGGGGGCGATCCGTCGGATGTCGCGAAGGCTCTGTGTCTGCTGGCGGACGGCAGCATCGATGCCGGCAGCTACATCGCGGCTGTCGGCGGACTCGACGCCGCGAGAGACCTGGTGGATGCCGTGAGGGCGCAGAAGCTCGATGGGAAGGGCGTCATCTACCCTCAGGTTCGCGGACCCCTGCGCGCCGTCGAGGGATGGGGCCGCGACAGGGAAGCGGAGCTTCTGACGCGAACAGCGTGAGCTGGTTCGGGGGAGGTCCTTTGGCTCCATGAAGCTCGTCGTCTTTGGCGCAGGCAACATCGGGCGATCCTTCGTCGGCCAGCTCTTCGCGCGCGCCGGATACGAGGTCGTGTTCGTCGACATCGATGACGAGCTGGTGGCGGCCCTCAACCGAGAGGGCCGTTACCGAATCGAGATACGGGACCGGTGCCCTGAAGAGATCTGGGTCGAAGGAGTCTCCGCGATCCACGGGAGGGAGGTCGAGCGAGTCGCGCGGGAGCTCGCCGAAGCCGACATGGCAGCGACAGCCGTGGGACCCTCGGCCCTGCCGCATGTCTATCCCACGATTGCCCAGGCGCTCATGCTGCGGCGAAATGGAGGCGCGCCTCCTCTCGACATCATCATCTGCGAGAACCTCCGGGAGGCGGCCGCGGCCTTCGCGAGCGGTCTTCGCGAACACCTGCCGCGCGATTTCCCGATCGATGATGCCGCTGGCCTGATCGAAACAAGCATCGGAAAGATGGTGCCAATCATGCCGGAGGAGGTGCAGCGGCGCGACCCGCTCCTTCTCTACGCGGAGGCCTACAACACCCTCATACTGGACGCTACGGCCTTCAGTAACCCGATCACGGGGGTGCCCGGTCTCGACCCCAAGGAGAACATGCGGGCCTACGTGGATCGAAAGGCCTTCATCCACAACTGCGGGCACGCGGCGTGCGCGTATCTCGGACACCTCGCTCTTCCCCAGGCCGCCTGTATCTGGGAGTGTGTCGAGCACCCAGAAGTGCGGGAGGCGGCGCGCCGCGCGATGTGGGAGTCGGCGAGCGCGCTCATCCGGCGTTACCCCGACGAGTTTGACGAGGCGAACCAGCGCGACCACGTCGAAGACCTCCTGAGTCGGTTCGGCAACAGAGCCCTGGGTGACACTGTGTACCGCGTCGGCCGGGATCTACCAAGGAAGCTGTCTCGCGATGACCGTCTCGTCGGAGCCCTCCTCCTTGACGCAGAAGAGGAGATTCCCGCCCCAGCAGCCACGCTGGCGACGGCGGCCGGATTCCTCTTCCGCGGGGCCGATGAACGCAAGGCGATGTTCCCCGCCGACGAGGAGTTCTCGAACGAGCTGGAGCGCCGCGGAGAGAAGTGGGCTCTGTCCGAGGTGTGCGGACTCAGGGGAGACGATCCTGCAGAGGCCTCGATCGCGCGCAGCATCGAGCGCGCATTCGCGTATCTCCAGGCGCGCCCAGAGGACTGGCTCAGGCGGTTCCTGAGCGATCCCGGCTCTGTCCTCGCCTCTCCTCGATAGCAGTCGTCACGGGAGGACACATGGCAACCGAACGAATCTCACTTGACGGCGACTGGCGCCTGCGCTGGTGCGACGCGGGGGAGGGGGAGGAGGCCGGCTGGCCGACGACAGGTGTGGCCGAAGAGGGATCGATTCCGGCTTGCGTCCCAGGCATGACCCACCTCGACCTGCACGCTGCCGGCGAGATCCCCGATCCTCTGGTCGGCCGCAACGCCGAAGACCTGGAGTGGATGGCGGAGAAGGACTGGTGGTACTCCCGCACGTTCGATCTGGCTGAGGATAGGATCGGGGACCCAGTCGAGGTCGTCTTCGAAGGGCTGGACTGCTTCGCAGACATCTGGATCAACGGCGAGCACGTCGGAAGTTCGCGCAACGCGCTGGTTGGGTGGCGAGCCGATATCACCGACCACGTGAAGGCCGGAGAGAATCTGATCGTTGTCCGTCTCGACACGGGTTTCCGCTGGGCGGTCAAACAGGATCTGAGCCGTCTCCTCGTCACCTCGGGCAGAACCGACCGCGACAAGGCACGCGCCTACCTGCGGCATTCGCAGTTCTCGTTCGGGTGGGATTGGGCTCCCCGTCTCGTCACCGCTGGCATCTGGAAGCCAGTGCGGATCGAATCCCACCGAGATGTGGCCCTGCGGGATCTTTGCGTGCGCACTCGACTCGGTCCTGACGGCGAAGCCGTTCTCACCGCGCTGGCCGAACTGGAGGTCTTCGGCAACGCGGAAAAGGATGTCGTGCTGGAGTTCTCGCTGGGCGATGCGGGTGGGACGTCACTTCGCTATACTCTCGCACCCGGCTTCAACCTGGTCACACACGAGTTCTCTGTGGCAGAGCCGATCCTCTGGTGGCCCTACGGGCTCGGCGAGCCGCACTTGTACGACTTCGAGTGCCGGGTGCTCGACCGAGAGTCGGGGGCGGAGCTGGCCGCGGACGGGTTCCCCCTGGGAATCCGAGAGACACAGGTCGCGCAGGAGCCGCTGCCAGGTGATGAGGGACAGTCGTTCACATTCGTGGTGAACGGAGTGCCCGTCTTCGCGAAGGGAGCGAACTGGGTGCCGGCCGATTCGCTCTTGTCTCGCGTCACTCCGGAGAAGTACCACGCTCTCATCCGCGAGGCCTGTGGCGCCAACTTCAACATGCTCCGCGTGTGGGGCGGTGGCACCTACGAGGCCGATGCATTCTGGGAGGCCTGTGACCGGCTCGGCATCATGGTCTGGCTCGACTTCCAGTTCGCCTGTGCCATGATCCCCGAGGATGATCCCGACTTCTCTGCGGAGGTCGCGCGCGAAGCCGAGCTGGTCGTTCGTCGCCTCCGCAATCATCCCAGCCTTGTCCTCTGGTGTGGGAACAACGAGAATCAGGCGATCTACCGAGGGGAGACGGGGGCAGATCACACCTTCTATGGCTGGAAGACCTACCACGAGATCCTGCCCAGGGAGTGCGCGCAGTTGGATCCCACGCGGTACTACTGGCCTTCCAGCCCATACGGAGGCCCGCGCCACGGCGACTCGGACATAGGGGATACCCATTCCTGGCAGGTCTCGCTGATGGGGGACGCGCCCGGCGGCCTGTGCGACTACAGGCACTACCGGCACGACCGCAGCAAGTTCGCCTCCGAGTATGGCTTCCTGGCTCCACCAGTGCGCGCGACGCTGGAGCAAGGCCTGCCCCAAGATGAGTTGTTCGTTGGCTCGCCTTCCTGGCAGTTCCATGGGAACCGATTCGAGACCGGCATCCCGGTGGGGGGCGCGCCGACAATGTTCGAGCAGGCCTTCGAGAAGCTGTTCAAGCGCTCGCAGGACGAGATGGATCTGGATACATTCGTCCGCCTGACCCAGGCGTGGCAAGCAGAGGCCTACCGCTACAGTCTCAGCCACTTCCGCCGCCGCAAGTTCGTCACGAGCGGCACGCTGTTCTGGATGTATAACGACTGCTGGGTGGCAAGCAGCGGGTGGACCATTATCGACTACCACCTGCGGCGGAAGCCATCGTACTACATGGTGAGGCGTGTCTTTGCACCGGAGATGCTCTCCTTTGCAGAGGACGAGGGCGGCCTTTCCCTGTGGCTCGTAAACGACCGCGTCCATGCCGTCGATGGCGTCCTCGAGTATGGCTACGGCAGCTTCGCACAGCCAACTACTGACCTGCTTGGGCGTGCGGACTACGTCGTGCCGGGCAACCGGTCACATCGGCTCCTCGCGCTGCCTCTGCCCGAGCTGTCACGAGAGGAGAAGGCCGATCGCTTCTACTGGGCGCGCTGGCTGCGAGGTGGGGAAGTGATAAGCTGGCAGCATCACTGGCTCACTCCGTGGGGCGACGTATCCCTTTCAGACCCAGCGCTGAAGTGGCGCATCTCGGCAGGACCGGATGGCGAGCACTTGCTGGAGATGTCTGCAGAGCGCTACGTCTGGATGGTGGAGATCGGCCCGACGGACGAGCTCGACCCAGAGGACAACTACTTCGATCTTTCGCCGGGGCAGTCGCGGACTCTCCGCATCTATGGCCCGGAGGAGGCCGTGAAGCAGATCACAGTCAGGTCCTGGAACGACGTTCTGCAGAAGCGCGCCTAGACGTCCAGTTACTTGCTTCGCAAGCGACGCGCCCCGGGCCGACTCGGGGCGCGATTCTCGGTGGGCGCTGCTTGAGTTCGTGGCCTGCTTCCTGTACCCGGTTTGCCTCTGTATGCTGGTGGGCACACGGGCCGCCGTCAGCGCCGGGGCCATTTTCACCTTCTTCCTGGGTCTCATGCGCCAGCGCTTCTGGTGGTGGCCCTTCCACCCAATAGGTTACCTCCCCTCGAACACCTGGGCGGCCAAGTGGAACTGGATGCCGTTCTTCGTTGGGTGGCTGGCGAAGACGCTGGTCATACGCTACGGTGGTCTGCGGCTCTACCGAAAGACGGTCCCCATGGCCATCGGGCTCATCGGGGGAGACCTTCTCAGTCAGTTCGTCTGGGGGCTGATCCAGGCCGTCGTCCCGAGCCGGGGCTGGGCCTGACGTGTTGCCGCTCTCCTGACGGGAGTCCCGCCCCGTCTGGGCCGCCCGATGACCTCCCCGCGGGTCGTCGGCGTTATGCTGGCGCGGGCACGAGATAGGCTGTTGACTGACGCAGCCGCTGTGGAATAACACGTTCGAGGAGACCCGACCGCGGCCCTGGCGTCGGGGGGATTGGCGACAGGGCGGTCCCTCGCAGAACTGGCTCGGAGAGAGTGGGGAGAGAGCACCCCTTGCTGACATCGAAATCGGAAGAGCCCCGCGTGTTGCAGGAGGACGACCTCTTCCCGACGCGGGAGAAGCAAGTGGCGGCTACTGACTCGGATGGGTTTGTGCCGCCGGGGTACGTCAGTAGGACCAAGCCTGATAGCCTGAGCGCACTTCTTGTGAAGGCTCAGATGGCCGTCGGCGTGGCGCTGGGTGCTGTGGCCGGCCCAGTCTTCGCACACGCGGTGGTCACGCAGCAGGTCGCCTCCTGGTGGGTCGGGGGAATCTGTGTCTTCACGGGCGTGGTCCTGACTGTTGCCGGTCTGACCAGCTCGAAGCGTCGCGCCCAGCGGCTGCTTCTCTCGGCCACGCCAACTGAGGGGAAGCAGTCAAAGGACGCCGCAGAGCCCACGGGCCCGGGCGTCCCCATGCTAGGGGCACTGCTTGTCTACAAGTACCAGGTCATCACGGAGGGTCAGCTCGAACGCGTACTCAAGGAACAGCAGAGACGGAAGGAACCGCGCCCCCGACTTGGACAACTCCTGCTCGAGATGGGGCTGGTGACGAGGTCGCAGCTGTATAGGGCCCTCGAGTATCAGCGCTCTCGCTCCCCCAAGCCTGACGATAGCCATTGACCGGCGCACCCGATTCGAGTTAGGAGCATTCACGCTCTCGCCGAATGACCTCGTCCAGCCAT
Organism: Candidatus Hebobacterum abditum; assembly: GCA_029821875.1. Taxonomy (GTDB): domain Bacteria; phylum Armatimonadota; class Hebobacteria; order Hebobacterales; family Hebobacteraceae; genus Hebobacterum; species Hebobacterum abditum. Next base: position 9,453 of record JALGXW010000039.1, on the reverse strand, counting down.
TCGACCCGGCCGAGCTGGCCGGCCCGCGCGACCCCCGGGCCATGCGATTCCGATGCGCGGCCCGGCTCTCTTTTGGCGATGCAAACGACTGAGGGGCCCGCGGCAAACACAGAAGCGGCCCCGCTCCCGCCGTAACAGGAGACCTCTCCGGGGCCGCCGTCCGCGTGACACGCGGACATTAACAGTGTTCCCTCTTGCCCGCCGTCCAAACCTCTTTCTGCTTAGACCGGTGCCGGCCTCGGCCAGTGGGATCAGGCGACTCGCCGACTAGTGTGGAGGAGCAGGGAGGGCCTGTCAGGGCGCACAACGGATGACTTGCGTCGATCGCCGCTGAATGCGAGGCATGAACAGTAGGTCTGTCTGACCAGGCCGTGGCCGCGCCCCTGGCCCCAGTTGCCCGACGGCTCCCAGAGTGGGACGTCCACTACGGGCCAGGCAACGCCATCAGAGCACTGCCGAAGCAGTCCGACGATGCGATGGCCCGGATCCGCGACATCAACACACACCATCGAGGGTCCTCCGCACACACACCATCGCAGGCAGCGAGAGACGACGCCATAGGGGCCCCCGCGTGTGCCTCTGCCGGACAATGCGAGCAGGCTCTTCTCTGACCGGAGGCGAATCGACACTACAGGGCGATCTCGCTGGGTTCTGCGCTCTGAGGCCTGGGTCTCCGAGGAGTCTCATAGGTGGCCACGCGCAAAATCGGCGACTACAGGATCATCCGCGAACACGGCCGAGGGGGCATGGGCGCCGTGTTTCAGGCGCTCTCGCCAGAGGGCGCGACGGTTGCCCTGAAGACTGTGTTGCTGCCGGAGAGGGGCGACCCCCGCGCGCGGTGGGAGGCCATCGAGCGCTTCCAGCGAGAGGCGCGCGCGGCCCGCACTCTCGACCATCCCAACATCTGCCAGGTGCTGGATTTCGGCGCGGATGAGGACACCCTCTACATCGTCATGGAGTTCCTCGATGGCGAGACCGTGCGTCAGCTGATCGACCTCGGAGGAGCGATCGAGCTGAGGCGCGCGGTGCAGATCGTGCGTGGCGTGGCTGAGGCCATCGCCCACGCGCACGATGAGGGGGTCATCCACCGGGACATCAAACCCGGGAACATCATGATCCTGCACAGCGGCCAGGTGAAGCTGACAGACTTCGGCGTGGCCGCCATCGTGCGAGAGGCGGGCGAGCCCCAGGGCGGCGAGACCACGGGCACGCCTCTCTACATGTCTCCCGAGCAGGCGCGAGGAGAGGAAGTAGACGCGCGCTCAGACATCTTCTCGCTTGGCGCGACCTTCTACGAGATGCTCACGGGCAGGCGCCCCTTCCAGGGCGATGACCCGAAGATGGCGATGAACCGGATCCTGACGATGGACCCTCCTCCCATTCCAGGACTGCCGGCACCCATATCTCGTATCCTGGAGCAGTGTCTGCGCAAGGACCCCAAGGAGCGCTTCCAGAGCGCGCGGGATATGCTCGCTGCCTTGAGCGCGGCCGACGTGGAGGGCGCTCTCGACGCGACGGGCGGGTTGCCCATAGCAGAGCCGACAGCAGCGCCCCGCCGCTGGCATCCTCTGGCGCGACTGGTGCGCGGACGGAAGCGGTGGGTCGCGCTCACGGCGGCCGCTGGTCTGCTGGCTGTCGGCGCGCTGGCGATGCTTCGACCTTGGGCTCGTCGCGGGGACCAGCCCATCGCCATGTTCCCGCCCGGCCTGAGGCCGACCCAACCGGGGATAGTCGCGACCTCTCTCTATCGCGGGACGGGCCGGGTGGGGGGGATCGCATCTTCGCCAGATGGCACTCTCCTTGTGACGATGGGGTCCGCCGATGCACTCCTTCCAGGTGTGTACATGGCTCAGGAGGGAGATGACTGCGATGCAAGCGACGCTTACACGCAACCGGGGGAGCCGTTTGATACGCCGAGCGGCATCTGGCGCGATCCGGACGGCCGGGTCCTGGTGGCCGACAGCGGGGCCGAGACCGTCTGGGAAGTCGCTGGCCCGAGCGCTCCTCCGCAGGTGCTGACAAACGAGGTCCCCAGCCCGTGCGATGTCCTGGTCGCGCCGGCCGAGTTCGATGGCCCCAGAGTCGATCCGGGGGATGTGCTAGTGTGCGCCAGCAGCTCTGCCGGTACTGAGGCCTTCGGCCTCTACGTCGTCGACCCACATACAGGTGATGCTCGCCTCCTCGTGGGCCTACCCGAGTTGCAGAATGGGCTTCTGTACGCAGCGTTTGGCCGTGATGGCACACTGTATGCCGTGGAGGACGACGACATCAGCCAGAATGGCGTCACCATCGTCAAGATACTTCCAGACGGCCAGGTCAAACCGTTCCTGCCCAACTACGGCAACGACCCGCAGCCCATGGCAGGACCCATCGCCGTGCATCCGGACACCGGCCAGGTGTTCTTCGCCTACCGCTCGACCATCTACGAGGTCCCTATTGGCGGCGGCGACCCGAAAGAGTACGCCAAGCAAGGCCTGGACATCACTGCTCTTGAGTTCAGCCCCGATGACTCCTCCCTCTTCGCGGCCGACGCCGGCGAGCGAGTGATAGCGAAGATCGCTCCTTGTCCCATCGAAGGGAAGTTGCTCGTCAGCGGCTGGCGTCAGGCTGCTGAAGGCGACGAGCCGGGGGACGAGATGGTCTGTTACCTGCTGGAGGGGCGATCGGACAACATCGTCCAGGTACCACTCCCGACCGGGGGCGATCTCTCGCCATTCGAAGGCGAACTAGTCTATGTCACAGAGAATGAGTACGCGGCAGACAGGCCCTGGGAGAAAGTCAACCACATTTGGAGGGCTGGTCTGGGCGGAGAGGGCAAGGTAAACCTGACTGAGCCGGAGCAAGGCGAGTCGATCAACTGCCGCCCTCTCTGGTCGCCTGACGGGCACAGAATCGCCTTCCTCCACTGCGATCCCGTTGCAGAGCACCGGCCGTGCGAGACCGGGCTGCAGATATGGGTGATGAACGCCGACGGCACCGCGCCACACCTGGTGGGCAAACGGTCTGAGGCAGGTGAGGGGTTGGGGTCGCAGTCCTTCCCCGAGCACTGGTGGTCGCCAAGCGGGGACCAGGTCATCTACAGGTACGGCGTCAGCGCGCCAGTCTGGAGCGTTCACGTTGATGGCACGGCCCCACAGGCGCTGGAGGTCTTCTCAGGAAACCTGTCGCCAGACGGCTCAAAGATCGTGTGCGAGCGGACCAAGCCGGACACAGTAGATGGGGAGGTTGGCGTATGGCGCCAGCTCTGCCTCGCCAAGCCGGACGGCAGCGGCCTCCAGATTCTGGTCCAGCACTTCGTCAAGGACTCGGATATCGACAAACACCTGCGTCTGCAGCGAAAGAAACGGACTGGCCCGCGGTGGGCTGACGACGCCCGGGAGTGGGCCGGCCCCAGACGGGTCAAGTGGTCGCCAAAGGGTGATCGCGTTGCCTTTCTAGCCGCGTTCGATTTCGACCCAAAGGGAGATCACTACAACTTCCAGGTGGAGGTCTGGATCTACGAGCTTTCCACCCGCATACTGACCAGGCTCACAGACAACGCCGAGGCGGAGCACAGCCTCAGCTGGCGTGGGCCGAACACCTATCCTCAGAACCCCAAAGTCACGATTGGCAACACCACAGTCGCTTTCAGCGAGGTCAGCGCGGAAGGCCTGACCACTGCGACCCGGGACGACGATCCGCCCGCAGAGCCCGGCGGCTACCGCCTCGCCGGAGACCACTATCACATCAGGACCACAGCTCAGTACCGGGGGCCTGTCGAGATAGCCATCACGTATGGAGATGAAGACGTGCCCCGCGGCGATGAGGAGTCACTTTCTCTGCTCCGGTACGACGAGCCAAGCGGAGAGTGGGAAGACATCACCATCTCACGTGACCCCAGGGCCAACCTCGTGCGCGGGGAGGTTGACTTTCTCTAGACTGAGCCCCTTCGCTATGCGGTCGAGGGCAGGCGACACGGCTTGGCGGTTGGGCTTCACGGCCTCCGTGGAGGCTGACAGGACAGATGGCGCTGCTCCCGGCGGCGTCTCACACCAGACGAATCGGCCACCATCAGTTCTCGTCGAGGGTGGTTTCCACTGCGCCGATGTCGGGGCTTGCCCCGTGGAATGGGGACCCAATGTCGAGCCCGGCGTCGATAGCAGGACTGGAGGACCTGAGCGCGAAGTCGGCGTTCTCGGGATCGACGAACTCAGGCTCGGCTTCCAGGTTGACGCTGAAGGTGTCGGGATAGGCAGCTTCCAGTTCCGGGATCGACCAGGCGACGGCCGGGCCCTTGCGGCGATGCAAGACCATGTCGGGCTCGCCCGCCTGGGCGTGGAAGAACACGTTGTTGCAGAAGACATTCTCGAGCCACGAGCCAGGCTCAATCGGCTCGACGGCATGGTAGGTGTCGAACAGCATGAGCCAAGCGTTGTGGCCGTCCCAGGGGAGGGGTGAGCCGACGACGATGTTGTTGACAACACGGTTCCGGCGAGAGACGCAGTCGCCTTTGCTCTGCACCCAGAGGCCCTGGCGGCCGCAATGGAAGACGGTGTTGTTGGCCACCAGATTGCCCACAGACTCCTGGCGCTCACCTTCGTAGGGGTAGGACAGGAGCGCCACCCCGAAGCCGCCAAAGCTCCAGACGACGTTGTTGCGGATGACGTTGTCCGCAGTGTTGACCTGGATCGCACACTTATCGTCGATGATGTAGCCGAGATCGTGGATGCGGTTGTCGGCCACGATGTTCGAACTCGAGCGCAGACACAGGTTCACCCCAGCGCCGGCCCAGGCGGGATCGGTGGCGTACAACTCGTTCTGGGAGATGGTATTGTGCGCGCAGTCGTTCAGGACCAGGATCTGTGAGTGGCAAGCGTTGTAGCATTTGTTCCCGGTGATTGTATTGTGGTGCGCGCCGAAGTTCAGGACGATACAGTCGCCTGATCCCTGGTAGGCGCCCCCGGTGTCGTGGATGGTGCAGCCGGTGACGACATTGTGTGAGGCGCCGTTCGCGATGACGAGAGGAGCGTAGCCCTCCGGATCGCTGATGTCGCAGGCCTCGATGCGGTTGTGCTGGGCGCTCTCTCCGCTGATCTGAACGACCCACTCGTGTTCGGTGGGGGAATGGATCCCGAATCCCCTCACGGTGATGTGGCGCGTGTCGTCCAGGAGGACGATGGACCCCGCGTGGCCACCGGTGATCTCGGGTTCCTCGCCGGGATAGGCTGCGAAGACGATCGGCGCCTGAGCAGTGCCCGAACGGACAGGGCAGATCTGACTGTCCTGATAGACTCCCGCCCTTACCAGGCAGACGTCTCCGTGCACAAGTGACTGGTTGGCCTTCTCCAAGGTCCGCCAGGCCGAACCTGGAGAGGCGCCGTCCCTCGTGTCGCGTCCTCTCGCGCCGTCTACGTAGTAGGTTGTGGCCAGCGCCGCGGCCACCAGCGCGCCAGCGGCCGCCCAGATCAGGAACATGGTGGCCTAGCCGAAGATGTCCTCCAACTGCTGCGCCGTGCATTGATTCCAGGGGCCATGCGGCGGGGCGTCGGCGATGTCCGTAGTCACAAGACGCCGGGCGAACAGACCAAGGCCTCCAAGATGAGCGTATCTCCTGATCTGCTCAGCGATGCTGATCTGCGCGCGCCCTAGCTTCCCGCCCCCGGAGCCCTCAAGGCCGTAGCGATCCTGCCATTCTGGATCTGGATACCCCCATATCTTGCGGGGACGGCCCCCGGTGCCTGTGGTACGCGCAAGATCCATGATCGAACCAGGAATCGTGGCGTGTGGATGGCACGCCTCAAGGGCCTCCAGAGCATAGCGCAGCTCGTATAGCACCCCATATTCCAGGTCGGCATCCGGCCCTATCAGCCGTCCGACTGGGATTTGGCACGCCTGCGCGTACTCCGCCACCATGTCTGCTGCCGGAGCGCGCCCGATGCGCGCGAGATACTCGTCGTCGTACCGGCGGGCCCCCGCCTCCGCGCTATTCCAATCATCCTCACTCATCTCTGCGGCGATAAGCCGGAGCTTGTCCACATCCTCCTCGGTGATCGCACAGTCGGCAGCGGCACACGTGACTTCGGCGGCCTGCCACAGAAGCATCGCCCAGAGCGGCGGTCGCTTGACCTCAGTAGCGGGATGAGGGCCTTCCATCACTGGAACGGATGCCAGTTGGCCGTACCCCCTGAACCAGTTGTCCAGGTCAGCCAGCAGGAGACCGCCGTGACGCTTGGTCGTGTGGAATCTGATCCAAAGAAGCTCGGGCTCGGCGATTCGACCCACGTAGCGCTCGTGAACATAGTCCACATCAGGGCTTGTGGGCCTGTTGAGGGTCCTTCGGACGACATCCGGTGGCGCATCAGAGACCAGCCCAGTGGAGGGGTTGTATTCGACCAGACGATATTCTGCTGACTCCATCGCATCCCTGAATGCACGGAGTTGCTCGTCACGGATGAGCAGTTGTAGGTCATCGGCGCGCCTAGTCCCCCATCGGTGCCACTGGTCGAAGGCCAGTCCACCGACGTGCAGCACCTCCACCGCGTTGAGTGCCTCGATCACCCCGCGAGCGGCCTCACACTTCACTTCCCTCATGTCCGGTGGCATGTTCGCCTCCTTTACCTTCGAAGTGCACTGCAGACAGTGCGCCGATCGTTAGGCGGGAACGGCCGTAGCCCTCGCCAGGGGGGCGGGAGAGTCTCCAAGAGGGCGCGTGTCGCCATCAAGGGGAGCACAGGATAGGGCCTCAGCAGGCAACCATGCGCTCTCGGCGGATGCGCCAGGGAGATTCCTGCGATGCAGGGATGAGGAAGCGCGCGCGTTCGGTCCCAGCAGTGCGACTCGTATCGACGCCGGCCGAAGACGCATCGTGCCTCCCTGCATGAGGCGCTCACCAGAGCGGTGTACGATGCATCAGCGTGGTCGGACTGCACCTCAGCGCCGAGAGTCTACACAGTTTGCCGTCTGCTCGTCAAGTCCACGCTGGGACACCCCTGCACGAATCGCTCTCATCCCGTGGCCCACGGATACCTCAAGAGTGACTTTCCCCCGTGAGTGCTGCCACCTGCTATGTTAGTACTGGGGCGCGTATCGGCCTACGGCGAGTCCGGTTTGCCATTCTCTGCCCTTCATGCCGGCGTAGAGCATGTGGTAGACCCCGTTGACCTCGAAGACCTGCGGTGTGAGGATGCCGTCACAGTCCCATGTGTACGGGTCAATTCGGCGTGAAGCCGCCGCAGCCGTGCTCTGACGGACTCGCTGCGGTATCGTGGGCAGTCCATTTCGCTGGAGGATGAGCCCCGCGATTAGCGGTGGCAGATCATACGGAAGGAAGTCATCCTGAGCAAGCCCACAACCCGCTCAGATCGGTCGTACGGGCGGTCGGCATGCGCACACGGTCCGGTGACAATGGCGAGGTCAGGTGAGCTTTCTACCAAGAGCTTGCTGGCTCCCCGAACGTAACCCTCCTAGTAACCGTTCTCAGTTCGCGGAGGGTCGCATTTGGGGGCCGGTCCGAAGGGTAGGAACGAAGAAGCATACGTTGCAACCTGCCGACTGCCGCCTGACCGCCCTCTCTCGTACTCGTTGCTGGGCATTGTGTCCTTCGTATCCAGAGCACGAACACTCAATGAGCTCACTTCAGCCGGGGTTTCGCGTTCGTCTCGGATCCGCTGAGGACCCGCACCGCTTCTGGCAAGGCCGGACTGATGGGCCCGTGCGATACACGGGGGAGAAGTACAAGCAGCTAGGTTGTACCTCAAGCACGGGAGGCCTAGGAATGGTATTAGGCTGTGGACAGCCCTATAAGCCTGTGGATATCTTCAACGGCGAGAAAGAGGACCATCGAGTTCCGGTGCAGAAGCGGCGTCGAAAGCGCTGGTCCCACGGAGGCTAACACATGCGGGCGAAGGGCCGTGATGAACGGCGAATGCCAGCACGGCCAGGGGCGCCTGCGCTGCCATCCTAAGGTGATGGTGAGGAGGTAGACGATGTCGCTGTGCCTAGCTGCTTGGGCCGAGGATGACGAGAGCGCCTTCAGGCTCGGTTACGTTCAAGAGGCCGTTACATTTGGCAAGCTAGGCCCGAAACGCGTTGTAGCAGACGTGTTCCTCAGGAATCAGTCAGGGGTACAACAGGGACTACACTTCGTGCATCGGCGAGCGATCACTCCGGAGGTGCTGACAGAGACGTGGTTGGACGTCTCTGACAGCCAAACTGCCCGCTTCCTGGCCCTGTTCGACGGCGGGCTAAGGGTCGACCGCGAGAGAATGCGACTCGTCCGAGACGTGTCCGCACGAGCATCGAAGTGCGTTGAGGACCTACTGAACACGATGCCGTCGGACATCGCGCTTGTGACTGATGCTGACGTTAGCCTAGATCTGCCCAAGCCTGTGAGAGGAAGAGAGAAGCATGCTCCGTTTACATCATTCACGATAGGGCCGTTGCCGGCCAACGAGGAGTGGCTTGCGGTCCGATTTGGCTTTGACCTGAGTGAGCAGTTGCGCTCGGACCTGGCACTTCAGGACGCGAGGACACGCCGTTACGGCGTAGAGGGCCCACGGGTCTTGGTGGGCGACATCGGCCAGCTTGACCTACCTGCCGTACCCCGGAAGCTGCGGGAAGAATTCGCCGAGTACGGCACACTATACGAGAAACTGCGCGGCGCGCAGGTAACGCCCGAGATCTACGATGTTGTGATGGCGACATGTAACCCAGACACCCGAGTAGTCAGGTTCGACACGCATGCGCGGCGGCTCTGCGTACCTGAGAGCCTGGAGAAGACAACTCGGTGGTGGCGCGCGGAGGCAGACGATTTCGTCATTCAGGTAGTTGAACCTGATCGATAGCGGGGAGTGGGCGGCGGCAAGGCACACATGCTATGGATACGCTTAGGGCAATACTGGCCTGGGCAGGTAACTTAGCTCTGCGTTCTGTCTTCAGGGTTGCCTGGCGAGCAGGAAAGGATAGAATCGCCGAATGGGCAGCATCGGAGGCTCGCGCGAGTTGGGAGGAGGGGCTCCGACACAGGCTCCTGTTCTGGCTGTCAGAATGCTCGATGTCGGAGGTCGCAAGGATCCTCTGCCGGCTCAAGATTGCGTATGAACTCGGGGGTACTCGGATGGTATGCGAGGAGCTGCCCGCAGTGGGGGAACATGTTGAGAAAGCTGAACTGGTCTCAGGAGTCCGTCCGGCGATAGTGTCGCTGTTCTCAGAGCTGTGCAAGACACCGGACGAGGACTGCAGACAGCGAGCATTTGATGTCGTTACCCGCATGGACACGGTCACTCGGTTCGAAGTACTGCACTCACTAATGGGTGAGCGCTTGGCAGAGGATGTGACGGTGGAGCTACTCAACCAGTGTGTGCAGATGATGAGACGGGGGGACCGGCCGGGTGATCAAGGAGAGACGCTCGCGGGATACGTGAGGATGCAAGGTGATACCGAGAGTCTCGACATCCTTCGCGTTGCTGCTGGTGG
>JALGXW010000091.1 GCA_029821875.1 Candidatus Hebobacterum abditum | reverse complement strand
AGTTCGCGTTACGCCGTCTGCTGCGGTCCCGGTGATCTTCGACGGAGACGCCCTAGTGGTGGGGGGAGGTCTGGCGGGCGTGGTGGTGGCGCGCGAGTTGGCGCGGGACGGGCGGCGCGTCATGGTGGTGGTGGACGACACCTTCCTGGGACATGAGATCGGGGCCTGGCAGCGGCCGTGGCTAACCTGGCGCGAGGAACAGCGTGATCTCGTGAGCGAGTGGTTTCCCATCGACGAGGCCGCCTCAAAGGCGCGCGATGGAGACGTGATACCTCTGCACATGGACAGCGTGAAGGTCAAGCTTGAGAATATGCTCCTGGCAGAGGGGGTGAGCCTACTCTACGCGAGCAGACCCGTTGGAATCCGCAGGGAGGGCGATGGATTTCTGGTACTGGTCGGCAACAAGTCCGGGCGACAGGCCATCCGCGTGCGCCAGGTCGTGGATGCAGCCGAGCAGGGCCTGCTGGAGCATCTGACAGGAGCCCTGACAGACGCGAAGCCGGATGAGACCGAAACGCTCGTGGTCAGGCGGACGATGGCCTTCATGGGCGTGGAGGGAGAGGGGGTGCGACATCAGCAGGTTCCCCCCGAACTGGGCGTCGTGGAGAACGAGTTGACGATCTACCCAAGTGGCTTCTCGGAGAAGGATGCCTATGCGGACGTGGCCGTGCGGGTCGAGACGGCGCGGGCGCGATCTGTGAAGGCAGACACGGAGATCGAAGTCGCCGCTCGCGACGCCTCGATGGCGGTCGCCCGTCACCTGGTAGAGCACGCCGAGGACTTCAAGGGCGCGAGGATCGGATGCGGATCGGCACAGGTGATGCGAGGGGAGACCTTCGATCCCCTGGCGGCGCTGGTGCGGGGGAAGTCGGTGGCTCGGAAGCTGCTCGAGTGGTCAGGCGCGGCGTGCCTACTGGTCAGCAGCGGCGAGGTACGAGCCTTGGTACTGCCCGATGGACCACCTGCGCTGGAGTCACCGAAGGGTCGCGCCGTCGCCTGGAAGGCGGAGAGCGACCTGGCTCGGGACTGGCCGGGGGGATTCGCCGACGGGTCAGTGACCTCCGTGTCGACGATGGCGGAGGTCGACGTGGCGGTGGTCGGGGGCGGCACCAGCGGACCGCCGGCGGCGCGGGCAGCGGCGCGGGAGGGAGCAAGAACGGCCCTGCTGGACATGAACTGGGCGCTCGGCGGCACGGGCACGATCGGCGCGGTTCCCGTCTACTGGATGACCCACCCGAACGTGCTGCATACCTCGCCCAACGCTTTCTCGGACGAGATCGACCGGCGCGTGGCGCTGTGGGAAGCGAGGCTGCGCTACCCGCGAACGCCGTGGACCTGGATACGGAACAAGGAGGACGGGTCCGAGTACTGGTGGGGCGAGGATATGCAGTGGAGCGCCGAGGTGAAGGCCTATGCCTTGCTCGAGCTGTGCCGAGAGGCGGGAGTGGAGGTCGCCTTCGGCTGTTTCTGCATCGGCGCGCTGGTCGACGGTGACACCGTTGTCGGGACGGTGTATGCGACTCCCTACGGGCCGCGCGCCGTGCTCAGCAGCGTGACCATCGATGCCACGGGCGATGGCGACGTAGCGGCCTTCGCCGGCGCGGACTCCGTCTATGGGAACGAGCGGGATCGCATACCCATGTGGGCGGCCCTGCCCTTCCACCGCCAGCCGGGCTCACACGGGAGCAACTTCCTCTCTGCACTGGACACGACCGATGCCTTCGACTACACGCGTTACTACATGATGATGAGACGCAGAGGCGGACGAGTGTATGACCACGGAGTCTACATCGCGCCGCGAGAGAGCCGGCACATTCTCGGCGAGGTGCTCCTCACGCTGGAGGATCAGCTGACCCTAGCCCGCTTCCCAGATACGGTCTGCGTTATGTTCAGCAACTACGATATGAAGGGCCAGCATGTCGCCGACATCGTAGACTTCGGAGTCAATCCGCCGCACACCGACATCGAGATCCCGTGCCGAGCGATCATCTCGAGGAGCCTGGACCAGATTCTCATCGCGGGCAAGGCGTTCTCCCTCACACACGACGCCTCCGCGGCTCCACGAATGCAGCGCGACCTGCAGTTGCTCGGGGGTGTGACAGGGATGGCGGCGGCGCAGGCGGTGAGAGAGAAGACGATGGTGAGAGCGCTGGACGCAGCGCACCTCCAGCGGCGCCTCGCGGAGACAGGGAATCTGCCAGCCAGCGTCATCAATCGCGGTCCGGAGCTCGCCCGGCCCCAACTTCAGCAGATCGTCGACGATCTGACCGGCGATGAGCGGATGGAGTGGCTGGACATGCTGGCCACGGAGCGCCTCACGGAGGTGCCGCCGGTC
>JALGXW010000038.1 GCA_029821875.1 Candidatus Hebobacterum abditum | reverse complement strand
TCAGGAGAGCCGGGGCGATGGCGAGACCGCCACCGACGAGGAGATCGTCGAGGCGATCAAGCTGCTCGCCAGAACGGAGGGCATCTTCACCGAGACCGCGGGAGGCGTCACCATCGCGGTCCTGCGGAAGCTGATCGCATCCGGCCGAATCCCAGTGGACGAGACGATTGTCGCGTGTGTCACCGGCAACGGCCTGAAGACGACGGAGCCGCTCTCGGGGCGCCTCGGAGAGCCCCTGACCGTAGAGCCGTCGCTCGCCTCGTTCGAGGAGCGCGCGGGAGCGTTGCTGGAGGGCGCAGGCGCATGACCGATCCGGCCGGGCGAGGTGAACACCCCGAGCAGCCGGGCTGCGGAAGCTCGGGCGACGCGGTTGTCTTGTCGGCCGAGCATCTCGTTCAGCTCGAACGGCACGCGCGGCAGACGTATCCAGAGGAGTGCTGTGGGGTGATGGTAGGGCAGCCTGGCGAGACCGTCTCGGTGTGTTCAGTGCATCCCACCGAGAACCTCAGCAGCACCCGCCTGCACGATCGCTATGAAGTCGATCCAAGGGAGATTCTCAAGCTCGATCGCGCGGCGGAGCAGCGCGGCCTGGAGATAGTGGGCTTCTACCACTCCCATCCCGATCATCCCCCGGCTCCGTCGGCGACCGATGTCGAGAGCGCCTGGCCGGGCTACGTGTACCTCATCGTAGCTGTGGCGGAGGTGGGCGAGGCACGGGTCACGGCGTGGACGTTCGATGAAAAGCATGGGCGCTTTCGCGAGCATCCCATACGTGTGGGCGAGCAGTCGCTCCGACCCGCCGGGTGACTGCTCACACCAGGAGGTGAACAGACAATGGCAGTCAAGGTGAGGATACCGACGCCGCTGCAGCCAGCTGTCGGCCAGAAGTCCGAGGTCGAGGCCGAGGGGGGTACCGTGCGAGACGTGCTGGCCGATCTCGATACCCGCTACCCCGGGATCAAGAGCCGCATCTACGGCGATGACGGGAAACTCAGGCGTTTTGTAAACGTCTACGTCAACGACGAAGACATTCGGTTCCTCCAGGGCGAGGACACTGTCCTCAAGGAGGGAGATGAGGTCTCCATCGTTCCCGCCATCGCCGGCGGGACGCGCGGGCCGGCCCCGATATGATCTGAGGAAGAGGCCGTGGTAGGAGACGAGGACGGAGTCCGACCGCAGAGGAGAAGGCAATGGCGAAGAAGGCTGTGAAACTGACCTTTCCGCAGGCGCTGATCACAGAGCCCGTGACGTTCCGGATGGCGAAGCAGTTCGACATCCTTCCCAACATCCGCCGCGCTCGCGTGACCGAGACCGCGGGCGAGATGGTGTTGGAGCTCGAGGGCACAGAGGAGAACCTCCAGCGGGGCATTCAGTATCTCGAGGAGCAGGGGGTGCAGGTCACCGCAGTGGAGGGAGACATTCTGGAGTAGCGTCCCGGATTGGCCCGGTCCCGACTCCGGCGAGGTGAGGCCGAATGGAGTGTGAGTAGTGTCAGCCTTTGACGATGAGCAGATAGAGCGGTACAGCCGCCATATCATACTGAGCGAAGTAGGCGGCAAGGGGCAGCGTAAGCTGCTCGACGCCAAGGTCCTCGTGGTGGGAGCCGGCGGATTGGGATCGCCGGTCGGGCTCTACCTCGCCGCAGCCGGAGTCGGGACTATCGGCCTCGTCGATTCAGACGCGGTCGAGCTGAGCAATCTCCAGCGGCAGGTTCTCCACGCGACCTCGGATCTGGGGCGGCGCAAGTCCCTGTCAGCGAAGGAGAGCATGGAGGCGATAAACCCCGACGTGTGCGTCCTTCCCCACGACCTGCGCCTCACGTCGGAGAACATCCTGGACATCATCGACGGCTACGACATCGTCGTGGATGGCAGCGACAATTTCCCTACGCGCTATCTTGTCAACGATGCATGCGTGATGACCGGCAAGAGCCTGTCACATGCGGGGATCCTGTGCTTCGAGGGGCAGGTCACGACGATCTCCCCAGGAGCGGGGCCCTGCTACCGCTGCCTGTATCCAGAGCCACCTCCCCCGGGCATGGTGCCGAGCTGCCGGGAGGCGGGTGTCCTGGGGGCCGTGGCGGGCATCCTGGGAACCATCCAGGCTGCCGAAGTGCTGAAGCTCATTCTTCGGATCGGCGATCCGCTGGTGGGGCGGTTGCTGCTGTGCGACGTCCTCGACATGACTTTTCGGGAGCTGCGCTTTGAACGAGATGCCGCCTGCCCGGTCTGCGGCGACGCCCCGACCATCGCCGCTCTCATCGACTATGAGGAGTTCTGCAGCCTGCGCGGAGGCGCCGGGGTCGCCGAGGAAGTGAGGAATATCCCGTGACAACTGAGTTAGAGGAGAAGTACCGGCGGTTGATGCAGATTCTGGAGGCGATGGGAGGAGTGGTGGTCGCCTACTCCGGGGGCGTGGACAGCAGCCTGCTCCTGAAGGTCTCCGTCGATGTGCTGGGCGACCGGGCGCTTGCGGTGACGGCCGAGTCCGAGACCTATCCCGCCCGCGAAGGCGCGGAGGCGATCGAGCTGGCAAGACGGCTCGGCGCCCGCCACCGCGTCATCCATACGGAAGAGCTTGCGATCCAGCACTTCGCCGACAATCCACCCGAACGATGCTACTACTGTAAGACCGAGCTGTTCGAGAAGCTGCTGGGAATCGCTCGAGAGGAAGGCCTTGCAGCGGTGGCCGACGGCTCCAATGTAGACGACGCGGACGACTATCGGCCCGGCATGCGCGCCGCGGCAGAGCTCGGCGTCCGAAGCCCGTTGCGGGAAGCAGGGCTCACCAAGGCCGACATACGGGAGTTGTCGAAGGAACTCGGGCTGACCACCTGGAACAAACCGTCGTTTGCATGTCTGGCCTCGAGGTTCCCATATGGAGATCAGATCACGGCTGGCAAGCTTCAGCAGGTGGCAGCAGCGGAGACGCTGCTGCGCGGCCTCCAGCTGGCGCAAGCACGTGTGCGGCACCATGGCGACATCGCGCGCATCGAGGTCGACCCCAGCGAGTTCGAGCTCATCACCGAGCCGAGCAATCGCACGTGCATCGTGGCGGAACTCCGGCGTCTTGGGTACGTCTATGTGACCCTAGACCTCCGAGGGTACCAGACCGGCAGCATGAACGAAGCCTTGGACCGAGAGGCAGCGGCTCAGCGTGAGTGAGTGCAGGGTCGAGCGCTGTTCTTGACATGTTCTGCAGCAACACGTAAAATCGATCGGAATAATCGAATAGACGAGTGACGCATCCTACCACGTCCCGCCGCCGTGGCCCACGGTGCGCTCGTAGGTGGCTTTTTTTGCTCAACACCGTCGTCTGCATCAAACAGGTGCCGGATACGACTCAGGTCCGCATTGACCCCGAGACCAACACCTTGGTCCGCGAGGGCATTCCGGCCATCATCAATCCCTTCGATATGCCGGCCATCGCGGCCGCAGTCCAGTTGAAGGAGACCCACGGCGGCACGTGCACCGCCCTGTGTATGGGCCCGCCACAGGCGGTCGAAGCCCTCCAGAAGGCGCTCTCCTTTGGCGTCGATCGCGCCATCCTGCTCTCTGACCGAGCACTCATCGGATCAGATACCCTGGCCACCTCGGCCGCCCTGGCGGCGGCAGTTCGCGGCCTCGCCGAGGAGCAGAGGGTCGATCTCGTCCTCTGCGGCAAGCAGACTATCGACGGCGATACGGCCCAGGTTGGTCCAGGCATCGCCACTCGTCTCGGCTTCTCTCAGATCACCTATGTGGGCAATATCGAATCGGTCGACGTGGAGGCGCGGCGCCTTCGGTGTCGCCGCCTCTTGGAAGGCGCGGAGGAGGTCGTCGACGCGCCATTGCCGGCCCTCCTCACAATCCTCAAGGAAGCTGGCGAGCCGCGCTATGCCTCCCTGCCGGCGGTCATCAAGGGCCTTCGCACGGAGATCCCGGTTTGGGGTACTGCCGACACGGGCCTAGACCCCTCCGAGGTGGGGCTCCCCGGATCGCCGACCCAGGTGCGACGGATCTTCGCCCCGCCCCAGCGCGAGCGCGGCGAGATGCTGACTGCCGACGACGGCAACCCGGACCGCGCCGCCGATCTCCTGCTCGATAGACTCCTCGCCGACGGCGTCTTCGAGGAGTAGCGCACCATGGGCAATCGGGAAGACAAGCAGAAGAGCATTGCCGAGATCGCCCGCGACGCCTGCATTGGCTGCGAGCAGTGCGTTGGCATCTGCCCCGTCGACGCCATCTCGATGGACGCAGAGGACATTGCGGTAGTGGACGCCGATGCCTGCACCGGCTGCCGCAAGTGCGTGGAGGCTTGTCCTACTTCGGCCATCACCATGAGCGAGGGTGAGCCGGCAGAGGTCGCCGTCCCTGAGCCGGCGACCGAGCCTGCCCCTGCAGAGGCGGCAGCTCCCCCGAGCGAGGGCCCCACGCCCGAAGTGTGGGTGTTCGTCGAACACGCTGACGGCCGGCCTGCCGCCGTTTCCTGGGAGCTGCTGGGAAAGGGCCGCCAGCTCGCAGCCGACCTGGGTGGTCGGGTGTGTTCCGTCCTGCTGGGCCATCAGGTCGATCCACTTGCTAAGGAAGCCTTCGCGCACGGCGCCGACACAGTCTACCTCATGGATGACGCCGTCCTCGCCCACTATCGCACTCAGCCCTATCTCCATGGCGTCGTCGATCTCGTCCAGAAGTATCAGCCCGCGATCATGCTCCTCGGCGCGACGACGACCGGGCGCGACCTGGCAGGCGCAGTCGCCACTCGGCTCGGCACGGGCCTGACCGCTGACTGCACGGGCCTTTCCATCGATCCTCAGACCAAGCTTCTCGAGCAGACTCGTCCCGCCTACGGCGGCAACATCATGGCAACAATCCTCTGTGAGAAGCAGCGGCCCCAGATGGCGACCGTCCGGCCGCGAGTGATGGACATGCCGACCCGCGATGATTCCCGCGGGGGTGAGATCGTCACTGAGGAACTCGCGCTCGCCGAGGACGCCGTACTCCTGCGGATCGTTGAGTACGCACGCGAGGCCGACACCTCCGCCGTTCGCATAGAGGATGCCAACATACTCGTCTCAGGCGGCCGCGGCCTCGGGGGGCCCGATGGCTTCCAGATGCTGGCCGAGCTCGCCAATGCCCTTGGCGGGGCCGTCTCCGGCTCTCGGGCGGCGGTGGATCAGGGTTGGATTGAGCACCCCCGGCAGGTTGGCCAGACCGGCAAGACAGTCAGGCCCAGGCTCTACATCGCCTGCGGCATCTCCGGGGCCATTCAGCACCTGGTGGGCATGGAGACCTCTGACGTGATCGTGGCCATCAACAGCGACCCGAACGCGCCTATCTTCGACCTCGCCACCTATGGAATCGTCGGCGATGTCAACGAGGTGGTCCCGGCCCTCACCCGCGTCGTGAAGACCCGTCTGCCGGGCAGAGGAGCGCCCAGTGAGTGAGCGCGGGGAGAAGTTTGAGGTCATCGTCGTCGGCGCCGGGCCCGCCGGTCTCTCCTGCGCCCACCTGCTGGCGAAGGAAGGTGTGAACGTCGCGGTGGTTGAGCGGGGCGACTTCCCCGGGTCGAAGAACGTCATGGGGGGCGTGCTCTACACTCAACCCACGGCCGAGATCTTCCCCGAGTTCTGGAAGGAAGCGCCACTCGAGCGTCACATCGTTGAGACCCAGGCCTGGGTCCTCACCGAGCGGGCGGCCTTCAAAGCGGCGCACCGCCACGAGGACTTCGATCAGGAGCCCTACAACGCGTTCAGCGTCTTCCGAGCACGGTTCGACAAGTGGATGGCGAGCAAGGTGAGAGAGGCGGGGGCCTTGATCATCCCCGAGACCGTTGTCGAATCCGCCATCATGGAGGACGGCAAGGTCGTCGGTGTGCACACAGGACGCCCCGATGGCGACCTGTATGCCGACGTGGTGGTCGCGGCCGACGGTGTCAACTCGTTGCTCGCGCAGAAGGCAGGCCTGCGGGAGGAGATTCCTCCCAGCGAGGCGGCCCTCGGGGTCAAAGAAGTGATCGCTCTTCCCCGGGAATCCATAGAGGATCGCTTCAACCTGACCGGCGACCAGGGGGCAACTATCGAGCTCTACTGCGACGCGAGCTGGGGGATGGTCGGCACGGCCTGGATCTACACCAACCGCGACTCTCTTTCCATCGGCGTCGGCACCCTCGTCTCCCAGTTGGTGGAGCGCGGCATCCAGCCAAACGATATGCTCGAGCACTTCAAGTCCCACCCTATGGTCGCCCCGCTCCTGGAGGGTGGAGAGACTCGAGAGTACCTCGCCCACCTCATTCCCGAGGGGGGTCTGCACGGCATGCCGAAGCTCTCCGCGCACGGCATGCTCGTCGTCGGCGACGCGGCCATGCTCGTCAACAGCATGCACCGGGAGGGGTCCAATCTCGCCATGACCTCCGGCAAGCTCGCCGCGGAGGCCATCCTGCGCGCAAGCCAGTGGGGCGAGTTCTCCGCTGAGAGTCTCGCCTACTACGATCAACTCCTGCGCGACACCTACATCTACAAGGATCTCTACAAGTACCGTAACATGGGCCGCTTCTTCGAGACCCATCCCGAGTTCTTCACACTCTATCCCGATTTCCTCAATGAGGCGGCGCGTGAGATGCTCACCGTCGACGGCCTGCCAAAACGCAATAAGCAGCGCAAGATCTTCTGGGACGCCATGCGCCGCCGCACCCCCTGGCGCATGGCCATCGACTTCTTCAAGGCGTGGAGGTCGATCGCGTGAAGAAGCTCACCCTCGAGCAGAAGCTCTACCTCAACGGCTTCCGCCCCGACGCCGAGTCCCACCTGAGCATCAAGGACCCGGCCAAGTGCCGCGACTGCGAGCTCAAGCAGTGCACCTACATCTGCCCGGTCAACACGTACCGGTGGGAGAACGACCAGATCACCGTCTTCTTCGAGGGCTGTGTCGAGTGCGGCGCCTGCCGCGTCGCCTGCGCCGAGTGCGGCAACCTCGAATGGGACTATCCCCGCGGCGGCTTCGGCGTCAACTACAGGAACGGCTAGCCGGAGTCTGCCGCGCGGCAACCGGGACACCTGGGAGCATCCCCGCCTGCCCTCCTTCACCGGGAAACGAAGGGCCGATCCGCGGCTCATCCCGCCGATGACCGGACGCGCTCTGTGGCGGCGTGCTGCCGCACGCCGCAGAGATCAGTCGCGGTCCGGGTGAGCAGCGTCCTGGCCTCCGTCTCTGGCATCACCTCGAGGTGCTCCAGAGCATCTCCGAGCCAGCTTTGCACGATCTCCCAACATCGGGAGAGCGCGCCGGTGTCCTCTGCGAGCTGGCGCATGACACCCAGGTCCTTCTCAGAGTACTCGCCCTTCTCTGCAATCGCTGCCAGCGCCGCACGTTCGGCGCTCCCGGCCTGGGCAACCTGCACCAGTGGGAACACGAACCAGCGGTCAGGGCCAAACACTCGCCCTGTCGCTGAGCCCTCGGGGTCGTCTTCCACGAGGTCGAGGATCTCTTCGGCGATATGGAAAGCGACGCCAAATCGCTCGCCAAACCTGCCGAGGGCATCGGCCCACTCCCGGGGACCGTCTGCCGTGAGCATGCCGGCCTTCGCGCAGAACGCGGTCAGGCTGCCGGCCCTCATTCTGAGGATGTCCAGGTAGTCCGGCGCCGCGATGAAGCGCCCCCTCGATCGAAGGAGGCGCACCTGTCCTTCGCACATCTGCGCGACAACGCTCATCAGATCGGACAGGAACGCCATGTTTCCATCCGATCCCAGGGCACTGAACGCTGTCGCGAGGAGGTAGTCGCCCAGAAGGATGGCTGTTTGGCTTGCCGACCTGACGCGGCTGGCCGGAGCAGCGCCCTCCCGAATGCCGTCGTCCAGCACTCCGTCGTGCGCCATTGAAGCGGCATGAATGAACTCGACGACCTTTGCCAGCGACACGCTGCGCGCACCGGCGCCTCCGCCACACTCGGCCGACAGTAAGAGGACGAGCGGCTGCACCCGGCTGCCGCGCGCCATGCCCAGACTCGGCCGGGCCGCCCCCGCGCCGTACATGAACTCCATCTCTGCCCGCTGCACTTCCTCCTCGACCTGTGATATCAGGTCGGTTAGGGGAAGGCGAACGTCCTTCAGTGCCACGTGTTTGTTCCT
Source organism: Candidatus Hebobacterum abditum (assembly GCA_029821875.1). Lineage (GTDB taxonomy): Bacteria > Armatimonadota > Hebobacteria > Hebobacterales > Hebobacteraceae > Hebobacterum > Hebobacterum abditum. The sequence continues at coordinate 26,954 of JALGXW010000038.1, read as the reverse complement.
TACCTTTCGTCCTCGGATTCCGGTCACTGCCACGGTCCCTGTGGACGGGGGCTATGCCTCTCCGCCAGCAATTGCGCGGACTAACATGGCTGTCCCTGGGGAGATGCGATCTCGCCCAAGGCGGCCTGCGCGGCCTCGCAGATGAACCCCACATCCTCATCGCTGTGGGTCGCCGAAACGAAGATGGCCTCGAATTGGGATGGCGGAAGATACACGCCGCGCGCGAGCATCCCATGGAAGAAGCGCGCATAGCGCTTCAGATCACTGGTCGCTGCCGTAGCGTAGTTACTCACAATCTGGTCCGTGAAGAACAGAGTCAACATCGACGCGACGCGATTCACCCAGACCGACACGCCGGCATCGCGCGCGGCCTTCCTGAGACCATCGGCGAGACGGCCCGTCCGCCGCTCCAGCATGCCGTGCGGCGTCTCGCTTTCCAGGAGCCGGAGCGTGGCGAGACCCGCGGCACAGGCCACCGGGTTCCCGGAGAGCGTCCCGGCCTGGTAGACAGGGCCGGATGGAGCCAGCATGTCCATGATGTCCCGACGGCCGCCGAAGGCGCCGATTGGGAACCCGCCGCCGAGAATCTTGCCCAGTATCGTAAGATCGGGAGTCACTCCGTATGCGGCCTGGGCGCCGCCCGCGTGCACCCGGAAACCTGTGATGACCTCATCGAACACCAACAGAGCCCCGGCCTTTTCGCTCGCAGTCCTGAGGGAATCCAGAAAACCCTCCGCCGGCGGCACCACCCCCATATTGCCGGCTACCGGCTCCGCCAGGACGCAGGCGATCTCTTCGCCGAGCGAGCCGAACACGGTCTCGACAGCATCGGGATCGTTGTATGGCACGACAACCGTCTCCGCCGTCCAGGGCGGCGGCACTCCCGGGCACGTCGGCAGCCCAAGAGTTGCAAGCCCGGAGCCGGCGCGCGCCAGCAGACCATCGCTGTGCCCGTGGTAGGCGCCCTCGAACTTGACCACCTTGGTACGCTCGGTGTAGGCGCGAGCCAAGCGGATGGCGCTCATCACGGCCTCAGTGCCCGAGTTGACGAGGCGTACCGACTCGATCGATGGGATCGCTTTCGTAATGGCTCGTGCGAGCAAGACCTCTCCCTCAGTCGGGGCACCGAACGTGGTGCCCAAGCGCGCAGCCTCGCATGCCGCCTCCACCACCTCCGGTCGGGCGTGGCCCAGGATGAGGGGGCCCCAGGACCCCACACAGTCGACGTACTCGTTGCCATCCACATCCCACACGCGGGATCCCGACCCTCGGGCGAGGAAGCGAGGTGTGCCCCCCACTGCTCCGAACGCACGCACCGGGCTGTTCACCCCGCCTGGTATCAGCCGCGCCGCTTCAGCCAGTAGACTCCGAGACTGCGCATCTGTCATGGTCACCGTTTTCCATCCGTGCTCTGCTTTGCACATGTCCCGCTAGTGCCCGTCCGGAGCGAAGCGCCCTCGGGCGGACTCACGCGCTCGGCAAGCAGTTCAGCGTACCTGGGCGAGGACTTCTTGAACTCGCTCGTCGAGAACAGCACCGCCCGCGGACTGTCACGACAACGACCGGAGAGCTCCTCAACTACGGCCGTGCATCGCTCTCGGGACCTCTCATGGACCATGGCGTAGAGGTTGAACGGAAACTCCGGGAAGGCCGGTCGCTCATAGCAATGAGAAACGTGCGAGGAGGAGGCGAGCGCGGTCCCGACCTCTTCCACTCGCTCAGCGGACACCTGCCACACTGTCATCGCGTTTGCCACAAAGCCGAGGCGCAGATGGCTGACCAGGGCGCCGTACCGCCGGATCCGGCCGTTGGCCCTCCATTGCTGCAGCGTGGAGATGATTTGTGCCTCGTCCAGACCATGGGTCAGAGCCAGTGCAGAGAATGGCTCTGGATGTAGGGGCAGATCCGCTTCCAAGGCCGCGAGCACATGCAGGTCAAGCTCCTCCTGCGCGCTGCTCGAAGGTGGCGCCGGCGAGGCCTCGTCCATTTCGTTGGCTGCCGCCGCGGGGCTTTCGACATCAGGCCCCGTTTGGCCCGTGAGGTCGAACCTGACCGCAACCTTGAACCGCCGGACCGCAGGGAGCCGCCAGACGCCCAGCACTCCCGGCCTCGCCAGGATTCGCTCCCGTGCCTCCTCGAACCACTGCTCTTCGGCGGACAGCGCAGCCAGCCAAAGGTTGACGGGATGGGAGCGGGCGTAGCAGTGAGTGACGGGACGCCAGAGCGAGACCGCTTCGCCGACTCTCTCCAATTCCTCGGGCGAGACCTGCACCGCGATCAGTTCGCTGGAGATGCCGAACCTGGCAGGTTCGAGGACCGGACCGATCTTGCGGACAAGCCCCGCCTCCTTTAGGCGGGCCAGCCGGCCCAGCACGGCCTCCTCGCTGGTCCCCAACCCGCCAGCGATCACCTCGAATGGGCGCCGCACCAAAGGGAACGACGCCTGAATCAGGGTGATGATCGATCGGTCCTGGGCCGACAGCTCTGCAGGCCCACTTACGCCTTGAGCCATGCGGCCGCCTCCAGCGCGTGATAGGTGATGATCATGTCTGCGCCCGCACGCGCTATGCTCGTTAGCACCTCGAGGGTAAGAGCTCGCGGCTCGACCCAGCCCCGCTCCGCCGCCGCCGCCACCATCGCATACTCCCCGCTGACATTGTAGGCCGCCACCGGCACGTCGACCGCGGGTCGCACCGCGGCGATGACATCCAGATAAGCCAGGGCCGGCTTCACCATGACGATATCCGCGCCCTCTTCGACGTCGAGCTTCGCCTCGCGCAGCGCCTCTCTGCAGTTGGCCGGATCCATCTGGTAGCCGCGCCGGTCGCCGAACTGCGGCGCGGAGTCGACAGCTTCCCGAAACGGCCCGTAGAAGGCGGACGCGTATTTTGCCGCGTAGGCCATGATGCCGATGTCCTCCCGGCCGGCCGCGTCGAGGGCCTGACGGATGGCGCCGACGCGCCCGTCCATCATGTCCGACGGAGCCACCATGTCGGCCCCGGCTTCCGCGTGGGACAGGGATACCTTGGCCAGGACCTCCAGCGTGGGGTCGTTCAGGATCTGTCCCTTCTCATCCACCAGCCCGCAGTGACCGTGTGTGGTGTAGGCACACAGACATACATCCGTCATCACGACCAGGTCGGGCAAGTTGCTCTTGAGCGCTCGCGCCGCCTGCTGGGTGATCCCGCGGGGGTCCGCGGCCTCGCTTCCCATCTCATCCTTGTGCTCCGCGTGTCCGAAAAGCAGCACCGCCGGGATGCCGAGGTCCCATGCCCGCTTCGCCTGCTCGACAAGCCGATCCGGCGAGAGGCGGTACTGGCCGGGGAGAGCGTCGATCTCCTCCTGCGTGCTGGTGCCCGAAGTCGCGAAGAGAGGGTAGATGAACTGCTGTGGCCGCAACCGGGTCTCCCTCACCATGTCCCGGATCGCGCCCGTCCGCCGAAGACGTCGCGGGCGACGGCGAAGCGCCGGAGGGCCCTCTGCTGCTCGCCCCGTCCGCGACTCGAAGGGGCCGGCTTCGGGGGCCGAAGGAGCTAGCTCTTGACGCGTGTCAGTCACCGTTCAGAACCTCCTCATCCGTCAGATAGCAGGCAGGATCGGGCGCCCAGCGATCCCCGTGCACCGCCTCGGCGCGGATGCGGCACCCGCCGCAGTAGGCCCTGTACCGACAGGATCCGCACCGCCCTGTCAGCAGCTCCTGCGATCGCCGCAGGTTGGCTAGCAGCGGGGAATCCAGATCGGCCCAGATCTCGGAGAAGGGCCGTTCACGCACGTTCCCGAGAGACTCGTGCCCCCAGAACTGGCACGCGTGAACGTCGCCGAACGCATCCACGTTCGCAAACTTCTTGCCGGCCGAGCACCCACCGTGCATGCTCAGCAGCTCCAGCACCTCCGATGCTCGCGCCGGATCTCGGCTCTCTATTCTGCGGTGCAGGAGGACGCCGTCGGCGTGGTTGTCCGTCGTCAGGATCTCGATGCTCTTCTCCTGGCGGTGCAGCTCCTCCGTCTCGTCCATCAGCCACTCGATCATCTCCCGGCGCTGCTCCGCCGACAGGTCCTTCTCGGCGAGCCCACTGCCGCGCCCGGCGTAGACGAGATGGTACAGGCAGAACCGGTCGACCTCCTCAGCAACGGCCCGCTGGAGAACGCCCGGAAGGTCACTTGCATTGTCCTGGGTGACGGTGAAACGCACCCCGGTTCGCAGGCCGGCTGCCTGGGCGGCGCGTATGCCCTCCCACGCGTCCTCGAACGCGCCCTCCCGGCCGCGAAACGAATCGTGCACCACAGCCAGGCCGTCGATCGAGACACCCACATACTGGAACCGCGCCTTGGCGAGACCGGCGGCGACCTCCTCGGTGATGAGCGTTCCATTTGTCGAAAGGACGGCTCGAAGGCCCCGGACGGTTGCGTACTCACCGAGGTGGAACAGATCGGGGCGCAGAACCGGCTCCCCGCCCGAGAACAGGAGCACTGGGACCGCCATCTCCGCCAGGTCGTCTATGAGCGCCTCCGCCTGCTCTGTGGTCAGGCCGGTTTCGACGTCCGCTTCCCCGGAGCGGTTGTAGCAGTGGACGCACCGCAGATTGCAGCGGGTCGTCATGTTCCAGACCACCAGCGGCCGCTCCGCTGTCGTGAACTGCAGGAGATTGGCGGCCCTGCTGCCTCCAACGGCGACCTCACGAAGCACGCGGGAGACAGTTGCCGAGCCGCACAGAAGTTTCGTGAAGCCAATCAAGGTACTGCTCCTTGTTTCTGTGAGCGAGACGCTACATAGACCTTCAACGCCGCGACCAGCCCGGGAATCGTGTGTTCTTCGGCCTCAACGTGAACTGCCATCCCGTGCTCGCGCGCGGTCTCTGCTGTTATCGGCCCGATACACGCGACGGACACGTTCTTGAGCGCTTCAGATCCAATCGCATCGACCATGGCTCGCACGGCCGATGAGCTCGTGAAGGTCACGACATCAATCTCAGCGTCGCGCAGCAGTTCAGCCACATGTGACGAACTGCGTTCGTCGGGAACGGTCCGGTAAACCGGGATCTCCTCCACTAGCGTACCCCTGGCGCGCAGCATTTCCACTATTGCTTCCCTAGCCTCCGCGGCGCGAGGGATCAGCACTCGCGTTGTGGGCGAGACCCCCGGAAGCTCCTCTGCCAGCGATTCGGCTACCGCCCGGCTCGGCACGAAATCGACGCGCAAGCCCAGGGCCTCAAGCGAAGCACTCGTGCCGGGCCCGATCGCTCCCAGGCGAGCGCCTGCCAGCGCGCGCCAGTCGAGCCCTGCCCCGCGCAGCTGTTCGCCGAAGCAAGGGATGGCATTGGCCGACGTGAACAGAACCCAGTCCCAGCGCTGCTCGAAGAGGCCGTTCAGCCGGTCGACATCGGCTTCGACCGGTTCGATCCGGATGAGAGAGCACACGACCGGCTGTGCGCCTTCATCCCGCAGCAGTTCAGCTAGCTTGCTTGCCTGGTGGCGCGGTCGAGTCACGAGGACCCGGAGGCCGAGCAGAGGTCGGCGCTCGAACCATGACAACTGCTCTCGGAGCTTGACCACCTCGCCGACGACGAGGATCGCGGGAGGTTTCAGCCCGGCGCGCTCGACCTCAGCAGCGATGTTCGCGAGATCGGAGACCACAGTTTGCTGCAGGCCCGTCGTCCCCCAGCGAATCACGGCGACGGGAGTCGCGCCCTCTCGGCCGCCGCGGAGGAACTCCCTCCTGATGGCGTCCAAGTTCGCCATTCCCATGAGGACGACCACCGTGTCGGCAGCCTTCGCAAGCAACTCCCATCGAACCGGGTCATGATCCTTGCCCGCGGCCCTATGGCCGGTGACGATCGCCACACTTGACCCGAAGCGGCGGTCGGTAACCGGAATCCCAGCGTAGGCCGGGACCGCCACCGCCGAGCTAATGCCAGGGACGACGACGAACGGGATATCTCGCTCCGCCAGGTACGCGGCCTCTTCGCCGCCCCTGCCAAACAGGTAGGGGTCTCCACCCTTGAGACGGCAAACCGACCGCCCGGCAGACGCCTCGTCCGCCAGCAGCTGATTCGTCTGGTCCTGGCTGAGCGCGTGCTTCCCGGCCTCCTTGCCCACGTAGATCAGGCGCGCGTCGCTCCTCGCCTCAGTCAGAAGTGAGTCGCTCGCCAGCCGATCGCACACTATGACATCGGCCATCCTCAGAATCTCAAGGCCACGCAGAGTCATGAGCCCCGGGTCTCCGGGTCCCGCGCCGACTAGATAGACTGTGCCTGCTTGCATCATGCCTGATCCGTCGCCATCCGGGTCGGCGTTGCTGCCAACACTCGCGCGGCGAGTTCAAGTCCCAGCTCCGAGGCCGAGCCAGGCGGACCCTCGATCTGATCTCGGATCAGTCCGGCTTCCTCGGCCTCGAGCACGCCTCTTAGGATGAGTCGATCCCCGTCGATGATGCCGAGTGCGCCGGCCGGCAGGGAGCACCCGCTTCCCACGCCGGTCAGGAACGCCCGCTCCGCCGTGACTGCCAGTCGGCTCGGCTCATGGTCGAACTGCTCGAGCAACCCGCGAAGCGCTGTGTCCTGCTCGCGCACTTGAAAAGCCAGCGCCCCCTGACCCGGAGCTGGCAGGCAGATGTCATGTGGCAGACGTTCCGTCACGGCGTCGGACAAGTCGAGTCGCGCCAGGCCCGCGTAGGCGAGAACGACGGCGTCGAAGTCACCCCTCTCCAGCTTCCGCAGCCTCGTGTCGACATTGCCTTTCACCGGGACAAACACAAGGTCGGGCCGGTGGGCGCGCAGCTGTGCCACACGACGGGGGCTCGACGTAGCCACCCGGCTGCCAGGAGGCAACTCGTCCAGCCCCTGGCCGTCCCGGGTGATGATCCCATCGCTCGGATCCTCCCGTGGAGGCACCGCCGCGACCACAAGGCCCGGACGCGGCCCTGTCGGCAGGTCTTTCATGCTGTGAACGGCGAGGTCAACGTCGCCCCGGACGAGCGCCTGCTCGATCTCTCTGACGAACACGCCGATGGGGGACCCCGCGCCGATCTCCGTCCGCTGATCGCCTGTCGTGTGGATCGTGATGATCTCCGCGTTGACCCCCGCTTGCCGGAGGCATTCCGCGGCGGCCTTGGCCTGGGCCAGCGCCAGCGCGCTTCCCCTCGTGCCAATCCGCACCGTGTCGTGGGCGCCGGGTCCGCGCTCTGTGGTGGAGGCGAGGCCAAGCAGCCTGCGTGCCATGGCCCTTGCCTCCTCCTGCTTGCCTTCTCTCAGCAGCGCCAGCACCTCGCTGTCTAGTACGCTTCGCCATTTGGCCTCGCGTTCACGGCTGGATGCAAATGCTGCCTTGACCTCGGCCCGCAGAGAGCCGAGCAGGGCGGCGAGCTGCCCATACTCCGGCGAGACCACGCTTTCGAGCGTCTGTCGCAGGCGCCTCGCCAAAGCCGGACTTGTGCCCTCGGTCGAGACCGCTATCTCTATCGGACCTCGCGCCAACGTCGACGGCACGTAGAAACTGCAGAGATCCGGCTGATCCACCACGTTCACAAGGATGCCAAGGCGCTCGCCCTCCCGGTGAACTGTCTCGTTCACGCTCCTGTCATCCGTTGCGCCGAAAGCCAGGACGCTCCCCGCCAGATCGCCCTGCTCATAGTTGCGGGCGACGTGCTCTGCCTGGCCCGACTGAACCAGCGAACCCAGTGAAGCACACAGCCGCGGCGCGATGATCCGCACCCGTGCACCGCTGTCCAGCAGGGAGCGAACCTTGCGCGCGGCCACCTCGCCGCCGCCCACCACGGTGCACACCTTGCCGGCGAGCTTCACGAAGACCGGGAACAGTCGATCTCGGTCATCTCTCTCCATACGTCTCCTAGGTCCTCGCCTGGGATATAACTGCTGAGCGGGCGGTCGGCAGAGAGACGCGGAACGTCGTGCCTCGGCCCGGCTCGCTGTCGACCGAAACGGTACCCCCGTGAGACTCCGCGATGGCCTTCACGATAGACAGCCCGAGTCCTGTCCCCTCTTTGCCACTCTCCCGGGCGCTCTTGGCACGGTAGAACTCCTCGAAGATGCGGTCGATCTCCTCGGCCTCGATGCCAATCCCCGTATCGGCCACGGAGATCACGACACCGTCCTCCCCTTCCTCCAGCTCGATCCGAACTTCCCCTCCTGTTGGGGTGTACTTGAGAGCGTTGGACACGAGGTTCCTCAGAAGTTCTGTCAACGCGCCTGGATCGCCCAGTACTTCGACTGGAGTGGCGCTGCAGCGGGTCACGAAGGTGATGGACGCGGCCTCTGCCGACTGGCGGAACTCAGCTTCAGAGTTCCGCACGATGTGGGCGAGATCGACGCTCTCGGAATCGACTGCAAGCGCGGCCTCCCGGGCCCGCGAGAGCGCCACAAGATCACTCGCCAGGTTGAGGACCTCGCCGATTCGCACCCTGGCGCGCTGCAACATCGTGCTCCCCTTGTCCGAGATCTCGCCGGCGCGCCCTTCAGCTACGACGGCGAGCGATAGTTCGACGGCCGCCATGGGGGAGCGTAGGTTATGCGCGGCATGCTGCATGTACTCGGACTTCTCTCGTTCGAGGCGCTGCAGGCCATCGAGAGCCTGCTGCAGTTCGCTCGCCCGCTCCTCCAAGGAGGACGAGAGGCCGAGGATCTCCGCCTCCCGCTCTCGCAGGCGGGCCGTGATCGACGTAGCCATGAACGCGGTGAAGAAGAGCACAGTGCCAACGGTGACGGCTGCCCCCGTGACATAGAGGGGGTTGCGATAGAGTTCATGTCCGAGATAGCCGGTCACGTGGTAGTGGGGCAGGAGGCCGCTGAACTCGGCGACTGCCGATCCGCAGAAGAGCGCCAGCGCCAGACCGACCTGCAGGTACGTTGCACGCCGCGAGAGCAGGATGCTTGCGATGACGACATGGAAGACGTAGTAGCACACGAACGGGTTCTCGACACCTCCCGAGAGGTGAAGGAGGGCGGTCAGGAAGAGCAAGTCGATGCTTATTTGGAGGTTCGCGAACAGCGTGAGGCCGAGGCCCCGAGTGACGGCAGGCAGCCACCGCTTTATCGACCACAGGACTGCGTTGTAGACGGCGAGGCCCGATGTGACGAGGTACAAGGGAACGGCAGGAAGGTCGATGCCCCAGACGCGCGGCGCCAGCCAAGCCGTTGCGCCCACCCCTGCCGCGGCGACCCAGCGGAGGCGGATGATCCACGAGATCCGCGCCGTCAGCTCCTCCGTATGTGGGTTGGCGCTGTGTTCCGGCGGAGTCGTCATGAGAGTCAGGCCTACGCTGGGCGTGGGACCAGTTCGAAACAGCCCCTCGCGAGTTGCCCTGGCGTCCCCCTAGTCAACGGCTGCCGCACCTCCCGGCTTCAGGAGCCGCCGCACCTCGTCAAGTAGTTGTGAAGGCTCGGCAGGTTTGTCCAGGAACGCTTGTACCGGCAGGTACTCGTTGGGCGCGTACACCGGGTCGCTTTCATCTGGATAGAGCTTCAGAGGGAACGTCTCATGGATGGCCGAGACGACGATGATCGGGACGTCCCGACAAGCCTCGTCCCCTTCCCGTCTGAGCCGCCAGACGAAGTGAAAGCCCTCCGTGCCAGATGGCATCATGATGTCCAGCACAATCAGATCTGGCTTCTCGGTCTGGTTCAACTCGAACGCTGATGTCGCGTCGGAGGCCGCCAGTACCTCGTACCCTTCGTGCTCGAAGAGCGCGCGGAGCGCCTCCACGGTGTCAGCATCGTCCTCCACAACGAGTATCTTCGGCTTCGCCAGACTGGTCATTTCCGCTCTCCTCTGCTGCCTGCCAGACGTGTGCCCCCCTTCCACGCGGCACACCGCCACACTGCGGCTGGAAGCCAATTGAGGTTCTCTCCTCGCAACACGACGTCGCGGTACGTTGTTCGTCCCGAGATGCAATCGAACAACGCCTGGGAAAGGGGGGCGCTCGTCTTGGCATGCTGGATTATCGGGTCGAGCAGGCCATGCTTCGAGGTCAGCATGACAAGTCGACGCACGAGCCGGCCGTACCAAACGTCTCCGGTCAGGTGTTGCTGGCTCCGGGCGAACACGGCGAAGGCCTCCCCCGAGAAGCCATTGGTGAGAATGGACTCGGCACATCTGTGTCCGCCGTCTATGGCGGAGTTGATGCCCTTTCCCTTGAAGGGCCGGACCATGCCTGCCGCATCCCCGATGACAACGTAGGAGTTGCCGTAGAGACCCCTTGCCGGCCCGAGGGGGAAGGCGCCCTTGTATAGTCCCTCCGTCCGGCCGTCTTCGGGGAGGAGCCTGGCCACGTCAGGTGACGCCATGAACTCCGCCATATCTCCGGCACCAATGCCCGCGCCGGCGATGATCACAACTATATGATTACCCTTGGGAATGAGTGCGCCGAAGTCCACGCGAGCTGCCCTCGGAAGGTAGACGTGAATGCTGTCTTCCAGCAGCCCTGGGATGAAGTCCAGTCCTTTCGGATGTATCTTGCAGGCAAGAGTCTCAAGCGAGGCCGGCGGCCGGTAGCCCGTGCGGCGAGAGAAGGCCCGGGCCATGGTCTCGTCGAGGGCAAAGGCGCCGACTACTCCGTCCCCTTCCAGGCTGCCACCTTCCGTGTAGACCACAGCGCCGCGAGAGGCGAACTCGACATCTGTTGCACGGGCGTGAGTGATCTTCACGCCGCACGCCTCTGCCCGCTGGAGGAGCAAGCGGTCGAGCTCAACGCGTCGCAGGACGTAAGATGACTCACCGAATTCCTCGCCGCTGAGGTAGATCGAACAGGCTGCTCCATGGAGGACGTAGCCACTGATGCGCCGCTGGAACAGCGCTTGGGGCACGGGCGTACCCAGCGTCCGGGAGATCATGGCGGGCCCTGGAGGTGAGACAACCCCTGCGCACTGGTTCTGTCGCTCGCCAAACTGCTTTGATTCAACCAGAGTGACTTCAGGCGCAGGCTCGGACCCCTGGGCCCCGCGCGCCAGTGCTATCGCGCAGGCGGTGCCGGCGGGGCCGCCGCCGATGACGATTACCCTGCGTCGCGTGCCCGGCCGGCTGCGGGCCGGAGATGTCTCAGCCGGCCGCCCGGGACGGGGAGAGCTGATGCGAGTGCGCAGAGCGGACAGTAGAGCTTGCGCGAGCCGCAGCTGGAGACGGGGATCCACGGCCCTCCGCATGAGCGCTCGGTAGGGCATGTTTCCGGTGAACGTGCCCCACAAGACGTCCGTCAGAAGCCTCCGTCTACCCGGCGTCGCTTGCTCCGCGCGCGCCACCTCGATGTGTGCTTGCGCGATGATTGCGGAGCGAGATATGAGATCGTGCGCTCTCAGCAGCACTCGACCGAACACGTTGTCTCGCACATACGTCCGGCGGCAGATGCTCAGGTAGTGCTCCCGCAGCTCTCGCTCGGAGGTTTGGCTCCTCGCGATCGCGTTGGCCGCCCACATCGCTGTATAGAAGCTGGACTCGATTCCGTTCTTCAGATAACGCGAGGCGTGGGCGTCACCGATGACCACGAGGCGGTCATGGATAGGGTTGCGGGCAGCCGTCACAGGAAGGCGCGGAGCGCAGGAGCAGTAGCGGCTGGGCGGGGACCATCCTGGCGGGAAGTGCTTCGCGGCCATGTCGGAGTGGAGGAACGCCTCCATATCACCGCGACTAGGATTCTCGCCGATCAAGGTGACTGTGACGTGACGCCGCTTGGGCGTGATCGCAGCATATCTGATGGATGGCTGTCCCGTGGCGAATATCATCATCCGATCGCGCATCGGATGGCGCATGGACTCCGGGTCGACAGGCATCTCCGCCTGGCGGGCACGGAGTGTCTTCGGCGAGCGATAGCCAAAGGCGAGTCGCTCGAAGACGGTACCCAGGTTGCTGTTGACCCCGAAGGCGCCAACGACGATGTCCACCTCCGTTCTGAAACCATCGTTGCACACTATCTCGAACGGCTCTTCTGCCTCGGACGGCATGCGGACATCCGTGACCAGTCTGCTCTCGTGAGCGGCCCCACCTTTCCGAGCTTCCTCCAGAAGGTACCAGTCGAAACCCTCGTGAGCATCTGGGTAGACCCCGAGCGGGCCGGGGCCTCGGAACGTTGCGTAGAGGCAGGTATGGTCGGGCACAGGGAGGTCGACCGAGCCCCCCTTGGTCTCCAGGTAGCACCCACCGATGCGCCGCTGGATGACCCGCTCGGGCAGCTCCATGCCGAGCATACGCATGTTCCGGACGAGCGAGTCCGGTATTACCCCCGCACACATGTTGCAGCCGGCCGGCCCGAGCTTGTCGAAGCTCTTGTGGTCGAAGACGACGATCTCCATCTTCGCGCCCGCCTGGGCCCTGAGACGGCACAACCAGAGCGCACAGAAGGCCCCCGCCGGCCCGCCGCCGAGAACGGCAACGCGGCGTTCCTTCGCAACCTTGCGGGCCGAAGTCGTCGTCGCCAGGCTGGTCAGCACAGGGGCCTCTCGGCCTGCCATCTCGCCGGAGCTGGCCACGCTCTCGCCGAACCGGGGATCACGGCCGAGCGCAGCTCTCGCCGCTGAGTTGGCGTGGGGACCGAAGCGTGCACCACGGATCCTCTGCCAAGTAGTTGCCGTCCGTTGCGTAGTAGGCGCGCGCCCGACACCCGAAGCACCTCTTGCCCCAGTGGCAGCGCCCGCAGGTTCCCTCGAGAGGGTCCTCGCGAAGACGGCGCAGCACCTCCGCCGATCGCCAGAGCTCGGAGAAGGGGGTCTTTCGAACGTTGCCCACGGCCAGCGGCAGGTACGGGCAGGGGTGGACGTCGCCGTTCGGGATGACCACGCAGTAGGTTCGGCCGGCCAGGCACCCAGCGTGGAACCGCGTGGATATGCCCAGGCGGTCGGCGATGCGGACGAATTGTGGCGCGCACGTCGGCTTTATCTCGATGCCAACTTCGTCCTGCCGACTGAGCAATGCGGCGAGAAGCTGCTCGCAGCGGGAGGCCTCGACCATGTCGTCGGCGATGTCGCGACCACGGCCGGTAGGCACGAGGAAGAAGACGTGGTGCCCAACAGCTCCGAGGTCACGGGCGAGGTCGGTTATCTGCAGGAGCTGGTCTTGATTCTGGCGAGTGACTGTCGTGTTGATCTGGAAGGGGAGACCTGCATCGACGCAGGCTTTCATCCCGGCCACCGCATCCTGCCAGGCGGTGGGCGAACCCCGCAGCTCATTGTGGTAGTCCGGGTCCGCGGCATCCAAGGAGATGCCCGCCCGGGCCAGCCCTGTCTCGCGTAGGCGCCGGGCCACCTGGGGGGTGATGAGTATCCCGTTTGTCCCCAGCACCGGTCTGAGCCCGACGGCGCGCGCCTTCTCCACGAGCGTGTACAGATCCGCTCGCATCAGTGGTTCCCCGCCCGACAGGATAAGGACCCGGAAGGCGACCCCGGCGATCTCCTCGATGAGGCGCAGGCCCTCTTCGGTGCTCAGCTCCTCTGGGTCTGCCTCCTCCGTCGCATCGCGATAGCAGTGAGCGCACGTCAGGTTGCATTGGCGCGTGATATTCCAAGACACAAGCGAGGGCCGTCGCCAGTCGTCCTCCCTTTGCCTCTCGGCAGCGTTCTGTCCCGATACATCGTGTTGTGCTTCGTGTGAGTGCATCTTCTCCCTAGTTTGCTCGGGTTGCGCCGTCATGCCGCTGCTCCGGAATGGTGGCTGGCTCCTCGCTTCTGCTCCATTCCCACGCCGGGCGCACCTATGCTGCCCCGGCGCTTGCTTCGTGACACTCGACACACGCGCTCTTACCGTGGCAAAGAGCGCAGAGCTCCATCTTCGAGGCGCCCGCCACGCCGTGCTCCTGCCCCCACTGCGCTTCGCGGTGGTCACTTGGGGTGAGAGCTTTGTGACACACGGTGCAGTCGTCAGAGTCTGCGGCATGACAGCTCAGGCAAGTCCCCGGTGCCGCGTTCGCCTCGGCGCTGTGCTCGGCCACCCAGTCGCCGGGATGGGGCATGGCGAGGCCGTGGCATGCCTGGCACTCTTCCTCAGTATGACACCGCCAGCATGTAGCCTTGTCCCGTTGCACTGCATCACCGTGGGAAGTGGCCTCCCATGCCGCCGGGTGTGGCATCGTCAAGCCGTGGCAGGAGTCACACAGCGCCTCCCGGTGGCAGAGGTAGCACTCGGCGCCCTCCTGTTGTGCAGCCGCACCATGGCCGTCCGCCCAGTCCGAGGGCAGATGCGAATCGGGGAAGGCGCCGCGGTGGCAGACGTCGCATGCATCCCTGCGATGGCAGCGTTCACACTGCTCCCTGTTCTCGGCCGCCGCTTTGTGGTGTGAGGCCAGCCACAGCTTCGGATGTGGCATCGTCATACCGTGGCATTGACTGCAGTCTTCGTCCTCGTGACAGAGCAGACAAGCGGACTGCTCTTCCGTGCTCTCCCCTCCGTGCTTGGCCAGCCAGCGAATATCGTGATCCATGGGAGCGCGCTCGACGTGACAGGCACGGCAGAAGTCGGATTCGTGGCAGACCTGGCATGACTCCTCTCCGCGGCCTGCGTCGTATTTGTGTTGGCGCAGCCAATCGGCGTCGTGGGAGCCTGGAGTGCCCTTCTTGCCGCGGTGGCAGGCGTCGCAGAAGTCCGCCGTGTGGCAAACGCCGCAGCCCGACCGATCGCGGCTGGCATCTGCCACGTGGCGAATCCGCCACTCCGCCGGGTGAGGGCGGATCAGCGAATGGCAGTCCGAACACCAGCTCTGCTCGTGGCACTGAATGCACGAGGTCGGGTCGGTGAGTGCCTCCTGCCCATGGCGCTGGGTCCAGTCTGTCCCGGAGTGCTCCCGACGAAGCGAGTGACACGCGCGACAGAAGGCGAGGTCCATCGCGTTCGTCGTCTGGGCTTCGCCGGGGGCAACATGGCACGTGAAACACCGCTGGGGATTGTCTCTCGCTTCCTCGGGGTGGGTCGGCACCCAATCGGCTGTGTGTGGGTTTGCCTCACGATGACACCTGTCACAGAAGGTCTCCTGATGGCATCGACGGCAGTCCCGCAATCCGGCATGTTGCACCTCTTCACGGTGCGCGGCCACCCACTCTGGGTCGAAGGCCCTCGGACGTCGCTCGCCGAGCGTCACGTGGCAGGTGGAGCACTTGTTCGAGGCCTTCTCTCCGTCATGGCACGTGAAGCACTTGTCCTCCATGCTTGGCGCATACTTGGACGGAGTGGTGGCCTGCGTTAGCTGCTCCTCCGTGGAGACGCCTTCGAACTGCCAGCGAGGCCCGTGTGCAACACGGTCATGGCAGAAGGTACAGGATACCCCCATGTTCCAGTGATCTCTGTGCGTGATTTTGAGTCCGTGGTAGGCCACGAGCTTCCGCGTCGTGGGGTGGCAATGCTTGCAGTTCTCATCGGGCACGTGCCCCTGGATTATGGACGGTTTGACGTCCTTCTCGACGTGGAGCCGCACCTGGCGGAAGGCGGCGATCTTCCCCTTCAACATGTTCATCGTCCCGGGCATCAGGTGGCACTCTTCGCAGGTTACCTCGCTGTGCGAGGACTGCCTCCAGGTAGCGTAGTGCAGGCTCATCTCGTGGCAGGAGTTACAGAACATCGGTTGGTTAGTCGCCACGATTACCGCGGCGCCCGTCGGCACCCCCACGACGACCCCGCCGAGCAGGAGCAGAACGACGAGCGGCACTCGCAGAGGCACGAGCGGAACCTTGACGCGTCTGGTTAGGAGTCTGCCTACGTTGGACCACAGCCGCCTCACTCGGGGGACTCCCCAGTGGACTGATGTCCCTCTGCGCTGCCGTAGTATCTGTCATACTCGAGCGGATGGTGCTCACGCAGGTCTTCCTTCGAAATGCGTCCAGTCAGCCAGGCCCAGTTCATGGGGAAGGAGTCGGGGTTGAGGTGAGTGTTATAGAAGTGCCACACTATGATGGCGGTCGCGGCCAGCAGCGCCTCGTCGCTGTGAACGACCTGAGAGATATCGAGAATGTACTTCGGCAGGTGCCTCATGGCTAGCTCCGGGGACCAGAGGAGAAGCCCCGAGCCGACCATGATGACGATGCCCCAGTACACGGCCCAGTAGTCGAACTTCTCCACGTAGCTGAAGCGGTCGAACTTCGGCCGCTCACGCGCCAGCCCGACGAAGTAGGCGAGGTTGCGGAACAGATCCAGCACATCTTTCGGCCGCGGGATCAGTGCCATCAGCTCCCGTCGCCCCTCGCGGGAGAAGACTATGTAACACATGTGGAATGCACCCACCGCAATCAACAGACCGGCACCCGCGCGATGGGTGGCGGCCTGGACCGGAACTCCCCCGATCCACCGGAAGAAAGCGTGAGCCCACTCCGTTTCTGCGTAGCGCAGCGGCAGACCGGTTATGATCAGGGCGAGCGTGCTCACGAGGAGTCCGAAGTGCTGGACGCGAAAGAGCACGCTGAATCGCTGGTGTTCACCCTCGGCCGCTGGCGCGCGGGCCTCCTGTGCCCGGCGCGCTACGGCCTCCTGCAGCCGACGCCTGGCTTCAGCCGCAATGTCGGCAGCGATGTCCTGCTCGGCGCTTGCGATTACGCGCCAGTCGGACTGGCGTTCGAGCCGTTTGCGCTCATCCCGGAGCTGTTCGGCCACCTCCCTGAGCAGGGCTGACCGCCCCAGCCCCTGGGGCGGGCCATCTTCGGTCGGTTCTACGCCGCTGTGACGCTCGGCCCGCATTCGTCAATCTCCGTTTCGTCTTCGCAGCCGCCCAAAGAGCTCAAGTCCGATGTGCCCCACCAGCCCACCGATCACCGCAAATGTGAACCAGCGGAAGCCGAAGTTGATGTAGTAGAGAAGCGAACCGCTCTCTTTCGTCGCCATAACGTGAACCCGGCCCTTCGCCACGTTCTCAGTCACCCCCGGGTGACACCCCCCACATGTCTCCCCGAGATTGTCTACATGGATGGACGAGTTCGGGTCGCTCGACGGCAGAATGTCATGGTAGCCGTGACAGCTCACACAGTCGGCGGTTCGCGTATCTCCAAGGTATCTGGCCGTCCCGTGATAGCTTCCCAGGTATGATGACATGCGGTTTCCCGGAAGCGCGTACTGCTCTTGCAGTCCAGGGTCGTCGTGGCAGGGAATGCAGGTCGCGACGGACCCTGCCTCGATAACTCCCGCGCGCTCCTGGGCCCCCTGCTGGAGGTGTTCGGGATGGCAGGATGCACAGGTAGGGACGTGACGGCCACCGGCCAAGAGCCCCTTCCCGTGCACGCTATTCATGTAGGCCGACCACACGTCGCGGTGGCAGGCCGCGCACCGATCCACCAGGCGAGCGGCCTCCGTCGGCCCCGCGTCAAGCACAGGGAAGGTGTCGTGCCCGCCATGGCAGTCGATGCAGGCAGGCATCCCCGCGTCTGGCTGTCCCTGCTCCCGTCTGTGCCGGCTCATATACGAGTCCTCGATGCTCCCCGGCGGCGAAGGCTCATGGCAGTCGCCGCAGTCAACCGGCGCTAGCCCGCGCGGGTGCGGCACCCGGTCCAGGTCCCTATGGCAGTCAACACAGACGAGTGTGCGGTGCGCGGACCTGCGAAGCTCATCCGCCGCGACGGCGGGGGCCGCCTTCTCACGCGCGGACTCCTCGTGGCAGCCCAGACAGATCGTGTCATCTCGGAGCAGCATCCGGGAGGGCCCCCGCACTGCGCCCGACACCTGCTCCGTCGCGGCAACCGAGACGAGGACCATCGTCACCAGCCGCGCGGCGAGAGTCAGTCGATGGATCGATCGGCTGCTCATTGCCCGGAGCGGGCCAATCCAATGCGACCGCGTCGTCAAAGTACTATCCACCGGATGCATAGGA
Organism: Candidatus Hebobacterum abditum; assembly: GCA_029821875.1. GTDB lineage: Bacteria > Armatimonadota > Hebobacteria > Hebobacterales > Hebobacteraceae > Hebobacterum > Hebobacterum abditum. The sequence goes on along the minus strand of JALGXW010000038.1, from coordinate 9,175 downwards.
GTGAAGGCTCTCGGAGAAGGCTGCAAGCTGATTGACACCCAGGAAAGTGAACAGGATCGTGGCCAGTCCAATCAACACAACGGCATTCAGCTTCGGAGGTCGCCAATTCGCACGCAGACGCGCGTGGAAGTAGAAGACATAGACCAACCAGGTGATCAGCGACCAGGTTTCCTTGGGATCCCAACCCCAGTAGCGCCCCCAGGCGTAGTATGCCCACACGGCGCCAGTGATGTTGAGGAGCGCGAGGAAGGGAAATGCGAAGCGGACCGATCTATACACTCCTTGGTCGATGGTCGAGGCCGTGGGAAGCCGACTGCGCAGCCACTCGCTCTCAGCGCCCCATTTCGTCCTGACGAAGAAGAGGCAAGCGAGTGCGCTCGCCAGGGCGGCTGCGCCGTAGCCGATCACCGCCATGGACACGTGAATGACTAACCAATAGCTCCTCAGCACCGGCATGAGGGGCTCGGCTTGCTTCATCGTCGCCGGCAGTCGGACACCATAGCCGAGCAGGCATAGCGCGATCAGAAGCGCGATGGCGCCCAGGGCCTGCGCTCCCTGTCCCCAGCCCTTCTGTCTCCGCGCGAAGACGAGATAGCAGAGGACGACCATCGCGGCGAATGCGTTCAGGTACTCGTACATGCTGACAAGCGGCACGCGGCCGGCATGGCTCCATCGAATGCCGAGCATCCCCGCCTGCGCGGCAAGGCCACCCCACGCGGCCGCGCTCGCCAGCTTCTTCGGGCCATCTGAGCCGAAGGCAAAGCCGGCGACGTACAGCACGAGCGCCGCCACGTAGAGGCCAAGCGCGGCCTGGATTAACGTGTGCTCAATGTTCATCGTGTCTCACGTGCCGCGTCCGAAGGTCGAGGCGTGGCGCAGCGAGTTAATCGCCGGGAGCGGCAAAGGAGTGCTTTCCTTTCGGCATGTGACAGATGGTGCACGTCACGGCTTGCAGCGCCGCCGGCTCGTGCTGCGCGCCGGAGAGCTTGCCGCCGTGGCAGTCGGTGTTCAAGCATAGGTCATTCGTCGCTGCCCTCAATTGGCTCGGCAGGCCCTCCAAGGGACCATGTGCCTCATGACAGGTAGAGCAGACCGTGCCGCCCGCGAGATGCTTGGCGCCTTGCACTAGCTCGTTGTACTGAGTGTTGACCGCGTCCGAGTCCACCTCCGCGTCGAGCACGAAGTACTGGCCGAGGTCGTCCCCTGGATGGTAGCCCACCGGGAACGCGTGCGCGCCGTCCTTGCTCTTCCCCTGTGAATGACACTGCCCACATATCATCACACGCCGAGCGGGATCGAGGCCCTGCGGCCTGACGATGGTTTCATTCTTATCAGCCGACGCAGCATGGACTGATCCTGGACCGTGGCACATCTCGCACGTCACCCCAAGGGCCGCCCACTTCTTCGTCTCGGGGTCGAAGCCGGTGGTGTGACAGCCGAGGCATTCACGCGTGGCGTCTACAGCTTCGCGCGGGCGCCACGCACCGTCCTTGACGAACCATTCCGCTGGCAGGACCTGCAGATCGGCGTCGAGGTAGGCCTGGTACTTGCGGCCAACTCCCAGCACATAGGCGATCTTCTCCTTTGGGAAGGGCGGGGCGCTCCCGAAGTCGCCGACAAGAGGATGATCCTCGTCTTCGTCCTCGACCTTCCACATCGCGCTTTCATGGGTGCTCGCGCTGACGGCCTCGATCACGTCGGCGTGTGTGCCCCGATGGCAGGCTACGCACAGCTTCGGACCCATGTACTTCGCATCTTCGGCGCCGTACGCGGTCGGCGACAGTGCCGAGGGGGTCCGAGCCGCTACTGCCAGCAGCAACGCCACGGCCGCGACCCACAAGCCCATTCTCTCCCTCATAGTCCTCCCTCACTCATGATCGCTCGCTGTAACGACGTCCCCGATCTTGGTGGCCTTCACGCCCAGATCGCTGATCGCCCGCTCGAAATCGCGTTCCGCACGAGCATCGCTGCCTCCAAAGAGGACGCTGCACGCGGCACCCCTGGCCGAGACAACAGCGAGGAGCGTCCGGCGGCGGATGCCGATTAGGGGCACCGAGCCCAACACGAAGATGCAGAAACCGAACCAGACGAGGGGAACGCCTATGTCACGATCCAGTAGCAGCTGCGCAGCCTGTCCTCCCGGCACGAGACGGAAGTGTACACCCGAGTAGGTCAGCCCTTCTGACCCAACCCAACCGACCTTCTCCCAGTTGTGGCTTAACTGCCCCGTCGGATCGGCGAAGACGTGTGCAGCCGGAGCCGCGTCGGCCCCGCCTGCCGAGGACCGGAAATCGTGGATGAAGACGACCCAGGGCGGATCCTCCAGCTGGCGCACGGTCTCCAGCATGGCCACGCTGCCATCTGGACCGAAGACCACGGGCACAGCGCTCCTGGCCTCCCCCTTGGACACCGCCACAACATAGCCGGCGGAGGAAAGGCTCTGCAGAACAGTGTTGACTCCGCGGTAGCGGAGAGGCCGATTCGGTTCTATCAGTCCCGACTTCACCACTTCTCCATCCTCGATGATCTCCGCCTCCGCCCAGAAGCGAGTCGGACGGCCCTCTTCATCTCGCTCCTGACCGGCATCGAGGAGCCGCACCGAGAATGTGTCCCCACCGGCCTGGACTTGATACGACTCCCCCGCGTCGAGGTCAGCGACAGCACTATATGAGTTCGCGGGGAGTCGTCCGTAGGCGGCCCCGAGAAGGACAAGCGCCATGCCGACGTGCATGATGACCACCCCCCACGCCATTGCAGGGCCTCGCCGCGCAGTCAGACCGCTGGATCTCTTCTGATCTGCCTTCGCGGGCTGCACCGCGTAGCCGGCCTTCTGAAGGCCCTTAGTCAACGCTGAAGCGGCCTCGTCAGCCTCCAGCGCGATCCGCCACTCAGACCGATTGGGACGGGCTGCAACGTCACGCCGACTGACATGCGTCGCGCCCCCGCGCCCTCGCAGAAGCTGCCCGGCACGTCGCAGGCTACAAGCCAGCAAGCTCAGCGCGACGAGTCCAAAAGCGCCGATAAACCACCAGGCACCATAGATATCGCGGAGGGTCGAGCGGTAAACCAGCGGCCCAATCAAGTGTCCGAGAGCGTGGTTGTACACCTCCGCGGGTGCCTTCTGCGGCACCACTGTAGCAACGGCCATGGCGGCGGCAAGAATCGCTACAAGCCACAGCAACAAGTGCACCGAGGCGAGCCGGTTGACTAGCCCTCCCTTACGCCCGCTTGCTTCTTGGGGAGCTCTGGTAGCAGAGCTCCCCTTTGCCTCGTTTCCTGACACCACCATCTCACGGTGTGCTGCGTCCATCCGCGAACGCGCAGCACCCTCGAGGATGAACTCCCGCGCGAGTTCGCCAGACGCTGTTGATTGTAATCGCCCTTGCGTTCCGGACACAAGGTCTAGACCGCCAAACCGGTAACACGGGCACCAGCCCGCGCGAGCACGACGACCCCAGAACGGCCGTGCCAGATGGCCTTTGAGGGCGCCGCGCGGGTAGTATTCCCATCTAGTCCATCGATTATGTCAGGTCGACCGCGCCCTGTCAAGGCGCTGCTCGGCCGCGGCGCTCTGATCCAAGTGGGGCGAGGCCACCTCGTCGGGAGCGCCCTCAGAAGCGTTCGCTTGGCGGCCAGCCGCAGGCCGAGGCACGCCCTTCCACTGCCCAGTCGGTCCCTCCCGGCAACTGGAGGGCTGTGACTTGACAGCATTTTACCCCTGGAGTACGATCTTTCTCTAGTATCCCTATTTGGAAGCTCAGTTAGCGATCGGTGTCCCCGCGGCCGACAATGCGGGTAGTCCGGCGGCCCCCGAGCCAGGACTAGTATGAGGAGCACTTGTGTTCGGGGCACAGAGACCGGCATCCGGACTGCTCGCAGCGTGCCCCGGGGACTTCGACGCGGCCGAGGAGCGTGGGCGCCCCAAGGGAGGCCGGAGGCGGCAGTTGTCTCTCCGCGATGTCAACACCTGACGGGTTCCTGCGGAGAGCGGCGGTTCGGTCGCGCGCACCAGCGGCCCACGCTAGACGCCCGTATGGAGATGCGGAGGTGGAGAACCAGTACGCGTACGTCGTAGTGTTCGGCGCGGTCGGCATCTGCTTCGTTGCCCTCACACTGACCCTTGCCCGGCTTATTCGCCCTAATCGGCCGTCCAAGACTAAGTCGGCGCCGTACGAATGCGGCATCGATCCCCGCGAGGATGCCTGGCAGCAGTTCAACGTTCGCTACTACGTTTTCGCCCTTCTATTCGTATTGTTCGATGTCGAGGCCGCCTACATGTACCCGTGGGCGATCCGCGTAGGCAAGCTCGGCATGTTCGCCTTCGTTGAAATGGCTATCTTCGTCGGAATCCTGGCCTTTGGCCTCGGCTACGCGTGGCGGAAGGGCGCACTCCGATGGGAGTGATGAAGAGAACCGCCGACGTGCTCTGCCGCGTCCCGGGCGGCGGTGTGATCATCACGGCCATCGACGAAGTGCTCAACTGGGCGCGCGCATCCTCCCTCTGGCCGCTGACGTATGGTCTAGCCTGCTGTGCCATCGAGATGATGTGCACGGCGGCCTCGCACTACGATCTCGACCGATTCGGCGTCATGCTCCGGGGAACACCGCGACAGTCGGACCTGATGATCGTCGCGGGCACTGTCACCAAGAAGATGGCGCCGGTGCTGAGACGGCTCTACGATCAGATGCCCGAGCCCAAGTACGTGCTGGCGTTGGGCGGCTGCGCCACCGCTGGTGGGCCCTTTCATGACTCGTACTCGGTCGTTCAGGGCGTTGATGAGATCGTGCCGGTAGACGTCTACGTGGCGGGCTGCCCGCCGCGCCCGGAGGCCCTGATCGACGGGATGTATCGCCTGCAAGAGATCATCGATCAGAGGTCTATTCGAAACGGGGACTGATGCTCGAAGCACTTCAACAGCAGTTCGGGGACGTCATACAGTCGGCACAGCACGTCGGCCAGGGGATCCGAGTTCGGATCACACCGGATTCATTGCCGGCCGTGTGTCAGTGGTGCAAAGGCCAGGGCTACACCTACCTGCACGACCTCACGGCGGTGGATACAGGGGCGGAGCTGCGCCTCGTGTACCGCCTCTTCTCCCTCGCGAGCGGTGGCGACGTTGTCCTCACGGTCCCCGTGCCCCGCGCTGGAGCGCGCGTTCCGTCTATCGCGGATATCTACCGCGCGGCCGACTGGGCGGAGCGAGAAGTGTATGATCTCTTTGGCGTGCGCTTCGACGGGCACCCGAACCTACGCCGCATCCTGCTCGACGATGACTGGGAGGGGCACCCTCTCTTGAAGCAGACCAACTGAGATGATACACGAGACCACCCCCACAACCCAGGTTGCCCTGAACATGGGCCCGCAGCACCCGAGCACCCACGGGGTGCTGCGTCTGGAGTTGATGCTCGAGGGCGAGGTCATCGTCGGCTGCAACCCGATCATCGGCTACCTTCATCGAGGTATCGAGAAGATTGGCGAGGCCCGCTCCTATCCCGGGTTCCTCCCCTACACCGACCGGCTCGACTACCTCAGCAGTGCCTCCAACAACCTGGCCTATGTGCAGGCCGTAGAGAAGCTCATCGAGCTCGAGGTGCCCGAGCGTGCGCGATACTTGCGCGTCATGCTGCTCGAGCTCAACCGCATAGCCAGCCATCTCGTCTTCGTCGCCACCTTCGCCAACGACCTCGGCGCCACGACGGCATTTCTCTATGGGTTCCGCGAGCGCGAACCAATCATGGACATGTTCGAGATGTGGACCGGCGCCCGGCTGACCCAGAGCTGGATTCGCATCGGCGGGGTGGCGGGAGACATCCCCGAGGGATTCGCGGAGGCGGCGCGCAGCTTCTGCGCGATGCTGCTGCCGCGCCTGCAAGAATACGACAGGCTGCTTACTGGCAACCATATCTTCCGAGCGCGAACCGAGGGTGTGGGCCTCCTCTCGCGGGATGTCGGCATCAACTACGGCTGCAGCGGTCCGACACTGCGCGGCTCCGGCGAGCCCTACGACATCAGGCGGGCCGAACCTCACGAGGTGTACGACAGGCTCAATTTCGACGTCGTCACCGACGATTCGGCCGATTGCATGGGCCGCTATCGGGTCCGCATTGAGGAGATGCGCCAGAGCGTCCGGATTGTCGAGCAGTGCCTCTCCCAGCTCCCAGCCGGTGAGGTGCTTGCCCGCCTCCCCCGCGTCGTGAGGCCCCCGGAGGGAGAGGCGTGGGGTCGGGTCGAGTCTCCCCGCGGTGACTTCGGCTGCTTCGTCGTAAGCGATGGCGGACCGCAGCCCCTTCGCGTCCGCATTCGGGCGCCATCGTTCTATCACATGGGAGCACTCCCGGAGATGCTGCGCGGCTGGAAAATCGGGGACGTGGTGGCCATTCTCGGAAGCCTGGACATCGTCTTGGGTGAGATCGACAGATGAGCGGTCTGCCAGCAGCTGCCTCCGGCCTCCACAGCTCACTCCTGACTTGGTGGGCAGATCGCGGCCTTCCGCCCTGGGTGTTCGATGCCATCTGGATGGTGCTCATGGCCGCCATCGTGACCGTCTTCGTCCTGCTGACCGTGCTGTTCCTGGTGTGGGTAGAGCGGAAGATCTCGGGAGACATCCAGAGCCGAGTCGGCCCCAACCGCACGGGAGGGCGGTTCGGACTGCTGCAGACCGCCGCAGATGCGCTCAAGCTTCTCACGAAGGAAGACATCATACCGGAGTGCGCGGATCGCCCCATCTTCGTTCTCGCACCCTTCCTTGTCTTCGTGCCCGTCCTGGTCGTATTCCTGATCGTCCCCTTCGGCGAGCACTGGATCGTGAAGGACCTCAACCTCGGTGTGCTCTTCGTTGTCGCCGTGTCAGCACTCCCGGTCATCGGCATCTTCATGGCGGGTTGGGGATCCAACAACAAGTGGGCACTCCTGGGCGCGGTGCGCGCCGTCGGCCAGGCCATAAGCTATGAGATCCCTCTCATCCTCGCCCTGGTCTGTGTCGTCGTGTTCGCCGGCTCCATCAGGATCGGCGACATCGTCAGCGCCCAGCGGGACGGTCACTGGTTCATCACGCGATTTCCCCTGCAGATTGCATTCCTTCTCTACTTCGTGGCCGCCATGGCAGAGGTCAACCGCGTTCCCTTCGACTTGCCGGAGGCGGAGAGTGAACTCGTTGCCGGCTACCACGTCGAGTACTCCGGGATGCGGTTCGCTCTGTTCTTCCTCGCGGAGTTCGCACACCTGTTCTTCGTGGCGGCGTTCTGCACCACGCTGTTCCTCGGAGCCTGGGACGGGCCCTGGCTCCCTCCCGCGCTTTGGTTCCTGATCAAGACTTACGCCGTTATCCTGGTCATCATGTGGGTGCGGTGGACGATACCCCGCCTCCGTATCGACCAAGTCATGGGCTTCGCCTGGAAGTGCCTGGTGCCGATCGGACTGCTCGCGGTCCTCGCCACAGGCCTGGTGGCGGCCGTATGGGGAGTCCCGTGACTCTGCACAGCAGGCCCGCAGAAATCGCCCTCGCCGCCTGGAGCATTGTCAAGGGACTGGCCGTGACACTCCGGAACGCGCTCCGGCCCTCGGTCACGCGAGACTATCCGGCCCGGAGGACGGCCCTTCACCCGAGATTCAGGGGCAAGCTGGGGCACAAGCGCGCGGAGGACGGCCGCCCGCGGTGCACGGCCTGCATGGCCTGTGAGAAGGTCTGCCCGACGTTGGCGATCCGCGAAATCGAGGGAGACGAAGCGAAAGGACGGGAGCGGCGAGTAAGGACCTACGTCTGGGATGCGAGTCGCTGCCTCTTCTGCAACCTCTGTGTCGAAGCCTGTCCCTTCGACGCCATTGAGCTTGGCCAGGAGTACAGCATCGTCGGCGACTCCCGCGAGCAGACGTGCTTCGACCTCGAGGATCTGCTCGAACCGGCTGGGAAGGGCGAATCGAGATGATCGGCGGCCTCTGGGAACAGATCCTTTCGGGCTCATTCTGGTACCCGCTTGCCTTCCTCATCCTCGCGGCGGGCACGCTTGTCCCGGCGCTTCTCGTCGTCCTCTCGAGGAGCCTCCTCCACTCCGCTCTCTGGCTTCTCGTCGCCCTGATGAGCACTGCCGGACTCTTTGTATTGCTCGGAGCCGAGGCGCTCGGCGCACTCCAGATCCTCATCTACTGCGGCGGAATCATCGTGCTCATCCTCTTCGCGGTGATGTTGACCCGGGGCGCAGCCAGACCTGAGACCGGTGTGCACAACCGGCTCCTCTGGTGGAGCCTTCCGGTCGTCCTCGGATTCGGCATCCTGACCTTCACCCTCACTCGGCGGGAGGCCTGGCCCCTGGCCCAGATGCATGGGCCCGCCGATGTCACGCCCCGGCTCGCCGACGCCCTCCTCGGGCCGTACGTCCTTGCCTTCGAAGTCGCCTCCGTCATTCTTCTCGTGGCAATGGTCGGCGCGACCGTCATCGCTAGCGCGGAGCCCAAACAATGACGCCTGTCCCGCCCATCCCCATCCAGGCCTTCCTCTGCCTCAGCGCGTGCCTCCTTGCCATCGGCCTGCTCGGCGTGCTTGTCCGCAGGAATGCTATCGCCGTCCTGCTCGGCATCGAGCTCATGCTCAACGCCGCCAACATCAACTTCGTCACATTCTGGCGCTACGGCGGGGCCCAACATATGGAGGGTCAGGTGTTCGCCCTCATCGTCATCACCATCGCGGCGGCGGAGGCCGCCATCGCGTTGGCTATCATTCTCAATGTCTATCGGCGGTTCCGGACTGTGAACGTCGATCAGATCAATCTGATGAAAGGGTAGAGCGTGGGCGCTTCTTCCCAACTCTTTCTCATTCCGGGGCTGCCACTGCTGTCGTTCCTGCTGATAGCAGCCCTCGCCCTCAAGCCGTCCAGGGAGCGGGCCGCCCCGGCCTTCCTCATCGCGGCGCTCACGGCCTCCCTTCTTCTCTCAGTCCGCGCGCTCGCGACGGTCGCGCAGACAGGAGTCCAGTCGATCTCGGTATCCTGGCTGAGCGTCGGGTCTCTCCACTTCGAGTGGGGCGTGCTCGCCGACGGCCTCTCGGCGGTGATGCTGATCGTCGTTTGCTCGGTGAGCCTGCTGGTCCAGATCTACTCCATCGGCTACATGCGGGGCGAGATCGGATACGGACGCTACTTCGCTTACATGTCGCTCTTCAGCGGCTCGATGCTCGGGCTG
>JALGXW010000090.1 GCA_029821875.1 Candidatus Hebobacterum abditum | reverse complement strand
TACGGTCGCAGATTGAACGATACGCGCAACCATCCGAACACTGTTCAGTTTTCAAGGACCGGAGGGACCCCCTCAGACAAAGCGACGAGAGGCCTTACGCCCCTCGAGGCTCTCGTACCGGCTGTTAAGGTTCCCTCGTTGCTATCCTAATATTGCCATAGTCTAGCCACCGTGTCAAGGCCCGCGCACCCTATTTCTGCCACTCTTGCGCCCTGAAAGGCTCTCAGCGGATTCTGTGGCATCATCTACAGACAAACAGGGCGACGCAACAGCAGCGCCGAACCAGACCCATCGCAACGTCGCCACGGAGACGATCAATGAACTATCAGCGCATCCTCGTGTTCGGCGCCCATCCAGATGACGAGATCACGATGGCCCCAACCATCGCCAAGCTGGCCTCGGCCGGCGTGGAGGTCGCCGTCTGCATCATGACCGATGGCTCGGAGGGCTTCCCCGACCCCTCCTGGCGAGACCGCATCGTCGCCATGCGGGCGAACGAGATGGAGGAATGCGACCAGGCGCTAGGGATCACGCGGCGCTTCCGCCTCAACCGGCCCGACATGGGCCTGGTGTACGACAAGCAGGTTTTCAAGGACTGCATCGGGGTCGTGCGCGAGGCACGCCCGGAGGCCGTATTTACCCACGGGCCCGCAGGCATAAACCCCGACCACGTCGCCACCCATCAGATCACGGTTCCCGCGGCGTGGCAGGCCGGCGAGCCCGTCGCCGCCGACCTCGGCGAGCCGTGGCTCGTGCGGCAGCTCTTCTACTACAAGGAAGTCGAGACATCCCGCCGCGCCGTCGGCCCGAGCGTCACCTTCGATGTCACCGGCTTCGCCCACTTCCGGTCCCTGGCGCAGGCCACCCAGGTGTCCCAACACACCCTCTTCGGGAAGACACGGGAGGAGTTCGAGGCCGACGCCGAGCGCATGAAGGAAGCCAACGAACGCGCGTCCGAAACCTTCTGGATGTCGGAGCGCTTCGCGCTGACGGACTTCCCGCCGCGGGAGGCGTAGGCAGAGCCGACTACTCCGCAGTAAGCCGTGCCACCCGGCGCTTGCCGACGCGGAGCAGCATCCCCGGCGCGAGTTCGACTTCTTCCTGCGGATCGGAGAGGCGGCATTCGTCCAGGTAGACGCCACCGCCCTGGATCAGCCGCCGCGCCTCGCCCCTGCTGGAGGCCAGCCCCAAGTCCGCGAGAGCAGTTGAGGCCCACACGGGCTTGCCGCGCAGCGACTCGGGGATTGGAATCTCCTCGGCGACTGCCTCGAAGTCCTCCCGCGTCTGCTCGCGGGAGGCCGAGAACACACTCATGAAGGTCTCGTCGGCCTGCTGCGCGGCCTCCGCGCTGTGGTAGAGGGTGACGATCTCGCGGCCGAGCCGCCGCTTCGCATCCCGCGGGTTGAGCTTGCCGGACTGCATGTCGGCCGCCATCTCCTCGACCTCGTCGGCCGGCACGTCGGTGCACAGTTCGAAGTACTGCTGGATGGCCGCGTCCGGAATCGACATCAGCTTCCCGAATGCCTGGTCGGGTGGCTCGTCCACACCGATGTAGTTGCCCAGTGACTTGCCCATCTTCTCCACGCCATCGGTCCCCACCAGAAGCGAGAAGGTCACTATGCACTGAGCCTCCTGCGACTCTGCCAGCGGATTCGCGCGCTGCATCTCGCGGGCGACCAGGAAGTTAAAGGTCTGATCAGTGCCACCGATCTCGACGTCGGCCTGTATGGCAATCGAGTCGTAGCCCTGGAAGATGGGATAGAGGAACTCGTGCAGACTGACCGGCTGCTGTGCCCGGTAGCGCTTGGCGAAGTCCTCCCGGGCCAGGAGCTGCGCCACCGTGTGGGTGGCGGCGAGACGAAGGATCTGCTCTGGGGTGAGCTTCCCGAGCCACTCGCTGTTGTAGCGGAACTCCGTCTTCTCCGGATCGAGGATCTTGAAGACCTGCGCCTTGTAGGTGGCGATGTTCTGCTCGACCTGCTCCCGGGTGAGCTGTCTGCGGGTATCGGCGCGGCCCGAGGGATCGCCGATCATGCCAGTGAAGTCGCCCACGATCATCACCGCAGTGTGCCCGAGATCCTGGAAGAGCCTCAGCTTGCGGAGCACGACCGCGTGGCCGAGGTGGATATCCGGCCCGCTCGCATCGACGCCAAGCTTGATCCGCAGCGCCCGCCCGGAGCGGAGCTTCTCCAGCAGCTCCTCCTCCGGGATGATCTCCACGGTGTTGGCGCGAATCAGTTCGAGTTGCTTTTCGGGAGACAGGTCCATTCAGCGTTCCTGTTCGAGCGCGAAATAACGGGTAGGGCAGGAGCGTGTCTCCTGCCCAGGAACCGACCCATTCTGCCCTATTGTGCGTCCGCGGCCGGGCGCCGACCTCAGTCGGGCTTCAGCGACCTCTCCCGCGCCCGCTCGCCCTCCCGCCCTTGCCCACCGCCCCAACTGCGGAATATGGGAGGTGATGCGATTCCGCGCCCTCACCAAGCTCATGCTGGCCGCCGCCGCCTGCGCCGTCATCGGCTGCGGGAGTCCGACCGCGCCTTTTGCCACCGATCAGAGGTACGCCCGTGACGTGATCGACTGCATCTACGCGGGATCGGTCAGCCCTATAGAGTACACCTTCGATCATGGCGACCGCACCTATCTGGCACTCAGCTACCTGGCAGACTTCGTGCTCGAATGGACAGGGAAGGCCCTGGCCGATGAGTTCGGGGCAGTTCAGCACGTGACACTTCAATCATCAGAGGTGAAGCCGGCCCCCGGCATCTTCGGGCACGAGCGCGGCTGTACCGTAACTGTCTGGACCGTTCAGGCCGACCGCGGCAGCTTCGAAATGGCCCTCTACTTCAAGGACGGCAAGGCGCTTGGCGTG
>JALGXW010000089.1 GCA_029821875.1 Candidatus Hebobacterum abditum | reverse complement strand
AGCAGCGCGCATCGGCTCATGGCGACCTCCTCCGTGCTGAGTACAGCGACTGCGTAACCGCGAAGTCACACGACTCTCCCCCTGCACCCCCGCCCTCCGCTCCATCTCCTGGGGCGCCCAGTTCGCGGCATGATGCTGCTCGGCCACGGCGCGGAGAGTCGAGAGCTTCGGGCAGACATTGAGGCGCGTGGACCGGCCCCTGCGGAAGCGCCGCATGAGCCTTGTCGCGCAACTCACGAAGAACGGCACATCGGTTGCCGCGCGTTGTCCCGACACCACGGAACGACGTATTGCTCGGGCTGTGAACGGTCAAGACGGAGATGCGTATTCTCACCTGTTACCGCGTCGCTACGCTAGCCGCTACGGTTCTGGCGCTGTTGGGCTTCCCTGGGCAGTCCGAAGCCCAGGACGAGCTGCCGCCCGCCGAGGTGCAAAAGTGCGGCTACCAGCCCTCCCGGGAGCTGGTCGTCTCTCCTGGCGGCGCCCTCCGCTGGATAGGTCTCTTGGGCGACCGCCGCTTCCTGCATTCGTATCGCCCCGTCCGATCCGTCGCGGTGAGCCCTGATGGCAAGTCGGTGCTCTCCGGCGGGAACGACGGTCGCATAGTCATCTGGGAAGCCCAGTCAGGCTTCCAAAAGCGCGTGCTGGAGGGCCACCGCCTCGGAGTCTCTGCCATGGCGATGACTCCGGATGGCAAGAGAGTCGTCTCGGGCGGCCGGGACGGGACGGTCAGGATCTGGGACGCAGACACTGGGGCAGCGCTCAAGATCCTCGAGGCCAACCGCCTTTGGCTGCACGACATTGCCGTCGAGCCCAACGGACGCTGGCTGGTGTCTGCCGGCGAGGACCCGAGCCTGACGATCTGGGATGTTCGCACCGGCGACAAGCTGCGGGACCTTGAAGGCCACAGAAACGAGGCGACATGCGTCGATGTGAGCTGGGACGGCCGCTATGTCGTATCCGGCGACGGCTTCGGCTGGCTGATGGTCTGGGACGCCAGTTCCGGGCGAGAGCTTCGCCGCGTGCGGGCCACCCTAGAGGGGATCGACGCTATCGCGTGCGGGTCTCGGGGGTCGTGGTTTGTCGTAGGCACTTTTGATGGAGAGCTGAGCGTGTGGGACTCGGCAACGCTCACGCGAATCCGAGTCCTGAAGCACGCGCGTGCGCACGCGCGCAACCGACCCAACCGATACATAGGGACCATCCCTGGAGGAATATCCGGACTGAGTTCGGTTCCGAATAGCACTTGGGTTGTAGCCGCGATTCGTGGCGGAAGACTCGCGGTCTGGGATACGGAGACTGGCGCCGAGCTCAAGACTTCTTTCCATTCCCTTTGCAGTCCCAACGCCGTGGCCGTCAGCCCTGGCGGCTCCTGGTTCGTGGCCGGGGGCGGGGACGGGAGTGTCCGATCCTGGGACATGGAGACGGGCAAGGAGCTGATCTGTCCAAGAGGCCACCCGTGCGGTGTCACTGCCGTGGCAATCGGTGACGATGACAGAGTCGTGGTCACGGCCGGACGCTATCTCGGACGCATGCGAATCTGGGACTCACAGAGTCGTCGGCAACTGCGCAGTCTTGCCCATCTACCCCGCCACTCCTCGGGCGGCACGCTCGAGATGACTCCGGGCGGCAAGGTGGTGGGCTATTTCGACTTTCACGGGGACCTGAGGCTCTGGGACGTGAAGGCAGAGAGGCCGCTGGGGTGCGTGGAAGCGGACTGGTTTGGGCGTACGACTGTGGCGCTGGACGCCCAGGCCGAGACTGTCGCCTTTGGGAAAGAGGATGGCGTTCTGTGCATAGTCGATAGAGGCCGCGGCGGCAAGGCCCATACCGTGGCTGCCCATGGCGCGGGGATCTTCGTAGTTGCACTGAATGGAGATGGCAGCCGGGTCGTAAGCGGCGCCGGGGACGGAACTGTCAAAGTCTGGAACGCAGAGACGGGCAACTTGGTGACGACACTCCAGGGCCACGAGGGAAGGACGACCCTCGCCACAATCAGCCCCGACGGCAAGTGGGTCGCGTCCGCAGGTTTCGGTCCGGACGTGAGGATCTCGGATCTCACGGGGAAGACCCCCAGTCGCCTCCTGCGCGGCCATGACCAACAGGCTTTGGGTCTGGCCTTCTCGGTTGACGGGCAGTGGCTGGTTTCCGTTGGAGGAAGACGGTCTCTGAGTGTTTACGAGGTGTGCACCGGCGCCCTGGTGGACCGAATCCCGATCGACAGCTCTCCTCACTGCGTCAGTTTCGGCAAGGAACTCATTGCGGTGGGGTGTATCGATTGGACGGTGCACCTGTACCGGTTCCGGTGCAAGGAGACACCACGGAAGCGGCCCGCTGACGGTCGCTGACCGTGGGGGGCTTCCGACAGACTTCGCTCGTGTTCGGAAGGCCCTGCGTCACCACGCTGTTTCCCGTCC
>JALGXW010000012.1 GCA_029821875.1 Candidatus Hebobacterum abditum | reverse complement strand
AGGGGACGAGAGGCTTTCTAGTAACTCGCCTGTTCGCCGGCGCGGAGCGCGGGGAGGCAGCTCCTCAGAGCCGTCGCCGTTTCTCAGTCTCTCTCGCCAGTGCGGTCGTATCCGAAGAGAGGAACGAAGATGCGGAGTGATGCGATCAAGAAAGGTCCCGAGCGAGCGCCCCATCGGGGGCTGCTCTATGGCTCCGGGCTACACCGAAGCACTTTCGACCGGCCGTTCATAGGCGTGGTTACGAGCTGGACCGATATCATCCCGGGCCATGCGGGCATGCGGGATCTGGAGCGCCACATCGAGCGCGGCGTCTTCGCTGCCGGCGGCGTTGCTTTCTTCTTCGGCGTGCCGGGGATTTGCGACGGATTGGCGATGGGTCACCGTGGCATGCACTACTCACTGCCCTCCCGAGAGCTGATAGCGGATTCTGTCGATGGCGTCGTGCTCCTCACCAATTGCGACAAGATCACGCCCGGAATGTTGATGGCAGCGGCTCGAGTGAACATCCCCGCCATCGTGGTCACGGCTGGACCAATGCTGGCAGGCCAGTGCGCGTGCATCTCGGAGGAGTTGCTCGCCGTCGCTGAGCGCCTGAAGGAGGCCGGCAAGCCAGACTCAGTAGTAGAGGCCGCGCAGCGGCTCGCCAGAGGCCACGCCGTGTATGGCGACGGTTACTATGGGGCCGCCTGGCACAAAGCCGGCTTGCTGACCGACGAGCAACTCGACCTTCTGGAGCAGGCGGCGTGCCCTGGCACCGGCTCGTGCCAAGGGCTCTACACGGCCAACACGATGGCGTGCCTAACGGAAGCACTGGGGATGTCGCTGCCAGGCTGCGGCACGGCGCTGGCGGTGTCGGCGGAGAAGCGTCGTATTGCGTACGCCAGCGGAGAGCGAGCGCTGGATCTCGTCCGAGACGATGTGCGCCCGCGGGGAATTATGACACAGGCAGCTTTCCGGAACGCCATTCGCGTCGACAACGCGCTCGGCGGCTCCAGCAATACAGTGCTGCATCTGCCGGCGATCGCGCACGAGGCCGGCGTTGGCTTCCCCATCGACTGGTTTGACGAGATATCTCGCCAGACGCCACACATCACAGATATCCTGCCCGGACCGACAGCGCAACATGCAATGGAGGATCTGGACCGGGCTGGGGGCGTTGCGGCAGTCATGCACGTTCTGGCCGAGGCGGTCGAGGACTCGCCCACGGTTAGCGGCGTCTCCGCTCGACAGCTCGCGGCCGATGCAAAGGTGCTTGACGCCAACGTGATACGGCCGCTGGAGAACGCTTACCACAAGGAAGGCGGTATCGCGATTCTGAGGGGCAACTTGGCTTCTGAGGGATCGGTGGTGAAGTCGTCCGCCGTAGCCCCGAGCATGAGGAAGTTCACCGGGCACGCGCGGGTGTTCACACGGGAGGAAGATGCGACAGAGGCGATCGTGGGTAGGCAGATACAGTCCGGGGATGTCGTGGTAATCCAATACGAAGGCCCTCGCGGAGGGCCTGGGATGCGAGAGATGCTGTACCCAACTTCGCAGATATACGCTGCAGGGCTGAATGAGTCCGTCGCTCTGGTAACGGACGGCCGCTTTTCGGGGGCAACGATAGGGCTATCAGTCGGCCACGTTGACCCGGAGACGGCAGTCGGCGGAACGATTGGCTTGGTCCAGGAGGGCGACGAGATTCTCATTGATGTGGATCAACGGAAGATAGAGCTGCTCGTGCCGGATGAGCAGATTGAGAAGCGGCGAAAGAGCTGGGAGCCGCTGCCGCCCAAGGTGCAGACCGGCTATCTGGCACGCTACGCGCAGCAGGTCTCCTCGGCCGCTCGTGGGGCCATAGTGGAAGCGGAGGGGGACGAATGAGCCAGAAACAGGCTGCCAAGAGCAAGAAGAAGGCCAAGTCGCGGCGGACCTCCGCGGCTCGGAAGACAACGGCGAAGAGCGAGAAGATGACCGGCGCGCAGGGGCTGATCGAAGGTATGAGGCGTGAGGGCGTAGAGGTGATCTTCGGGTACCCAGGAGGTGCCTTGCTCCCCATATACGACGTCCTGTACGACACCCAGGACATCAGACACATCCTCGTCCGCCATGAGCAAGGGGCTGCACACGCGGCCGATGGCTATGCTCGCGTCTCAGGCAAAGCGGGTGTCTGCATGGCCACCTCTGGCCCCGGTGCCACGAACCTTGTGACCGGCATCGCGACCGCCCACATGGACTCGGTTCCCATTGTTGCCATCACGGGGCAGGTTCCCACGTTCGCCATCGGCAAGGACTCATTCCAGGAAGCTGACATAACCGGCATAACCCTGCCGATAACCAAGCACAACTACCTCATCACAGATCCAACCGAGATCCCGCGCACCGTGAAAGAGGCCTTCTACATAGCGCAATCGGGCCGGCCGGGCCCCGTGTTGATCGACTTCCCGCGAGACGTGCAGCAAGCCGAGGTCGCGTTCGAGTACCCAGAGAAGCTGGATCTTCCTGGCTACCGGCCGACGACGGTGGGTCACCCGCGCATGGTCAAGCGGGCGGCAGAGCTTATCGATTCTGCGCAGCGCCCGCTGATCTACGGCGGCGGCGGAGTGAACAGCGCCGACGCGCAGAAGGAGCTTGTCGCGCTGGCCGAGCGTATCGACGCGCCGGTGACCATGACCTTGATGGGCAAGGGCGGATTCCCGGAGGGCCACGATCTCTACCTCGGCATGCCCGGTATGCACGGCACAGCCTACGCGAACTACGCGCTTCACGAAGCCGACGTGATCATCGCCGTCGGAACGCGGTTCGATGACCGTGTCACGGGCAAACTGGACATGTTCGCGCGCAACGCGAAGTTCATCCACATAGACATCGATCCCGCCGAGATCGGCAAGAACGTCGTGCCGCTGCTGCCGATAGTCGGGGACGTCAAGGCGGTGCTGGCCGAGCTTGCAGCGAAGGTCGACCGCCTGCGCCATCCAGAATGGCGCAAGACGATTGACGGCTGGAAGAAGCAGTACCCAATGCGATGGAAGGGCAACGGGCTCAAGCCTCAGTTCGTCATCAAGGAGATCGAGCGCGCGACAAAGGGCAACGCGATCATCGTGACCGAGGTGGGCCAGAACCAGATGTGGGCCGCCCAGTGGTACGAATGCACACGCACACGCCAGTTCGTGAGCTCGGGCGGGCTCGGCACGATGGGGTACGGGTTACCCGCGGCGATCGGCGCGCAGGTCGCCTGCCCCAAGGACGTCGTCTGGGACATCGCCGGAGACGGCAGCATCCAGATGAACATTCAGGAAATGGCGACGGCCGTGGCCGAGAAGATCCCGGTGAAGGTGGCGGTCCTCAACAACGGGTACCTTGGCATGGTGCGGCAGTGGCAGACGCTGTTCTTCAAGAACCGGCTCTCCCACACCGACATCCAGGTCGGCACTCCTGACTTGGCGAAGCTGGCCGAGGCGTACGGCGCGGTTGGCATGCGCGTAACCAAGGAATCGGAAGTGGCGCCCGCGATCAAGAAGGCAATGGCGCTGAAGGACCGTCCATGTCTGATCGACTTCATGATAGCGCGGGATGAGAACGTGATGCCAATGGTGCCCGCCGGCGGCACAGTCGACGACATGCTGGTGGACTGAGGCGAGGGGAGGCCAACGATGAAGCACGCCATTTCCGTTCTGGTCAACAACCGGCCGGGTGTCCTAGCCCGCACGGCAGGACTGTTCGCCCGGCGCGGGTTCAACATCGACAGCCTTGCAGTCAGCACGACGCAAGATCCGGACGTCTCTCGCATGACGATTGTGGTGGAGGGCCCGGACGCAGTGCTGGAGCAGATATCGAAGCAGCTCTACAAGCTCATGGATGTCATCAAGGTCCTGGATCATCAGGACGAGGCGGTGGTCACGCGCGAGCTCGCCCTGATCAAGGTCCACGCGGAACCTGCCTTGCGCGGGGAGATCATGCAGACGGTGAACATCTTCCGCGCCAATATAGTCGACATATCGGAGCGCACGTTCACGATTGAAGTGACAGGCAGCGCCGAGAAGGTTGACGCTCTGATAGCCCTTCTGCAGAAGTACGGTATCCGCGAGATGATGCGTACCGGCCGCATCGTGCTGTCGCGTGGAGCCCAGACAGCCTAGAGCAGGAGTGGCAGGATGAATGAACTTGTCACAGTCGAGCAGGCCAGCAGGGCGATTGCGGTCCTGGCGATCGCTCTCCCTGCCGCGGGCCTCATTGCAGGAGGAGTCATCGGCGCGAGCCGCCGCGCTCTGGCGCGAGGCGCGCTGCTGGGCGTTCTCTGCGGTCTGGCCGGGCCCGCGATCTGGTTACTGTGGAGGATGTACAACGGCGTGGTGGGGGTCTACGGACTCGACAGCGTGCGGGGGCTGCTTGTCAATCTGGCGCTGTTCGTTGCGATCGGCGTCGTCCTCGGTCTGGGCATCGGCCTGCTCCGGCGGCGACTTGGGGGAGGGAGTGGGAAGATAGCCTCCACGATAGGTGAGTGAGGCAGGGAGAGAGTGACGATGGCGAAGGTTTACAGAGATCGGGACGCGAAGATATCGGCGATCAAGGGCAAGACTGTCGCGATCATCGGCTATGGCATTCAGGGCCGGGCGCATGGGCTGTGTTTGCGCGATAGCGGCGTGAAGGTCGTCGCGGCGGAGCTCGAGGGGACGCCGGGCTGGAAGAACGCCCAGGCGGACGAAATGCCGGTCATGTCAGCCGCAGAGGCCGCGGCACAGGCTGGTGTGATAGCCCTTCTCACCCAGGACCACGTACAGCCGGTTGTCTACCGCGAGGCGCTCGAGCCGAACCTGAAACGCGGGAAGGCACTCATGTTCGCGCATGGGTTCAACATTCACTACAACCAAATCGTGCCCCCAAAGAATGTGGACGTGTTCATGGTCGCGCCGAAGGGTCCGGGCGCGCTCGTGCGGGCCGAGTTCGAGCGAGGCCGCGGCGTGCCTTCACTTGTCGCCGTCTACCAGGACGCGAGCGGGAAAGCGAAGGACATCGCCCTCGCCTACGCGAAGGCCCTGGGAGCAACGCGCGCCGGCGTCCTGGAGACGACGTTCGCGGAGGAGACGGAGACCGACCTGTTCGGAGAGCAGGCCGTCCTGTGCGGAGGCGTCACCGAGCTGATCAAGGCCGGTTTCGAGACCCTGGTCGAGGCCGGCTATCAGCCCGAGTGCGCCTACTACGAGGTGCTGCACGAGCTGAAGCTGATTGTCGATCTCATCCAGGCCTACGGCATCAATGGCATGCGCCGCCGCGTGAGCGACACCGCCGAGTACGGCGACATGAGCCGCGGGCCGCGCATAGTAGGGCCGGAAGTGCGCGAGGCGATGGAGGACATCCTCGAAGAGGTACAGACCGGGGAGTTCGCCCGCGAATGGATTCTGGAAAACAGGGCGGACCGGCCCGTCTTCAGTCGGCTGAGAGAGCTGGAGGCCGAGCACCCGATCGAGATAGTCGGGCCTCAGCTCCGCAAGATGATGCCTTGGTTGAGCGAGTAGATTCGCACGCGGTGCGAAGGAGGCGTAGTCCAATGCCTGCCGCCAAGAGATCACGAAGCAAGAAGACGCGGATCATGATCTTCGACACGACGCTTCGCGACGCCGAGCAGTGTCCAGGCGCAGCGATGACGGGCGAGGAGAAGCTCCAGGTCGCGCGGCAGCTCGCCCGCCTGGGAGTCGATGTCATAGAGGCTGGGTTCCCCTACTCGTCGCCAGGCGAGTTCGAATCCGTGCAGCGGATCGCGAGTGAGGTGAGAGGGCCGACCATCTGCGGGCTGAGCCTGTGCCGCCTGGAAGGCATCGATCGTACCGCCGAGGCACTGCAGGCGGGGAAGAAGGTGAGGCTACACGCATTCCTCAGCACATCGCCACAGCACCGGGAGGGGATCCTGCGCAAGAGCAGGCAGGAAGTGGTCGAGATGGCCGTCTCGTCCGTAGAGCGGGCACGCTCGCAGATCGACGAGGTCGAGTTCTCGCCGATGGATGCGACGCGGACAGAGTTCGACTTCCTGTGCGAAGTGGTGGAAGGCGCCATAGACGCAGGGGCTTCGATCATCAACATCCCGGATACGTTGGGGTACTCCGTCCCCTCCGAGTTCGGGGAGTTGATTCGCCGTCTCCGGGAATCGGTGCCGAACATCGACAGGGCCGCTATCAGCGTTCACTGCCACGACGATCTCGGGCTGGCAACGGCGAACTCGCTGGCCGGCGTGCTGAACGGTGCCACGCAGGTTGAGTGCACCATCAACGGCCTGGGTGAGCGCGCAGGTAACGCCTCCCTGGAAGAGATCGTCGTGATATTGGACACCAGGCGGGAGCTCAAGCGGCGGTTCTCCACCGGCATCAACATGAAGGAGATCTACCGCTCGAGTCGCCTCGTGCGGGATGTGACTGGCATTCCGGTGCAGCCGAACAAGGCCATCGTCGGCGAGAACGCCTTTGCACACTCCTCCGGCGTCCACGTCGACGGCGTCATCAAACTGCTCGAGCGTGGATCGAGCTTCGAAATCGTGCGCCCGCAGAAGATCGGTCGCGAGAAGAGTGAGATCGTGCTGACCAGCCGGTCCGGCCGGAAAGCCGTCAGGCACCGGCTTGCAGAGCTGGGCTATGAGCTGTCCCAGAGCGAGCTCGAAAAGACATACCAACGCTTTCTTGCCCTGGCCGATCAGCGCAAGGAGGTGACGGATGGTGAGCTCGAGTCCCTGGTCGCCGACGAGCTACGCCTGACCCAGGAGATCTATGCATTGGACTACCTGCACGTTGTGAGCGGGGGCACCACCATCCCAACGGCCACGGTCAGGCTGCGGCGCAACAGCGAGGAGTTTCAATCGGTGGCCAGCGGGGTCGGCAGCGTTGACTCTGTCTACAAGGCGATCAACGACGTCATCAAGCTGCCTCACAAGTTGGTCGACTACACGGTCAGCTCGGTGACCGGCGGCACGGACGCTCTCGGGGAGGTGACCGTGCGGATCAGCGATAGGGCGGGCACGGTCCACACAGGTCGCGGTTCGAGCATGGATATCATAGAGGCATCTGCGAAGGCCTATATGCAGGCGCTGAACAAAGCAGTCTTCCGTGCAGAGGGCGGGCCGACCCGGCGCAAGACGAAGAAGAAGGCGAAGAGGGCCAAGCGAAGGACGTGACGGGAATGGGCCACACGATCACTGAGAAGATACTCGCGGCCCATTCGGGGGAAGCTGAAGTACATCCGGGCCAGTTTGTCATGGCGCGTGTGGACCTCATGCTTGGCAACGACGTCACGGCCCCCCTGGCTATCGAAGAGTTTCGAAACATCGGCGCGGGCCGACTTGCCGATGCTGCGCGCGTCGTTCTCGTCGCCGACCACGCCACACCGAACAAGGACATCGAGGCGGCCGAGCAGTGCCGGATGATGCGCGACTTCTCCCGGGAGCAGGGCGTCGAGCATTTCTTCGACGTCGGCAGGGGGGGGATCGAGCACGCTCTCTTGCCGGAGGAGGGGCTCGTCGCCCCCGGCGAGTGCATCATCGGCGCCGATTCGCACACGTGTACATACGGGGCGCTGGGAGCCTTCGCGACAGGTGTCGGCAGCACCGACCTGGCGGCGACCATGGCGACCGGAGAATGTTGGCTGCGCGTCCCCGAGTCGATCCGAGTCGCCTATCGTGGCGGGCCCAAGCCCTGGGTCGGCGGGAAAGACCTCATCCTCTACACGATCGGCAAGATCGGGGTGGCGGGCGCGCGCTATCAGGCATTGGAGTTCTGCGGCGAGGCCATCGAAGCGCTGGGGATGTCGGGCCGGCTCACAATGTGCAACATGGCCATCGAGGCCGGAGCGAAGAACGGCATCATCGCGCCAGACGCCACGACTGAGGAATACATTCGGTCCGTGACGGGCCGCTCCTACACTCCGCAGCTCAGTGACCCAGACGCAGCCTATGCGCATACAGTCGAGATCGACTGTGCCGACATCGAGCTTCAGGTGGCGGCGCCGCCCTTGCCGGAGAACGCGAGGCCAGTGCAGCAGATGAACGACACCGCTATCGATCAAGTGGTCATAGGTTCGTGCACGAACGGGCGGATTGAGGATCTGAGAGAGGCAGCACAGGTGCTGAAGGGGCGGCGTGTACATCCAGATGTCCGCTTGATCGTGGTCCCGGCCACGAGGCGTGTGCATCTCCAGGCCATCAAGGAAGGCCTCGCGGAGGTCTTCGTGGAGGCCGGCGGCGCACTGAGCACGCCGACGTGTGGCCCATGCTTGGGCATGCACATGGGAGTCCTGGCGAAGGGGGAGAGGGCCGTCGCCACCACCAACCGAAACTTCGTCGGCCGCATGGGGCACCCAGAGAGCGAGGTGTATCTGGCTGGGCCAGCCGTGGCGGCGGCTTCGGCGTTGCTGGGACACATCGGCAGCCCGGAGGAGCTTCGATGAGCGACATCCGCGGCCGCACCCATCTCTATGGGGACAACGTCAACACCGATGTGATCATACCGGCACGCTACCTCACGACGTCAGACGCCGCCGAACTGGCCCGCCACTGCATGGAGGACATCGACCCGGAGTTCGTCTCGAAGGTCGAGCCGGGGGATGTGGTCGTCGCGGGCGAGAACTTCGGGTGTGGGAGCTCTCGCGAGCACGCACCGATCGCGATCAGGGCCGCCGGAGTGAGCGCGGTCATCGCGAAGACCTTCGCTCGGATCTTCTTCCGGAACGCGATCAACACCGGACTGCCGGCTCTGGCCTGTGCAGAGGCGGCCGCCAGCATCAAGGGCGACGACGAGGTTGCGGTAGACCTCGCGTCTGGCCGCATCGAGAACCTAACACAGGGACGGACCTACCAGGCCGAGCCGTTTCCGCCGTTCCTTCAGGAGATAGTCGCCGCAGGCGGGCTAGTGGCCTACACGCGGAAGCGCCTGGCGAGACGTTAGGACTCGGCCTCATCGCGAGGCGCGGGACGGGAGATCCGCTTCGCCGATCTGAGAAACTGCGGTCGCGCCATTAGAACGCTTCGCCCGCATCGGCGACACTGAATCCTTATGTCGATTCCGGTGCGGACAATCGTCCATTCGTTCTCCCCACATGCGTGGGGCTTACGCATCTGGACCAAGTCCCCGAGCCGGATTTCGGCGATCTCAGGCACGTGAAGCTCCTTCGGCGGCAGTCCCTGTCGTCCTGCCGAACATCCCCGGCCGAGAGGAAGGGCCCCGCGACTGTGGAAACGTCTACCGTTTACGTCGCTGTGCCGACCCCCGTCGACGCCTCGTGTCGACTTGGCGGCAGCACATGGAGAGGATTCACAATGCGCTGGCAACTGATTGTCGTTCTGGGCCTGCTGATGGAGATGGCCGCGACTGGCAGCAGATCGCTCGCGGCTGAAGCACCTCAAGCACCCATGATACCCGTCGTATATGAAGGCCCTGAGCTGACGGGGGGCGGGCCGGAGGGAGTGACTGATGTCGTCCCCCCTATGCTCTCCCTGGAGAAGGCCGTAGAGCTGGCCCTCGAATACAACCCGGACGTGGCCGCTTCCGCCCAAGGAGTCATGGTGACTGACGCTCAGGTGATCCAGGCCATCTCCAGGCTGATGCCCCGCGTCAGTCTGGAGGCGAATCGTACCACTCCCGTAGACCTTCCTGAGTTCGCCTTCCAGAGCTCGGAGCCATCGTGGGAGACGACTGTCTTCCTGTCGCAGCCGCTCTACGCAGGTGGCGCTCTCCGCGCGGGGGCGAGAGCAGCCAGAGACTTCCTGCGAGGATCGGAGGGCGCCTACCGGCGCACTCAGCAGGAAATCGCCTTCGCTGTCCGCAGTCGCTATTACACAGTGCTGTCCGCAGAATGGCAGGTCCGGGTGCAGAGACAGACCCTCGAGCTTGCCGAGGAATCACTGCGCGTGGCGCGCCTGCGCTATGAGGCGGGCGTGGCCCCCGAGTTCGATGTCCTCTCGGCCGAAGCACGCGTTGCACGGACCGAGCAGGGCGTCATCTCTGCAGGAGCCTTGCGCGATACCGCCTGGGCCACTCTGAGCACCGCCATCGGCGCTCCGATTCCCGCCGGGACAGAACTCTCCACACCCAGGGCCGCCGCCATCCCCGAAACATCGCCTGAGGCACTGCGAGCGGAGGCGCTCGTGGGGCGCCCCGACCTGCTCACCGCTGAGGCTCTCGTTGCTGCCGAACGCGGGCGCATCGCTGTTGCCAGGGCCGGCCGCTACCCGCTCATTGCCGCCAACGCGGGATATACGTTCCGTGAGAATGTCATCGTGCCCGGGGATGTCATAGGCAGTCCCGGAACCGATATTGTCGTCTCTCAGGACAGCGGGTTCATCGCTCTGAGCATTGGCTGGAGTCTCTTCAACGGCGGACAGGTCGAGGGCGAGGTCCGCGAGGCAGAGGCCCGCATGCGACGGGCCCAAAACGCTGTACGCAGCCTCCGCCAGCAGGTCGAGCTCGACGTGCGCTCCGCCTATCTGGCCGTGGCTGCCGCCCGGGCCCAGGTAGAGGCCGCTCGGAAGGAGGTCACACAGCAAGAGGAAGCCTATCGCATCTCCACCATCCGATACCAGGAAGGGGTCGGAACCAGCGTTGAGCTTCTCACCGCCGAAACTGACCTCGAGGACGCCCGCACTCGCCTCAACCGCGCCGTCTTCGACCTCGCCCTGGCCGTCGCTCGACTCGACCTGGCTCTTGGGCGAGACACATTCCTTCAAGAGTTGCCCGCCTCGGAGGAGGGGGTGAGTGAGTAGACCGAAGGGCGCGCCCGGCACGGACGCCGGAGAGGTCGTCGAGCGCTACCGGCGTCATGTCAACGCGGGACTCGCCTCGCTCTTCGAGTTCATGGGCTTCGAGGCGGTCGAGTGGGAGGCCGACGGGTCTACGATATGGGACGCCGAAGGCCGCGACTACCTCGACCTCCTGGCAGGCTTCGGGGCTCTGGCCCTGGGCCACCGGCCCGCGGCCGTCGTTGCCGCGGTCACAGACCAGCTCGCCCGCATGCCTCTCTCCTCCCGCGTTCTGTTGAGCAAGCCAGTTGCTGACCTGGCCGCTGAACTGGCGGCGATTCTGCCGGGCGACATCGAGAAATCCTTCTTCTGCAACAGCGGTGCCGAAGCTGTAGAAGGTGCTCTCAAGTTGGCCAGGCTGCACACGGGCAGACCTGGCGTTGTGGCGACAGAGGGAGGCTTCCACGGGAAAACCCTGGGGGCACTCAGCGTCTCAGGGCGCGAGGTGTACAGGGCACCCTTTGCGCCTCTTGTCCCCGAGGTCGCCCACGTGCCCTTCGGCGATAGGGACGCACTCGCGACAGCCGTCGGCAGCGAGACGGCCGCTGTGATAGTCGAGCCGATCCAGGGGGAAGGCGGGGTGATCGTGCCGCCCGATGACTACCTTCCCGCCGCTCGAGAGATCTGTGAGCGCGCGGGGGCCCTCCTCATCGCGGACGAGGTCCAGACGGGGCTCGGCCGGACTGGCGCCATGTTCGCCTGCGAGCACTCCGACGTGGTACCTGACATCGTTTGCCTGGCGAAGGCTCTCGGCGGCGGCGTCATGCCGCTTGGAGCCTTCTCGAGCACGCCTCAAGTATGGGCCTGTCTGGAGGAGAATCCGCTTCTCCACTCGTCCACGCTCGGGGGGAATCCCCTGGCCTGTGCCGCGGGGCTGGCGGCCATCGAGGAGATCACCGGGAACGACCTGCCAGCACGTGCTGCACGGCTCGGCGATCGCGTCCTCAATCGGCTTCGCGAGCTTCAGGCCGCCCACAATGATGTTGTCGCTGACGTGCGCGGCCGCGGTCTGCTTACCGGCGTGCAGTTCAGAGACGCCGACGTGGCTGCCCTGGTGATCGCGGGACTAGCTCAGCGGCGCGTCATAGCGGCCTACACTCTCAACAATCCGGAAGTGGTGCGCATAGAGCCTGCCCTCACGATTCCCGAGGCCGATCTGGATCGTGGGATTTCAGCGTTGGGGGAGTCGGTTGAGCAGGCGAAGGGTCTCCTTGCCCAGCTCGACTAGCGAACGGTGACAATGGCGGAAGTCACAGCTATCGACGGTGCCCGCGGCGGAGGGCAGATCCTCCGAAACGCTGTCGCACTCTCGGCGGTGAGCGGCCGGCCCGTCCGCGTGGAGAACATCCGAGGAGCCAGGCCCAAGCCAGGGCTGCGGCCGCAGCACCTGACCGCGGTACGCGCAGTAGGGGAGGTGAGCGGTGCCCGGCTAGTCGGTGCGGAGCTGGGTTCCAGAGAGATCGAGTTCTGGCCGGGGAGTATCACAGCCAAACGGGGCTGGCGGCTCGACGTGGGCACGGCGGGGAGCGTTATGCTGGTCCTCCAATCACTGCTGCCGGCGCTAGCGACCGCGAATGGCCCGTCGGACCTGACCTTGGTCGGCGGCACCGATGTCCCGTTCGCGCCGCCCTTCGATCACTTCGACCGGATCTTCGTTCCTGCGTTGAGACTACTGGGTGTGCAAGTGACGACGCAGTTGCGCCGCCGAGGCTTCTACCCCAAGGGAGGAGGAGACGTCCACGTAACGGTGTCTCCCGCCACTTCAGTCCGACCACTCTCTTGGACGAAGCGCGGTGGAGGCCTCACAATCCAGGGCAATTCTTGCAGCCAAGGGCTGCCGAGCCATATCGCCGAACGAATGAGGGAATCGGCGCTCGCGAGGCTCCGGAAGGCCGGCCAAGAAGAAGCCGAGATAGCCGTGGAGGTGGTTGAGCGGGGCCCAAGCCAGGGCTGCGGGGTATTCCTGTGGGCCGAGTGCGGGGCCGGACGGCGGTTTGGGGGCAGTTCCCTGGGGCGCCGTGGGAAGCGAGCGGAGCAAGTTGGGCAGGAGGCGGCCGACGCCCTGCTGGAGGAGTTGAAAGGCGACTGGGCGGTGGAGAGCCATCTGGCGGACCAGATGATAGTGTGGATGGCGATAGCCGAGGGCCCGTCCGAATTGACAACGGGGAGTGTGACGGACCATACTCGCTCGGCAATCGAAGTCGCGGAGACGCTGGCCGGAGCGAGGTTCTCTATCGAGCAAGGGCCGGTTGTGCGGCTCCGTTGCGAGAGGACGTTGTGACACCGGATGACACCTGCCCACCAGGGCCGGGATATGAGGAGGAGGGTTGAACGAATGCGCGTCGGTATCATATTCGCTCTCGCGCTTGGCTTTGCGATCTCGGGGTGCGGGGGCCCCGAAGGGGAGACCGTGGAGATCACGCTGTTCACTTGGACCCGGCCGGGAGAGGCTGTGGTCAATCAGGAGCTCTGCGCTCAGTTCGAGGCAGACCACCCGAACATCCGCGTCGAGATCATCAACGAGCCGGGCGACCGCGCTATGGACAAGCTCCAGCAGATGGTCGCCGCGGCCAATCCGCCGGACGTGATGTCCATCCACGGGGCCTACTTCATCCCGATGGCCGCGAACGGGGCCCTATTGGACTTGGACCCGCTCATAGAGGAGGATTCATCCTTCGACCTGCAGGACTTCTATCCCCAGCTCGTCGAACTCTGCCGATACGAGGGGAAGCTCCATTCGCTGCCGCGCTATACTTCGGTCTATGTCCTGTTCTACAACGAGGATCTGTTCGATGCGGCCGGACTGGGCTACCCGGATCGGACCTGGACGTGGGACGACTACCTGGCTGCTGCTCGGAAGCTCACGGTGGACGACCCAGACCCGGAGCGCAGGCGGTTCGGGTCTGTGATCGACTTCTGGGGAGCGCGGATATACCCATGGGTCTGGGCGAGCGGGGGCGAGATCCTGGATGCCGAGGGCAAACGTTGCCTCCTTGACACTCCCGAGTCGCAGGAGGCGCTGCAGTTCCTGGTGGACCTGCGGCACAGATGGCACGTCTGTCCCCCAACGACGATGGCCGAGAGACGACAGAACATCGCAATGTTCGTCAACGGGCAGGTGGCCATGTTCCAGACCGGGGCCTGGGATATCCAGCAGATGAAAGAGGCGAAGGCGTTGCGCTGGAACATTGCGCCGCTTCCGAAGAGGAAACAGCACGCGACTCTTCTCGGAATGGAGAACTACGCGATAGCCGCAGGGACGAAACACCCCGAGGAGGCATGGGAGCTCTTCAAATTCTTGCTGGGGCCCGAGGCCCAAGAGAGGATGGCGCGCGAGCTGGAGAAGCAGCCCTCGCGCCAGTCCGTAGCCAATGGGCCCTACCTCGAGCAAGAGGTCGGATATGACCGCCGAGTCTTCGTCGACGCCCTGGACTACGCCTGCCAGGCGCCGAACATCCCCGACTGGGACCGGGTGAGCCACTTCATACAGGAGCAGCTTGACCTGATGTGGATCGGCGAGGTCTCCGTCGAGGAGGGCACAGGACGAGCGGCCGCGCAGGTTACGAAGGTGCTTCAAGAACCCCGACAATGACAGAGGATCTCGTCATCCGACCCGCGGAAGAGCGCGACGCGGAGGCCATAGCGGCACTCACTGAGACTTGGGGGCACCCTCTCTCCCCCGATGAAGTGCGCGTGAAGATACGCTCCTTCGCGCAGACTGCCGGCCACCAGTTCCTCGCGGCCGAGATGGCCGGCGCGGTCGTTGGGTTCGCAGCGATGAACATCGCCCTGTCGCCAGGCCGCCCAGGCAGGATCGGAAGCATCTCGGGGATGGTTGTTGCGGCGCAATACCAGCGTCAAGGCATAGGGAGACGGCTCGTCGAGTCGGCCGAGGATTGGTTCCGTTCCCAGGGCGCTTCGTACGTCCGTGTCACCACCGCCTCCCATCGCGCTGAAACCGCCCACCCGTTCTACCGCGCCCTCGGCTATCGGCAGACCGGCGTTCGCTTCGATAGGGACGTCTAGGCCTAGGGTTCGGCAGAAGCGGCAGGCGAGAAGGCAGCGGCCGGCATCTCTGTCCGTTCGTCGGAACCGAAGCCCATCGCGCCTTCCCTCTTCTGCCCATCGCCTTCGATGTGCTACACTGTGAGCGCAGGACGACCTGCCATCGCGATGGACACGCGAACCCTACGTGTACTCGAATACGACGCCGTAAGAACGCGCCTACGCGACTCGGCGGCATCCTCGCTTGGCAAGACGCTGGCGGAGCGGCTTGAACCGGCAACCGGGTTCTCCGACGTCCGCCGCCTACTGGCCGAGACGACGCAAGCTCGCGCCGTGCTGGCCGCGGCCGGCCGCGCGCCTCTCGGAGGACTCCACGACATACGGGCGCAGGTGCTCAACGCCTCGCGCGGCGGCGTGCTGTCCGAGGGAGATCTGCTGGAAATCGCAGACACGGTCTACGCCTCGCGCCGCATGCGCGGGTTCCTGCTGAAGACTGACGTCGACGCTCCCCTCGTGCAAGCGAGGGGCAAGGATCTCGGCGTCTTCGAGGACATAGAGCAGGCCGTCGAGTCCAGCATCGACAATCGTGGCGAGGTCATGGACTCCGCCACTGACAACCTCCGATCGATACGAGCGAAGATCCGCCGACTCCAGGATAACGTCGAGCAGCGACTCAATGCCACACTCCATTCTGGCCGGTTCACTCGCATGATCCAAGAGCCCATCGTTACGATCCGAAGTGGCCGCTATTGCATACCGATACGCAGTGAGTTCAAGGGCGAGTTCCGCGGGATCGTGCACGATTCGTCTGCCAGCGGCGCCACCGTCTTCATGGAACCATTTGCGGTCGTGGAGATCAACAACGAAGTGAGGGAGGCGCGGGCCGCTGAGGAGCGCGAGGTCAGGCGGATCCTTGCACGTCTGAGCGGCATGGTAGGTGAGCAGAACGAGGCAATCCTGTCCACGGTGGACACGCTCGCCCAACTGGACCTGATCTTCGCTCGGGCCGGGCTTGCAGAGAGCATGGAGGCGGTCGAGCCAGAGCTCAATGCGAACGGCGAAGTCGACCTCATTGAGGCGCGCCATCCGCTCCTGGAAGGCCGAGTCGTGCCCATGAGCATACGAGTAGGGGAGGAGTTCAAGGCTATTGTCCTCACCGGTCCGAACACGGGCGGGAAGACGGTGAGCCTCAAGACGGTCGGGTTGCTGACTCTGATGGCGCAGTCTGGGATTCACATCCCCGCAGCCCAGGGCAGCCGCATCGCGGTATTCGACAAGGTATTCGCGGACATCGGGGACGAGCAGAGCATCCAGCAAAGCCTGTCCACCTTCTCCTCGCACATGACGCAAATCATCAACGTGTTGAGCAACACCGACGGAAACTCTCTGGTCCTGCTCGATGAGATCGGCGCGGGTACGGACCCAGCCGAAGGCTCGGCTCTGGCGAAGGCAGTTATGATCGAACTGCTGAGGCGAGGCTGCCGCGTCATCGCAACGACTCACTATGGAGAGCTGAAGACTTTTGCCTACACTCAGCCAGAGGTGGAGAACGCCAGCGTCGAGTTCGACCCAGCTACCCTGGAGCCCACCTTCGAGGTGCGAATCGGCACGCCCGGGAGCAGTAACGCGTTTGCGATAGCCGCTCGGCTCGGCCTGTCGGCAGATCTCCTGCGTGAGGCAGCCGAGATGATGGGCGAGACACAGGTCGAGCTTCACGAGGTGATCCAGCGGGCCGAGCGGGATCAGCGCGATCTCGCCCAGGAGCGCCGCGAAGCTGCGCGCGCGCGCCGGGAACTCGAGGCTGCGAGAGCCGACTACGAGAAGCTGCTCAGCGATCTGAAGTCGAAGCGACGGGACATGCTGCTGGAGGCACGCCAGGAGGCGCGGCGTATCGTGAGCCGGGCGAAGCAGCGGACCGAGGAATTGCTCAACCTCCTGCGCCAGTCGGTCCAGGAGGCACGGGAGGCCAAAGAGGCCATAGAACGCGAGACGGCTCAGGTGGCCCGCTATGCTCCGCCGAAGCCGGCCGAGATCATCCAGGCGGCTCGGGAAGAGCTGGCTGAGATATCCGACGAGGCGGCGGAGGCCACTGCGGAGGCAGCCGAAGCGGAGGCCCCGTCTGAGCCAGAGTTCGAACCCGAGCCCGTCGAGGATCTGCTGCGCGGCGACACCGTGCTCGTCAGGAGCGTGCGGCAGAGGGGCAGCGTGCTCGAACCGCCCGACCAGAATGGCCAGGTCCAGGTGCAGGTCGGCCTGCTTCGGCTCTCGGTTCCGGTGTCCGACCTGGCGCGCGTCGAAGAGCCAGCGGTGACCATCAGCCGGGCGCGGCCCGATCACGTCAGCGTGTCGGCTGCGCCCGTCCCGACTGAAATCCACCTGCGGGGCCTCCGCGTTGAGGCGGCCGTGTACGAGCTAGACCGGTATCTGGATCGCGCGGCCGTGGCGCGACACGAGCGGGTCCGAATCGTCCACGGCAAGGGCACCGGCGCCGTCAGGGCCGCCGTGCACGAGCGGCTGAAGGATCATCCGCTCGTGCGCTCATTCCGCCTGGCCGAGGCCGATGAAGGTGATTCTGGTGCCACAGTAGTCGAGTTGGGGCCGGAGTCGTAGGCGCAGGAGCGGAGGAAAGGGCCTTGAGGCCCGCCCACCACACGGGAGCCAACAGTGGCCGCCGCTGTTGAGGGGGCAGTCGCGTGACGATCCAACCGAAGCGGCCGCAGAGCGCCCGAGGAGCCCGCTCCGGTCGGAGCGATGCCTTGATCGCTGGGGTCCTGGCGTCTGTCGGGTGCGCGACGTGGTTGTGGTTCGCTCTGACGACGCGAATCTCGCTGGAAGATGCGTACATCACGTTCCGCTACGCGAGGAACCTGTCTCAGGGCAACGGCTTCGTCTACAACGTCGGCGAACGCGTGCTGGGAACGACTAGCCCTCTCCAGACGCTTCTCCTCGCCGGCCTCGGCTCCGTCTTCGGACCGGAATGCATCCCGCTGGTCGCCTCAGTGGTGATGCCCATATTCGGGATCGCGGCGGGCATTCTCGCCTTCCTGGCGGCGAGGAGGCTCGGCGCATCTCCCCTCGGAGCAGGCATCGGCCTCCTTCTCTTCTACCTCCACCCGCTGGTCATGCGCACTTCCTTGGGCGGGATGGAGACGCCCCTGGTACTGTTCCTCATGGGGCTGAGCCTATACTTCCTCGCCCAGCGGCGGGCCGTTCCAGCGACCGTCGCGATCGCCTTCCTGGCGCTCTGCCGCGTCGACGGCCTGCTATGGGGCGGCTTGGCCGTCTCCGTGACGCTGCTGTCAGACTACCGCAAGCCACTCAGGCAGGCGTTTGGCTTCGGCGCAGTGGCCGCGCCCTGGCTTCTGTTCTCCTGGCTCTACTTCGGCAGTCTCATGCCAAACAGCATGCTCGCGAAGGGCGTCGTCCGACCGGGCCGCGAGCACCTCCTCATGGAGCGACTTCACTTCAGCCGCCTCTCCCACTTCTATCTGTCGGGCGTGACCTTGGGTATGGACGACTGGCTCGTTGCGGCATCTCTGTGTTTGATCGCGCTGGGTGTGCTCGCAGCCCTGCGCACTCGACGGCGGGAGCTTCTTCTGCTGCCAGCGTTCCTTGCCGTCTACACTGTCGTGATGTACCTTGGCAGAGCGCCCATGTTCCACTGGTACCTGGCGCCGATGCTGCTGTGCTCTCTCTTTCTGATAGGCATCGGCGTCGGCCATATGGTCGGATGGGCGCTTTCCGGGCAGCGGAGACCGGCGCTCAGGATTGGTGCGTTGGCATGTCTCTTGGCGCTCGCGGGAGCGGCGCTCCCGCGCATTGTCGACGAAGCGAGGGCCCTGCCGCGCCGCGCCGAACGCGCGAAGCGAGTCCAGGAGAATGAGGTTGGCCTGCGACGGACCGTGGGGCTGTGGCTGCGGGAGCACACGCCGGGGGACGCGTCGGTGGCCATGGAGGGCATCGGATACCAAGGCTACTACTCGGAACGCCGCGTCATAGACATGGCCGGCCTTGTGACTCCGAGCGTGATCGAGTTCAATGCCAGCACGGAGTCAAATGGGATCGTGTTCAAGCACATCACGACCGACCTAAAGCCCGACTACATCGTGCTGCGCTCATTCGAGGTGGATGATAACAAGCACTTCAAAGGGGGGAAGCTCTTCGAGACCACCGCGGACCGGGAGCTGTTCCTCCACCAATACCGAGAGGCACGGCGCTTCGCCGCGCCGCATCCGGAACTGTCCCCGCTCTTGACCCACCTCACACTCTACACGCGCAGCCTCGGCGAGCACAGGAGCGGCGATATGCCGGCACAACAGAAGCAGAGGGAGAAAGAGCCGACCGTCTGAGCCTACTCCTCGTGACGGTGCGCTTCTCTCCATCCGCCGGTGCGGGCCTGCGGATTGATCTGCAGGCGGTTCCGCACCATCCCCACGCCTTGCACTTTCTTTGTGACCTCCTCGACGGTCTCGGCCAGCTCTCGGGTCTCCACCTCGCCGTCGAGGAAGATGGCCGGCCCCACCGCCTTGACGTGCAGAGAAGATATGTCGGCCGTCCGCTCATCCTTTGCGAGAGCGTCCTCGACAGCGTGCGCCAGCTTCTGGGACTGTGGCATCGGTCACTCCTCCTCTTCGCTCGCCCGTGGTGTGCCCCGGCCTGAGTTCTCCTGCAGCCGCTGCTGGATATCCGCCAGCTTCTTGAGCGCATCCAATGGGGTGATGTGGTTGAGGTCGAGCCGCCGTATCTGTTCGACGATCGGATCGGCACCGCCTGCGAACAGCGCGAGCTGGTCCGGCGGGGGCCGGTCGAGGCCGCCTGCCGGCCGAGGCGCTTCGGCTCGCCCCTCCCGTGATCCGCCCCGGTCCTCCAGCGACCATAGCACCTGCTTGGCGCGCTCGATGACGTCAGACGGCAGTCCGGCGAGCCGTGCAACCTGGATTCCATAGCTGCGGTCGGTTCCGCCCGGCACTATCTGCCGCAGGAAGACGATCTGGTCTCCCTTTTCCTTTACTCCGACCCGGTAGTTCTTCACGCGCGCCAGCGAGTCCGAAAGTTCGTTCAAGTGGTGATAGTGTGTCGCGAAAAGCGTCTTCGCCCCGAGACGCGGCGCGTCATGGATGAACTCCGCGACCGCCCACGCGATGCTCATCCCATCGAACGTGCTCGTGCCGCGACCGATTTCGTCCAAGATTATCAGGCTTTGGCTTGTCGCGTGGCGCAGGATGTTCGCTGTCTCGGTCATCTCCACCATGAAGGTGCTCTGACCGGTGGCGAGGTCGTCGGAGGCCCCCACCCGGCTGAAGATGCGATCGACGAGTCCGATCCTCGCGGATTCGGCCGGTACGAAGCTGCCCATTTGGGCCATCAATGTGATGAGTGCAACCTGGCGCAGGTAGGTCGACTTCCCGGCCATGTTGGGACCGGTGATTATGAGAACTTGCTGATCGGAGCAGTCGACTTGTGCGTCGTTCGGCACGAACCGCTCGTCCCGAAGCGTCAGCTCCACCACGGGGTGTCTGCCCGCGCGAATCGATATCTGCTCGTCAGAGGCGATCTCGGGACGGACATAGTGGTTCTTTGCCGCCACCTCCGCGAGGCTCGCCAGCACGTCCACCCGAGCGACTACGTCGCTCGCCCGCTGCACGCGGGCGGCCTCGGCGGCCACCTTGGACTGCACGTCGGCGAACAGCTCCTGCTCCACCGACAGCATGCGCTCCTCGGCGCCGAGGACCTTCGATTCGTACTCCTTCAGCTCCGGCGTGATGAACCGCTCGGCGTTGCGCATCGTCTGCCGACGCTGGTAGTCCTCTGGCACGAGGTGCAGGTTGGGTCGAGTGACCTCGATGTAGTACCCGAAGACCTGGTTGAACCCGACTTTGAGCGACTTTATGCCTGTCTCTCGGCGGGCCCGCTCTTGAAGCCCGGCGATCCACTCCTTCCCCTTCGCCCGTGCATCTCTCAACTCGTCCAGCTCAGCAGAGTACCCGGGCCGGATTACGCCTCCCTCGCGGATCGTAGCTGGAGGGCTGTCCTCGATCGCGCGGCCCAGCAGCTCGCACAGGTCGGAGACTGGATCGAAGCCGGCGACGAGAGCACTCAGCGCCCCGTGGCCCGAGCGCGCGAGCAGTTCAGCAAATCCGGGCAGGCGGCGCAGTGAGTCACGGAAGCCGGCTAGATCGCGTCCGGTGGCCGTTCCGGCCGCTGCACGGGCCACCGGCCGCTCCAGGTCTTGCACCTGCTTCAATTCCTCTCGGGTCCGCGCCCGCAGCGCAGCGTCGCCAAAGAGCGCGCCCGTGGCATCAAGCCGCTGCTCGATCCGGCCCTTGTCGAGTAGGGGAGCCGTGATCCAGCGGCGCAGCAGGCGGGCACCCATGGGTGTGAGCGTATCGTCCAGGACCCACAGAAGCGTGTGCCGGCGCGAGCCGTCGCGCAGCGAGGAAAGCAACTCCAGGTTGCGCCGCGTCGTCCCGTCCACGACCATGAAGTCCGAGCGAGAGTATGTGCGCATGTCGCGGATCTGCTCGAGCCCGGACTTGTGAGTCCTCTTGAGGTAGGCGAGAATGGCGGCCGCGGCCTCGATCGCTCCCGGCATTCCGTCGCACCCGAAGCCACGGAGGGAGCTTACGCCGAAGTGGCGCCGCAGCATATCCTCGGGCGCATCGACGAGGAAATCCTCCTGGCCCCACATGCTCGTCGCGACTGAGTTCCCCTCGATCACACGCTTCAGATCCGGCTCGGCCGTCGCCCCCTCCGGAATGAGCAGCTCGGCCGGGCTGAGGCGGGAGAGTTCGTCTGCGAGTTCGTCGGCCGCATTCGCGCCAACAAACTCGGTGACAATCATCTCGCCCGTCGAGCAGTCAGCCGCCGCCAGACCGAGTCGACCATCGACGGAAGAAACGCTGGCGAGATAATTGTTCGCTCGCTCCTCCAGAAGGTGATCCTCGACGACGGTGCCGGGAGTGAGGATTCGGATCACCGCTCGTTTCACTAGTCCCTTGGCCTTCTTCGCGTCCTCGACTTGCTCACAGATGGCGGCTTTGTGCCCGGCGGCCAGCAGCCGTGCCAGATAGCGATCAGCTGCATGATAGGGGATGCCGCACATTGGCATGCGCCGGCCCTTGCCGACCTCTCGCGATGTGAGCACGAGGTCGAGCGCGTCCGCGGCAAGCTTCGCATCGTCCCCGAACATCTCGTAGAAGTCGCCGAGCCGGAACAGCAGGATGACATCCTGGTGCTCCCGCTTGATCGCCCGGTATTGTGCGAGCATCGGGGTCAGCTTCTCCATCGGCGAAGCGCTCTCAGATGGGCTCCTCGGAGGCGTCGCTCAGCACGAGACCTGCGGGGATCTTCGGGTAGAAGTAGGTCGACTTCCCAGGCATTCGTTCGCCGGCGCGCGCGGCGGCCATCACCTCCGAAACGCGCGTCGGCCTGAGGAAGAACGCGAAGTCGTAGTCCCCTCGGTCCACCGCTCGCACCGCCTGCGCCGCGTCGGTCGCATAGGTGAGCCGCGCCCCTCGCCTCGTCGGCCCCGCCGCCTCCGAATCGTGACTGACGCGGCCGTCTGAATTCATGTCACACCCGGTGCCCGCGAGCGTTGGATCGATCAGTCGAGCGTGGAGTATGCTTACGTCGAGCCTATCGACAACGCGCGATGTGCTCGGCACTGCCTCATCCTTTGCCCTCAGGCGACAGAATCTGCCCTCCCCTGCATAGGCAGCGAAGACCGGCTTTCCGACCTGGTGCTCATCGAGCCAGGACAGGTCCACTGCTGCGTCAGAGGCCAGTGGCTGCTGATGGACATCGAAGTACCGCTCCATGCAGCCGCGCAGGTTCTGCCTCGCGGTCTCGTCAAGGCCGGAGACGAGCCGATGGGTGGGGAATACCCTCAGGCCGTCATCCCGAGCGCTGTTGACCAAGCATAGAGCGTAGTGAAACGCTGCGTCCGCACGCGCTTCCGGGAACTGGTCCCTCATCTCGTCTCGGTAGGTCACTGCTGTCTCGTACCGGTGATGCCCGTCCGCTATGTAGAGGGGGCCACCCCCCACTGCCCCGGCGTAGTCAGCGTCTTCCGAGTGCTCGGGCACGACCCAGAGTCTATGCGTTGTGCCGTCCGGGTCCCGCGCCTCGGCCGTCGGCCCCCCACGCACATGGCCGAGCAGCTCAAGCAGACGGCCATCTTGGTCTCCCGACATCACCATTATCGGACTGGTCATCGCCCGGCATGATCTTGTAAGCAGAAGTCGGTCGGCCTTGGGTTCCGGAAGTGTGCCTTCGTGAGAAAGCACGTGCCCCCCGGTTGCTTCCGGAAGACGCACGAGGCAGAACAGCCCCCGTCGGTGCCACGTGCGCCCATCTGCGACGAACTCCTGCTCGAGCACATAGAAGGCCGGCTTCAGTTCCCGAGTGAGAACACCATCCGCCAGCCATCCTCGCAGCCTGCAGGCGGCCTCCGCGTAGCGCGCCTCTCCGAGGCCGCGAGGAAGCTCGACCCGGACGAAGTTGTGTTCCGAACGCGCGTACAGCTCCTCTTGTCTATCCTCCGAGATGATGTCGTACGGAGGTGCTATCAGATCGGACAGATCGTTCGACTCGGTCGTGTCATAGCGGACACCTCGGAACGGCCGAACGATCATCGTGTCTTCAGGCATTCCATTCCTCTTGGTTGTCCTGGAACCAGTGTCTCAACGCTCCCAAGGAGTCCTCCATCTCCTCTCGCGGGCTGCTCCAATCGCCCTGTACGACAATCCGACCGCTGTAATCGGCCAGGCGCAGAGCGCGAGACAACTCCTGCACATGCCCACCCTGATCCGCGTCTGCCTCGAGGTCGGTCGCAGAAACGTGCACGTGAGTCAGCCAGGCAGCGGCATCGGCGATGTCGAGCAGCGACTGGCCGGCTCCGACGACCTGCGAACAGTTGGGCAGCACTCCTATCTCAGGCGTGTTCATTCTGCGCGCCAACTCCATGGCCTCAGGAATCGAGTTTACCAGATGAGGCCTGCTGCCGGGAAGCGACTCAATGCCTATGACCAAGCCCTGGCCGCGGGCCACCGCGCCGCACACCCTCAGGAAGTCACATAGCTGTCCCAGCGCATCCGCCTTGGCCGTCCCCGCCGGAACATCGCAGCACTCACCGCAGGGAAAACCCACCATGGTGCCCCCTATGGCGGCAATACGCCGGAACACCGTATTCACGTAACGACTGACGCGGGGCCAGTCTACGGCCGGACCGCACACGTTGAGGTCAGCCGGCAGGCGGAGCTCCCAGACCTCCGCCCCAATCGGAGCCGCCGTCAGCTGCTCCGCCACCGGGCCGAAGCACGCCTCGGGGTCTTCCTGGAGCAGCAGGCTGCTGGGCAACTCAACGAAGTCATAGCCGACCTGAGCTGCCACGTCTATCAGCTCAAGGCCGACGCAGCATCCGAATCGCATAGCAGCCTATCGCGTCCTGTCTTGTCCGGACACCGTCGGGCGCTCGTCGGTGCAGAGCCTGCCTATGTCCCCGCCGCGGACTCCGCCAGCGCGCGGCCAAGCTGCTTACAGGCCTCCAGTGCCCCGGCCGACACGCCGCCGGATGACCCCACCGGCTCGGCAACGCGCTGCAGCTTGAACCATTGGAGCGCCTGCTGCAGTACGCCCAGGACCTTGTCCGCGGGGCCGCCGGCGCTGGCGAAGATGCCGGCCGGCCTGCCGCCCACCTTGCCCTGAGTCGGGTAGTACGTGCGGTCCAGGAAGTCCTTTAGCCCGCCCGCCATGTAGCCGAAGTAGTCGGGCGAGCCAAGGGCCACAGCATCACAAACCAGCAGATCGTCTACGTCGGCCTCCAGGCCCGTCTTGAGGACCACTTCCGTACCGGCGACACTCCCGGCACCCTCCGCGACGGCCTCGGCCATCTTCTTCGTATTGCCACCGAGAGAGTGGTAGACGATAAGCACACGGCCCATTGCTATGCTCCTCTCTGGCTCAGACGTGCGGCCTAGTCGAGTCCAAGATCCATCTGACCGGCCGACGCCTGCCTCATTGCCTGAATCGAAGGACGGGGGAAGATCCGATCAAACTCCGATCCGATTGCGCCCTCCAGCCGCAGAGCGAACCGGTAGAGCTTCTCGGCATAGTGCCCCCGGTCCTCATCTCCTCCGTAATCCTCCAGCCGGGCGAGCGTACCGTCCGACCGCTGATACACGGACATGTAGTCGCCGATCGGCGTGTCGGCCGCAATCGCGGCCGATCGGCGCTTTGCAGGACTCGAGAAGGTCTTCTCCGTCACCCTCTCGCGTCGCACGAGCTTCTCGATGGGCACCTCTCCTGCCAGTATGGCCTCGGAAAGGCCGCGGTAGCGCCGTCCGAGCGCCTCCAGGTCCCCTTCGAGCAGAAGATCTACGGCTTCGGCCAGGAACTCCCGCCCGAAGGCCTCATCCGCGCGCGACCGAACAGCCGCCCCGCGCAGCAGCTTCCGGCCGTCGTATCCCACGCACACGTAGTTCTTCTGCTTGAGCGAGACCATGGCGCGGTAGCGGCCGTCGTGCTGCAAGTTAATGCCCTTCGGCAACCCTGCACCGATCTCCTCCACGTGGGCCAGCTCGGCCTTTTCACTCCGGATAGCTGGCGGGGGCTCGAAGTACACGCCATCTGTGTCGATCTCGACCACCTTGGCCCCGGTCTCCTCGATCTGATCGGCAATCTGCCTGACCAAGGCCTGGCCCCGCATCGTAACGCGCTCAGCCGCCCCGAAGTCGTTGAAGAGGAAGCCGCTTCCCAGGTAGCCGTAGAAGGAGTTGATGAGGACTTTGAATGAAGACTGAACACCCTCCCATCTGACGCGTGCCGGCCCCGTCGAGGCCCGGGCCCGTGCTTTGGCCTCGAGTCTCCGCCCCGTGAGCTCAGAGACCATCGGCAGGAAGATGCCCAGCGTATCTGAGGCCGGAGCGATTCCGTCGGTGAGCATGATACTTGGGTACAGGCTTTCCACGTCCACTTTGACGATCGGAGACACGACCCCCAGACGGCGCACCTCCACGTACCCTCCAGGGAAAGGGCGAGGAACCTGCGGCCGCGGCAGCGCCATCTCGCGACGGAGGTACTCGCGGACGAGCAGGGTGTTGATCTTCTCGCCCGTGCCTGAGACAGCTACGCTTTGGTAAGTCTCGGGGACCATCTGCGTCAGGTAGAAATCGGTCTGCGTCACGTGCTCCGACAGCCGCCGCGTTTCCAGCACATCCTGTCGCGAGTACTCACGCACGCGATCCGGGTCGATTGCCCACTCTCGCGCCATCTGTGCCTGATCGACCGTTATTCGGCCCTTCTCGGCAAGGCCGAGCTGCTGCGATACCTCCTTCAGCCCATAGCTCTCGAGTTCGCCGGACTGAGCATCGAAGCGCTGCACGGCCAGCATCGTGTCGATGATATGGCGCCCGCGGACGTAGGCAGGTACGAACGGCCTCGTCCGCCCACCTATGGCGCACCGGCGCTGGCGCCCGAAGCGGAGGTCGGAGCCGTCCCGGCCCCAGTCCAGTGGCAGGCCGTGCTGCTTGGCGCGCGCAGCCAGATAGGGGATATCGAAGCCAAAGATGTTGTGGCCCTCAATCACGTCAGGATCTCGCTGGCGAATCGCCTCGGAAAGCTGACGCAGGATGTCTGGCTCCTCGCCGTCGATCACCTCGCTCCCGCCCTCGTGTGCTACAGAGACCAGGATCACACGGGCATCGACCTCCGTTGGCGAGAGCCCCGCTGTCTCGATGTCTACCTGGAGCCGGCGCAGGTCGGACAGGTCCATCCCCTTGAACAAGGTGCGGCCGCTGCGGAGCAGATACTGTCGGACAGGATCCGCGTACGTGAAGTGCTCGACTCCCTCAGATGCCAGCTTCTCTCGGCCGTTCAGGAAGTCGGCCCAGCGCGAGAACTCGGCCAGGAAGGCGTAGCCCTGACCTGCCAGTGGTTTCCAGTCCGCCCGGGTGAGATCGACTCGCCGCTCCGCGACCAGCCAGGGTCTGAACTTGTCCTGCTCGGCCAGCAGCGCGTCGTCATCGCGCCGATAGAGAGTGACCTCGCCCCCATCGACCTCCACCGCGACGATGCCTTCAGTGCCGTCGGCCCCGAAGAGAGCCCGGCCGATTCCCGAACTCGCCGTACTGTCGATTCCTTCCATCACTCGACTGGCGACCTCACTCAAGTAGCTCGGCCGCGGCCAGCGCCCCCGCCCCCAGAATCCCCGAGCGAGAACCGAGGGCGCTCTGCACGACACGAGCCCCTTCACCAACTTCCGGCATGATGTATCGCTGGAACGCCGACCGCAGGGGCGCCATCAGCACCTCTCCCGACTCAGCTACTCCGCCGCCCACCACGATGATCTCGGGGTTGATCACGTTGGCGGCCCTGGCAAGAGCCAGGCCAACGTACCCGCCAGCTCTGTCTATTATCTGACGCGCCAAAGGATCTCGCTGCGCCATTCGGCATACATCCTCGGCGCTGAGCTCGGCCAGGGGAATGCTCCGCAACACCGAATCGGCCCCACCAGCCAAAGCATCTCGCGCAGACCCGGCGATCGCCCAGCCGGCCGCTACGGATTCCAGACAGCCCATGCGCCCGCAGGTGCACCGCGGCCCGTATGGGACCAAGTGTGTGTGACCCAACTCTCCCGCCATGCTGTTGGCCCCGCGGTGGACCCGTCCGCTAAGCACAAGCCCCGCACCGATGCCGGTGCTCACGGTGATGTAGATCACATGTTGGCAACCGCAGGCGGCGCCGAAGAGCGTCTCCCCCAGGGCCGCGGCGTTCGCATCGTTGTCGACCACTGCCGGCAGGCCTGTGCGCTCGCCGACGATCTCTCGCAGCGGGACTCCCTCCCAGCCGGACAGGTGATGGCAGGTGATGACTTTCCCTGCCCCGTAGTCGACGGGCCCCCCGAAGCTCACGCCGACCGCCGCCAGGGCTGATAGGGCAAGTCCGGCCCTCGAGAGGGCCTCTTCCGAGAGATCGAAGAGCCTCTCGATGACTTGCTCAGGTGTGGGGTCGTCGCCGGTCGGTGCGATGCGCTCGGCCGTCACCTCACCTTCCGGCGATACAACGCCGGCGGCGAGCTTCGTGCCACCGATGTCCAACGCGAGGAGAGGTGTCGCCATGGCTACTTGCCGGCGACAACGGGATTCCTGAGGGTGCCGATCTTCTCGACCTCAGCCTCCATGACGTCCCCAGGCTCTACGGGGGAGATGCCGGACGGAGTGCCTGTCGATATGATGTCGCCGGGCTCGAGAGTGAGGTATCTACTCAGGCGTGAGACGAGCTCGGAAACGCCGAAGATGAGGTCCCGTGTGTTGCTGCTCTGACGACCCTCACCGTTCACCCGCAGAGACAGGTCGAGCTCGCCGGGCTCCTGGATCTCATCGGGCAAGGTGATACACGGCCCCATCGGCGCGAATGTGTCGAGGCTCTTGCTGAGGAACCAGGGGCGGGAGGCGGCCATGTCGCGCGATTGCATATCGCGAGCTGTCACGTCATTGAGCACCGTGTAGCCTGCGACATGCTCGAGCGCCCTGTGGCGCGAGATGTTCCTGCCGCTCTTCCCGATGATCGCCGCCAACTCCACCTCGTGGTCCACTCGGCCAATCCCCTTCGGGCAGACAACTGGTTCCTCTGGACCAATCACAGCTGTCGATGCCTTCACGAAGAAGATGGGCTCCTTCGGGGGCTCTTTTCCGGTCTCGACCGCGTGGGCCGCGTAGTTAAGCCCCAAAGCGATGATCCGAGGAGGTCGCGGCAGCGGGGCCAGTAGGCGGCAGTCCTCGACCGTCACCTCCTCGCCCAGTCGGTGCTCTTTCACAAAAGCACGCACCGACTCGAACATCTCCACAGTGAAGATCCCGGCCC
This sequence comes from Candidatus Hebobacterum abditum, assembly GCA_029821875.1. Classification (GTDB taxonomy): domain Bacteria; phylum Armatimonadota; class Hebobacteria; order Hebobacterales; family Hebobacteraceae; genus Hebobacterum; species Hebobacterum abditum. The sequence continues at coordinate 169,407 of JALGXW010000012.1, read as the reverse complement.
GCAGCATCGCCAGCACGGAGCAGCCGTCCAGCGCGCCTGGCAGGTCGCGCGCGAGGCAGTATAGGCCGTATGCACGTGTGAAGTCGAGGACCGAGCCGCGTTCGAGCCAGCCTACGGCTTCGTATTCGCCGACGCCGAAACTAACGACCTTCATTGCACTGCTCCGGTGCTATAGGGAGAACTTGATTATCTCTATGCGGTTCCCGTCCGGGTCCCGGAAGAACGCCAGCCGAATCCCGGCCTCCGCCTCTGTCGGCGGCATATCGAACTCGACACCTCGGCCTCTCAGCCGATCGTATTCGGCATCGACGTCATCGACGGCGAGCGCTACGTGCGGATAGCCGACTTTGCCCTCGTCCTCGCCGGGTTCTCGCGGTCGGCCGCCTCCGAAGAGCTCCAGCTGGGTACCATTGAGTGACACGAAGACAATCGTGCCGCTGTGGTCGGTTTCGAGCCGGAGCGTTTCGCGGAAGCCCAGCACATCGGTGTAGAAGTGCACGGCCCGCTGGATGTCAGAGGTCACGACGGCCAGGTGGGCAATCCCCGCTATCACTGAGCACCTCCTCCTCATGTGAGACAATCGACTCATTCGCTAGGGGAGGAGCCCATCCTGCCCCCGCGACGCGGTGGGCCGCGGCTAGGGCCGGCGAGACGACTGGCCGTAATCGCGACACATCCGCAGCTCCCGGTCACAGGATACCTCCAATGGTCATTGAATGAAGGACCTGGTTTGCTCCTGACACACGCAGGCCCCGCGAGGCTGCGCGTTGGGAAGGACGGGAGGTCGACAAGATGACATTCAAGGCGACTCGCGCAGTCATAACCCTGGGCGCCAAGGACCTAGTCAGGCTCCAGGAGATACTGATGGACGGCGACGCCCAGGACGCCTTGACGTTCCTGAACGACATCGTCGCAGAGAAGGTCCGCTGCGCTCAGACCGAAAGCCACCGGCCGGCCTTCGAGGGCGAGACGGGTGATTCGCCCGCGCACTTCACGCAGAAGGGGGAGGGCCACCCGGACGTAACGGAGTCCGGTTAGGGCAGTACCTGGAACTGAGCTCAGAGCCCTGGTTGCGGCGCGCCCGCAAGACGGGGAGCGAGGGGCCAGGCGCGGTCTACCGGTGAACGTACCGACAGCGACCGTCCTCTCTCTGACGGCCGCAGCCGCCCCCAAGCCTCGCCCCAGGAAAGTAGCGACGACAAGATAGCCTTTGCTTGGCACCGCGAGCGGTGCACCGGCCAGTTGCCTTGTCGTAGTGGAACGGCTTGTAGTAGCGCCCCCCGAAGTAGATGATGCCCGACAAACCTAGCACCGTCACCACAGGCCAGAATATCTTCGGGGGAATGTCGAACACCGACGTGAGCAGCCAGTAGAGCAGTCCCAGCACTGCCAACGGGGCGATGATCTTCGCGCTAGTGACCATCCACGGCTCGAACAGAGGTTCGTCGTCCTGAGCTCGGCTCATCTGTGTATCTCACTTAGCGGAGAAAGTGCAGCCATCACACCTGATATTCGCCCACTCAGAGGGGAAATCCTGTCTGGAGGTGTCCCCCAGGCGAAGGAGTCACCCATGAGGACCTGACGTCGCCCTGGGTCGGCGAGGCGCCCCGTCGCCGATCCGGGTGCACCCGCCCGCCAGGCGAGACGGAAGGACGCACACCGTCTGCAGGGAAGACAGCCCTGCCGCCGTGCGCCAGGCGAGCGGCGGCGCGCTGACGGCGGCCAAGGGGCCACAGCGCCAGAGGAGGACGGTCTGCCATGCCGAGTGAAGAGACGAAGATTCTCCTGAGAGAGAGCGAGATCCCGCAGCGCTGGTACAACATCAACTCGGATCTGCCGGCGCCGCTGGCACCCCCTATCCATCCGGGCACAGGCAAGCCTCTGGGGCCCGAGGACCTGGCCCCGCTCTTCCCCATGGAGCTGATCAAGCAAGAGGTCAGCATGGAGCCTTATGTCGAGATCCCGGATGACATCATGCGGATCTACAAGCTGTGGCGGCCGAGCCCCCTCTACCGCGCGCATCGGTTGGAGAAGCACCTGGGAACGCCCGCTCGAATCTACTACAAGAACGAGAGCTTCAGCCCGCCGGGAAGCCACAAGCCGAACACCGCGGTCGCTCAGGCCTACTACAATAAGCAGGAGGGCGTGCGGCGCATCGCCACGGAGACCGGCGCCGGACAGTGGGGCAGCGCGCTGTCTTTCGGCTGCTGCCTGTTCGGGCTGGAATGCACCGTCTACATGGTGAAGGTGAGCTACGAGCAGAAGCCCTACCGACGGGTCCTCATGGAGACGTGGGGTGCTACCGTTCACCCCTCTCCCACGACGCTGACCAAAGCCGGCCAGTCCATCCTCGAGAAGACCCCGGATTCCCCAGGCAGTCTTGGCATCGCGATTTCCGAGGCCGTGGAGGACGCGGCGACGCACGATGACACGAAGTACTCGCTCGGGAGCGTTCTGAATCACGTTCTGCTCCATCAGACCATCGTCGGGCAGGAGGCCAAGGCCCAGCTCAAGCTCGTCGACGAGGAGCCGGACGTCATCGTCGGATGCGTCGGCGGGGGATCGAACTTCGCCGGACTCGCGTTCCCCTTTGTGAAGGACAAGATTAGCGGCAAGGAGATCGACATCGTCGCCTGCGAGCCGGAGTCATGCCCGACCCTGACTCGCGGGCTGTACAAGTATGACTTCGGAGATACCGCACAGCTCACTCCATTGGTCAAGATGTATACACTCGGCCACACCTTTGTGCCGGCCCCCATTCACGCCGGCGGCCTGCGCTACCATGGCGACGCGCCGCAGCTCTGCCTCTTGGTGAACCAGAAGGTGATCGAGGCGCGGGCTTACCACCAGCTCACAACCTTCGAGGCGGCCCTCACGTTTACACGAATCGAGGGGTTCCTTCCCGCTCCGGAGACAGCCCACTGCATTCGCGCGGGCATCGACGAGGCCCTCAAGTGCAAGGACACAGGCGAGGAGAAGTGCATCCTGATCGGCTACAGCGGCCACGGCTTTTTCGACCTCGGCGCTTACGAGAGGTACCTGGCCGACGACCTCGTGGACTATGAGTACCCGCAGGAGAAGATCGAGGCCGCGCTGAAAGACCTGCCCGAGATTCAGGAGCCAGTCTAGGCCACCTCGTAGGATACGGGAGGGAGGTGTCTGAGACCGGCGGCTAAGCGGCCGCCGGTCTCGACTATGTGAACCTGCTCCCTCACAGTCCCAGCGAGTCCTCCAGTATCCCGTCGAGACCCGAGAGAATGTAGTCCGGCGTCGGGGATCCGGCAGAAAGGTGGTCCTGCTCGCGATTGACCCAGGCACTCTTCATCCCCGCCGCCTTTGCCCCGGCGATGTCCGCCTTCAGCGAATCGCCGACCACGAGACATTCCTCCAGCTCGACCCTCAGCTCCCGCGCCGCCGCCCACATGAACTCTGGGTTCGGCTTTCGCCACGGCACATCGCCCGAGATCACAAATGCATCGAAGAACTGCTCGATCTCCCACCGCCGCATGTCCGCTCGCAGCAGTCGGCCCGGCACATCCCACGGGGCATTGGAGATGATCGCCATCCGCAAGCCGCTCTCTCGAAGCGTCCCCAGCACCTCCAGCGTCTCCGGGTAACGTTTCGTCGCTGCCCCGATGGGCTGGTAGAACGCGTCAGTCAGCGCCTCGCACTGTCCGTCCGTGCACTCCTCCTGCCCGTAAGCGGCCACCAACGCTCGCACTCGCTCCCGGAAATGCCAGGACTTCCCCGACATGTTGATCTTCCGCTCAGGCCACACGATCTCCATTGCACGGTCCACGAACGCGCCCACCGTCCCCTCGACCTGTGCCCCCATGTCGCTGAACGTTGCTCGCATCTCGGCAAGCCGCTCCTCGAGATACTCGCGCCAGAACTCGTGCGTGTTCCCAGGGTACTCCAGCAAAGTCTGGCCCAGATCGAACAGTGCCGCTCGGAATGCCATCTTCCTAGGCTCCTGACTGTCCATCCAGCCACTCCACTAGTTCGTGCAGTGCGCCGATCTTCAGGTCGGGTTCGACCCCTGGATCCTCGTGTTCTGCGTACGGTTCCTCCGACTCGAACCGGTTGATCCGCACCCCGGCCATGCCCGCGGCCATCGCCCCCGCTACATACGACGGCACATCGTCCACGAATGCGCACTCCTTCGGCGACACGCCAAGCCGTTCGGCCGCCAGCCGGTAGATGCCCGGCTCCGGCTTCACCATGCCCACCTTGCACGAGAGCACCATAGCGTCGAAGCAGCAGTCCAACTCGAACTCAGCCGGCCAGTGCGCCTCGTTCCCAAAGCAGTTGCTGACCAGTCCCATACGGTAGCCGCGGTCCCTGAGGTCCGCGAGTGTCTCTCGCGTGTCGGGATACAGTTGAGGTATCTGTCGCACGAACATGAGCCCCGTCAATTCGTCGGCCAGAAGCTCGTTTTTGCCGTCGTATCCTACCGCCGCCAGCGCTCGCCGGACTCTTCCGAGCGTTGTACCTGGGTCGCCCTTAGCTGCGTCGTCGCCGGCCAGCCGCCAGCCCCGCAGCCAGTCCTCCTCCGCGATGCCCGCTGCCCTGACCACCTCGATGGCCTTCTCGCGGGTGCCCGTGCCCTCGTCGTAGAGGAGCGTGTAGAACAGATCGAAGATAACGGCACGGCAGGTCATGATCCGGCCTCCGCGAGCGCGAGCCGCGGCGGGGCCGCCCCGATGGGGCAGGCCCGCAGGCATTCGTCACAGTTGATTCGGCCGTGCGGTGACAGGCGGATTACAGTTGAGCTCTGGCGCACGTATCCGGCCTGATCCCGGCAAGCATCTCGGTCGATTCCGTTCTCTGACAGAGCGCCAGCCGGGCAAGCCTGTAGACACCGGCTGCAGTGGTCACACGGTGCGAAGTCCATTGGCGCGTCGGGTGGCAGCGGTGCGTCCGTGACCACAGTCCGGAGCATCATCCAGGGTCCCCACTTGGGATGGATGACGAGCTGGTTCCTGCCAAACGCGCCGAAGCCGGCCAGCACGGCGGCCTTCTTGAACGACAGACTGTGCCGAGGGGCCGCGTCGCCATAGCGAAGATTGCGCGGGGCGGCCGCTCGAACGCCGGCCTGGTGGAGCACCTCGACCACTTGCCAACACGTGCTCTTCAGCATCGCATCCGCAAACGAGGTCGCCACGTGCGACTCTTGATAGGCTTGGCCTGCGTAGAAGCGGACCATTTGGACTGGATCAACAATCCTCTGCGCGAGCACGACAATCGACTTCACCTCGCCGAACGCCTCCCCAAGCTCTCCCAGCTCCGCTGCTGAGAACTCGGAGCCTGGGGCGATGCCGACGAGGTCTGCTGTGCTCGCGCCCGCGAGGCCCTTGATGCTCCTCGCCAACTCCTCCATGCTCTGTGACTCAGCGGTCATCCGGCTTCCTCGCAACGAAGAGTGTGAAAAGCGAATCGCGCACCGATGAATCGTCGATGTGCCGCCGCAGGTGCTCCGTCAGCCGCGCCATTCCCGCCTCGTACGCATCTTCGTCGATCATCCTCAGCGCCGAACACACCCGCTTCTGGAACTCCTCCAGCATGCGCATGTTGGTGGCATAGGTGTGCTGCTTGAGCGTCTCTACTTGCACGGGATCGAACCCCGCCTGTGCCAGCCACGACTCGATTTCCATGCGGAACGGCGTGCGCTTCCGGTCAATGGTGACAGCCTCGGGAAAGAACCGGTGCATCGGGTCGCTGAGGATCTGCTCCAGCGTCCCCTGGCGAATCAGGAACACCCCGCCCGGCCGCAGGATCTTGTAGACACCCCGGAAGGTGGCGAGATGGTCCTTCAGGTGATGCAGCATGAGCACCATGAGGGCGCAGTCGAAGCTGTCAGGTTCGAATCTCAGCCGCTCGACATCGCCCTCGACCCATTGCACGCGACCGTCCACATCCTTCTCGCGTGCCTTCTGGAGCATCTCCCGCGAGCTGTCGACACCCACGACCTCGCATCCGCTACGTCTCGCCAGCGGAATCGTCCAACGGCCGGTGCCACAGCCCAGGTCTATCAGCCTCTTGCCTGGACCGAGTCGCCCCTCAGCAGCGATCTTCGCCTGCCACCAAGCGATGTGCGGCAGATCATCGCCCCGAACCTCGTCATAAACCTCGGCAATCTCTGAGTAGTCAGCTTTGTCGGGCATCAGTGTCCCCCGGAATGCATCGACCACAGGCCTTCGTCTGTGCCTGTGGTCGTGTTGCGTGCGATCTGGTTCCGTATGGCTTTCAGATGGGCCGACCGACAGGCGTGCGCGCGACAAGGCCGACAGCATGGTGCCAGCTGGTAAGACGCTTCAGAATGCCCACTGTGGCTTCCATCTCGCAGCCAATATAGCATATGGCATGTGGGGGGTCAAGCCGGGCCACGCCAACTACCAGGTCTGTCGCCTCTGAGAGGCGAATCGGGGAAGTCGTGATCGGTTGTGAGAACTCGCCGCTTGCCGCACGCGTCTAACACCTCCGGAGGGAGGGAATGACAGAAGCACCTCAAGATCAGGCCTCTCGGGGACGACGCTTCGCGCGGTGGCTGTGGCGGGTGCTCAGGTGGTCCTGCCGCTTCTGGCTCATCGCTCTCGCGCTGCTGGCCATCCTGTGGGCGGTGATGACCGCTCGGACCGGAAGGGAACTCGAAGCGGAGCTCAACGCGATCCGCAACCGAGGAGAGCCCCTGACGGTGGCAGAGCTTGCCCCTGAAGTGCCACCGGACGAGAAGAACGCCGCCCTGACCTACCAGACTGCCTTCGACTTCCTGACCCTGGGAGACCTCGACGTCGACCACGGGCGGGCGGACGTCGACCTCGGCAGAGAGGTCATCGATCAGCAGAGCACGAGCATTCGCCTGCTAATCGAGGCCGCGGAGACTCCGCACTGCGCGTGGCCGATCGACTACAACGCGCCGGGGCACACCCTCGTCTTCCCTCACTTCGGCCGGATGCGATCGGCCGCCAGGCTGCTGTCCATGGACTCGTATGTGCTCACCGCCGAGGGAGACCACGACGAGGCCCTGCGGTCGTGCGGCGCAATCTTTGGGATCGCCGAACATGCCAAGGCCGACCCCGTTATAATCGGCGCGCTCGTCGGCTATGCCGTGCAGGGAATTGGCGCTATGGCACTCGAGGAATCGCTGTCCCTTGGACAGCCAAGCCCGGAAGCCTGCAGGACGCTGTTTGACCAGCTCGCATCAACAAGCAAAACAGAGTCCATGCGCCGCGCCCTCATGGGTGAGCGCGCGTTGGGCATTCAGTTCTTCGAGGACATCCGAGCGGGCAGAGGTGCCCTGGGCCGGGCTTTCTCTGATCCACCCGACGCTGCGCCCTACGTGGGGCCGGGGAGGCTGATGCTCTCCTTCTACCCGACCCTGGGGCGGCCGCTGTTCAACCTCGACGAGGCGGCCTTCATGCGACACCTGAACGCGAACATCGAAGCAATCGACCTGCCTTGGCCCCAATCGAGAGATGAAATGCAGCGGCTCGACTACGAACACCCCGCGCGACATGTCCTTACATCGATGATAGTGCCGGTGTTTAGGCGTGCTGCGCTGTCGATGGAGAGGGCATCAGCACAGGTAGGGGCCGCTCAGATCGCGCTCGCGGCGAAGGCCTACCGAGCTGAGCACGGCAGATACCCGGAATGGCTGTCCGAGCTGGCGGCCGACGGCTGGGAGCTGCCGACAGACCCGTTCAGCGGCAAGCCCTATCATTACCGCAGGGAAGGCGACAGCTTCGCCGTCTGGAGCGTCGGCCCGAACATGGCCGACAACAAGGGTACGCCCTACAATCCGCGAGCCGGTATGTCGTGGGAGGACGGCCCCTATGACATCACCTTCATCTGCGACCCGCTACGAGCGAGAGAGCAGGCAGCAGAACGAGCGGCCGACTGGGAGGAGCAGGAGAGGCAGCGCGCAGAAGAAGAGGCAGAGAGTCAACGCAGAGAGGGATTTCGCTATGGCACTTCAGTTCGCCGTGGTCGTCCTGTTGGGGATGGCAGGGTCGGTGGCCCTGGCGGCAGCGTATCACGTCGACGCGGAGCAAGGTGACGATGCCAGAGATGGCCTGACTCAGCAGTCGCCCTGGCGTACTCTCGGCAAGGTCAACGCCACCACCTTCGCACCCGGCGACACCATCCTGCTGAAGTCGGGCTGTTCGTGGAAGGGACAGCTCTGGCCGAAGGGATCGGGCGAAGATGGCCGCCCGATCATTGTAGACGCCTACGGCGAGGGAGAGAAGCCGGCCGTTCAGGGCGAGGGCAAGTTCTTCGAGGCAGTGCGGCTCTACAACCAGCAGCACTGGGAGATCAACGATCTCGAAGTCACGAACCTGGGACCGGACGGGCCCGCGCCGAGGGCCGGGGTGAGAGTGCTCGGCGAGAACGCCGGCGTCCTGAGTCACGTCCACCTCCGCGGTCTGGACGTGCACGACGTCAACGGCGCCAACCTCGATGGACGCGATGGGGGGAAGTGCAACGCCGGGATTCTGTTCGATGTCATCGGCAGCGACGTCCGCACCAACTTCCACGACGTCCTTATCGAGGGCTGCCACGTCCACGGCTGCGACAGGAGCGGCATCAAGACTTGGACGGACTGGGGCCGAGGTGGGAGGCGCGAGTGGGCGCCCTACACGAAGCTCGTCATCCGCAACAATGTCCTCAGCGACATCGGCGGAGATGGCATCATCGCCTGCATGGCCGACGCACCGCTGATCGAGCACAACGTCGCCAGCCGCTGCAATGCGCGGTCGGACACGTGGAATGTCGCCATCTGGGTCTGGGAGACCGATGACGCGATCATCCAGTTCAATGAGGCCTACCTCACGCGCACGACCAAGGACGGTCAGGCCTATGACATCGACGGCATGACGAACCGGACAATCGTGCAGTACAACTACAGCCACGACAACGAGGGCGGCCTCATCCTGCTCTGCGAGTCGGGCGACCCGAGCCCGCGGCGGTTCAACGACGGCTCCATAGTGCGCTACAACATCAGCCAGAACGATGGAGCGCGGATCTTTCAGGTAGGGGGCAAGGTCACGAACGCCAAGATCTACAACAACACCATCTACGTCGGCGAGGGGAAGAGTGATCCCTTGATGATCTGGCACAACCAGGACGGGATGTGGCCGGACAGCATCCACTACAACAACAACGTCTTCTACAACCTCGGCAAGAGCGGCTTCAACCTCGGCAAGAGCACGAACAATGTGTTCGACCACAACGTCTTCTACGGATATCACGATGCCACTGAGCCGGACGACCCGCACAAGATCACAGACGATCCCATGCTCGTGGCGCCCGGCACTGGCGAGACAGGGCGAGACACGGCGGACGGCTATCAACTCCAGGCGGGGTCGCCGTGCATTGACTCCGGGATGAGGGTCCCGGAGAACGGCGGCCGGGACTACTGGGGCAATCCGGTCCCGACCGGGAGCGGGACGGACAGAGGCGCGCACGAAAGGCCGGCGGACTAGAGGCGATGACACGATCGGGGATCATAGTCCTGCTTCTCGTCCTCCTGGGGGCCGGCGCCTATGTCTTCTACCAGCTTGCTCCCACGCCCCAGCGAAACCGTCTCATCGGGACCTGGCGGCTCGTCACCGACAAACCGGAGTCCCGCAGCCTCGTGTTCCGGGCCGACGGCACCGGCGCCGTGACCTACTGGGACCACACCCAGGCCAGCGAGAGCCGGCCCCTGGAGATGGAATGGACCATGTCCACCGAGGAGCGCAGGATCTCCATCAGTATTCTCCAGCGCATGCCGCGGCGAGGCGACGACAGGATCGAGGGGAGCTACCAGTGGGTCCGCGAGGGGATCATGTTCAACCACACCGGCGGGCCGATCCCGCCCGGGACGTTTCTCTACGAGAAGGTCGAGTAGAAGAGATGGCATTCTGGGGCTGGTACTGGAGGGTGGTGTTGGTCCTGGCCATTCTGTTCGTACTGGCCTTTGCTCTGTTCATCTGGCCGACGCCGTGGCGATACGAGCACGTCTACACCCTGAACTACGGACGGGCTTATCGCATCAACCGCTTCACTGGCAGCGTCTACCAGTACGGTGCCAACGGCTGGGAGCCTGTTCGCGAGGATGGCCGAACCAGCCTGGAGACCGGGAGGACCGGTCACGCTCGGTAGGCTCGGGCAGGACGGTTGACACCTCGTGCTATAATGAAGCGGTGGGGTAGGGGAGAGGCGCGCGTGTGAAGGAAGTACCTGCGACAGAGATCGCGGCCAAGGTCGCTGAGCTCTGCATTCGAGCCTGCACTGTGCTTCCTCCCGATGTCGTGGCTGCGATAGAGTCTGCCCGCGAGCGGGAGGAGTCGCAGCTTGGCCGCGACGTGCTGTCACGTCTCCTGGAAAACGCTCGCCTGGCTGCCGATGAATCCATCCCTATGTGCCAGGACACGGGCCTGGCCGTCGTCTTCGTGGAGATGGGCGAGGGTGTGAAGGCGACTGGCGGGCATCTGCCCGATGCCATCGCCGGGGGAGTGCGCCAGGGCTACGAGACGGGCTATCTGCGTAAGTCAGTCGTACACAGCCCCCTCAAGCGATGCAACACGGGCGACAACACGCCGCCGGTCATCTACACCGAGATCGTCCCTGGGGAGACACTGAAGATCACAGTCGCCGCCAAGGGGGCTGGATCGGAAAACATGAGCCGCCTGAAGATGATGGCCCCCGCCGACGGCGAGGCCGCTGTGAAGCAGTTCGTCAGGGAGACGGTCGAGAGAGCTGGGGCAAGCGCCTGCCCGCCGGTCATCGTCGGCGTCGGGCTGGGTGGGAGCTTCGAGCAGTGCGCTCTGATCGCGAAGAAAGCGCTGCTGCGTCCGCTGCACGACTCCAACTCCGACCCGGCCGCCGCGAAGCTGGAGGCGGACCTGCTCGACGCCATCAACAGCACCGGCATCGGTCCAATGGGCGTTGGCGGCCGCATCACCGCCCTGGCGTTGAAGGTTGAGACGGCGCCATGCCACATCGCAAGCATGCCGGTTGCCGTCAACCTGCAGTGCCACGCGGCCAGGCACGCCGAGTATACGTGGGAGTAGACTCGTGTCCGTCCCCGAGCCAAGCGAAACGCTAGTTCGTCTGACGACGCCATTGTCCGACGAGGATGTGCAGGCACTGCGCGCCGGCCAGCCGGCTCTCATCACGGGCGTGGTCTACACAGCTCGAGATGCGGCGCACCAGCGCATGACTGAAGCGCTCGAGAGAGGGGAGGAGCTGCCGTTTGACCTTCGCGGGCAGGTCATCTACTATGTCGGACCAACTCCCGCGCCTCCCGGACGTGTGATTGGCGCGGCCGGGCCGACCAGCGGAAGCCGCATGGACGGATATACTCCAGCACTGATCGAGCGCGGCCTCAAGGGCATGATCGGAAAGGGCCCGCGCTCCGAGGAGGTGCGCGAGGCGCTCAAGGAGCACAGGGCGGTCTACTTCGGAGGCCTCGGCGGCGCGGGAGCGCTCCTCGCCAGGCAGATCACCGCAGTGGAAATGGTGGCGTATGAGGACCTGGGGACAGAGGCCATCCGTCGGCTGGAGGTGGATCAGTTCCCGGTCGTCGTCATCAATGACTGTTACGGCGGAGACGCCTACGCGGACGCGAGGGCCCGCTGGCAGAGAGTATGAAACCGCAGATAGCGATCATCGATTACGGGATGGGGAACCTGCGCAGTGTCGAGAAGGCGCTCCAGCGCGTGGGTGCAGAGGCCGGCGTCATCGACTCACCCGAAGCGGCCGCGGGCGCAAAGGGGCTCGTGTTGCCAGGGGTGGGCGCGTTCGGCCAGGCGATGGAGCGACTGTCCGAAGCCGGCTTCGACCAACTCGTGAAGGAGTGGGTGACCGCCGACCGGCCCTTTCTCGGCATCTGCCTGGGCCTGCAACTTCTGTTCACCGAGAGCGAGGAGTTCGGACCGGTGCGCGGGCTGAACCTCGTACCAGGGCGCGTGGTGCGGTTCCGCGGGCCACAGTACGAGCGGCAAGGCGACAGCCCGGGCCTGAAGGTGCCGCACATGGGGTGGAACAGGCTGAAGGTCGTCAGAGACCATCCGGTCGTCAACGGCATTTCTGAAGACGCGATGGCCTACTTCGTGCACTCCTACTACTGCGTTCCGGACGGTGCCGACTGGACTACAGTGGTGACCGATCATGGGATGGAGTTCACATCTGCCGTCTCCCGTGGTAATGTGTTCGCATCGCAGTTTCATCCCGAGAAGAGCGGCGATGTAGGTCTGCAGATGCTGACGAACTTCGTCCATCTCGTGGATGCGCCGGCCTGATGGAGGTCATCCCAGCCATCGACCTCCGCGGCGGCCGCTGTGTCAACCTCGTCCAGGGTGACTACGACCGTGAGACCGTCTTCGGCGATGATCCACCCGCGATGGCGCGCAGGTGGGAGTCGCTGGGAGCGCCCCGTCTCCACATCGTTGACCTCGACGGAGCGAGGGAAGGCGCTCCTCGCAACCTAGACGCTGTTCGGGACATCTGCGAGGCCGTCTCCATCCCCGTCCAGCTTGGCGGTGGCATAAGAGATGTCGCCACCGCCCGCCGGGCCTTCGAGACAGGCACGGACCGGGTGATCGTCGGCACGGCCGCGCTTGACCCGGAGGCAGCGGCAAGCTTCGTCGTCGAGTTCGGCGAGGCCGTCGCCGCCGGCATCGACTCCCGCGACGGCTTCGTGGCTGTGCGCGGCTGGCTCGACACGACCGAGGTCCGCTCGACCGATTTGGCGAAGAAGCTCGTCGCTCTCGGCTTCCGATGGATCGTGTTCACCGACATTCAGAGTGATGGAATGCTCAAGGGCACGAACATCCCGGCCTTGCGAGAGATGGCTGAATCCGTCGATGCCTCTGTCATCGCCTCCGGGGGCATCACAACCATTGATGATCTGCGCGCTGCCCATAGGGCGGGTGCCGCGGGAGCTATCGTGGGGCGCGCGCTCTATACAGGCGCGCTTAATCTGAAGGAAGCCATACAGGCCCTATGCTAGCCAAGCGGATCATCTGCTGCCTCGACGTCGACCGCGGCCGCGTCGTCAAATGCATCAAGTTCCTCGACCCGCGAGATGCGGGCGATCCCGTCGAGCTGGCCCGTCGCTACAACGCCGAGGGGGTCGACGAACTCACGTTCTATGACATCACGGCCTCTCATGAGGCGCGGAACATCATGCTGGAGGTCGCGGCCCGCACGGCCGAGGAGGTGTTCATCCCGTTCACGGTCGGCGGCGGGATTCGCACTATCGACGACTTCCGCGCCGTCCTGAAGACCGGCGCTGACAAGGTCTCGATCAACACCGCAGCCCTCAAGCGGCCGGAGATGATAACGGAGGCGGCCGAGCGCTTCGGCAGCCAGTGTGTCATCCTCTCCATGGACGCGAAGCGCCGGACGGACGCGTCCCCTGACTATCCCAAGTGGGAGTGCTACATCAACGGCGGACGAGTGCCGACAGACGTCGATGTGGTCGAGTGGGCACAGCGAGGGGAGGGGCTGGGGGCAGGTGAGATCGTCCTCAACAGCATCGATGCGGATGGCACCATGGCCGGTTACGACGTCCAGCTGTGTCGCGCGGTCGCGGACGCTGTGAGCATCCCCGTCATCGCCTCCGGTGGCGCTGGCAAGCCGGAACACCTCCACGCCGCTCTTACGGAGGGGCGGTGTGAGGCCGCGCTGGTCGCCAGCATCGCACACTTCTCGACTCACCCTATCGCTGAGATCAAGAGCTACCTGGCGGAACGCAGAGTGCCCATCAGGCCCACGGCGTTCCCGCCGTAGTCGGAGGCCTGGCGGGTGAAGAAGGGCGGGGGAAGTATAACCTGGCGCAGCGTACTCATCGGCCTCGTGCTGGCCTCGGCGCTGTGCGCCATCACACCCTACAACGACTACGTTGTCGGCAACACCTACATCGCCGGCAATCACTTCCCGGTCGGCGCGGTCGCAGTTCTGCTCCTGCTTTCCCTGCTGAACTTCCTGCTCTACCGGACCCGCGGGTCAGCATTCCTCAGTCCCGGCGAGACCGCCGTCGTCTACGTCATCATCATGGTGACCTCTGGATTGCCTTCGTCGGGGCTGCTGCGGTACATGATTCCTTGCGGTACCGTGCCCTACTACTACGCCAGCGCAGGAAACCAGTGGGAGCTGCTCTTCTGGGACCGGATACCAGTGTGGCTGGCCGTGAGCGATCCTGCGGCACACACCTGGTTCTGGGAGGGGATGCCAGCAGGGGAATCGCTTCCCTGGCGGCCATGGGTGACCATGATGTCGCACTGGTCCATCTTCTTCGGCGCGCTGTGGGTCATAATGATCTGCATGGCCGCCTTGGTGCGGAAGCAGTGGGCCGATCGGGAGCGTCTTGCCTTCCCTCTCGTGCAGTTCCCCGTGGAGGTCCTTCGCGGCGACGACCGCGGCCCGTCTGCGCCCTTCTTCACCGGGCGCCTCGTCTGGATCGGCGCCGGCGCTGTCTTCCTCATTCACCTCGTCAACGGCATGCACCAGCAGTTCCCGGCCCTCCCCGAGATTCCGACCTTCTGGAATCTCGATCCCTACATCACCGACAGGCCCTGGAACGCCGTCGTCCCCATGTACCTCGGCCTCTTCTTCTCGGCCGTCGGCTTTGGCTATCTCCTATCGTTGGAGGTCGCCGCCGGCTTCTGGGCGTCCGTCCTCTTCATCAAGCTTGAGGCCATCGTCCTAAGTGCGCTGGGCTACGAGGGCACGAGCGCCTGGTGGGGTACCATCAGCGAGATCACACACGCACAGCAAATGGGAGGTCTGCTCGCCATCGCCTTCGTCCTCTTCTGGCTCCTTCGGGGCACGCTCGCAGAAGCGGTGAGGCGGGCCTTCACTCGATCGCCAGAGCTGGCGGAGGTGGACAAAGGCGAGCCGATCAGCTATCGGTGGGCCGTATTCGGCTTCCTCGGCGGATTCGGCGTCGCCCTGTACTGGCTCGTCGCTGCGGGGATGACTCTCCCCTTCGCCTTCGCCCATCTCGTCTTCTTCATCGCCATCTGCCTCGTGCTCACGCGCATCATCGCCGAGGCAGGGATGCTCATGATCCACCTCATCTTCAACCCGGTCGACTATCTGCTCCTCTTCGGCGGAACGACCGTCGTCGGTCCGAACAACCTCACGGTCCTCACGTTCGTCGACTGCGCGCTCACGTGGGACCTGCGCGAGTTCCTCATGCCGTCCATCCTCAACGGCTTCCGGTTCGCGGAGCTCGAAGGCATACGTACGCGGCGGATCGTGCCCGTGATGGTGGTGGCACTTGCTGTCTGTGTTCTTGTCAGCGTCCCCGCATACCTGATGACCTTCTACAAGGCCGGCGCCTTTCAGGCGGGAAACGTCGTAGAGCTGGAGAGCCATCCCACGCGGTTTTTCAGGCTCCTTGCGACGCGCCTGCAGACGCACGATAGGCCCTCGACGACCCAGTACGTCTCGATGCTCTCCGGTGCGGCCATCGTCGCCGCCCTCTCATGGCTGCGTCTGAACTTCGTGTGGTGGCCGATCCACCCCCTCGGGTTCGTGATGGGCACGGCCTGGGCCAGCCTCAACCTCTGGTTCTCGCTCTTCCTCGGATGGTTGTTCAAGCTGCTGGTCATCCGGTATACTGGGCTCCGCGGATACGTTCAGTTCCGCCCGCTGTTCATGGGCATCATCCTGGGCGACATCCTCGGGGCCGTCCTGTGGATCATCGTCGGATGGTTGACGGGTGTCGGAATCATGGTAACAGTGAATTAGGAGGGGCAGTGGACTTCGACGCTCTCAAATGGGACGACAACGGGCTCGTTGCCGTCGTTTTCCAGGACCACGAAACCAGCGAGGTGCTGGTCCTTGGCTATATGAATCGCGAGGCGCTCCAGAAGACGCTCGAGACGGGCCAGGCCTATCTCTTCCGGCGTTCCCACGGTCGCGTGATGATGAAAGGCGAGACGTCAGGCAACGTCCAACTCGTCAAAGAGATCCTTGTGGATTGCGATGGCGACGCGCTCGTGATGAAGATCGAGCAGATCGGCGCCGCTTGCCACGAGGGTTATCGCTCGTGCTTCTACCGGAAGCCGGTCGGCGACCGCCTCGAGGTCGTGGGCGAGCGCGTATTCGAACCGGCCGAGCGCGCGGTGGAGTCGCCCGAGCGCGCGGCGGAGCCAGCGGAGCGCGCGGTGGAGTCGCCCGAGCATTCGAACCGGCCGAGCGCGCGGTGGAGTCGCCCGAGCGCGCGGCGGAGCCAGCGGAGCGCGCGGTGGAGTCGCCCGAGCGCGCGGCGGAGCCAGCGGAGCGCGCGGTGGAGTCAGCCGAGAGCGTCGTGGACCCGGCCGAGAGTGTTGCTGAGCCGGGTGAGAGCGTCGTCGAGCCCGAGGAGACCCTCCGACCGGCGAAACGGCGGCAGCGGCCGTGCGTGGCTATCGACGGTCCCGTGGCAGCAGGGAAGAGCACCATCGCCAGGCTGGTGGCACGCGAGCTCGGCTTCACCTATGTTGACTCGGGTGCGACCTACCGCGGGCTGGCTTGGGCGGCACGCCGTCACGACATTCCCGCAGACGACCGCAGCCGATTGGAAGACCTGCTTGGGGAGTTGAACATTCAGCTACGACCGCGGCCCGATGGGATAAACCAGGTGCTCGTGGATGGCCAGGATGTTACCGCCGAGATTCGCTCGCCGGAGATCGGGAGGCTTGCCTCGAAGCTATCAGCCATCCCGCGGGTTCGGCGCCGCATGGTGGCACTACAGAAGGAGATGGCCAGGGAGGGTGGGGTCGTGATGGAGGGGCGCGACATCCAGACGGTCGTGCTGCCAGACGCCGAGGTGAAGATCTTCCTGACGGCGCCGGCCGAGGAGCGAGCAGAGCGCCGATGGCACGAGCTCCGAGCCAGAGGCGTCGCCGCCGATCTGGAGACGGTCAGGGCTGATATCGAGGCGCGGGACAAGCGCGACTCAACACGATCCGATTCCCCCCTTCGGGCCGCGCCGGGCGCGGTTCACCTGGACACAGGCGGATTGACCGTCGAAGAGGTGTCAGCCAAGGTGCTCGACGTCGTGCGTGAGCACTGCCCGACAGACCCGGCCTAGGCGCCTGGCGGCAGTACCGAACGCCGACGCTACCGCGCCTGAATTGTGGCGTGGAGCCGAGCGTCCAGCCCGGCCTCCTGCGGTCCCTCTTCAGCCCCCGAGAAACTGATGCTCGTTACGACGGCGACCTCGTAGTGGGCCCGAACGAGCTGCCCCGCGGTCGGGTTGAAGAACTCTGTTGACGTAATCGTCTCCCTCATCTCCGGCACGGAAAGCGTGGCCCCCGAATCTGGCGGGCCGACACTCATGCGACTCACACGGAGACGCGCCTCCGTGTGGCCGCTGATCTTGGCCAGCCCGATTCCCCCTTGATCCGTGTAGGAATCGAGCGTGCGGGAGCTCGTGACGGTCATCGGCATCGTCGGTCCGAACGGGCTCACCTGCACCGAACGCCGCCACGTCTCGCCGACGACCACAGGGTGGTCGGGGAACATCGGGTCTCCGAGGTGCTCGAGCTGTGGCGTACTCAAGCCGGGCGCCATCTGCGTCACCCCTGCCAGACCCGCGATCTCGGGCAGCACAACGTCCAGTATCTGTCCCTTGGGAGACGCGACCAACTCGAGGGGGACGCCAAGAAGGGGAACCTGGGTGATGTCCGCGTCCGGCGGCGCTTGCTCCCTGCCGTCGGCATACCACCTGACCCGCCCATTTGAGTAGGCAAGCCTGGCGCTCTGGGGGCCTATGGTGACGCTCATGTCGGCGTCCGGGATGAGAAGCTGGAGCCGCGCGTTCCCGTCAGGCAGGACCTGTGCCACTGTCACCTTGAGACGGAGATTCCCCTGCAGTCCCATTCTCGCGGACTCGCCGTCTGGCGCTCTCAGCCCTCCAGAGCCCGACATCGAGATATCATAGTCCATCACCTCGCCGGGCGTGAACTTGAAGGCGAGATCGACGCCTTCCTGGGCCGTAGCACTATCGCCTGCGACAGTCAGGGCCAGACCGGCCAGAGCGATGAAGCCAGCGACTCGTGACATAGGATGACCTCCCCAGGGCGCGCCATCCGCACCCGGTGTCGTCATTGGTCTATACCACATCAACTGCCCCCCTCATTGCGCACATCTCTCCGCCCACAGCCGCCCAGCATGCGACGTCCCGCGCACTTCGCCAAGTGGCGCGAATGACAGGCCATGTGGTATAATCGGGCGAGCGGGACCTCGCTCTCGGCATGGGTGTGCCGACGCGCTCTGCCGAAGGGGAGGAGCGTTGGCATGGAGATGATGGACTGCCCCCACTGCGGGAACACGAACTCCGTGAAGCGCGACTACTGCTACCAGTGCGGCGGAGACCTGCAGGGGGAGCCGAACACGACGGGCGACCTCGAGTACATCCCCACATGCGGCACCTGTGCCCGTGCAGCGATCTCTGCGCCGGCCGGACAGGTGGTATCCCAGGACCACGTCTGGTGTATGGAGCGCGACGAGGCCGTCCCGGTGGGTCAGATGGCCGGTGACTGCTTCGCACAGCCGTTTGGCTGGAAGAGAGAGGACATCCTAGACTGAGGCTCTGGCTCCTGACAGCAGGCGTGCTTGTGCTGGTCGGCTCTGGCGCAGCGCGTGTCGGCGCGGGTGGTCCCCTGTCGTATGAGCGGCGGACCGTGGGTGGGGTCAGCCTCCATGTTGTCGACGTTGACCTCAACGACCGTCGCCTCGTTATCTCCCCCGCAATTCCCGCCGAAGGCGTCGGCCATGGCGAGGAGTTGTCCCAGTTCATCCGCCGCCTCCGTCCCGCGGCGGCGGTCAACGGGACTTTCTTCGATAAGCGCACGCTCAAGCCCGTCGCGGATATCGTCATTGATGGCAAGCTGGCCCACTTCGGCGGGATGGGAACCGCGGCCGCCTTCGCAGACGATGGCGTAGACTTCGTGCGCCTCCCGAAGAGCCAGCATGTGGACTGGTCCGAGCACCGCGCGGCCATCGCCGGAGGGCCGCTTCTCGTGTGGGAGGGTTTTGCCAAGCCGCTTCCCGGTGGTGAGGGGTTCGGCGATCCAGCGCTCTTCGCGCGGGCCGCCCCTCGGACAGCGATTGGTGTGACCCGCGAGAACCACCTTCTCTTGGTCACAACTGCGCGCGGCACATCGCTCGGAAGGCTGGCCGCTGCAATGCGCGAGATGGGAGCCCTCTATGCCTTCAACCTGGATGGCGGCGGCTCAGCCGCAATGTGGTTTCGTGGGAAGATGGTCGTCTACCCCAGGCGGCCCCTCACCAACATAATCTGCGTCTACGTCAAAGATGCCCCGACGTCCGCCGAGCCGCCGCGGCCGCCGAGAGGACTCGACTGGCGGAACGGCCATCAGCCCCGCCCGGTTCTGCACTTCGCCGCGGGTGATATGCGCGTATCGGTGTGGCTGCCCCGCGCGTGGGACGGCGAGCAGTCGGTGATCGTTGGGGCGGACATGCCTCTGCCGGCCGGCTGGTCGGTGTCGGTCCGCCTAGACGATGCAGTGGCGGCAACCGCCTCCCCGGAGGAGTTCCCGGCCGAGCTGGGTTTCGACCTATCTCGCCTCCAGGCTGGCAAGCACCGCATCTGGATCGAGATCCTTGACGAACAGGGGAAGGCCGTCGGAGGCGTGGAGCGAATCTTCAAGCTGGGAACGGCCGGACATCATGCCTGGTAGGCAAACGTTCGGCCCCACCGCCGGCAGTCGAGCCGCCTAGTGCCAGACCTTCCTATGAAGTACAGCATCATCACCTACGGCTGTCAGATGAACAAGGCCGATTCTGACCTCATGGCCGCCCTTCTTGACCGACGTGGCTGGCAGCCAGCCGAGACCCGCGACGAGGCCAATCTGGTCGTGCTGAACACGTGCTCAGTGCGGGAACGGCCTGAGCACAAGGTCTACAGCGTCCTCGGCGAGCTGCGCCGATGGAAGCTCTCCCGTCCCGAGGCCGTGCTCGCGGTGTCAGGGTGTATGGCCCAACACGCAGGCGAACACATCCTCGCTCGCGCCCCCCATGTGGATATCGTCATCGGCACACACCAGTTCCACCACATCGCGGAGCTCGCCGAGCGAGCTGCCCGTGGCGAGCGCCCCATACTCGATGTCGCTACGGACCAAGACCCATCGGGATCTCGTTGCCGAGAAGGGGAGGCCGTTGCTACTGCTCCGCTGCGAGCCTTCGTGCCCGTCATCCGCGGCTGCTCTAGTTTCTGCAGCTACTGCATAGTGCCGCACGTGCGGGGACCGGAGGCGAGCCGGCCTCCGGAGGATGTCGAGGCAGAGGTCAGGTCGCTTGTGAGGCAGGGCACGCGGGAGGTCACACTGCTCGGGCAGAATGTGCTGGCCTACGGGCGCGACCTGGCAAAGGGGCCGACGTTCGATCAACTACTTGCGCGCCTTGAGAACATGAGCGGACTATGGCGCATCCGCTTCACCACCTGCCACCCGCGAGACGTGACTGAGGACTTGGTCGAGGCCATCGCGCGGCTGAGCAAGGTATGCGAGCATATCCATCTGCCGATCCAGGCAGGCACCGACCGCCTGCTCGAAGAGATGAACCGCGGGTATACGGCCGAGCACTATCTGGATCTCGTGGATCGGCTTCGATCCCGCGTGCCGAACATCGCCATCTCGACAGACATCATGGTGGGGTTCCCGGGGGAGACCGAGCAGGAGTTCGAGGAGAGCCTTCAACTGTACGAACGCATCAGGTTTGACTCGGCCTTCACCTTTGCCTACTCCCCGCGGCCACACACGGCGGCCGCGGACAGGACCGATCAGATCCCTCGGAAGGCCCGACTGGAACGTCTGGGCAGGTTGATCGAACGCCAGAACCGGATAACGCTCGAAGCCAACCAACGTCAGGTGGGGGAGGAGGCCGAGTTGCTCGTGGACGGAACGGCACACCACGGGGAAGGCCTGCTCTCAGGCCGCACTCGCACAAACAAGCAGGTGCTGTTCTCCGCAGATGCCCATCTGATCGGGACCCTGGTCACGGCCCGTCTCACCCAAGCCCACCTATGGGGCTTCATGGGTGAGCTCGTGTAGCATTCTCGAACGTTCCCATACACCTCTTTGGCACCGCTCCCGCCTTGGGTCGGAGCTTGACATGCAAACAGATGTGTGCTATTCTGGCGCTGCTTTCGAGGTAACTCAATTCCGTGTTGACATACTATATGTGGTGTGGTATATAACTCCGCCCCTACTACATAGCGGGTCGGGCCAGCGTGAAGTGCCAGTTCTGTCAACACGGGGATAGCCGAGTCGTGGACTCGCGGACGAGTGACGACGACACGGTCGTCAGGCGTCGCCGCGAGTGCCCGGATTGCGGCCGCCGGTTCACCACTTACGAGCGACCGACCGAGGTGCGCGTCTACGTCGTCAAGAAGGATGGCGGGCGCGAGCCCTTCGATCGCGAGAAGGTACTGACCGGCATTAGCAAGGCCTGCGAGAAGAGACCGATCAGCCGACAGGCCATCGAGGAGGCGGCCGATGCCATTGAGCGCCGTGTGAAGGATCAACTCTCGGAGGAGGTGGCATCGGCCAAGATCGGCGCTTGGGTCATGGAGGCGCTGCGGCACCTAGACGAGGTCGCCTACGTACGCTTTGCGTCTGTGTACAAGGAGTTCCGGGACACGGGCTCATTCGTAAAGGAGATCGAATCACTCGTGCGGAATGCGTCACCGCCGACGGAGAGGGAGAGCCCCGAGCAGGCGACGCTCTTTGAGTCACAGGAATGATCACGATGCATGAGGAGCCACACTAGTGTCTAGCTTGCCACACGATCTGCCTCTGCCCCAGTTCACTGAGAACGCCCTGACGGTCCTCCGCAAGCGCTACCTTCGGAAGAACGAGGAGGGCGTACCCACTGAGGAGCCGTGGGAGATGTTCTGGCGCGTGGCCAGAGACGTGGCATCGGCAAGCGCTCGCTATGACCCGGCAGCAGACGTCGAAGCAGAGGCCACCGAGTTCTACCGCGCGATGGCACAGCTTGACTTCCTGCCCAACTCGCCGACGTTGATGAACGCAGGCCGAGAGCTACAGCAGCTATCGGCCTGCTTCGTGCTTCCCGTCGAGGACTCGATGGAGTCGATCTTCGAGACGATCAAAGACACCGCGCTCATACATCAGTCTGGCGGGGGCACCGGTTTCTCCTTCTCGCGCCTGCGGCCCCAGGGCGATATCGTTCGCACGACAGGAGGCATCGCCTCGGGTCCGGTCTCGTTCATGAAGGTCTTCAATGCGGCAACGGAGGCCGTGAAGCAGGGCGGCACTCGGCGGGGCGCAAACATGGCCATCCTCCGCGTCGACCATCCCGACATAGTTGAGTTCATCACCGCCAAGCGCGACACGTCCGCCCTGACCAACTTCAACATCTCGGTCGGCCTGACAGGGGAGTTTATGCAGGCGATCCGCGACGACGCGGAATATGATCTCGTCAACCCCCGGACGCAGAAGGTCGTCGAGCGCCGGCCGGCCCGCGAGATATTCGACCTCATCGTCGAGGGCGCCTGGGGAACGGGAGAACCCGGCATAGTCTTCCTGGACCGACTCAAAGAGGCCAACCCGACGCCGGCGCTCGGCGAGATCGAGTCCACGAATCCGTGTGGCGAACAGCCTCTCCTTCCCTATGAGGCCTGCAATCTGGGCTCGCTCAACCTGTCTCACTTCGTGCGACAAGGGGATCGGCCGGAGATAGACTTCCACCGCCTTGGCTCCGCAGTCAGCACGGCCGTTCGGTTCCTGGACGATGTCATAGACGTCAACGAGTATCCGCTCGACAGGATCGACGAAATGGCCCGAGGCAACCGGAAGATCGGCCTCGGCGTCATGGGCTTCGCTGATATGCTGATTCAGCTCGGCATCCCCTACGATTCCGAGCAGGGGCTCGAGACGGCCGGAGAGGTGATGCGGTTCATTCACTCCCAGGGAATGGCTATCTCTGAAGAGATTGGCCGCGAGCGCGGAGTGTTCCCCAACTTCGAGCACAGCATCTTCGCCGACGCGGGGCCGCGTCTCCGGAACGCGACCGTGACCACGATCGCGCCGACCGGGACGCTCTCGATCATCGCGGCCTGCTCCTCGGGGATAGAGCCCCTCTTCGCTGTCGTCTACACACGTCGGATTCTCGACGGCCAGGAAATGTTGGAGATCCATCCACTCTTCGAGAAGATCGCCATCGAACGAGGCTTCTACTCCGAGCAGTTGATGAGGGAGATAGGTGATCACAAGTCGCTGGCGGATGTCGATGGGATCCCCGAGGACGTCAGGCGGCTTTTCGTGACCGCATACGATATCTCGCCCGAGTGGCACATCCGCATGCAGGGGGGATTCCAGCAGCACACTGACAATGCTGTATCCAAGACCGTCAATTTCCGGAACGAAGCAACGAGGGAGGACATCGAGCGCGTCTACATGCTGGCGGATGAACTGGGCTGCAAGGGCGTGACCGTGTACCGGGACGGCTCCCGGGATTCCCAGGTCCTCACGGCCGGTTCGAAAGCGCCAGCCAAGGTGGAGGAAAGCGCGCCCGTCATCGCCGAAGCGGCAACAATCGTCCCGCGCGCGCGTCCCACGCTCACTGCGGGAAGCACCGAGAAGATCAAGACAGGTTGTGGCAATCTGTACGTCACAGTCAACGAGGACGAGCAGGGCCTGTGCGAGGTCTTCACAACCATCGGCAAGTCCGGCGGGTGCACTGCATCGCAGTCCGAGGCGACCGCGCGCATGATATCCCTCGTCCTGAGATCGGGGGTTGACCCCAAGTCGATCGTAGACGAGCTGAAGGGAATCCGGTGCCCCATGCCCTCCTGGGATCGAGGCTCGGTCACCCTTTCCTGCGCGGACGCAGTGGGGAAGGCCATCGAGCGGTATCTCGCCTCGAACGGACATGCCAGCGGGAACGAAGTGGCGGGGGCGACTGCACTCGAGAAGCCGCCGGAGAACGACATCGCCAGTGTCGGCTACAATCCGGAGTGCCCTGACTGCGGCAGCATGCTGGAGCTGTCAGAGGGCTGTGTGGTGTGCCGCGCCTGTGGGTACTCTCGGTGTACGTAGCGCGTCCGGCCGCAGTGTCTCCAACCCGAGGCGAATCCCTTGGCTGATTGGCATCATGTGCTGGACATGTTAGACCTGCCGGAGCGCCCCGAAGTGTTGGTGGCCGCACCACAGGGCGACGCTTCGGTCGTGCAAGCGTTGATGGCGCTTCGGCCATCGGCTCGGGCCACTGCCTTCGAAGTTGTGCCGCGTGAAGGCCGCGGCAAGCGGCGACACAACGCGATCCCGGCAGTGACTCTGCGTGACCTCGCGGCGGTTGTCCGGACGGGCACTGTGGATGCGGCCCTCTTCGACCACGCCATCGATGACATAGTGATCGAGGCGTTGTCCCGCCACGAGGAACTGGAGCCGCGCGATGCGGCCTCCGGGGAGTACTCTCCCTGGGCCCGCGCCGTGAGAGCCTACTGGCGCGCCGGCGATCTGGAGGAGGTGGCGGCCCCGTTCTTCGTCAGCCTGATGGAGAGCTGGCAGCCGCTGCTCCGCACATCCGCCAAGATCGTCCACCATCATCGCGTTCTCGGGGCCGACCTGGTGGCAGGGCAACCAATGGACCTGTACACGCAGTACATCGAGCTGGCTCGACGGTGGATCAGATACTCGCCACTTCGACTGCGCGAGATCGCGCTGGACTCGCTCGATCCCCACTGGTGGCTCTGTCTCGAGCCGGACAGCTAGGGGCCTACGGCTGGCCTGACGGCGCCCGCCGCCCCGGCCGTTCCCCGGCCATCGCGACCGAGGTGCCCTCGGCATCTGGCCCCCACAGGTGGAAGAGACGGGAGATGACGACCCGGCCGCGCACTGTGTCAAGCGGGACAGGGCCGAAGTGCCGACTGTCGTAGGAGTTCGCGGCGGAGTCGCCAAGCACGTAGACGTGCTCTTCCGGCACTGTGATCCGCTCGAGCTGCACGGGCTCACCGTAGGGCGAGGCCAGCCTGTGCAGCCGGGCGACCTCCGCGGGCCGCACCACCCGCCGTACCTGCCGCCCATGCCGGACAGCATCCAGCAGCCAAACGGTCTCGCCGCCGAGGGCGAACACGCGCTTCAGGAACACTTGGTCATCGACGGCCAGAAGCACGACATCGCCCTTCCGAACGCTCTCCGGGCCAGCCACGCGGGAGGTCAGGAAGACCTGGCCGCTGTGAAATGTCGGAGCCATGGACTCGCCCAGTACGATGCCGGGTCTCACCGGAGCGGCGAACACGACGATTAGAGCGCACATCGCCAGGAACACGATGGTGCGCATCTTCTCGATACGGGATGCGCCCTCAACCGGCATCTGCCTCTACCCTTTCAGGCGCCCGCGAAGGACGCCACACGACTTCACACCCATAATCAGTATCCCACAGAGGCACCGAGACTATGCGCGGCTCGACTTGCGATTGTGCAGTTCTGGGGGCTGTCGCTGGCGACGTCATCCGCCCGGTATGATCTGAACCAGCACTCGGCGCCGGCGCGGCCCGTCGAACTCGCAGAAGTAGATGCCCTGCCATGTGCCCAGTTGGAGTTCCCCGTCCTCGACCGGCACCGTGACCGACGATCCGACCAGGCTGCTCTTGACGTGGGAGTCTGAGTTCCCCTCCGCGTGCGCGTAAGGGCCGGCGCGGGGTACCAGTCGCGCGAGCGCCTCCATGACATCTGACATCACGTCGGGATCGGCGTTCTCGTTTATCGTCACGCCCGCCGTCGTATGAACACTGCAGACCACCACAAGGCCGCTCTTGGTCGGCGACCTGGACACGATCTCTTGCACTTGCGCCGTGATGTCAACGGCCTGCGTGCGCGATCGCGTTGCGATGTTGATTCTCTCCATGCGCCTCCCTTCGACCGTAAGATCTCAGCCCGAGGACAACTCGTCCATGCGCTTCAAGTAGTCCAGCACCGTGATCACGACGCTGGCGTGACTCCACGTCAGTGGCGACACCGACAGCGGCTCATTCGTGTAGGGGTCTACCTGTTCGGCCAGCACGCCCGAAGGCAGGGCGTGATCGGCCACCCACTCGATGATCGGCAGTGCCGTCGATCGCAGCTCGTCAGCGCTCGAAGCCTTGAGCACGAGGTACTGCGCGTACCAGAGCGTCGAGATGAACCATGGGTTCCCTGGTACACGACGGGAGTCCCCTTCGACCTGGTGGTAGTAGTCGCCGGCGTATCTGGCAAGCCCTCCGACACTGGTGCGCACCCACAACTCTTCCTTCAGCGCGTCGGCTGTGTCGATCATCTCCGGATCATCGCAGTCACAGGCTCCGAGGAGCAACGCGCCATATACGCTCGAATCGGCCGTCATATCCAACGTGTGTCCAACTCCATCTTCGTCTGCCGTAGCGCAGCGCGCAAACCTGTCCAGCTCCCTGTTGAACAGGTGACGCCTCAGCGCCTCCCTCATCCTGCTGGCGGCCGCCCGGTAGCGGCTCGCGTGCTCGGTCTCGCCGAAGGCATCGGCGAAGCTCGCCGCCGCGTTCAGCCCCGAACAGACGGCTGCCACCGTATACGTGTGTACTCCGAGCCGTTCCTCCCACAGGTCGTGGGAGGGGAGAGGAAGGCCAGTCTCCTCATTGCGGAAGCGCAACATGAACTCCGCCGCGCGGATGACGACCGGCCTGTAGAAGGGCTTGATGAACTCGATGTCGTGATAGAGCGAGAAGTGCTCCCATAGAGCCCAGACCACGAGGCCGGTTCCGTCCTCCTGGATCGGCAAGTGCGGACTGCCTTCGTGCACCCAAGGCTGCCACGAGCTGGCCAACGTGCCGTCGGAGTTGTACTTGTGAAGGAAGTACCCGCCGGGCTCAATCACCTCGGCACAGAACTGAAAGAAGCTCCTCGCTACATGGGAGTAGCCGGCGCGCGCCATGGCGTAGGCCGCGATAGCTCCGTCTCTGGGCCACATGTAGCAGTACGTGTCATCGGCAAAGGTGCGGATGTCCCAATCGCTTGCCGCGATGAACGCCCCGCCGCTATCCAGGTGTGTCCTGATGATGAGCAGACTTCGCTTGAAGAGGTCGACCACCGCGCGCGGCAGGTCGCCGAAATCTCGCTCTTCCTTGTTCACCCATAGCCGCCAGTAGTTGTGTGTGCGGCGGAGGAACTCGCGCGCGCCCTTGTCGTGCACCACAGAGCTCAGCTTCGTCAACTCCTCGTGGTCTGTGGCGGCCAGCAGCGAGTAGAAGAATTCGGCTTCGCCGTGCGGCGTCAATTGTACCGAGGTGCCGATTGCTGAGTCGGCCGCGCCGTGATCGATCGGGTTCCCGGAGAGCCGGCCGTCCTCGGCGTCCTTCCACGTGCCCGCAAGGTGAGGGCCCTTCCTGCCGCACGCCCATTGCTCGACGCCACAGGCAGTGGGGCTGCACGTGTGGGCAGCGAACCACCGATCTCCCTTGTAGTGCACCACGGACTCGAGCTCGGGATCGTAGTACGCCGTATCCCCGGTCTGAGTCCCCGACACGCAGAAATCGTGATAGAAGAACACGCGCGCCTCGCGCTTCTCGTCCCGTAGATTCCGGACCCTGATATGCCGCACGAACACCGGCTCGTGGAAGTCGACTGCATCCTCGAAGGCAAGCTCGATTCCGAGCGCCTCGTTGCGGGCTTGGACATCTGTCACGAGGGATTCCTCGCGGTAAAGCCTCGTCATCTCCCAGGCAGGCCCGAGCCAGGAGAAGGAGCCGTCGCACCAGACACCCACGCGGAAGGGCCGTCCGTCCGAGTGGTTCTCGCGGCCGAGGTGGGGATAGTAGATGTCCCGCACTTGATAGTCGCGGTCGAAGTTGATGAGCAGTATACCGTTGCCTATGGGGAGATCTCTGGGCATACAGCGTTCTCCTTCACCGACCCATCCCAGGCAGGCCGACGTCCTCCACGGCCGCTCGCAGTATCTCGGCCACACTCCACGCCTGAGCGATGCACCCGCGAGGCTCGTGCGGCTCGTCTCCGTCGAAGATCTCCGAAACGTGGCCGAGCCCAGCCTCCTGCATGTGCCCGTCGAAGGCCCTCAGCCAGCCCCGCGCTGTCGCTCGCGCCGCATCCTTGTCGTCGGCCGTCCGGACGTAGGCCGTGATAAAGGGGCCGAGCAGCCACGGCCACACCGTCCCCTGGTGATAGGCCCCATCACGCTCCCACTGATCTCCGCCGTACCGAGCGCGATACCTTGCATCGTGCGGCGACAATGTGCGGAGCCCATACGGGGTCAGCAGGTCGCGCTCGACGGCCTCGACCACGGCCCGCGCGCGCTGGCCCTCAATCGCGGGGTAGGGGAGGCTGACCGCGAGGATCTGATTCGGGCGCAATGAGGCGTCCGCAGGAACGTCGCCATCGACAACGTCATTGAGATGGCCCCGCTCCTCACACCAGAACCGCAGGCCAAAGCGCTGTGCGACCTCCTCGGGCTTAGGGCCGAGATGCTCCGCACCCAACTCCTCCACGAACCTGAGTGCGTTGTACCAGAGCGCGTTAACCTCTACGGGCTTTCCGTGCCGCGGAGTCACGACCCAGTCGCCCACCTTCGCATCCATCCACGTGAGCTGTGTGTCGGCCGCGCCCGCTCTCAGCAGGCCGTCCGAGTCGACTTCGATGCCGTAACGGGTGCCGCGTGCGTGGCAGTTGACGGCATCGACAAGGACCGGCAGGAACTCGGCGACGAACTTCTCGTCGGCGGTGTACTCGAGATACTTCTGGACCGCCCAGAACAGCCAGAGAGTCGCGTCTACGGTATTGTAGTCAGGATGCGCACTCACCTCAGGGATGCGGTTGGGGATCAGCCCCTCGTTGCGATGCTCGGCGTAGGCGAGGAGAACCTCCCGGGCTACATCGTAGCGCCCCGTGACGAGGGCGAGGCCAGGCAGGCTGATCATCGCATCCCTGCCCCATTCTTCGAACCAGTGATAGCCGGCGATCACGCCGCGCGGGTTCGCCTGTCCCGAATGGGTCGAGCGTGACACGAGGAACGTATCGGTCGCGGCAGCAAGCTCGCGCACCTGTATGGGAAAGTGCGACCGCCGAGCTGTCAAGGAAGCGCGCCTGCGGTGTTCGCGGTCAAGTAATTCGCCCGGGTCGAGCATTGCCGGCGAGTCCGCCGACGCGACGAGGAAGCGTGTCTCGCCTGCCTCCAGCTGGCACACGAAGTAGCCTGGGCTATATTGGTCTTCCCGCCAGTCAAGACCCCGGACGGCCTCCTGGGCGTACTCGAAGTTGTGGTACCAGTAGCCCCACGGCTCGAAGTAAGCGCCCTGCAGGTGGATGTGGAGTGGCGGCACGGTAGGATAGGGTCGAGCGGTGATCCGATCCCTCGCGCCGGATACTGTGACTGAGGTATCGAAGTCGCTGCCCTCGCGCATGAGGTGGTGGTGGTCGCGGGAGTTGATCAGCGGCCGCACGACGAGGCTTGCCGTGCCCGCACCCCGAATGAGCCGGTACCTCACTACAACCGCGTTGAGGCCGTGGCACATGGCCACCGTCTTCTCGAGTTGGACGGGCGCGCTTCCGTCGACTTCGTAGAGGAACGTAGGAAACGGGTCCAGCCGAAACTCCCGGAGGTAGCGATATCCCTCGGGGTAGATCGCACCGGGGTACTGGTTGCACGACAAATCGTACTCAGTGTCGGCGAGCGCGAGCGTTTCCTCGAGCTTCGAGAGGAGAAGCGTGCGGTGGGTTGGCGGACTCAGGGCTGCGACCAGCAGACCGTGGTAGCGGCGCGTATTGGCGCCCACTATGGTCGAGGAAGCGTAGCCGCCGAGGCCGTTCGTCTCCAGCCACTCCTTGCTTGTGGCGCGTGGCCAGTCTCTGCAGACATCGGCACCGAAGGAGATCACCCACCATCCTCACGCGGGCGAGAGTCGCCGGCGCGTCTCCGTATTGGACGTGCCTCAGGCGGACTCCTCCACCTGACGGCTACGGCAGGTGTGCGCCGGCGTACAATGTGTCAGCGCTGGATTCGCAGGCCCTGGCCCTTCACGAGGGCCTCGACCTCCTCAAGGCTCCCCCAGTTGAAGTCGCCAGGCGTCGAGTGCTTGAGAGCAGAGAACGCCGTGCCATAGGCCACGCCCTTCCCGACATCGCCTTGTACGTATCCCCAGAGGAAGCCGGCAGTGAAGGAATCCCCCGCCCCGAGCCTGTCTACAACTTCTACCTCGTAGGACGGGGCCTCGTAGAGCTGGTCGCCGGCGAGCGCGAAGGCCGACCAGCGGTTGCGCCAGACACTGATCGTCTCGCGCAGTGTCACGGCGACGGCCTTGAGGCCGAACTTCGCCTGCAGCTCGCGCGCAACATCCCGGTAGTCGGGGGCCTCTATCCCAAAGACCCGTCTTGTGTCTTCCTCGGTGGTGATCAGAATGTCCGTGTGCGCCATGAGCTGCGTCATCACGCTGTTCGCCTCTGCCTCGGTCCACAGCTTCGCGCGGTAGTTCACGTCAACGCTGACGAGACAGCCGGCGGCGTGCCCCGCCTCTGCGGCCTCGAGCGACGCCTCGGCGCAGGACTGGCCGAGCGCCGGCGTGATGCCCGATATATGAAGGAGGCGAGCCCCGGAGAAGATGGCCGGCCAGTCGAAGTCCCCCGGCTTCATGCGGCCGATCGCGGAATCAGCTCGATCATAGAGAACTGAGGAAGGCCGGGGCTGCGCTCCGAACTCGACGAAGTAGAGACCCATGCGCTCGCCCTTCGTCCAGACGATGTGGGAGACGTCGACACCGTGCTCGCGAGCCTTGTTCGCTACGAACCGGCCGAGAGGGTTGTCGGGGAGTTTGGAGACCCAGGCTGTCTTGAGGCCGAGCCGAGCCCCGCCGACGGCGACATTGAGCTCGGCGCCGCCGACGCGCATGTCCAGACTCGTGGCCTGCTCCAACCGCTGAAAGGAGGGAGGCGAGAGGCGGATCATCGCCTCGCCGAGCGTCACGACATCCAGCGTGTGCTCCACTTCTTCCTCTCCTTAGGCACAGAGCGCGGCCCGCCGAGCGGGCCGCGCTCCCAGAGAATACGTCTCTTCCTATCTCACTCGAGCAAACCGTACTTCTCTATGTTCGCGTCGGCCAGCTCCTGGATCTTCGCGATCTGCGCCTTCCCGTCCTCTGATCGGAACAGGTGGCGGAAGCGGCGCTGCGGCTTGAGGTATTCCTCAACTGGTATGGGCTTGATCTTACGAACTCGTGTCACCTCGCCGTTCTCCCACTCGACCAACGGGTAGAGCCCGCAGTCCACCGCCAGCCGGCCCATCTCGATGCTCAGCTTCTCATCGTATCCCCAGCCCGGCGGGCAGGGAACATGAGCTTGGACGTACTTCGGCCCCCGAATGCTCAGGGCTTTCTTTACCTTGCGCCGCAAGTCCGCGAAGACCGAGATCGAGCCCGTGGCAACATAGGGGATGCCGTGAGCGGCCGCAATCGCGGGGAGGTCTTTCTTGGGGCGGTCCTCGCCGAAGGACTCCCGTCCTGCCGGACTCGTGGTCGTGGAGGCGGCAAAGGGAGTCGATCCCGAGCGCTGCACGCCTGTGTTCATGTAGGCCTCGTTGTCCATGCAGAAGTAGGCCACGTCGTGTCCGCGCTCGAACATACCTGACAGCGGCCCGAAGCCGATATCAAGTGTCGCCCCGTCTCCTCCGAACGCGAGCACGCCGATGTCGTCCAGCTTGCCCTGATGCTTCAGCGCGGCCTCGATTCCAGCGGCGACGGCGGCCGCGTTCTCGAAGAGCGAATGGACCCAGGGAACACCCCAGGCCGACTCGGGATATGGGGTGCTGAACACCTCCAGACAGCCTGTCGCGTTGGCCGCGACGACCTGCGGCCCGGCGACCTCCATTACGAGCCGCACGGCGGACGCCTGCCCGCACCCAGCACAGGCCCTGTGACCGGGGAGGAAGCCTTGCGTTAACTCATAGGTGAACTCGGTCTTCGACATGCTAGCTGGCCTCCAGCAGTTCCTGGCGCAGCCCGGCGAAGAAGTCCATCTCGCCGGCCTGCGACCGTTCCTCCATCTCGTCAAAAGTGTCGAAGGTGATGTCGCGTCCGCCGAGCCCCGTGACTGCGGCATGCACCGAGGGCTGGTTCGGCTGACCGCAGAGGGCCGCCCGGACCTCGCCTGGAAGGATCCCGTAAGCACCTACGCTAACCGCTTTCTCCAGCACGACCACCCGCTTCGCGTTGGCCAGAGACTCGCGTAGCTCGTCGAGCGGGAAGGGGCGGAAGCATCGCACCTTGAGCACGCCAATCTTGTCGCCCTTCTCCCGCCTGATGTCCACCCAGTCTTTCAGGGTCCCGATAACGCTGCCCATTGCGACGTAGACAGTGTCTGCGCCCTCGCAGCGGTACGCATCGACGACATCGCCCATCCAGCGGCCGAAGGCGGCCTGGAAATCCCTGGCCGCCTCCTTCACGACATCCTTGGACGCGAGCGCGTCGCGCTGGATCTCGAACCGAATCTCCTGGTAGAGCTCGGGGCCGGCGAAGGCTCCCATAGTGTACGGATCGCTCGGGTCGAGCTTGTACAGCGGATCATAGGGAGGAAGAAATGCGTCCACCTCCTCCTGAGTCGGCACGTCGACCGTCTCGTAGGTGTGCGTCAGGACGAAGCCGTCCATACACACCATCACCGGCAGCAAGACCCTGTCGTCCTCGGTGATCTTGTAGGCCTGGATGTGCATGTCGAGAACTTCTTGGTTGTTCTCCGCGTACAGCTGGAGCCATCCCGAGTCGCGAACCGCGAGCGTATCCTGCTGGTCGTTCCAGATGCTCAGAGGAGCCGAGAGGGCCCTGTTGACACCTGTGATGACCATCGGCAGCCGCATGCCCGCGATGTTGAAGAGCACCTCGGCCATCAACATGAGCCCCTGAGAGGTCGTGGCGGAGTAGGCCCGGGAACCAGCGGCGACCGCGCCGAGGCACACGGACGCGGCGGAGTGCTCGCTCTCCACGCGAACATACTCAGCTTCGATCTCTCCGTCGGCCACCATCTGTGACAGCTCCTCGACAATGTGCGTCTGAGGAGTGATGGGGTAGGCAGAGATGACGCCGGGGCGACACAGCCCCACCGCCTCTGCAACGGCCTGGGAGCCTTCGATCATCTTCCTCATCAGCGGTGCTCCTCTTCCATCGCGATGGCATCGAATGGGCAGGCCGCCGCGCACATGCCACACCCTTTGCAGTACTCGAAGTCGGCCTCGTACTGTTTCTTCTCGAGGTGCCTGATACAGCCCTCGGGGCAGATGATCTCACAGGTGTTGCAGCCGGTGCACTTCTCCCAGTCGAACACCGGCCGCAGGATCCCCCAGGGGCCGGTCTTGTTCCGCAGCGACGAACCCGGCCGCGTGATGATGCCAAGCGGCGGCTTCCTGCGTTTCTTCTTCGTGCTGGCCGTCATTGCGTCTGCTCCCTCACGAGATCATAGGCGCGCTTCGCCGCGCTCACATTCATGTCGCCAAGTTCCTCCCGAAAGCGATGGCGGATGCTTCGCTCGATTGCATCGAAGCTGATGGCACCCGAAATCCCCGCGAACGCCCCCATGATCGCGGTGTTCATGATGGGACGTCTTAGTTCCTCGAGGGCTATCTGCGTCGCCGGACATGTGACCACTTTGGCGCTCGTATCCAGGCCGAGTTCGGCGGCCGATCGCTCCGAGTTGATGAGAACGGTTCCCTCCGACTTGATGCCGGCGAGCACGTCCACCGTCTCGAGCAGGGTCGGGTCCTGGACGATAACATAGTCAGGCGAGTAGATCTGGCTCCTGAGCCGGATTGCCTTGTCACTGATGCGGCAGAACGCCTGAACCGGCGCGCCGCGGCGCTCCACCCCAAACGCCGGGAATGCCTGTGCCTCCCTGCCGTCGTCGAACGCCGCCACGGCAAGCAGCTCGGCCGCCGTCACGGACCCTTGTCCGCCCCGCCCATGGATTCGAATCTCTATCATACGCCCGCTCCTCGACCTCTAACTTCGGCCACACGCGCCCACAGGCGGGGCTGCGACCCCGCCCGCGGCTCGGTGGAGAACCCCCCGACTCCGGTGCGCCGAACCTACTCCGTCATTCGCCTTGCCCACCCCGGAGGGTCCGACCTGTCATCGTTTCGCCGCCATGCCTGCCAATCCTCTCTGCCCTGGCCGGGCACCCGCGAAGCCATCGAGCCGCGACAGACAGGAATTGCCGCGCGGGCGGCAGAAAAGCGCTCTGAACGGGCGCCCTCCGCGCCCAGCCGCAAGGCGAGGAGCAAGTCCATCATGGCATTCCCCGCGCTCCCACAGGCGCTCCGCCTCGAACGGCTCGGGCCGCCGGCGGGTCGTATCCGCATGGTCCTCGACACCGACACGTACAACGAGATCGACGACCAGTTCGCCGTCGTCCACTCCCTGCTATCACGGGATAGGCTCGACGTCGAAGCGCTCTACGCGGCGCCATTCCACAACGAGCGGTCCTCCGGCCCCGGCGACGGTATGGAGAAGAGCTACGAGGAGATTCTGCGTCTGCTGGAGCGCCTTGACGTCTCCGCTGAGGGGCTCGTCCACCGCGGCTCGACAAGCTATCTGCCCGACCCAGATGTCCCTGTTGAGAGCCCTGCTGCCGCGGACCTGATCGAGAGGACGATGTCGGGCCCCGATCCCCTCTACATCGTCGCCATCGGCGCGATCACCAACGTTGCCTCCGCGCTCCTCCTCGAACCGAAGACCATCGAGCACGCCGTGGTCGTCTGGCTCGGCGGTCAGCCCCTGCACTGGCCCAGTGCTGAGGAGTTCAACCTCCGCCAGGACCCCCATGCCTCCCGCCTCATCTTCGACTGCGGCGTGCCGCTGGTTTACATCCCGTGCACGGGCGTCGCCTCCCACCTCCTCACCAGCGTTCCCGAGATCGAGCGCCATGTCGAGGGCAAGGGGCCCATCGGTGACTACCTCGCGCGCATCTTCAAGGAGTATCAGGAGGACCACTTCGCCTGGTCGAAGGTCATCTGGGACATCGCCTGTATCGGCTACTGTCTCAACCCCGAGTGGGTGCCGGCCGAGCTCATCCCCAGCCCCATCCTCACCGACCAGCTCACCTGGAGTGTCGATCAGTCCAGGCACCAAATCCGCGGCGCCGCGTACGTCCACCGGGACCCGATCTTCGGGGATCTGTTTGGGAAACTCGCGCGCGCGTCCCAGTGAGTCGCCACAGGAATGTGGCACAGATGCGATGGGAGAGTAGGGGAGGAGCCAGCTAGGATGGGCGCTCTTCTACCGCCCCGGCGCCTGCGCGCTTCCCTTGGAGATACTCGTGAATCGCCTGCGCCGCGCGCTTGCCGTCTCCCATCGCGGCGATGACGGTGCCCGCATCGTTCGCAATATCGCCACCGGCATAGACGCCCGGCATCGTCGTCTCGCCGGTCTCTTCGTTCACCACGAGCCGACCGTCCTCGCGGGTCTCCAGCTTCGGTTCACTGCGAGGGAGGAGAGGGTTCGGAGAGGTGCTCACCGCGATGATCACCGTGTCCGCCTCGACCTCGAACTCGCTGTCAGGCACGGGCACCGGCCGCCGTCGGCCGCTCTCGTCCGGCTCGCCGAGCTCTGCCCGCTGACACTTCAGCGCCCGAACGTGTCCGTTGTCGTCCCCCAGCATCTCCAGTGGGATCGTGAGCTCCTCCAGCTTCACGCCCTCCTCGAGCGCATTCTCGACCTCCTCCGCCCTTGCCGGGAGCTCCGCCCGTGTGCGGCGATACAGGAGCTTCACCTCCGAACCCAGCCGGAGCGCGCTCCGAGCGGCGTCCATGGCGGTGTTCCCGCCGCCGATGACAGCCGTCTTCTTGCCCACCCGAACGGGCGTGCGGTACTCCGGAAACCTGTGCGCTCGCATCAGGTTGACGCGGGTGAGGAACTCGTTGGCCGAGTAGACCCCTGCAAGGTTCTCGCCCGGGATGTGCAGGAACCAGGGCAGACCGGCCCCGGTGGAGATGAAGACGGCGCTGTATCCCTCTTCGTTCATCAGCTCGTCGAGCGTCACCGTCCTCCCCACCAGCACATCGGTCTCGATCTCGACGCCGAGGCTCTTCACGTACTCGATCTCCCTGTCGAGGATATCGCGAGGGAGCCTGAACTCGGGAATCCCGTACCGCAGCACTCCACCGGGTGCGTGCAGCGACTCGAATATGGTCACTCCGTATCCGTGGCGCGCCAGATCGGCGGCGCCGGTCAGGCCGGCCGGACCTGATCCGATGACGGCCACCTTCGGCGCATCCGGGTCCGGCTCTCGCCTGAGGCGAAAGCCCATGTTGTCCCGCTCCCAGTCGGCGACGAATCGCTCCAAGGCCCCGATCGCCACGGGGTCGCCAAGCTTCGCAAGAACACATACCTGCTCGCACTGTGTCTCCTGCGGACAGACGCGCCCGCAGATGCCTGGCAGATTGTTGCGTTCCTTGAGAATCCGGACGGCCTCCTCCGTGCGCCCCTCGCGCACGGCGACGATGAAGCCAGGGATGTCGATATCGACCGGGCAGCCCGGGACACAACTGGGCCTCTTGCAGTTGAGGCACCGTTCGGCCTCTGCGAGAGCTTCCTCGCGGCCGAAACCGAGGGCAACCTCCTGGAAGTCCTGCCTCCTGTCCCGTGGTGGGCGACGGGGGAGGGGAGTCCGTGGCGCTCGTTGGGAGCCCTTCTCGTTGGCGACAGTCTCGTCGGTCACTTCCGGCCTCTTGCTCGCCCTGTCCTAGGGTCCATCCGAACGCTGCTGTTCGAGCCGGTCGGCCTCTGCCTGAAGCCGACAGATCTCCTCTTCTTCCGCAAAGGCACGCTTTCGCTTGGCGAGTTCCTCGAAGTCGACCTGATGGCCGTCGAAGTCCGGGCCGTCAACACAGGCGAACTTCACTTCACCGCCAACTGTGACCCGGCAGGCTCCGCACATCCCGGTCCCGTCCACCATGATCGGATCGAGGCTGACGAGTGTGGGAATATTGTGAGGCTTGGTTAGCGCCACGGTGGCCTTCATCATGGGGATGGGCCCGGTGGCGATGCAATAGTCGTAGTGCTCGCCGCGATCGAGGAGCTCGCGCAACACGTCTGTTACAAGCCCATGGTGTCCGAGAGATCCGTCATCTGTGGCGATGTGGACCTCGGAGCTGAGCTGTCGAATGTCGTCCACGTAGAACAGGAGGTCTTGGCTGCGAGCCCCGAGGATGGTCACGATCTCATTGCCGGCCTCTGCGAAGCTAGTGATCTCAGGGAACATGAAGGCGATGCCCAGCCCGCCGGCCACACACACGACGCGCCCATGGCGACGTATCTCAGTAGGCTGCCCAAGCGGTCCGAGGACATCTGCCAGCGAATCACCGACCGCCATATCCGCCATCTGCCGAGTCGAGAGGCCTACCGCCTGGAACACTAACCCTATCGTGCCCTTCTTGGGGTCCCTCTCGGCCACGGTGAGGGGGACGCGCTCGCCTTGCTCGTCGACGCGTACGATGACAAACTGACCCGGACGGGACCGTCGCGCGACGCGCGGCGCCTCAACCTCGAGCCGCGTTATCCCCGGCGCCATGGTGCGTTTCGATACTATCCTGAAACGCGAAGAAGCATCCAGCCCAATCCTCCTTGCGATTACGGCCTGCTCGGGGCACGCAGCGTCACGAGTCAGCTCGAGAGCGCAACGGGGGGCGGGGACATCTTCCGGCCGTTGCGGACTCGCGCTCCTCGGGTTGCGCCGAGCCGACCTCCAGAGGGTTTAGCCCCAGCGCGCCAGCAGGCTCATGCCATAGAGGGACTGCGCCTCTGATTCGTCGCCGACCTCTACCGTCACTTCCTCTCCCGCCATGTTCCGGCCGGCGGCTTCCCCCTGCTGTGTGGCCCGCAGCCACCCATAGCCGATCGGGCGCCGCTTCCCGTCGTCCTCCAGTTGTGCAACGTCGCCGGCTGCGAAGACGTTTTCGTCAGTGCTCTGAAGTCGGCGGTTCACCACCACACCATCGGCGAGCGAGATTCCGGAGCCGACCAGGAAGTCTACGCTGGCCTGCTGGTCTATGGCAAAGCCGACGATGTCAGCCGGCAGCTCACGCCCCTCGTGGGTCTTCACAGCCACGACTCGACCCTCCTTGCCGACGAGCTCGGCCGGCCTGTCGAGCGCGATCACCCGCACACCATGCTGCTCAAGCGCGCGCTCCACAAGCTCCCCTTTGAGGTGGAAGAGCTGTGGGAACCAGGGGCTTTCGTCCGGCACGAGCATTGTGACCGACAGCCCACTCAGACTGAGGGCGCGCGTGAGCTCCACCCCCTGAAGGCCTCTGCCGACGACGACTGCCGTCCTCGCCTCACCGATCCAGCCGGCGAGCTGCACGGCGTCGGCGTGGGAGCTGAATGGCGTCACCCGGTCGAGGTCGATTCCCGATATCTTCGGCAGACGCGGCTTGACGCCCGTAGCAAGGAGGAGCTTGCCGTATGGGAGCCTGGTACTGTCATCCAGCAGGAGCGTCTTGCCAGCGCGGTCGATGCCAACGGCTGTCCGGCCGGTGAGGAGTCCGATGCCGTTCGCCTGAGCCGTGGATTCGAAGCCACGCCACAGACGGTCGCTGGCGATGCGACCTGCGACGAAATCGGCAAGGAGAGGTCGCATGTAGAACGGCCGTTCTTCCTCGGCGACGAGAGTGATCGCGCTGTCCGTGCTAAGCTTGCGCAGCGTCTCGGCCGCCTGCGTGGCCGCTGCGCCTCCCCCCACCACTACCAAGTCCGCCATACTCCAGCCCTCCGCGCTGGGGCCCCCACGGCCCCGTCTGAGGTGTGATTCTCGCCAGTCCCGCTTCCTCCTTCTGAGGGGGGCAGGAGAGTCCGCCATGCGTGCGAAAGTGTACCGGGGCAGTTTGGCTGGGTAACAGGTCACTGGGGAACGCCTCACAAGGGAGCGAACGCAGTTGGCGTCTGGCAAAGGGCTCTGGCCTGTCGTTCTAGCGATTGCCGCAGGTGTCTGCCAGTTCGGCGGGGCGCATGCCGCGTCGGACTACGCCACAGAACGCGCTGAGATGGTGGCGAGGCTCCGTAGGAACGGGATCAGCAACCAGCACGTCTTGGAGGCGATGCGGAAGGTGGAGCGCCACCTGTTTGCCTCGCGAGATGACCAGGCACGTGCCTATGAAGAGATCGACATTCCCGTAGGCAAGGAGCAAGCTCTCTACCGGCCCCAAGTAGTGGCCCGAGCCATAGAGATGCTGGACCCGAGGCCGGGCAGCAAGATACTTCAGGTCGGCGCCGGGTGCGGGTACTGCACGGCCGTGCTTTGTGAAATCACTCCGAAAGTGTATGCTGTCGACGTAAGGCGTGACGTTCTCCGCATTACCGAGAGGCGGCTTCGGGCCCTCGGCTATTCCTCGGTCGTGTGGCGAAATGACAAAGGCTGCTCTGGATGGGAGCAGCATGCGCCGTTCGATGCCATCCTCGTGTTGTGCGCAGCGGACGCCGTTCCCGAGGACCTCGTCGAACAGCTCCGGGACGGGGGACGCCTGGTGATACCGGTGGGCAGAGGACCAGAGCAGACTCTTACCTGTCTGCGGAAGAGCGGCGACCGTCTGCGCTCTGAGGTGATCATGCCGATTCGCGTAGACATGATGGCCTGCCAGCCACCGCTCCCGTAGCGTCCAGCACGGGGCCAAGCCGATCGGATGAACCAAGTTGACTTCCTGATTCTCGTCGTCGTTGGCGCGAGCGCGATATCGGGGGCCCGTCGCGGCCTCATCAGCTCAGCCGGCGACATAATCTCATTGCTACTCGGTCTCGTCCTTGGCTCGGTGAGCTACCCGGTTGGCGCGGCACTGCTGAGGCGGCTCACGGGAGCTTCCGAGGTGTCCGCGAACGCTTTGGGCTTCGTGCTCATCTCTGTGTTGACGGTGGTCGCGGCCAGCTGGGGATTCTCGTTTCTATCCTCCCGCTTCGAGGTTGGCAAGCGCGCGAGCAGGGCCGGAGGCGCTGGATTCGGAGCGGCCTTCGGCATCTTCTTGGCTGCAATTCTGGTGATGGCCTCGGCGCTGCTTCCGGGCGCCGCTGAGCCGATAGGACGCTCCCGTCTGGCGGCAGGGATTACGGCCCTTGTGCCGCGGCTCCACGAGAACCTGGAATCGGTCGGGGTCCCCCTCCCGAAGCTCGTGAACCTTCCGGCCGACTACCGGGATGAGCTCAGCGGGGTCAGCCGGGGAAGGCAGTTCCTCAGGATCAACTTCACTCGCCTGGACGGCGCGACTTGCATCAACTGCAGGGACAGTGTCAACTTCGAGGGCTACCAGTTCTCCCGCGGCACCCTCATGTCGCCCAGGTTCAGGTGCCCTGAGTGCGGCCGGACCAGCGACGGCTGTCAGACATTCCAGGGCTTCCACAAGATCTATAGCGCGTGTCCGACAACTTTGGCGCGGGAGGGGATACAGTTCGACTGTGGCGTATGGACGAACGGATGGTGGACAGTTCCCCAGGGTCCCTGTCCGGTCTGCAAAAAGGAGTTCCGGCAGCCCGAGCAGGCGGTGGCTATGTCTCCTCTGTAGCTAGCTGGCCGAGATCGAAGAGCCCTTCCTCGGCGCACCACTCGGCGAAGGTAGCGCGCTTCTCCGTAGCGTAGGCCTGAATGACGCCGAGGCCATCGCTCAGCATCGGCACCGGCCTCTCCACGGGGCACGGAAGCCACTCCACGCGTCCGAAGAGCCGGCAAATGAGGGGCCGTGCAGGATACACAATGCAGCGGCGCTTCGTCACGTCGTAGAAGAGGCACTGCTCGGTCTCGATGTCCTCGAACCACACCACGCGCTTGTCCTGATCGAGGACACGCCGGATCTGTTTCGCATCTTGGCTCTGCAGACACTTAACGATCTGCCCGAACTCCTGCTGCGTCATCTGGATGCCGGCCATGCAGCGAAGGCCGCACTCGTGGCACCCATCGCAGGGGTTGTCCTCGTTCGGCTGTCGGAGGCTCTGCCGTCGGGCCGGGGGCCTCGTCATGGTGTGACACACTCGCGGCCAATGATATACCCAGTCCGTTGACAACACAACAGCCGAACATACCCGGAGGCCGTGCCTTGGAGCGACGCATCGCTCGTCACTCCGGGGGAGTTCACACCCTCTCCGCATGCCATCTGACACACGGCCCCCGTCGGTTCGTGTTTGACAACGGATATCGATGCTGCTACAATTCCCCAATTATCTGGGAGAGGCGGCCCAGGACTAGGGCACGCGCTGCAGCCGTGCGGCGTGCCGATCGCGCTTGACGTGCCGCGCCCCGGCTCCCCGCCGACGGGGAATCCTCGGTGCTGTCAGACGACAGCCGTGGTCTTTCCCGGTCAAGCGTGCGGGGGTCGGGGTCGAACCTACGGAGGCTGCACGCTTGTCTATCCGATCCCAGGGGCCGCCACCCAGGCAGGAGGAGACGGAGCGAGTGGTGGAGATTGGCCGCGGCCGAACAGCTCGGCAGACGTATGGCTTTGACGATGTCGCTCTCGTACCTGGGGCTCTTACTCTCGACCCCGAGCTGGTAGACCTCAGTTGTGATTTGGCCGGTATCCACCTTGAGCTGCCAGTCTTGGCGTCGGCCATGGACGCAGTCGTGGATGTGAACTCAGCCGCCGTACTCAGTGAGCTCGGGGGGCTGGGAGTCCTCCACCTGGAGGGGCTGCAGTGCCGGTACAGCGATCCTGCTCCAGTCCTCGACCGCATCATCTCGGCGCCGATAGAGGATGCCGTCACCGTTAGCCAAGAGGCCTATCGCGAGCCGATCAAGGACGAACTCATCGTCCGGCGTGTGGAGGAGCTCCGCGACAGAGGAGCGAAGGTCGCCGTTTCGCCCACCCCGATGACCGCAGAGCATGTCGCCGAGGTGATTGGATCGGGCAAGCTAGACGCGCTCGTCGTGGAAGCGACGGTGACCACTGCTCAACACATCTCGTCGCGCTACGAATCCCCCGACCTGCGTCGTCTGGCCGACATGGTTCAGGCGCCGGTCTTCGTCGGCAACTGCGTCAGCTATCAGGCCGCGCTAGAGTTGATGCAGGCCGGGGCAGACGCTGTCCTGGTCGGAGTGGGCCCTGGCGCCG
Source organism: Candidatus Hebobacterum abditum (assembly GCA_029821875.1). GTDB lineage: Bacteria > Armatimonadota > Hebobacteria > Hebobacterales > Hebobacteraceae > Hebobacterum > Hebobacterum abditum. Next base: position 127,359 of record JALGXW010000012.1, on the reverse strand, counting down.
CTTGCACGACGCGGCGGGTGCTGGGGATTGGGGTCCCTCAGGTCACGGCGGCTGCTGACTGCGCCGCCGCGCGGGACGACCATTTCCAGGAGACGGGGGAACGTGTGCCGATCATACTGAACGGCGGGATGCGCGTGGGCGGCGACATAGCGAAGGCTGTCGCGGCCGGAGCCGACGCCGTGATGATCGGATCGCCGCTGGCCGCGGCTGAGGAGGCGCCCGGCCGAGGTCATCACTGGGGAATGTCCACCTCCTCGGCCGATCTCCCCCGGGGAACGAGGATACGTGTCGGTGTTGCCGGCCCGATGAAACAGATACTGCTGGGGCCGGCGAAGCGAGATGACGGAACCATGAACCTGTTCGGCGCGCTGCGCCTGTCGATGGCCTCCTGTGGAGCGAGAACGCTCCTGGAGATGCAGAAGACAGAGATCGTGGTCGCTCCCGCTCTGCCGACCGAAGGGAAGGCCGTGCAGCGGGCGCAGGGCGTCGGAGGCACGCAATAGGAGCCGCTCCCAGGCATATGACCCAACAGCACGCTGCGAACCCAGAGGACCTCGTTCTGGTCCTGGACTTCGGCGCCCAGTACGGGCAGCTCATCGCCCGGCGGGTGCGCGAGTGCCACGTCTACTGCGAGATCGTGCCACACGATACGCCAACTGAGCAGATACTCGCGAGGCGGCCGAAGGGCATCGTGTTCTCTGGCGGGCCGAGCAGCGTGTACGAAGACGGCGCCCCTCTCTGTGACCCGGCCCTGTTCGACGCAGGGATCCCGATCCTCGGCATCTGCTACGGCATGCAGCTGATGGCAAAGGTCCTCGGCGGAGAGGTACGGGGTGGCGAGCAGCGAGAGTACGGCAAGACCGAGCTGTCAGTGCTGGATCACGACGACCTTTTCGAGGGGCTGAACCCGCGTTTGATCGGGTGGATGAGCCACGGGGATCGCGTCGATCGGGTGCCGCCGGGGTTTGTCGAGACCGCTCGCACTCCGAGCGCGCTTGCCGCGATGTCGGATCGCGGGCGTCGGCTGCTCGGCGTCCAGTTCCATCCTGAAGTAGTGCATACGCCATGGGGCGTGGAAGTCTTCCGCAACTTCCTCTACAAGCAGTGTGGGTGCCGCGAGACCTGGACGGCGGAATCAGTTGTGACTACGTCGGTACAGGCAATCCAGAATCAGGTCGAGCAGGGGAAGGTCGTCTGTGCTCTGAGCGGCGGCGTTGACTCCGCGGTGACGGCGGGGCTCGTCCATCGGGCCGTCGGCGAGCAACTGACGTGCATCTTCATGGATCACGGCTTCCTGCGGAAGAACGAGGCCGATCAAGTCGTGCGGACGTTCGGGGAGAACTTCCGCGTGAACCTAGTCCATGTTCAGGCGCAGGACCGCTTCCTGACACGGCTCAGCGATGTGGTTGACCCGGAAGAGAAGCGCCGCATCATTGGGGATGAGTACGCCAACGTTCTGGAGGAGGAGGCGAGGAAGCTCGGCGACGTGCAGTTCCTCGCCCAGGGGACTCTCTACCCCGACGTCATCGAGAGTGGGACCCGACAGGCGGCGCGCATCAAGACCCATCACAATGTCGGCGGCCTGCCCGAGACGCTGAAGCTGGAGCTTGTCGAGCCCCTCCGTTACCTGTTCAAGGACGAAGTGAGGGCGGTGGGGGAGGAGCTGGAGCTGCCAGACGAGATCGTGTGGCGCCATCCCTTCCCCGGCCCCGGCCTCGCCATCCGGGTGATAGGCGAGATAACGCCGGAGAGACTCGACACCCTGCGCGAGGCCGACGCGATAGTCATCGACGAGATCATGGCGGCAGGTCTGTATCGCCGTCTCTTCCAGTGCTTCGGCGTGCTCGCGCCCATAAAGAGCGTGGGAGTCATGGGGGATCAGCGCACGTACGCAAGCACGATGGTCTTGCGTGCTGTCACGGGCGACGACGCAATGACGGCGGACTGGGCGCAGCTTCCCTACGAAGTGCTGTCGCGCATCAGCACGCGCATCATCAACGAGGTCCCAGGGATCAACCGCGTCGTCTACGACATAAGCTCCAAGCCACCCGCGACGATTGAATGGGAATGAGGTGCTCTGCCATGATGTCCGACATCAAGGAAGTGCTCATCAGCGAGGAGCAGATCCAGGAGAAGGTCGACGAGTTGGCGGCTCAGATCTCACGCGACTACCGGGACAAGCACCCGGTGCTCGTCGGCGTGCTGAACGGTGCGTTCGTCTTCCTTGCTGACCTGATGAGGCGGCTCGACCTCGACTGCACCGTCGACTTCGTCGCCTGGTCCAGCTACGGCAAGGACACATCATCGAGCGGCGTGTTCCGCATCATGAAGGACCTGGAAACCAATGTGGAGAGCAGACATGTTCTCATCGTCGAGGACATCATAGACACCGGGCTCACACTCCACTACTTGCTGGATACCATACGGGCACGGAAGCCGGCGAGCGTCAAGGTCGTTGCTCTGCTGGACAAGCCAAGTAGGCGCCGCATCGAGGCAAAGGCCGATTACCTTGGCTTCCAGGTGCCGGATGCCTTCGTGGTTGGCTACGGCCTCGACTTCGCCCAGGGCTACCGCAACCTGCCGCTGATCGGCATCTTGAAGCCGGAGATCTACGCCGGTCGCGGCACGCCGCCCGATGAACTCGAGGAATAGCCCGCAAAAATGCCTCTTCGCCTGTGTACATGGCTTGGGGATTGTGGTATAATGCGCTTGGTGTTCAATGCCCTGCTCTGGGCACCCGTGTCCCGACTCCAAAGTCTGACCCCGCACAGAAGCTGGCTGGAACCGGCACGCGGAGAATTACATCCCGGCATTCTCCAGATGTAAGGTAGCTATCCCACTGCCGTAGCGCGAAGCTGCCGAACGCCGAACGGGCAGCCCGGCAACGAGAGATGCTCCGGTCCTCGGATGACCCGCCACAGCTTCCGCGCCGCGTAGGGGGAATGAGGAAATGGTTCTGGAACTGACGAAGCTCGAAGAGAAGTCGCTGGACGACCTCCACGAGATCGCGAAAGAGCTCTCCCTCGACGACTACGAGAAGCTGCACAAGCGCGATCTTCTTCTGCAGATCATGCAGGCACAGGCCGAGCAGAACGGCCTCATGTGGACCCAGGGGGTACTCGAGGTTCTGCCGGAGGGGTATGGCTTCCTTCGCGTGCGCAACTTCCTGCCAAGCCAGCAGGACATCTACGTTTCGCAGTCTCAAGTGAAGCGGTTCGCTTTGAAGACCGGCGACACGGTCGTCGGAGCGGTCCGCCCACCAAAGAGCGGCGAGCGCTACCGCAGCCTCCTGAAGCTGGAGGCCGTGAACGGGCTCGCGCCCGAGGCGATCCGGAAGCGTACGACGTTTGACGAACTCACCCCCGTCTACCCGTCTGAACGTCTGCAGATGGAGACGGGTCCCGACAACGTGGACGGGCGGTTCATCGATATCGTCGCCCCGATAGGCAAGGGCCAGCGCGGCCTGATTGTGTCTCCCCCAAAGGCGGGAAAGACGACCCTGCTGAAGCTGATCGCCAACAGCTGCACGACGAACCACCCCGAGGTCTATCTTCTTGTTCTCCTCATAGACGAGCGCCCGGAAGAGGTCACCGACATCCGAAGATCTGTCGACGGGCAGGTGGCGGCCTCCACCTTCGACGAGGTGCCCGAGAATCATCTCAAGCTTCAGGAGATAGTGCTGGAGCATGCGAAGCGACTGGTCGAGGCGGGTCGAGACGTTCTGGTGCTGCTCGATTCTCTCACTCGGCTCGCGCGTGCGTCGAACCTCACGGTTGCGCCAAGCGGCCGAACTCTATCTGGCGGCCTGGACCCCAGCGCCCTCTATAGGCCAAAGCGATTCTTCGCCTCGGCGCGCAACATAGAGGAGGGCGGGAGCCTCACGGTCATCGCCACCGCGCTTGTGGAGACGGGCAGCCGCATGGACGACATGATCTTCGAGGAATTCAAGGCAACCGGCAACCAGGAGCTGGTCCTCGACCGCTCGATGGCGGACCGAGGCATCTTCCCGGCCATTGACATCCAGAGGTCGGGCACTCGACACCAGGAGCTGCTCTTCTCCGATGAGGAGCTCCAGCGTGTGTACCAACTCCGGCGCGTCCTCAATGCCCTGGACACGACACAGGCGACAGAGCTGCTCCTGACTGGCTTGCGCAAGACCTCCTCGAACACCGAGTTCCTCAAGTGGGTCCAGAGAGAGCTCAGCAAAGAGTCCAAGTAGGCCGCCCCCGGCGCGCGGGAGATTGAGTCCGTGGCCGCGGGAGGAGATGAGGTAAAGGTCGAGGTCGTCGACGTCTTCGAGCAGCAGGTCATCGCTCGCGATCAGGAACACCGCATACCCTTTCTGCTGCTCCGAGACAAGCTCAGCCGCGAGCTGAGAGTTCCCATCGGCTCGTGCGAGCGGCTGGCGATCCAGATCGCTCTTCAGCAGCAGCTCGTTGCCAGGCCGCTCACCCACGATCTCGCGCTCCGACTGCTGGACCGCCTTTCGGGACGCCTGGAACGAGTGGTAGTCGACGAGTCGACCGCCGAATCCACACATGCCACCCTCCATGTGAACTCCCCTAACGGCCCTCTCACCATGGAGGCGCGCCCGGGCGACGCCATAGCCCTAGCTCTCCGGGCCGAAGTGCCGATCTTCGTGAGCGAGAACTTGCTCGTCGGCGAGAGCGAAGACTCCCCTAGCTGAGGCGCCCAAGCGATGGTCATAGTCATGCAGGCGGGGGCTGCCGACTCTGAGATCGAGACAGTGATTGCCGCCGTCGAGAAGGCGGGATTCCGACCCTGGGTCAACCCGGGGGTCGAACGTAAGGTGATCGCTCTCCTCGGGGCGGTCGATGCAGAGAAGGCGGAGCTTGTGGACCACTTCTCAGCCCTCCCCGGCGTCGAGCGAGTGACCCTCATATCTGAGCCCTACAAGCTGGCCTCTCGGCGGACCCATCCTGACTCCAGCCAGATCCAAGTCGGCCCGGCGTCGATCGGAGGGAAGGAGCTGGCCATCATTGCAGGCCCGTGCAGCGTCGAGAGCAAGGATCAGATCTTCAAGGCTGCTCGAGCTGTGAAGGACGCTGGCGCCAATCTGCTCCGCGGCGGCGCCTTCAAACCGCGGACCTCTCCTTACAGCTTCCAGGGCCTTGGGGTCAGCGGCCTGGAGCTGCTCGCCGAGGCAGGGCGCATGACAGGGCTGCCGACCGTGACCGAGGTGCTGCACCCGGCCGACCTCGAAGCGATAGCCGAGCACGTCGATATCATCCAGATCGGCGCGCGGAACATGCAGAACTTCCGTCTGCTTCAGGAGGTGGGGCGAGTCGGAAAGCCTGTCATCCTCAAGCGCAATCCAGGATGTCGTGTCCAGGAGCTACTGATGGCGTCTGAGTACATCATGCTCGAGGGCAACGCAGATGTCGTGTTATGTGAGCGGGGCATCACCAGCTTCGAAAACGCCACACGATACACTCTGGACCTCAACGCGATCCCGGTGATCAAGCGACTCAGCCACCTGCCCGTCATCGCCGATCCCAGCCACGCGGCCGGCGACTGGCGATACGTCGCGGCAATCGCCTTGGGCGCCGTCGCCGCAGGCGCCGATGGGGTCATGGTCGAGGTTCATCCCGATCCCGCGCTGGCTCTGTCAGACGGGCCTCAGTCGCTGCGTCCGGACAAGTTCCGCAGACTCATGGACTCCATGACCCAGGTGGCCATCGCCGTCGGGCGTCAAGTCGCCACGCCACATGAGCAACTCTAGGCTGGAGTAGGGGAGGGCACCCGCGTCATGCGCCGTTCCCGTGTGATGCACGACGACCAGTTCGCGCGAATCGCGCCGTTCTACGACGTCCTCATGGCGAATGTCCCCTACCGACTCTGGGCGGACTACGTCAGCGAGTTGGCGCACCGAGCTGGCACGCCAATAGGCCGGCGCTCAAACGTGCTCGACCTGGCTACTGGGACGGGCTCAGTCGCTCTCCAGTTCGCCCAGCGCGGTTGCCGCGTCACCGGCATAGACGTGTCGCCCGCGATGATAGCAGAGGCGGAACGCAAGGCCGCTGAGGTCGAGCTCGACGTTCGATTCCTTCAGTCTGATCTCGCGCACTTCGATCTACCTCCTGAGTTCGACCATGCCATCTGTCTCTACGATAGCCTCAATTACATCCTCAATCCCGACGATGCCAAACAGGCGTTTGCGAACATCCGCAGATCACTCAGGCCCGGCGGTGTCTTCATATTCGATGTGAACACCGTGCGCGCACTCGAAGCCGAGCTGTTCACGCAGGAAAGCCGACCTGATGCTGCCGTTACCTACCGTTGGAAGAGCCGGTATGATCCGGACTCAAGGATCACCACCATTCGAATGGACTTCAGAGTTCCCGGCAAGGGGAGAATCAAGGCGGTCCATCATCAGCGCGCATACACTGATGCCGAACTCAGATCTCTCCTGTTCCACGCACGCTTCGCGGACGTCACCGCCTACGAAGGGTACCGTTACACCGCTCCCACCCCACATAGCGACCGCGTCTTCTACGTTGCGCTCGCCGCGCCTCACACCGCCTCTGCTGGCTAGCGGCTGCCATCCACCCCAGACTCCGGCCGACAACACAGCCAACTGGCTTACATCATCTCGCGAACTCCGGTTGGAGAATAGCGTAGATGGGAGCGAAATGTAACATAAGATACATTATCGGACGTTGATCCGCACTTCTCGGGTACTGGCGACTCGATTCTGCTCCCCGGCCCCGCCCCCCCTTGCGCCACCTCAACCCAGAGCAAACAGGTAGGTTGTGAGCGGCGGGTGCGAGAAAGAGAACGGTCGTATGGCCCGACCCAGGTCTGTAGAGCAGTCGGAAGCGGCGCGCGGGAGTTGGGTGCTCTCCTCGCCCAGGCATGTAGACATGCTGGCGCCGGCAGTACTGCTGATACTCCAGGCCGCGTTCTTCTGGCGAGCTGCCACGCTTCGCGGCTTCTTTGCCCACAGCGACATATGCTACTTCTTCGAGCCGGCAAAGGCATTCATGCATGAGTCACTCCGCGCGGGCCGGCTCCCGTTGTGGTCGCCATACATCTTCTGCGGGTATCCGATTGCTGCCGAGGGCCAGATCGCTGCCTTCTATCCACCATCGCTTTTCATCTCGTGGCTCCTCCCCTCCCCCGCGGCCGTCAACTGGCTGCTGATCTCGCATCTCATGCTTGCCGGGGCGTCGATGTACTTCCTCTGCCGCGCCATGGGCCTCATGCCATTTGCCGCTTGGTTGTCAGGGCTTGTGCTCTCATTCAGCGGCTACCTGTTTGCCCATCTCCACCATGTCAGCCTCGTGTGCGCCGCAGCCTGGCTTCCGCTAGTTCTCTTGGCCGTGGAGATATCCTGGGAGCGGCGCTCGCCGGCCCTCGCCGTCTTGGCGGCCGCGGCGTGGGCAGCCAGCGCGCTGTGCGGTCACCCTCAGACGCTGTTTCACGTCTCTCTCACTGTCCTCTTCTGGGTGGGCTGGCGAATGCTGATCAGCCGGAGTAAGGGCGAGCCAGGCCATATCAGGAGAGCGGCCGCGCTTGTCTTGGCTGTGTTCATCCTCGGGGCAGGACTGGCGGCGGTCCAGTTGTTTCTCACCGCAGAACTCTCCGCTCTGGCCCCACACGGAGAACGGGGCACTCTCGAATACGTCACCTCCTTCTCGCTTCTCCCGAGGCATCTGGCGGGACTTGTCTGGCCGAACTGGCAGGGGACGCCGGCCTTCAACACCTACACGGGCGAGCGCTACTACTGGGAGTACGTGCTCTATATCGGGTTGGCACCGCTCCTGCTCGCGCTCGTAGGGTGCTCCGACCGCCGAGGCCGCATGTGGGCAGGCTTCGCCCTTCTTGCGCTGGTGCTCGCCCTTGCCAAAGGGAACCCACTCTACCTGGCGCTTCGGTTCGTGCCTGGGTTCTCGGAGTTCCGTGTGCCGGCCCGGTACGTCTTCCTCTTCACCTTCGCGGCGGCCATCCTTGCCGGCTATGGCTGGCAGGTGGTGGCGCGATCGCGGCCCCTAGTCGGTGCAGGCCGGAGGACTGCAGTTGCCGCAGCCGTTGCCCTGCTGTGCACCGTTGACCTCCTCTGGTTCGACAGGACTCTGGCGCCCGTTGCGGCCCCTGAGGTCTATGAAGCCCGGCCGCGCGTCGTCGAGGCGCTGAAGCAGGACATGGAGTGGGGCCGATCCTTCATCGCGCCACCAATCACGATCTACGCCGACTGGGCCCCCCAGGAAGGCTGGGCTGGCAACCCAAATGGGTGGCTCGAGGCACGCGTCTACCTCCCGGCGAGCGTGCCTCAGTCGTACGGACTCGCGTCGACCGGTGGCTATGCTGGCTTCGTCGATCCGCGGCACACACTGTTCTTCGACGCCGCCAGTGCCGAGGTGGCGCAAGCTCACACTCTCGAGCTCTACTCACTAGTCGGCACCCGTCACTTCGTCGTCGGGCCTGCCGTGCCAATGCCCGCGCCCGGTCTGCCTTCTGCAGAGGTCCTGCCATTCAGAGTCTACCTCAATGAGGCCGCCTTCCCACGCGCGTTCGTGGCCCGCACCGTCGTCGCCGCCCCAGGGCCGACCGAGGCCCTTCAGCTAACCTTTGGCCTCGCGCAGGAGGCCAAGCTCCGCGACGTCGCCATCGCTCGCGGTCTCCCGGAGGGCTGGTCTGCTTCGGCCTCGTCGGCCGACATTCTTGAGATCGAAGAGATCCGTCCTGAGAACATCATCGTGCGCGCGCGGGCCGACGGTAGTGCCCTCGTGATCCTGAACGAACGGTGGGATCCTGGCTGGTCGGCGCGAATCGACGGCGAGCCAGCGCCCCTATTCGAGGTCGATTCGGTCCTCATGGGAGCGCCGATTCCGAGCGGCGAGCACGCGGTCGAGTTCTTGTACCGTCCGAGAGGCCTCGTGGTAGGGAGGACAATGTCTCTGGCCTCACTCGCGGTGTGTGTCTTGATTCTGCTCGGGACCCGATTCCGCGCGCGTCGGGCCGCGAGTCAGAGCTAGAGCAGGGGGTGCTGCGACGGTCGAGGAGGGCTCTTCTCGATCTCTGCGCATATCGCGTCCAGGTCGGCATCCGCTTGTATGACTCGGGCGCCCATCGATCGAAGCTGTTCGCACCCTTCTGCGAAAGGCCGCTGCGGCCACCGAATGGCATACAGCAGCCTGTTGCACCGAACTGCATGGCGCGCGGTGATGATGCTGCCGCAGTCGGCGTGCGCCTGCACGACGATCACGGCCGCCGACAGAGCGGCCTGGATCCGATCCCTCGCGACGAGAAGCGCCCTCTGTACCTCAGTGTCAGGTGGCACTTCGGAGACAAGACATCCTCTCTCGGCTACGTCCTGGGCAAGGGCATCGTTCTCAAGGGGGAAGAGACGTCGCAGACCGCAGCCGAGGACGGCGACTGTTCGACCGCGGCCGGCCTCCAGAGCGCCAAGGTGGCCCGAAGTGTCGATGCCCCGAGCCAGCCCGCTGACGATTGTGTGCCCTCGCTCCGCGAGGCCTCTGGCCAACTTCTGCGCCGCCGCCGCGGCGGCGCGCGTAGGTCCACGCGTCCCAACTATTGCTGCGCCCCGCCCGTCTTCTGTGTGAAGAGAGCCCCTGAGATACAGCAACGGCGGAGGGGATTGCAGGTCGAGCAGAGATCGGGGATACTGCTCGTCTGTCAGTGAGACGAGTTCGATGCCTTCGTCTCGCCATGTTCTAATCTTGGCCCGCAGGGCGGCCTCGCCAGCTCCCGCCTGCTTGAGCTGCTGGGCCTGCCGAACTGATAGGCCGCCCCGGGCGGCCAGCTCCTCAATGTTGGCCTCAACTGCATCTCGAGGCGACCCGAAGACGCGGGCGAGCCGGAGCATTCCGGCGGCGCCGACGCCCGGAACCTGCTGAAGCGCAGCCCACCAAACGGCATCTCCTCCCCTGCCCCGCTCGTTCACTGCTGGGTCCACGACCTACAGGAGCACTCGATCTCTTCGTGGGCAGAGACCACTCCTCGGCAGAGCGCGACAACCCGAGGCGTCTGTGATTCCATGAACTCGCTGACCGATCCGTGCTTCACCGGCTCGCCCGAGACCCCGGCCGCCCAGTTGGTCACGATCGCAACCGAGGCATAGCAGATGCCCGCTTCCCTGGCAAGCGCCACTTCCGGGACCCCGGTCATCCCCACTACGTCGCCGCCCAGCTGCCGGAACATCCGGATCTCGGCCGGTGTCTCGAACCGAGGTCCCTCAGCACACACATACGTCGCGTCCGCGTGGAGCCTTTCGCCGAGCTGCTCGGCGGCCTTCCCCAACTCACCCCGAAGATGCGGGCAGTACGGGTCACTGACATCGACGTGTACGACCTCCCCTTCCTCGCCATCGAAGAAGGTAGAACGACGGCCGCGTGTGAAGTCCAGGAACTGGGTCAGCAAGGCGAGTGAGCCCGGGGGCATTCTGTCGGAGAGCGACCCCACGGCCGCCGAGGCGAGGATGTTGGTCACCTCCAGGTCCCGTAGGGCCGCTATGTTCGCCCGGTAGTTGACACGGTGCGGAGGCACGCTGTGCTCCGGTCCGTGCCGGGGCACGAATGCGACTTCGGTCTCCCCGATCCAGCGTCTCTGCACTGTCACAGGGCCATAGGGTGTCTCGACAGTGAGATCCCCCGCGTCGGACGGATCGCCCAACTCGTAGAACCCGGTTCCGCCGATGATGCCGAACTGCATCTGTCGTCCCCCCGGAGAAACGTGATAGCCGCAGACTTCACATTTCGCTCTCGGCGCCCGCGCACCTCCGGGCTTGCTTGACACTCTCCAGAGGCGTCGGGTAGAATCCCGCCATCGTCCCCCGTATCCAGGCGTTACCATCGGGCTGGTTCGACCGAGGGCGCAATGTCCAGGCAAGAGAGAATCAACAACTTCAGGCAGAGGCTCCGCGACTCATTCCTCATCAAGGATGGCGCGATGGGGACCCTGTTGAGCGCGGAAGGCCACGGGGCCGGGCAGCCGCTTGAACTGCTCAATGTCGAGGAGCCCCAGCGCGTCCGCGCGGCCCATGGCGCCTATGTCGACGCCGGTTCCGATGTGATAGAGACGAACACCTTCCAGGGCAGTCGCGCCGCGCTCGAACGTCACGGTCTGGCCGACCGTACCGCCGAACTCAACAGGGCCGCCGCGGCCCTGGCCCGCGAAGTGGCGGGAGAGGCGATCCTCGTGGCCGGCAGCATCGGCCCCACGGGGAGGATCCTGGAGCCGTACGGCGACTACCCAGAGAGCGACGCGCGGGAGGCCTTCGCCGAGCAAGCGGCCGCGCTTGCGGAAGGCAGTGTGGACCTGTTCGTCGTGGAAACGTTCTCCGCCATCGAGGAGATTCGCCTGGCCATGGCTGCCGCTGCCGAGACCGGGCTTCCCCTTGTGGCTTCGATGGCATTCGATCCGGTGGGGCGGACGGCTTTTGGGGTGACGCCACAGCAGGCCGCCGAGCAGTTGGCGGGGGCCGGCGCGGTGGCCGTCGGCGCGAACTGCGGCACCATATCCCCAGCGGAAATGGTCGACATTATTGCGAAGTTCGGCGACAGCACGTCGCTTCCGCTGACCGCCCAGCCCAACGCCGGGCGCCCGCAGCAGACACCGTCAGGCGTCGAGTTCCCCGAGGAGCCGGGAGCGATGGCGGACGCCGCCGAGAGGTTCCGCGAACTAGGCGTCGCGATCATCGGCGGGTGCTGTGGGTCCACTCCCGAGCACATCGCCGCCATCGCCGCGCGGCTGCGGGGAACCTGACTGCATGTGATGAAACCCGAGTGCCCATCTATCGCGAAGAGGAATGCGCATGAGCCCTGAGGCACGGTCGACCCAGCCAACTACCGGGAAAGGCATTACCTTAGTAAGGGAGCTAGGACTGCTCGCGCTGGTCGCCACGGCCGTCTGCAACGTGATAGGCGCTGGAATCAACGTGATAAGCGTTGGGGTACAGAAGGATGTCCCGGGCATCGGACCGTACGTGCCGCTCGCGTTTGTCGTGGGAGTCTTTCCAGCGATTTTCACCGCGCTGTGCTATGCCGTCCTGGCCTCTGCCATGCCCCGGGCCGGCGGCGGGTACATCTACGTCTCCCGGGCGCTCAACCCGTTCCTCGGGTTCATGGCCACCTTCTCCAAGTGGTTCGGTCTGGCCTCAGTGATAGGCGTCATCGCCTACGTCGATGTCGCGCTGCTCCAGAGCGGCATAGGGTACCTCGATCCATATGTGGAGTTGGGGCCTGTCTACGCGTTCCTCAGCTCAGACGCTGCCAAGCTCGTGGTGCCGCTGGCAATGATCTGGCTCTTCTGGCTCATCAACGTGCTTGGGGTCAGGACGTACGGAACGACCGTCGTGGTGCTGATGTTCCTCATGCTCCTGGGCGGCACGTGCGTGATCTTCGTCGGCTTCTCCAACGATCCACAGAGCTTCGCGGCCGCGCTTGCTGCGCAACCCGACAGCCCACTGGCGGGCGTCATGGCGCAGACCAGCCTGGCAGGTAAGTCCCTGTCCCAGATCGAGAGCACCGCGGCGGCGCCGGTGGGCGGCGCGGGCGAGCTGTTGGCCGCCGCCGCGTTTCTCTTCTTCGCCTACATAGGATTCGCGAGCATATCTCAGGCTGGAGGGGAGACTAAGGACCCTCACCGGTCTCTGCCGCTGGGCTTCCTGATTGCGACCAGCGTGATCTGTGCCTACTACGTGCTGTTCAGCTGGGCTGTCTATCACGCCATCCCCTGGAAGTACATCGCGGCGCTCACGAACGAGGCGGCGACCGACATATCCGTCCCTCTCCTCATCGGTGTGCTCATGCCTCCGGTCCTGGCCTCCTTCGTAGGGCTGATGGCCGCGCTGGCGCTGGCCAACGACATACCGCCCATGCTCATGGCGACATCGCGTCTGTTCTTCGCCTGGGCGCGCGACGGCGTGTTTCCGCGAGGACTGGCGTCCATCAACCAGAGATTCCGCACTCCCCACTGGGCGCTCACCGTGTGCGCACTTGTGTCGACGCTCTGGGTCATCCTCTGCAACATAGAGGAGGGCTACTTCACAGGAGTCGTCACCGTCAACATCGCGCTCATCTTCACCTATATGCTCATCGCAGTCAGTGTGATCTCGCTGCCGAGGTGCAACCCCACCATCTGCCGTGAGGTCCGCTTCATGCGATCTCGCGCCGCGCAGATCATCGTGGCCTGCCTTGCGATAGCCTTCCTGCTCCCGCTGTTCAAGATACAGTTCTGGCCCATCGAGAGCGCCTCCAAGTTCTGGCTCGGAGTGATGGGCGTGGGCGCCCTCATCTTCGCCATCATGTGGTTCCGCGCGAAGGCTCGGGGAGAGGACCTGAGGAAAGTGTTCGCCCACCTGCCCACTGCCTCTGAGCAGGTTGAGCTGGCGCCGGAACCGAAGGTCGAAGACTAGCTGGCCTCCCCCCCCCACCCACCAGCAAACGGAGGCCGCCTCAGGCGGCCTCCGTTCCGGTCTCTGGCTCTCCTGTGCTTCTAGGACAGGCCTATCGGTTCCGTAGGAACGTAGGCACCTCGAGGTCTGCCTCTGGCACAGGCTCTACAGCGGGAATGCTGTCATCCTGCTGGTCCGGCTGCATCGGTCGGCCGCCCTGCTCGAAGCCGGTGGCGAGCACCGTGACTCGAACTTCCTCCGAGGGCTCCGGCGCCAGCACGACCCCGAACAGCACGTTCGTGTCCGGCGAGTCCGACGCGGCCGAGATGACCTTCGCGGCCTCCTCGACCTCAGCAAGCGATAGATCGCCTCCGCCCGTGATGTTGAACAGGATGCGGGTGGCGCCGTCCATTGTCGTCTCGAGGAGCGGACTCGAGATCGCCGCCTGCGCGGCATCGGCGGCGCGGGTCTCACCGGTGCCGGTGCCGATGCCCATGAGCGCCGACCCGGCGTCCTGAATGATCGCCTTGACGTCGGCGAAATCGAGGTTGATCAGACCCGGCACGGTTATGAGGTCAGAAATCCCTTGGACGCCCTCCCGAAGCACCTCGTCGGCCAAGGTGAAGGCCTCAAGGAGCGAGACCTTCTTCTGCACCACTCCGAGCAGGCGATCGTTCGGCACCGTGATGAGCGTATCGACCTTCGTGCGCAGGTTGTCCAGCCCCTCCTCGGCGATGCTGTGTCGCCGACCGCGCTCAAAGGAAAACGGCTTAGTGACGACGGCCACTGTCAGAGCGCCCAGCTCCCGGCTGACCTCGGCGACAACCGGCGCGCCGCCCGTGCCCGTGCCCCCACCCATCCCGGAAGTGATGAATATGAGGTCGGCGCCCTCAAGGGCATCTTTGATGTCCGACCGGCTCTCGTCGGCCGAACGCGCGCCGACCTCCGGATCGCCTCCGGCACCTAGACCATTGGTGACCGCCGGTCCCAGCTGCAGCTTCTTGCCGGCCTGCGAGCGCGACAGTGCCTGGAGATCGGTGTTGGCGGCCACGAACTCGACGCCATGCAGACTGACCTCGATCATGCGGTCGACCGCGTTGCTGCCGGCTCCGCCGACCCCGATCACACGAATAACCGCCCCGCTCGTCGTCTGAGTGCTAGACATGGGAGTCTCTCCCCGTTCCGGCGCCAGGACCTCCGGCTCTGCCACCTCGGGTCCCTCGCCCTCGATAGGTTCCTCGGCCTCGACAGGCTCCTGGCTAGGATCCACGACCGCCTCTTCAGGCGGGCTTTCCTTGCGTTTCCTGCGTTTCGACGGCGCCACGATTCGTCCTCGCCTCTACTTGGAGTCCCACCTCGCCCAGCTCGACAGGCCTCCTCTTCGACGCCCCCGCGGGCGTCCCTCTTGACGCACGAAGCTGAGCGATCCGGGTCAGTCTTCCGTTGCCGATGGCCTCACGACAACGCCCACGCGACTGGGGCGCAGCACTCTGTCCCCATGCATGTAGCCCTTCTGCATCTCCAGGGCGACTGTACCTTCCTTCTGGTCGCCATCGGCAGGCACCTGGGCAACGGCTTCGTGAAGCGCCGGATCGAAGGTCTCGCCCATGGCCTCAATCGGCTTGACCCCCCGCTGTTCCAACAGCCCCTTCAACTGGCGGTGGATGAGAGCGACACCATCGTAGATCGCCAGCGCTTCCTGGGAGGCGCCTGGGCCGGGCTGTACGGTCTCCAACGCTCTCTCGAAGTTGTCCAGCAACGGCAGCAGATCGAACAACACGTTCGCTACAGCCTGGTGTCGGGCCTCTGCAATCGCCTGCCTAGCGCGCTTCCTGGAGTTGTCAAGATCGGCGACGGCCCTAATATAGCGGTCGCGGATTTGCTCGAGCTGCTGCTCCAGAAGGGCCATCTCGCCTTGCAGCACCTCGAGCTCCGGCGCCTCCCGCATCTCCTCTTCCTCGTCGGGGAGCAACTCCTCTGCAGGAGCTGCAAAGGCGTCCGGCGGCCCTGTCTCGCGCGTGACTTCGACGGCCTCCTCCTGCGGCCCTGTCTGCGGCTCGGGTTCGGTCCCGTTACTGTGGCGACTGCTATCCGTCACTTCCCTGTTCTCTCCCCTGTCGCATCACTGACCCGCCCCGTGGCAGCCGTAGGGCGCCATTCCCTCCGTCCCGGAAGGACGATTCTAGTGCTGTACGAGGAACGCCTCGAAGCCGTCCGCGCGTAACTGCTCCACCGTCTTCCGCGCCGTGTACTCATCCCGATACCGGCCCGTCAGGACTCGAAACAGCTCCTTGTCGCCTCTTTTCTCCGGCGCAATGCGCGCTTGGTATCCTGATCGGGCCAGCTCGTCAACCACCTGACGCGCGCCTTCTCGAGAGGCGAAGACACCCACCTGTATCGAGTAGACGCGCTCGGACGGCTGCTCCGGCTCCGCCGGCCTCGTCGGCGGCTGCTGCACGGGCGCCGCCTCTGGCTCGGGCGCCGGTCTGGGCCTCTCAGGTGGTGGCGTCCTCTCCGGGGCGTCCCCCGCTTCCCTTGGCCATAGTTGCGTCTGCGGAATCAGGGGCTGGCTCACCTCCGCTGGTTCCCCCTCTGTCACCTCTGAGGGTCCGATTACCAGCAGGCCCTCACCCTCGCCGGGCGGGCGCTCGGGTGGCACGGGGGGAGGCACATACGTGCGCCCAGGTACGGCCGAGCGGTCCTTCTCGACCTCGTCCCACACCTCGGGGGCCTGTGCCGCCTGAGGATCCAACTTCGGCGCTCGATCCAGATACGCGCGCGCGACCACGAGCCGCCCAACAACGAATCCAAGCGCGAGGACGAGCAGCAGCAGCGAGAACGTCAGCAGAACTGCGGGGAAGCCCCCGTACTCTGACCGCCTTCTCATCGCCCCATCCAAACGGCTCACGCGGCTCGGGGCCGCCTCTCGCAACGGCAGGCCAACATCCAGCGCAAGCCCACGTCTGATAATAGGTGAATCGGCATCCGTGTGTCAAGAAATCACCCGAGGCCGCTCGCGGCCCCGAGCCACAGCCAACAGCAACTGCGCCCCGCACGCGGCGGGGCGCAGCCCGAAGTCCGCGACCAAGCGGGCGCGGCTACTCCTCCTCGTATTCCATCTGGCCCACCTGCAGGTCGATGTCCTTGCGGTCCTCGATTCTCTCGATCTTGCCGTCACGAATCCAGACAACGCGGTCGGACACGTCGATCATCTTGAGGTCGTGCGTCGCCGATATGACGGTGACTTTCTTCTCCTCGTTCATCTGCTTCAGCAGCGTGATGATCTCTTTCCCGGTCCGCAGGTCGAGGTTGCCCGTCGGCTCGTCGGCGAGAATGATGGCGGGATCATTCGCGAAGGCCCGGGCGATGGCGACGCGCTGCTGCTGACCGCCCGACAGCTCGGTCGGCTTGTGGTCGTAGCGCTCTCCCAGCCCCACGGTCTTCAAGAGCTGCATACCCTTGTCGAGGGCATCATCCGTGGTCAGACCCGCGAAGACCATCGGGAGCGTAACGTTCTCAAGGGCCGTCATCACCGGGATGAGGTTGAAGGTCTGGAAGATGTAGCCGATCTTCCGACAGCGCAGGAATGCCAGCTCCGAGGCCGTCAACTGCGCCATGTCTACCTCGTCGATGAAGACCGTGCCCTTCGTGGGCTTGTCCAGCCCGCCGATCATGTTGAAGAGGGTCGACTTCCCCGAGCCGGACGGCCCCATGATCGAGACGTATTCGCCGCGCCGAATGTCGAGCGCGACGTCGTCCAGGGCACGGACCTCGGTCCCTCCAAGGGTGTAGAACTTCGACAGATCCTTCGTCCTTACGATGTACTCGTATACAGACATCTGGCCCTCCCTTAACTCCTGCTGCTTAGAACTCAGAACGAAGCGCCGCGGCCGGCGGCATCTTCGCGGCTCGCCAGGCCGGGTACAGCGATGCCAATACCGACAGAATCCCCCCGAGCATCACGCCGAAGATAATGCAGAGCCACAGGGGGATTCCTGTGCCGCCTATCTCCACCGCCGTTGTCGCCCAGGTTTCCAGTATGCCCCCCCATCCGTCAACACGGCCCACGAAGAACAGCATCGTTATACCTGCCCCCACGAAGGCGCCCAGCGCCGACCCGAGGATGCCCAGCAGGCCGGCCTCCAGCAGGAACAATCGCACGATGAAAGTGTCGAGCGCGCCCAGACACTTCATCGTGCCAATCTCCTTGTAGCGCTCCGTGACCGACATGAGCATGGAGTTGACGATCCCAACGGTGGCCACGACAAGCGACATCGCGGCCAGCCAGATAATGCGAGCCTGGAACTCTTCGGGGTTTTGCGCCTGGCCGAAGTCCCGTTCTATCACCGCCGCGGCCACCCGCTGTCCGGCGGCACTGAACAGCACCGCGGCAAGGAAGGCGATGCCGAGGAAGATCCCTGACGCCGTGATCGCCGAGCGGCCCAGTCGCACGAAGATGTTCTCGCGCGTCATCTGGAGCGCCTTAGACCAGGGCAAGACGATCTGCTTCTCTATACCTCGCTTGCCAGCGACATCCTCAAGCACGCTTCCCATGTGCTCGTTCTCCCTCGTTCTCCTTCGATTCCTCGACCGCGAATCCGACCAGGCGACGCTTCCCGAGGTCCCTGAGGTAGTTCCTCAGCGACCACTCTGCCTCCATGCGTGTCAGCTTGTGACGTCTTTGGAAGACTCCGATCATCTCCTTCAGGGTGTGTTCGCCATCACATAGCTCCCACACCTGCTTGCCCACGGAGTCCAGTTCGATTCGGCGCTCTCTCGGGATCGGGAAGACTATCGCAAGCAGGCGCACCCACCAGGCTTCCCGTCGGTATGCGATTATCCGGATGCCGCCGTCGTCCAGTTCCTCCGTTCGCAGATTCGCATTCCTCACCGGCCGCGAGCTCAACACCTGCTCGGGCGTCACGCGTGGTCGCCGCCGCAGCCGCATCGTCACGCCCCCCGATGGCAGAGGACCGACTCGACGGCTCCCTGCAGAGCTTCTCCTTCGCCTCTGTGGAGGGCCTCGACCATATACAGTCGATTCGACTCCGGGCAGTGCCAGACTTGCGCCTCGAACTCCACCGCTGGCGGACGTCTCAGAGCCCGGGCGAGCCCCGTGCGGACCCCACCGGCGAGCCTCCGGCGCTCTCCACTCGCGGCAAACCCCTCGTGCCCCTTGACCTGCCGCTCCTCCCCCGCCCAGCGCACGTCTCGCCGGCGGCCAAACGCGTCTTCGAACCAGTCCGCCACGCTTCGCTCGCCCAGCACCAGGGGCACGATCCCCCATCGGGCGACCTTCAGCTTCTCGTCGCCCCGGAGAAGTCGCACCTCCAGGTATCGCGTCATGCGCTTCCAGCCTTCCAACTCATACTCGGTCGGTGCCAAGAACACGAGCCCATCTACACCCCACGTATCCCAGCCCTCGATCCCGTGATCGTCCAGAGACTGCAGCACTGCCTGTGCAGTCTCCCGGCCCTCCTCCTCCTTTGGCCAGCCCACCTGTGCAATGACGGCCCGGCTGCACACCTCGCAGTTCCACACGAGGCCCATCCCACAGTGCGCGCCACGCCAGGCGAAGGTGAGGATGTCCTTCTTCGGCTTGGCGCGCTTGCTGATCACCTTCACCGAAGTGCTGACTTCGAGCCCTGTGGGGCGGCGCCGCTTCCCAACCGTCAGACGTTTGCAGTACTCCTGCCGCTTCTTCTCCAGATCGATGTGCTTCCGCGACCACTTCACCTGCAGACGCGGCATCTGCTCATAGTCGGCCCGCAGGTAGCCGGATCTCCTGTCTCCGCCTACCGCCGCCAAGCTCCACTCGGCCGGCACTTTCGCCGAGATCCCGTGCCAACCGATGAACGTCGTTTCGTCGCTCAAGCCGGACTCCCGGCCCGCATCAGAATGGCAGCGACCTGACGGCCCTGAAGATGATGGTGAGGCCGATCGATACCATTCCGATCAGGCCGATCCCGCACACGTACCCAGCCGCCAGCACAGGCGTGTAGCGCGCCCAGGTCCTCGCGCCAAACCGGCGGGAGAAGTAGTACTTCCCCAACACCCCGCCGATGAACAGCGGAATCGCCCACCACGTCATGCTGTAGAATCCCCCCGCAAAGCCGTAGAACCACAGCGACGGGATCTTCAGCAGCATCATCCCGACATACAGCACCAGCGCGCTCACGCCGGCCGTCGTGATCACGTCGAACTTGAGCGCCTCGATCAGGTATCGCGGCCTCTCGATATCGCCGGGCAGCGTGGACGTCGCCCACAGCGACTGGTAGAACGCGCTGATCGGCCAGAATGCCTGTGCGTACGGATACTGCGATGACGGTATCTCACTCGATTTCCAGAAGAACGACCAGTAGGCGAAGCCGAAGATCAGCACGAGAAAGAACACGAAGATATCCGCCTTGATGACCGAGGTGATCTTGGTGCCCGTGAGCTCCACCTCTCGGAAGCTCTGTGCCGACCACCCAACATCGTGCAGGGGCATGGGCGCGAACCAGATGTCCACGCCTTGGTACCCGCTGAGGATGTAGGTTGCCTGCTGGACGTACGGAATCTCGAGCGGACGGCCGGTCAGACCCATCATCCGAGCGGACATGTACGACACGAGCGGCGTCCAGATGAAGCCGAAGATGAGGAGGAAGTAGATCGGAAACGCCGGCACCAGCTTGTGGGCGATGAGGATGTATCCGATCGTGGAGAGCGACCAGGCCCCCAATGCGAGCCAGATCGGGAAATCGCCCCTTCCCTCCGGCACGTCCGCATACCCGTGCGATTGCAGCCCCTGCGCTCGCCGCACCTTCGCCCGGAGCATTGCCACTATCACCGCGTGAATCCCGATGACGGCAATCGCCAGCGAGACCCCGATGCCGACGCTCATGAACAGGTCGAACTGGAGCGTCATCTCGCTCTGGATCAGGTTCATCCCCTTCGCCCAGGTGGGGAACAAGGCTGGGTTCATCCGGTAGAGCATGGGCGCGAAGACGAAGTTGCCCAGCATCGTCCCGATGAACTGCCCGGCCACGAGCGGGAAGGGAAGGACGAAGCCATAGAAGATCAGCCCAAGGTCTGTCCCAACCCCGATGCGGCCGGCTGGGAATACGTCCTCAGTGTTCCTCATCAGGTCGATGAATGGGATCGGGATCAGCATGAGAGGATCGGCGAGGAACCCACTCGTGATCACGGGGATCGCCACGAAGAAGAACCCGTACACCAGCCCGATGACCGTGCCCACACTGAACACGGGCCACCGCCAGGACTCCGCCTCCTCCGATACCTCCGCCAGCGCCGTTGCGCCCTGCGCCGCGATGGGCGCCATCGGGAACGGCAGGCGCTCGACGTCTGAGGTCGTTCGAAACAGGAAGTACCCCATCCCCAGCCACTGCCCCCGCCACAGGACTGCACCGGTCAACCCCAGCGCGAGCGGAATCAGCCAGTCCTTATGGAGGAACGTTCGCTGGACATAAGCTTCCGAGCCCAGCGGAGGCGCGTACCAACTCGGGATCATCTCCGCGATCCCGAACTTCGTGGCATAGGGTGACTGCACCAGGTACTGGGCCCAGATGAACCAGGCGAACGTCCCGCCCGCCAGCATCAGTCCGCCGGTGAGCGAGTTGATGCTGCCCGCCATGTAGTAGATCAGGTAGATCTCTTGGCGGCTCAGCACGGTGAAAGACCGCCGCGCGACCTCGGTGAACAGAATGATCGTAGTCCACTGGGCGGCCGGGCCCAGGTTCTGCCCTACCAGCAGTCCCAGGTAGATCCCCCCGGGAAGCATGAGGACGCCGACGAACAGCGCTCCCAGTACGGTGCGAAGGGTGAAGCCCTCCTTGAACTCGGTGGGCTCTAGTTCCGGCCGGCGCTCGAGATACCACTGGCCTGCGTCCTCAGGTTTCTCCTGCGCCGCCTCGTCCCGCTCATCAAGCCTCTCAGCCACCGGTCACCTCTCCAGCCACAGTTTGGGGCACATCGGCTGACTCTACGAACCTCCCGCCGGAGCTCCCCCCACCGACGGCTCCGCTGCGGTCGTCAAGCCCAGATACCTATCCCGCTCTTCGGCCCGCAGCGTACGCCAGATGAGGAACTGCTTGCGCAGGGTGTTCAGGAAGCGGCGGTTCACACGCCGCCAGGAGGATACATCGCCGCTCACGCGCTCGAGCTCCAGGCGAATCTCGAAGACGTCTTCCATGTCCGTCGGGATCGTCCGCAACTGCACCTTCTGGCTGACCCCGAGGTCAAAGGGCGCGACCCAGGCCATAAGCTCTATGACATAGGTCGTGCCGTACTCCGTCTGCTCCTCCCGACTCGAAACATCCTGTGTGACGAAGTCGCCGATGGAGTACTCTTCGTAGGCCTCGAACCACTCCATCATGAACCTGGTGAGCGCCGTCGCCTGCTCGCCGGTAACCGCGAACGGCAGGGGGATATCCCACTTGTCGCCCTCTGGCTCCGGCAGCTGCCAGCTCCGCTCGATGGCCGGGGTCGCCACTTCGGAGGCCTTGCGAGCAGGATAGAGCGTCGACAGCAGAACCACGCCAATGACGACGGCCGTAGAGGCCACGGCGGCCACCGAGGAGTAGTTCAGATAGAGTCCAGGCAGGATGTTGAAGACGGTTATGACCTTGGCCATCCCCTGGCCGATGAGATATCCGAAGATGGCCCCCAGAATGGCATACACGAACGACTCAGCCATGAACAGCATGGCGATGTGGCCCGGCGCGAGCCCGATCGAGCTGAAGATGTGAATCTCCTTCACCCGCTCGTACACCGCGCCAAGCATGGTGTTTAGAACGATCAGTGCCGCGATCAAGATCGGGATGAACACATCCCGCATGCCGATGATGGAGGTGCGGCCGATTGCGCTCCACTTCCGGATTTCGCCCTCACCAGTGTCCTTGTTCTTCGTCCCAGCATAGAGATTGAACCCAAGCCTCGGCATGAGCCCCAGGAGCGTGCTCGTCACCTCCTCTGGCGTCACGAAGCTCACCGCCACGGACTCGACTTCTGCCCCGAGATTGAGCGCCGTATCGAATGGCACGAAGACCGTCTGGTCCGGCGAGAGGTGGAGGTACTCCTGGAAACCGGACTGCTGGCCTTGCTGCGAGGCTTGCTGCCCGCCGCCTTGCCGCGCCATGCGCTGCATCTGTATCCAGTCCACGGGCGTAAGCGGCTCCTGGTCGAGGTCGACTCGTCTCTTCGCCCGGCTCGCGCTGATAATCCCAATCAGGTCGTAGGGCACGCCGCCGAGGAAGATCTTGACCTTGCCGACGTCTTCCCGGCCGATGCGAAAGGCCTCGGCCATCCGGGTGGGGATGATCGCCGCATGGACGTCTCCCGGCCGGAACCACCGCCCGGCGACCAGCGCCTTGTCGATGCCGGTTACGTCTGGCTCTGCTGGGCTCAGTCCGGTGACCGCCCTTGCGTCGTAGGTCGCGTCGCTTGCGTCTGTGCTGACCTGGATGAACGACTGCTCTTCCGTCTTCGACGTGAAGAACCACGCCCGTGGGGCCACTGCCCGGTCCCGTCCGAACTCGTCGTTCAGGACCCGATAGGCCGACTCCTCCAGCGGCTGCCACATGGCGTTGCGCACGAGCAGGCCGTAGTAAGTGGGCGTCCCCCTCGCCCTTCGCTCGTTGTACCGCGTGGCCGTCTTCACAGACGTGAAGGAAAGGACCGTGAAGGTGAGCAGGACCAAGGTCAGACATGTGAAGACGGTGCGCGCGCGGCGCTTGCGCATGTTGCTGATGCCGAGCGAGAAGGCCGCCGCGGCCACACTCATGCGGCCGATGTCGGCCCGGTGCACCCCGGACATCTTCATCTGGAGGGCTTTGAGCTGTGACTCGAACTTCATCACCACCAATGTGATCACAAGCACGCTCAAAGCGACCATGATGAACGCGAGGGGCACGATCCACGGGGTGTTCGTGATCTCGAAGGCGGGGTGAATGAACGAGAACACAAGACAGATCGCGCCGAAGATCCCCACGAAGCCCATGATCTGGCTGCGGAGATTGGGGAAGGCGAATAGCAGTCGCTCCGTGAAGAACGCGAACGGGAGCATCAGGGCCAAGTAGAAGAGGACGCCCTTCACGACATCGTTCATCGTGGCCAGCACGGCCGGATAGGCACGCGCCTCGTAGCCCCAAGCGGCCCGTGCCTTTGCGTCGGCAAGCTCGTAGTCCTTGTTGGCGAGGGCCTCCCGCGCCTCTTCCAGGAGTCCGCCCGCTGTCTTGTGCAGGTCCCAGACAATCTGGTTAACGATGCGGAATCCCTCGAGCTTCTCCATCCGGACTTGATCGAGCTGCCACATGTCCTCTGTAACGCGCAGAGGGGTATGCGGGATGGTCTGCGGCTCATAGGCCTCATAGCCGAGGCCGCTCGGGTTCTCCTTGTCGATCGTTTTGGCGTTGAGCAGCAGCATCCGCACGGACCCCGGACCGAGGCCCATCATCACCTTCACGCGCACGCCGCGCCTCGCCTGCTCCGGCTTCTCAGTCTCCTCTGGCTTCTCTGCAAACACGAGCGCCACGTCCTCCACGTGGCCGCGCCAGGGCTCCGGATGCGGCACCGTGTACCCGTAGCGTCGCGGCTCCGCGTCCGTGAGCCCGCCGTACACCCTGATGTACCGGAGCGTCGTCAAGCTCTGCGGGTCAACCAGGTCAAACAGCGCGAGGGGGACGCACTCGAAGATGACGATCGTGAATTCCTTCTTCCCCGAAGTGATGAAGAACTCGGTGGGATCCCGGGGGTACTGCCGGTTCCCCTGCGGCCCCCGGTCGGGCGCGTGGTCGATGTGCCCGGTGTCGGGATCGGTGTGGTAGGCTTCGATGTAAGTGGGCTTGCGCCATCCGTAAGCGTTGATCGTCGGGTATCCCCAGAAGTGGACCCGGCCGTTTTCCGGATCGATGATCTCGACCAGGTCGCCCCGCGTCCCCATCAGGGTCGACTCCGACATCCGGGCCACCACCATGGTGCCCTCGATCGGCTCCCTCGCCACCACGCTCTTCCTCGGATCGTGCGCCAAGGCTCTGACCGAGAGCTCCGCAAAACCCCCTGAGACACTCATTCGGTCGAAGCTCGGCTCCTTGTCCACGGGCATCTTCTCGTCGGTGACGATGTCCCACATCGATGCCGCGAGGAACGCCGTCTGCTCGTACAGGTTGCGGAAGTTCACGTGCTCGACGGTGTCGAAGGGCGTGTCCACAAGGTGCCGCGCGTCGTCGGTCGTCACGAAGCCGGCGCCTCGCCCGCCGCCGAGGGTGATCGGCTCGTTGTCGAGCGCGACCTTGCCGAATATGAAGGTCCGCCACGGCTTGCCGTAGATCGGGTTGATGGCGTCTGCAAACTGAGCGGCGGCGTCCCAGCCGAAGCCGGCGGTCGTCCCCCAGTCGCCCATGAGGGCTGCGTTCTCTCGCAGCGTCCGGCCGAAGTCGGAGAACTTACGGCTGATATCGGTGTCCTCACGCTGATCGTAGAACATCCCCTTGTAGAACACCCCCACCCGCTGGCTCTGTGTGGATAGGTCGAAGGCCAGGAAGAGGTTGATGTTGAGCTTCTCCCTCACCGTCTTCTTGTAGGGGATGAGCCACAGGAACTTGGCGTCCTTCTCCACCGGGACGCCGTCGACCAGCTCATCGAGATGGGTCGCGACCCAGTTGCGGACTCCGGCCAGCCCGAGGAAGTGCGCCCCGTTGAAGATCACCCGCACCGTACGCTTCGGAGGATACATCTTGAGAATTCGCGTGATCTCGAGCAAACTTGCTGCCCCGGAAGCGCTCTCGGCGCCCGGGGCAAGCTCAGGGACAATCGACATCGCGTCGTAGTAGGCGGTCAGGTAGATCGTCTGCTTGCTGAGCTCGGGGTCAGTCCCCGGAATCTCAGCCACGATGTTCCACGCCTGCTTGGCCTCCCAGGACATGCGGCAGTTGAGGCGGACTTGCACCTCCGGCCGAGCCCTGAGGAGGGCCTTCAGGTGATAGGCGTCGCTTCGTCCGATCCAGAACCGTGGGATGTTGATCGGGATGCGAAGAAACTTGGCCTCGGCCTCGCCTCGCGTCGTCGCCTCCGGCTCGACGAAGACCAGTGCCTTCGCTCCGAGCCGCGGCGCGTTCAGCCAGTCGCTGCCGCAGTTGAAATCCATGAGGACGGCCGTGCCGGCCATCTCCTTGCCATTGAAGGTGGCGAGCCGGCCATCACCCCCATCGATCATCCGATACTCTTGGCCGCCCTCCGGGAGCTGAGAGGTCCTGACTAGGTTCGGCCAGAGGGGGTAAATGCGGTATTCCGCGACGACCCCGTCATCGGACAGGACCTCAAGCGTGGACTGTCCCTGGACGACGGGAACGGTGACCAGGTAGGCCTCCCGATAGGGAAGCTTGGGATCGTCGCCGCCCTCGCTCGCATCCTCGAGCCCGAGTTCCTGCAGGCGCTGGACGATGTAGTCGGCCGCCTTCGTGGCCCCCGGATAGCCGGCCAGGCGCGGACTGAAGCTGCTGAGAGCACGGACATCGTCCTCGAGGTTCTCGATCTTCACCTCGTTCGAGAACTTCCCCCACCACTCCGTCTGCTCGGCAGTTGGCTCCTTCTTGCCTAAGGCACCGAAGGCTGGAAACGCGGCCAGCACTGTCGATGCCAGGCACAGCACGACAAGCAGAATCAACCCGCGGCGCACGCCGCGCCGGAGCCCTGGTCTCATGTCCCGTCTCCTCCCGCGCCGGCTCCTCAATGGCCGAGGCTCGTACAGCCTGTTTCTCCCCTCTACAGGCGCGATCCTAGCACGGCCGCCCTCGCCAAGTCAATTCCGCGGCGGCCTCTGCTCACCCGGGTTTTCGGCACCCACTCTGTCTTACCTTCTCCTAGAACAACGGTCGCATGCGATGGGGCGGCACCCCTCTCCCCCCTCCGTGCCAGCCAACACGGGGCGGCTCTCCGACAACGATGTGGCCCGGCGCCTCTGGCCCGAGCAGCGTGCCGGGGACGAGAGGGGATCAGTCACACCGGGGCACTGATATTGCGCGGGAGTCTGACAGGTCTGGCGGTGTCAGTTGGCGCATACAGGGGCTTGTCGACGGCCCACGGTGGGGCTTCAGCCTGACTCATGATTGTCTGATGGGAGGCCGGAGGTGCGCATCGCCGCCTTCTCGGACATCCATGGCAACAAGCACGCGCTGGACGCCCTTCTGGCGGACGCAGCTGCACGCTCGGCCGACCAGACTCTCTGTCTGGGGGACTTGGTCGGCTATGGCGCGTTCCCCAATGAAGTCATCGAGCGCATCAGATCGGAGAGCATCCCGACCGTGGCCGGCAACTACGACGATGGCGTCGGCTTCGATCGGGACGAGTGCGGCTGTGCCTATACAGACCCCGGAGACATCGAGCGAGGTGACCGCTCGCTCCGCTGGACGCAAGCCGCTGTGACGCCCGAGAACAAGGCCTGGCTGCGGGGCCTGCCGAGGGAACTGCGCTTTGAGCTCGCCGGCTGGCGCGTGCTGTGCGTGCACGGTAGCCCGCGGAAGATCAACGAGTACCTGTATGAGGATCGCCCCGAACGGAGCCTATCCCATATGTTGGAAGGAATCGAAGCGGACCTCCTCCTCTGCGGCCATACCCACCTCCCCTACCATCGCCGTGTGGGTGACGTCCACGTCGTCAACTCCGGCACCGCCGGCCGGCCCCGCCACGGCGAAACCCGCGTGTGCTACGCGTTGATCGAGCTGGGAGAGAGTGTGCGAGTGGAGTTCCCGCGGGTGCCATATGACTTCGAGGCGGCCGCCGCGGGCATCGAGGCAACGGAGCTGCCGCGCGAGTTCGCCGTCGCCCTGCGAACGGGACGGTACTAGGTGGCTCTCTCAGCTGTCTGAGATTGGCACAATCGGCACGTACCCACTGTCCGCCACGAGCTTCTGGCCATCTTCTGTCAGCAGCCAGTCCCGCAGCCGCGCCGCCGGGCTCTCCGCGTCGAGATCTTTCCGCGAGACTACGAACACCTCCGTTGCCAACGGATAGTCCCCGCTCGCGATCGTATCCGCGCTGGGCGCTATGCCTTCGACGGCCAGGAGGCGGTTGTTGAGGTTCGGCCGCATGAACTCCTCATAGTAGTAGACGGAATACGCGATCGCGTTCGGCTTCTGCGCGACTGTGTCCACAGGTCCCATCATCCCCATGAGTACAGACTCGGGTGCGCGGATAGTGTCCTCCCCGTTCATCACGAGTTCCCGCATCAACTCCTCGCTCCCCGAATTGCGGTCTCTCGTGAACGCCTCAATCGGTTCCTCGTCCCCGCCTACCTCAGACCACTTCGTGGTTTCCCCCTTGAAGATCGATCGAAGCTGCTCAACACTGAGCGACTGCACGGGGTTCTGGGTGTTGACAATGAACACGAACGCGTCCCGCGCGACCGGCCGTACGTCGAACTCGAGCTCCAGTTCCTCCGCCGCCGCGAGCTCGTCCTCAGAAGGCGCCCGGGCGATCAGGGCCAGATCGGCGCGCCGCTTCTCCGGCTCGGTCTCCTCCTCGCTCAGCGGGAGCCCGAGCAGGCGTAGGTATGACTGATGCGTGCCCTCGTGTACGGTGAGCGATTCAGACCGCATCAACTGGTCCCGATCGAGTCCGCGGTACCCCAAGGGAAAGCCCACAACCGGTCCGACGTCCACCATGAGCCCAAGGCCCATGCCGAGCGTGAAGAGCTCTGCTTCAGGCGAGATCGCCCGCCCCATGATGAGCTTCCCCAGCGGACGCGTCGACGTTGAGCCAGTCACGCGCGGGTAGTTCTCGAGCGTCACTCCCGGCGCCATCGGCGTTCCGCCTGCTGCGTCGACGGGCCGCGAAGACATTTCTGGGCCGACCTGACACCCCGCGCTAACAGCTACGGCCACGAGAAGGCATGCCGCAACGCCGGTCAACCACCGCATCATCCTCCCCCTTCTGACTGTGCTGTCTTATTGGACACGTGCTGCACCCCTGGAGTTCTGATCAGCAGATGTCTCGTCCCGTGACCCTGCTGGACCATGCCGTGTTCCCAGGCGGGCAGTCTGCGCGGCCTCTGTCTCAGCACCTCCTCAGCGACTCGCGCGCGAATGGCCCCGCCTCTTGACAGATCTGACAGGTTGAGCATAATATGCAAAGAATTGCGGATTTGTAGGAGCGCTTCCATGCGGCTATCCGACGATAGGGTCTATGAACTCCACGCTGCCGTCTTCAAGGCGCTGGGACACCCCAAGCGGATGAGAGTCATCGATCTCCTCCGAGATGGCGAAGAGTGTGTCTGTCGACTCGCCCCACAGGTGGGAGTGACGGAGGCGAACCTGTCGCAGCTCCTCGCATCTCTGCGGCAGGTCGGCCTTGTCGAGACCCGTCGCGATGGACACGCCGTCTACTACCGCGTCCGCGACCGGCGGATCTTCGACATGATCGACCAGATGCGCGCCGTTCTTGCGGACCAACTCGCCAACGCCGGACACATCGCTCTTAAGGTATAGTCACCATGGCACAGGAACCTTCGAACACCGTCTTCTGCTGCCCCGCTCACGGAGTCTGCTCCGCCCTGGGGCTCACCACCTCGACCTGCTGCTACTCTGCCGGCGATCTACATCCATCGGGAATGGCGTCCGTCAACCCGCGGCAGTTGTGGTGTCCGCCAGCGCTCCGCGGTGTTGTCATGATGCTCGCCTATTCAACTAGCAATCCGGACAAGCCATCACAGGATGCCGCACAGACGCTCGCTCTCGTCCGTCAATGGGCTGAGACTCTCCGTCAGAGCACGCCGCCCTGCGGAGGACCCGCAGACAACACGTAGGATGCCGACGAGAATCCGTCAATTCCTCCTGCTCCTCGGCATCTTCCTCGCCGCCTACTTCCTCCCCCTTGGCAGCGTCCGCGTCCAATCGGCCATCGTAGAGGCCTTCGCAATGCTGCATGAGTACGCACGAGAGCATGTGCTCCTGTGCCTGGTTCCCGCCCTCTTCATCGCCGGCGCCATCGCCGTCTTCGTCAGCAAGGCCTCTGTCATGAAGTACTTCGGCCCGACAGCGAACAAGGTGCTGTCCTACTCCGTCGCCTCTGTGTCGGGCACAATCCTGGCGGTGTGCTCCTGCACCGTGCTGCCGCTATTCGCCGGCATCTACACACGGGGAGCGGGAATCGGGCCGGCGACGGCTTTCCTTTACTCCGGCCCTGCCATCAACGTCCTCGCCATCATCCTCACGGCCCGCGTGCTGGGCTTCGAGCTCGGCCTCGCCCGCGCAATCGGAGCGATCTGTTTTGCCTTTCTCATCGGTCTTGGCATGCATGTGCTGTTCCTTCGCGAAGAGCGCGCCAAGGCCGCGGAGGCCGCCAGCTTCGACCTCCCCGAAGACGCTTCTGCTCGACCCCTCTGGCAGACCGCCGCCTACTTCGCTGTCATGGTCGGCATCCTAGTATTCGCCAACTGGGGGAAGCCCGCGACCAGTCCGAGCCTGTGGGCGAGCATCTACCAGATGAAATGGTGGATCACACTGGTGCTGCTTGTCATCCTCGCTATCATGCTCGTGAGCTGGTTCCGCCGGCCGGAGCTGAAGGAGTGGACCTCTTCCACCTGGACGTTCGCCTGGCAGATCCTCCCCCTTCTGTTCGGCGGCGTCTTGGTCGCTGGATTCCTGCTCGGCAGGCCCGGCCACATGGCGCTCATCCCCGAGGAATGGATTGCCCGCCTCGTGGGCGGCAACTCGCTGTGGGCGAATCTCTTCGCCGCCTTCTCGGGCGCGCTGATGTACTTTGCTACGCTGACGGAGATTCCCATACTGCAAGGCCTCCTGGGCGCGGGCATGGGCAAAGGGCCCGCGCTGGCACTGCTGCTAGCAGGCCCGTCGCTGAGTCTGCCGAATCTCCTGGTGATAGGGGGAGTGCTGGGCGCGCGGAAAACAGCCGCCTATGCTCTACTGGTCGTGGCCCTTGCCACCGTCAGTGGGATGACTTACGGCGCAGTCTCATAAAGGAGTGGCTAGAGATGACGAAGGTGCAAGTTCTCGGCACGGGCTGTCCCAAGTGCGAGCAAACCGCGGAGAACGCCAAGGCCGCCGCGGAGGCCGCCGGCGCTGAAATCGAGCTCATCAAGGTGAACAAGCCGGCCGACATCGCCAAGTTCGGCGTCATGTTCACCCCCGCCCTGGCCATCGATGGCGATGTAAAGGTCGCCGGCCGCGTCCCCGACGTCGAGGAGATCAAGGCCTGGCTGAGCGCCTGAGCCCGCCCTTTGTCGGATGCGGAACCGGGGATGCGTCGCCTGTGTCTAATGTCCAGCTGCCGGCACATCGGAGGACCGCTGCAGCAACGACAGATCGAATGAAGGAACCAACATGAAGCGCTCCATCCTCATCATCGCGATCGTCGTCCTGGCCGTGGGCGTGCTCGTCGTCGTGAAACAGCTCACCAGGCCGCCGGCCGAGACCGCGGCGAACGGCGGCACCGCTGCCGGACTCCTTCCGGGATCGGCCCTCGCCGCGTGCCTCCAGAACGACCTCCCGACCATGGCCGACTTCGGCGCCGGCACCTGCAAGGTGTGCAAGGAGCTTCAACCTGTCATCGACGCAGCCGCCGATAGATACAAGGGGAAGGCCAACATCGTCTACGTGGACACTGGCATCTTCCCCACGATCACCAAGCAGTACGACGTCCGACTCATCCCCACTCAGATCTTCTTCGACTCCCGGGGCAATGAGGTGACGCGGAACGTCGGCAAGATCTCCCCCGAAGAGATAGACCGCCAGCTCGCGGCGCTCGGCGCCGAGCCATGATCGAATCCGTCACAGAGACTATCCTCAGCATCGTCGGCCAGGTGTCGCCCTTCGCCTATCTCCTCATCTTCCTCGGCGGCATCATCTTCAGCCTGGGCCCCTGCAACCTCTCCATGGTGCCGGTGATCATCGGCTACGTCGGCGGCCAACAGGACCTCACTCGCCGCAGGGCCTTCTCCCTGTCGGTCTTCTTCACACTTGGCAGCACGATGACGTTCGTCATCCTCGGCCTCATCGCCGCCGGCATTGGCGGCCTCTTCGGCCCTGACAGCGCCATTCTCCACTGGGTGGTGGCCCTCGTCTGTTTCCTCATCGGCCTCCACTTGCTCGGCGCCATCAGGCTCAACTTCGATCTCCTCGCCCGCCTCCAGCCCAGACGAGTCGCCGTCACCGGCCTCCTCGGGGCCCTCCTTCTCGGCCTCATCGTCGGCCTTGCCGGCTCCCAGTGTGCCACCCCCATCCTCGCCACCATCGTCACCTTCGCCGCGAAGACGGGCAAGCTCGCCTACGGCGCCTCGCTCCTCTTCGTGTACGGCCTGGGGCGCGGCATCCCAATCATCCTCGCCGGCACGTTCACCAGCGTCGTCAAGGCACTCCCCGCGCTGGAGCGCTGGACCCGCTGGATGGAGCAGGGGGCGGGCGTGATCCTAGTCGGGATTGGGCTCTACTTCGTCTGGACCGCGTGACTGCCATGCCCGAACCAGCCCTACCTATACCGCAAGAGTTCGCCCGCAGAATGACCTACAACTACGGAGATGCAGGGCGAGAGTGGCTTCGCGCGCTGCCTGAGATCATCGCCGAGTGCGGGCGCCGCTGGTCGTTGACCTTCACTGGCGAAGGCAGCGCTCCGTCCTGGAACTACGTGGTGCCCGGTGTCACCTCCGAGGGTGAGCCCGTAGTGCTCAAGGTCGGATACCCCGCCCATGAGGTCCAACACGAAATCGACGCGCTCGCTCACTACGACGGCCGCGGGGTCGTGCGACTGCTGGAGGCCGATCCCGGCATCGGCGCGCTGCTGCTGGAACGACTCCTCCCCGGCACGCCTCTCAGTTCCATCTCAGATGAAGACGGGGTCACCGTCATCGTGGCCTCGCTGATGCGTGAGTTGTGGAGGCCAGCGCCGGCCGGCCACACGTTCCCCTCGGTGGAGGACTGGGCGCGTGGGCTGATGAAGCTCCGGCAGAAGTTCGATGGCGGAACCGGCCCCCTACCCGCCGATCTGGTGGAGCGCGCGGAAGGGCTCTTCTCCGAACTCCTCCCCTCTCAGGCAGACCGCGTCGTGCTCCACGGCGACCTGCATCACGAGAACATCCTCGGTGCACAGCGCGCGCCTTGGCTCGCTGTCGACCCAAAGGGAGTGGTTGGCGAGCCCTGCTACGAGACCGGGGCGCTCCTGCGTAATCCCTGGGGCAAGGTCCTCTCCTGGCCCGACCTCCCCCGCGTCCAGGCGCGCCGCATCGGCATCTTCTCGGAGCTCCTCGGACTGGATCGGGAACGAATCCGCGGCTGGGCCGTCGCCCAGGCCGTCCTGTCAGCGTGGTGGTGTGTGGAGGAAGATGACTCTGGCTGGAAGAACGTCGTCACCTGCGCGGAGGCGCTGGTGGGAGCCGACCTCTAGTTCCGCTGCCCCACGTACTCGTCGGGGCTGAGACCCGCCTCCCGCATGGCCCTTCGCCATGCCGCGAGATTCCCGCCCTTCTCCTCCGCCGCTGCGATCACCGCTCCCAGTGCCCGGTCTCCCCCGCTCAGCACTCCTTCTATGACCGCCCAGTTCGGACTCTCCACTCCAAGCCGAACTCGCTTCTCGGGCCGAAGCTCGTCTCGGATAGCTCGCAGTCGGCGGGAAAGCTCGCGGACGGGCAGCATCGGCTCCCGTTCGTAGGGCGTATCGGGCTTCGGCACGAAGGCCGCCGCTGCAACCGTCACGCGAGATAGGCCGGCGGTTCGAACGCACTTCCGCACGAGAGCTGGTATGGCGGCGATGTCCTCCTCCTCTTCTCCCGGCAAGCCGACCATGAAGTACAGCTTTGCCTCTCGAATCCCGGCCTTGCTCGCCCGCCTCAGCGCGTCCATGATCTGCTCTTCCGAGATGCCTTTGCCAATCGCCTCGCGCAGGCGCTCGCTTCCCGCCTCGGGCGCGAGTGTGATGCTGCGAGCCCCGCTGCGCGTGAGAGCGTTGATCAAGGCCTCGGAGACTGAGTCGGCCCGCAACGACGAGACCGAGAGGCGCGCGCCGAGGCCGACGATGCGCCTCGCTATCTCGTCGATCTCGGGATGGTCTGACACGGCCGCGCCCACCAATCCGATGGCCTTGCGGTGCTCCAGACCTTCGCGCGCCGACCTGAGGACAGCCCCTGCTGAGCGCCACCGGAGCGGCCAGTAGCAAGAGGGGGTCACGCAGAACTTACACCCCCGCCCACAGCCCCGCGACACCTCGACCAGGAACAGCCCCGCGAACTCGGTCTCCCGAGTAAGCAGGCGCGAATGTGTCGGCCAGGCGTCGAGATCAGAGACATGACGGCGCTCAGGTCGGCCTGGCAGCGCCGACACGTACACTCCTTCGAGACCGGCGCAGGCAGAGATGACCCCGCTCCTCTCACGGTGCGCGACCACGGCCTCCACGAGCGGGGCGAGTGTTTCCTCTGCCTCACCGATGACGAACAGATCGAGGAGATCGGCCAGCGGCTCGGGGTTAATGGATACGGCCGCGCCCCCGGCCATGATGAGGGGATGCTCGTCGCCCCGCTCCTCCCGCATGACCGGCAGCTTGGCCAGACGAAGCATGCGAGCGATGTTGACGTAGTCCAGCTCATAGGAAACGGAGAACGCGACCACGTCGAACTGCTGCAGCGGAGTTTGCGACTCATACGAGACCAGTTGCGATCCGGTCCGGCCCAACTCCGCCAGGGCCTCCTTGTCCGGCACGAACGCGCGCTCGCAGACCACTCGCGCATCTGAATTCAGCAGGTGGTAGACAGCCTGGAACCCCAGGCTCGACATCCCGACGAAGTAGGTGTTCGGGTAGACGAGGCAGACGCGCAAGCGCCCGCCGTGGTCCTTGCCGACGGCGCCGATCTCCGAGCGCATGCGGCGTTGGACTGTCGCGAGTAGGTTCCTCATCTCGGCCGCTGGAATCATACCATTTCCGGAAGGCCGTCATCCCGCGGCAGGTCGCAGCGGGTCCGACACGTAACTCTCCACGTGACCACGACGGAGCCTATGGTGATGAAGCGGATTCTCGGCATCGCAGGCAGTCCCCGGCCGGACGGCAACACGGAGTTCGTGCTCGAGCGACTGCTTGCAGCCGCGGAGGCCGCGGGGGCAGAGACCCGGCTGTTCGCACTCGCCGGCAAGACCGTTGCTCCGTGCACCGACTGCGGTCAGTGTACAGACCGGCAGCCCTATTGCGTCCAGAGCGACGACATGCAGGCACTGTACGACCACATGCTGTGGGCGCATGCCATCGTCTTCGGCTCGCCTGTCTACATGGGCACGATGACGGCTCAACTCAAGGCCGTCTTCGACCGGGCGCGGCCGCTGTGGCTGATGGACAACGCGCTGTCCCGCAAGGCCGCTGCCGCTGTCGCCGTGGGAGAGGGGCGCTGGGGCGGGCAGGAGCTGACGATTCAGAACATCTACTGGGCGGCGCTCAATCACGGCATGGTTGTCGTGGGCGGTGCCTGCCTCCCCTATGGCAACTGGGAGGTCTGTGGCATGGCCGGCGCGGCTGGGGAGATTGCCGCCGACAAGGAGGCAATCGCCGCGGCGGAAGGCCTCGGGCGGCGTCTTGCCGAGATGACCATCGACTTCGGCCCAGGCGGCGAGTCCGCCAGGAGGTAGCTCACAATCGCGGCCACCGATGGAGCGTCGACAGACGACCGGTCAGCCGCCACTCGCCGAGCTCCTGCAGCGGAGCTAAGGCTCGACCGGCGGGTCCACCTGGCCGCCACGGCGCTGATCCTCGCCGTCATCGTCTTCGTGCTTCGCTTCGTCGACCCACGCGATCCAGTTGCCTGGAGCTACCAGGTTCTTTCGCTCTGCCTTCTCGTCGCGGCAATCGCCGGCCGCGCGCTGATCGGGTCGCGACCCCCAGACCAACGACGCGCCGCCGACGCCCTTCCGGCCGCAGCCGCCTGGCCGATCCTCTTCCTCGCCGCCGTCCTCCCCTACCTCCCCACGCTTAGGGTCGGCTTCCTATCAGACGATTTCGGGCTCGCATCGGCCGTCAGGCAGGCCGCCGGACCACTGGATGCGATGGGGTCTGACGCCTTTCGCAGCTTCTTCCGGCCGCTGACGCTCCTACTCTGGTGGCTCGGGGGCCACCTGTGGGCCGGCTCGGCCGTCGGCTACCACGTGGTTAGTGTATTCCTCCATGCGATCGACGCGCTGCTTGTGTACGCTCTCGCTCTACGTATCATCGGCAGCCGATACGGCGGCCTCATGGCCGGCCTCCTCTTCGCCGTACACCCCTTGCACGTGGAGCCAGTGACCTGGCTCGCCGCGAGCTCGGGCCTGCTCTGCGCGACCTTCTGCCTGCTCTCTCTGCTGCTGCTCGACACATACACAGAAAGGGGCTCGCGAGCTCAGCGAAGCCTGGTGCTCATCGGCTCAGTTGCGTGCTTCCTGCTCGCGCTTCTCAGCAAAGAGAGCGCGGTCGCGCTCCCGGGTGTGGTCTTCGTGTGGCTACTCGTCCGACCCAACTCCGTCCCTCGTGGCCGGGCACTGCTCGTCACTGGAGCCTATGCCGGCACCCTGACGTGCTACCTCGCGTGGCGGTTCTGGGTCCTTGGTGGAGTTGGCGGCTATGAGCTGCCGATGGGCTTCTGGAATACAGCGTT
Source organism: Candidatus Hebobacterum abditum (assembly GCA_029821875.1). Taxonomy (GTDB): domain Bacteria; phylum Armatimonadota; class Hebobacteria; order Hebobacterales; family Hebobacteraceae; genus Hebobacterum; species Hebobacterum abditum. The sequence continues at coordinate 91,372 of JALGXW010000012.1, read as the reverse complement.
TCCCTCAGCGCCGCTGCTGATGGGGCTTGAGTTCCTCTTCCCAGCCCACACCATCCTGTTTGGGGAGCATCTCGGGCCGTGGTTGTGGACTGCTCTGCTTGTGCTCATGGCCGGGGTCGCGCTGTGGCTGCTGGCAGGTCTGGACCGGGTGCCCAGTGGCCGACTGTGCCTCTGGATCAGCTTCGTCTTCATCATGGCGATCCCCATCTGGGTGTTCAGGTGGCAGCCATCGCCCACGTTGGAGGGAAGCAGATTCGCCTACCTGCCCACGCTCGGGCTGGCCTGGCTCTTCGGCGACATCTGCGCGGGGCGCGGAGTGCAACGCCGAGGAAGTCTGGCGATCCCGGTCGGCGTCGTGGCCACACTCGGTGTGCTGACGATCTGGTACGCAGGGCCTTGGCGAGAAGCCGGCCGCCTCGCCTCGAGTGTTGTCGAAGCGGGGATCAGTGTGGTGGACGATCTCTCCGAGCAGAGCGAAGATGGAACTCTCTACGTCCGCAACTTGCCCGAGTTCCACCGCGGTGTGCCCGTGTTTGCCAACGGCTATCCTCAGGCCCTCCAGCTCGCGACGGGCAGTCCTGTGGCGGTCCGTGTGGTGTCGGATCGGCCGCGGTCGGGCGGCGTACACCCCGATGTGCTGGCGGCATCGAAGCTCGGATCGGGCGACTGCGTGATCGCGTGGGATCCTGAGTCCAGAGAAATGCAGGCCGTCTGCCGGGGATCGTCGCCGGGAGAGGACAGCTCAAGGGGCGATACACCGTGAGGCGCTCGCTCCTCCACTACATGCTCGCTGCCTCGGCCGCGGCCGCTCTCGCGGTGCTCGCCATCGTGACCGGCGCCATAGGGGAGAAACGTGCCGTCGTCTTCTCCAGCCAAGTCGCCGCCGGCGCGCAGCGCCTCTTCGAAGCGGGGCAACGTGAGGCGGCGCGAGGCGCTCTTCAAGACGCTCTGGAGATCTGCCCCGAGAACGTGGTCGTTCGGCGAGAGCTGGCCATGCAGCTTGCCGCCTCGGGCGAGCCAGAGGAGGCCATCGAGCACTTCCGACTCGTACTGCGGCCCTCGTCGAGGGATGCCGGCGCTGCCAGGCGTCTTGCGGAGATGCTGGCGCAGCTCGGGGACACCGATGGGGCAGTAGAGTGGCTCCGCAAGGCATCTGAACTCGAGCCCGAGAACGGAACGCACTGGACTGAGCTCTCCAAGCTGCTCCTCAGGACGGGAGACGTGTCGGCGGCACTGGCGGCGGCGGAGCGCGCCGCAGAGCTCGCGCCCAGGGCGCCGGAGTCCCACCACTCCCTCGGCGCTGCCCGACACCAGGCCGGCGACCAGGCCGGGGCGCGCAGGGCCTATCGTCAGGCCCTGAACATTGATCCCGGCGACCCGGTCGCGGCTCGCGCACTGGACGAGCTGCAGAAGGAGCCCCAGGCTAGGTGATAGCGATCAACAGGCGCGGCGGCCGTTGCCCCAGCGCGCAACCGACGGCGAGAGCGCGTCTCCTCACGGCACGGGGCTGATCCACCGCGGTGGCGCGAGGTCGGCCGTGACCTGCTCTATGGCAAGCCCCGCCAGCAGCGAGCTCTCGGCTTCCCCGCTCACCTCGCCAGGCTTGCAGCAGAGGCCCAGGGCATAGTAGAGCTTCGGGTCATCCGGACGCAGAGATAGCGCCCGCTTGAGTGCCGCGCGAGCGTCCTTCATTCGCCCCGCCCGGCGCAGAGCCAGGCCGACGAAGTAGTGCGTGTCGCCATGTCGCGGACTCAGCTCGGCTGCGCGCTCCAAGGCCCGCAGCGCGCCGTGGACTGACCCCATGTTGAGCAGTATCTGGCCAAGCTGCCGATGGAGGCAGGCCGCGTCGGGAAAATGCTCCAGAGCCGTGCGGCACGCCTGAAGCGCGGCGTCCTGTGATCCGATGAGGTCGTAGGTGGCGGCCACCCGCGCGTGCGCCCGGGGATTCCCGGGATCTAGACGCACGAGTGTTCTGTAACACAGACTCGCCTCCCCAAGCCTGCCAGACCGGACGGCAGCGGCCGCATGGTGCCGCCAAAGCCTGGAGTTGTGCGGGTCAAGCGAGGTCGCCCTTCGGTACAGACGAAGAGCCGCGCGTGGCCGACGCAGTCGCATGAAGAATCTTCCTAATGAGAGCCACATCTGTGCACGCAGATCGCGCCGCAACACTACGTCCCGCAAGGCCCGAAACAGAGACAACCTGCGCTCCCTCCTGATTGCTGTACTCGATGATGCCGATATCGCCATGGTCCCCTCTCCTAGCAGCATCCACGTCTCCCCCGTGCGGCTGAGGCCCGCCGAGGCTCCGTATCCTGGGGGACGTTCCATGAAATGGGTGACGGCCCCCGAAGACTTTTCGCGGCAGACGCCTTCCCGCACTGGCCGATCGCACCGCGACGGGCGCGCCGCTGAGGATAGCGGCAGCGGGCGGAAGTCCAACGGCACAATGAGCGACCGGCCAGCAATGTTACGTCCAGACGCCGTGCCTGTCAGGCGTGTGCTCCTACAGGCACACGAACACGCGGACTCCGACGATGGAAGGTGGCAAACATTCGCAGATGATGTGGCGTCTCCGCGCCTGAGAGAGACGGCCGGAGAACGACTGCTTATCGAGAAGAATAGCGATGTCTTTTCATGCCCTTCGGGCACAAAACGAGGAGCTTGCGCGCATTGCAGCACATGCTCGTGCAGGTGGGGTCTGCTAGAGCGAGGTAGTCTATGCTAGATTACACGAGACAACTCGGCGTGAATCGCCGCCTGACTGCGAGAGCGGATAGATCTGTGAATCCTCCCGAAGAACCGATGAAGGTGGGCGACGAGGTCCGCACGGCTATAGCTCTCCCTGGCATCCCGGCTGGCATACGCGGCGTGGTGAAGGAGATAGGCCGGCCCTTCGTTGTCGTAGCCTTCGCTGACGGCCGCCACGGCTACTATGTGCGCCGTCAGCTGCGGAGCATTGCGCGACCTCCGGGTGAGGGCAGCGAGGCCGAGCCTGCCCTCACCCGACTCGGCCTCGACAACGTGGTCATCCCGAGGAGCGCCCACCTCTGCCTGCTGGCCTCCACGCCCCAGGCCGCCGCGCACGTGACGGCCTGCTACAGCGCGGAGGGCATGCGCCAGGGGGAGACCACCATGTGCGCCATGCCGCGAAGAGCGCAAGGCGCCTTCCTGCGCTGTCTGTCGAACCTTGGTGTGGATGGAGCGGCCGCAGCTCAGAGCGGCCAGCTGAGGATCGTGACGCGCGAGCACTTCTACTTGCCTGCGTCTCGGTTCGATGCTCGAAGACAGCTGGCCACCCTTGCAGCAGCCGTTGGCCAGGTATCCCGGACATCCTCGCGGGGCCTACGTCTATTCGGCCACGTGGGCCGGATGCACAGAGCGCGGGGCTGGTGGGAGTACGAGGCGGGCGTCAGTCAAATCCTGAGAGACGCTGGCTTCAGCGCCATATGCGTTTACGACAGCCCAGGGCGGGCGGATGGCACCTGGGCCAAGGCGGCCTCAGTTCACACACATGTCCTACGCGACGAGGTAGTCGCTCCGGGCGGCGTCGCCTCCTAGGAGACACACGAGGGGCCCTCACTCTCAGAGCGAACGTAGAGGCGCGCAGCCCGGGGCCGACGAGGAGCGCGCCGTTCGTGCACCTCCCCTAGCCTAGCGCCCCCCAGCGCCCTGCACATATCCCCCTTGCTCTTTGGCCGCCCGGATGAAGGCCAACATATTCTCCAGCGGCACGTCGCCCGGGACGGCGTGTGCGGGCGACAGTATGTAGCCTCCGCCCGCCCCCAGGGCCAACAGGCGCTCTGTCTCGCGGCGGACGTCGTCCGGCGAGCCGTACGGGAGGGTCTTCTGTGTGGAGAGCCCGCCGAAGAACGCCAGCCGCCCCCCATAGCGCTGGAGCAGCTCGTCCACATCCATCACCTCCGGCTGGAACGGGTTGAAGCAGTTCAGTCCGATCTCGATGAGATCGTCAAACAGCTCGTCGACGTCGCCGCACGAATGGATCATCACGTACTTCCCCGCTTCGCGGACGACGCGGTACATCGGCTCGATCGCGGGCCGGATGAACTCGTGCCAGATCCGGGGCCCCATCTGCAGACCGCTCTGCTGGCCCCAGTCGTCTCCGAAGTAAACGCAGTCGATGTCGTAATCGAGGGCCTCTTCGACTTGCGCGATGTTCCACTCGGAAATGGCATGGAGGAGCTTGTGGACGAACGCGGGATGCTCGATGAAGTCCATCATCAGGTTCTCCATCCCGCGCAGCGTCCAGGCGCGCTCATAGAGAGAGAACCCTACTGCGTACACTCGGAAGCGTTCCGGGTAACGATCGATCAGCGGCTCGATGTTCTCGAAGAAGCGGGGCGCCACAGGATCCGGAAACGCGTACCCCTCCAGCGTCGGCTCCGGGAGCACACACCCCTCGACATTGCCGATGTCCTTGTCTATGCTCCGATCCCAGACGACCCCAAACCCGTCCCGGACTCGGCTGTTGCCGATATCCTCGAAGAATCCGACCTCATCGCCGAGCATGACGATGTGGTTGCCGAGCACATCCTGCAGCTCGGCCTCGCCGAGGTGCTCCGTGAGCCTCGCCAGCGCGGGCACAGTGAAGCCGAACTGCCATGGCACATAGGGGGGCCGCTGTCCGTCGAGGACGGATTTGACTACGTCGCGCTTGGTCATCATGCGGGCAGGCTCTCAGCCAGATGTGTGCGGGATCGAAACCGACCCGACCAGCTCGGACACCTTCGCTAAGCCGTGCCTGTCGAGGTACTCCCTAATGCCGGCGAGCACGCGGTTCCCGGCCGCGGGGTCGGCATAGAGTACTGTCCCGACGGCCACGGCAGATGCCCCCGCGAGGATGAATTCGAGCGCGTCGTTCGCGTTCCAGATGCCCCCCATGCCGACGACAGGGATCGCCACCGCTTGGGCAACCTGATAGACGCGGTACACGGCCGCAGGCCGGATAGCGGGCCCGGAGAGGCCTCCCATGCCCGCGGCGAGCAGCGGACAGCGCCGCTCGACGTCTACCACCATCGCGGAGAAGGTGTTCGTCAGGGAGACACCGTCGGCTCCTGCCGTCTCACAGGCGACCGCGACGGAGGAGATGTCGGTCACATTCGGCGTAAGCTTGGCCACGATCGGCTTGGCGGCGGCGGCCCGGACGGCGGCCACGACTTCGGCGCTCGCCTCAGGGTCGACACCGAAGGCCATCCCTCCCTTCTTCACGTTCGGGCAGGAGATGTTGAGCTCGATGGCCGCGACTTCGGTCTGATCCAGCGCGCGGGCGCAGTCAGCGAACTCCTCCGGCGTCTCGCCGGCGATGCTCGCGACGATGTTCGTCTCGTACTCCATCGCGGCCGGGAGCTTCTCTGCCAAGAATGCATCCAGACCAACGTTCTCGAGGCCGATAGCGTTCACTATGCCGGCGGGCGTCTCTGCCGTGCGGCAGGCCGGCGGGTTGCCGAGGCGGGGTTCCCTCGTAATGGTCTTTAGCACGAGCGCGCCTAGTTCGCCGTAGTCGGCCAGGCCACGGAACTCGTCGCCATAGCCGAAGATGCCCGACGCGACCATGACCGGGTTGTTCATGGCCATTGCCCCGATCTTCACCGACAGGTCGGGGCCGCTCATGGCTGCAGGCGCTCCCAGTCGACTTCGTGCGCGTAGAACACGGGGCCATCGCGGCATACCGTCTTGTAGCCTGCGCCATTGGCAGCGGGGACGACACAGGACCGACAGGCGCCGAGGCCGCAGGCCATCCGCTCCTCCAACGAGACCTGGAGGCTGAACCGCCCTTCCGTGATCGCGGCCAGCCTCTTCAACATCGCCCGCGGCCCAATCGCCATCACCTCATCGCTGTCGGGGTCAAGAGCGTCCAGGCGCTGCTCGAGGAGATCACTCACGAGCGTCCCCTCTACCGTCTCACTCACGAACTCCACCTCTGCCCCAAGGGAGGCGAGGACCGGCAGACTTGCCGGCTTGTCCGGCTCTCTTTCCACTCGATAGGGCAGCTTCCCATCGGAGGCCGCGCCGGCCAGCAGAACGACCCGCGCTAACCGCGAGCTCAACGCCTGGATCATGAAGGGCACCGGGGCAAGGCCGATTCCGCCGGCGACGATGACGGCCGTACGCATCGACTGCCGTATCCGAAAGCCATTGCCCAGAGGACCGATCACGTCAAGCAGTCGGCCCTTCGGTATTTGGGAAAGAATCCTGCCGCCGATGCCGCGCACGCGCAGCAAGATCTCGACGCCATCGGGCGGTCGCAAGCGCGAGATGCTGTAGGGCCGGCGCAGGAGAGCACTGCCGGGCGGCCGGCCGATCTCATCGGGTGGATGGCACCATATATGGACGAACTGCCCAGGGGCAGCCTGGCGCGCCACCTGCGGCGCCTTGAGCAGAAGCCGCTGATGATCGCCCGGAAGGCGCTCGCTTCCGAGAACCTCCGCAGACGCACGGCGCGCGTCCGTGCCGCCTCCGGGCTTCCGCCCCTGGCTACCAGGCATACTCTACAGGCTCAGGCGACCCTTCCACCCGGATTCCAATCGTCGCCGTGGCCGGCTCACGCATGCCCGACTTGTCCGTCACAGTACAGGTAGCTACGTAGTCGCCAGGCTCCTTGTACAGGAACTGCACTTCGCGCCCCAGAGCCTGCCGCTCGATGCCGCCTTGGCTGTCGAAGTCCCACGAGATATCCGGACTGACCGGCCCGCCTCTCAGCGAGGCTGAGAAAGTGATCAGCTCATCTGGACGCGCGAAGAGCGGCTCGGCCGTGATCGTGACCTCAATCGGCTTGCTGTCGGCCAGCAGGCTCACGCGACCGAGGTAGAACACATCTGATTCGTCAGTGAAGACACCAATTGCCCGGACCTCGGCAGCGCCCTCCGCGCCAGTCATGTCGGACAGTGACACAGTAACGGGCACCCACCCTCGCTCATCCTTGAAGGCTTCAGTAATCGGCGCCGAGCTTGCCTCCATCATGCCTTCGTCTGTGAACAGGACCAGCCGCAGGTTGCGAGCCGTGAAGACTTTGGCGTCCGTTGGCGCGGCCGCGGAGCCCGGCGCACGGCCCGCTGTCATGCCGCCACGGCCGCCGCGCATGCCGCCACCGCCGCGCATGCCACCACCGCGCATGCCACCACCACCGCGCATGCCGCCACCGCGCATGCCACCACCACCGCGCATACCGCCGCCGCGCATCCCGCCGCCACCGCGCATGCCACCACCACCACCACGCATGCCACCACCACCGCCACGCATGCCGCCGCCGCGCATCCCGCCGCCACCGCGCATGCCGCCGCCGCGCATCCCGCCGCCACCGCGCATGCCGCCACCTCCGCCGCGCATGCCGCCGCCACCGCCACGCATGCCACCACCGCGGCCGCCGCCACCTCCGCGCATGCCGCCGCCACCGCGGCCGCCGCGCATACCCATTCCAGCGCGCGCCTGCTGGCGCAGCATCTCTGCCTGCTGTCTGCGGTACTCGAGGGATGGCTGACCGGGGAGCACTCGAACATCGAGGTAGGCGTTGCCAGAGGAAGCAAGCTCCTCAAGCGTTGCCGGGCGGCCTAGCTGGAGGACGATGCCTTGGTAGAGTCCCTGTGAGGTCACCTTCAACACTTGGGGCCCCACGTATGTCTCATCGTAGACCGCCTCCGCACGGCCGCTGCCCCAGGACAGGACATCGATCCCACCCGAGTCCAGCTGGAGATCGCCGTCGTAGAGGATGGCCTCTTGATCGGGCCCAACCAAGCGCGTGAGTTGGGCGTTCCCCAGTCCTGCGACGAGGGCGATCGAAACGACCAGAACACCTGCACAAGCAGCCGCTATGCGTGCCATCTTTCCACACCTTCCCGGTTATCCTACAAACCGCAGCAGCACCTCGTTCGACACCAACCACTTCTCGCGAGGCACTCGCAAGGCCCCGTCTTCTGCAAGCAGCATCCCTTCCTGGCGAAGCTGCGCGATCTCCTCACCGAACAGCTCCTCCGGGGAGCTCCCACACCGTGCGGCGATCTCGGCGCTGGTCACGCCCTCGGCACGGCGGAGGCCCAGGATCAACATCTCTCCTACCCTCTCCGAGGCGGAAAGCGTCTCCGCCCGAGCCACCGGAAGCCGGCCCCTGCCGATCCACTCAGTATAGACTTCGGCATCGGCGCAATTGTTCCAGCGAACCCCGTTGCGGAACGAGTGAGAAGAGGCCCCCAGGCCCAGATACTCCTCGTCAGCCCAGTATATCCTATTGTGGCGGCACTGGCTACCCTCGCGGGCGAAGTTTGAGATCTCGTAGTGCTCGAAGCCGGCATGTGTGAGCATGTCATGTGCTGTTTCGTACATGCCCGCGGCCAGATCATCGTCGGGAGGCGGCAGATCGCCCGCGGAGATGCCGCACGCCAGAGGTGTTCCGGGTTCGACGGAGAGGGCGTAGAGGGAGACATGCTCGGGCTGGGCGTCCGCGGCCTGCGCCAGCGTATCTTGCCACTCCTCCATGGACTGCTCGGGGATTCCAAACATGAGATCGAGGTTCAGGTTCGTGCAGCGGGCAGTCCGGGCCGCCGAGATGGCTTCTCGCGCCTCACTTGCCGAATGGACGCGGCCGAGCGTGTGGAGCACGTCATCGGAGAAGGACTGGACACCCAAGCTGAAGCGGTTGATCCCCGCGGCGAGCAACGTCGCTACCGTTTCTTCATCTACGGTGCCAGGGTTGGCCTCAATGCTGATCTCGGCGTCTGCTTCGAAGGGGAAGCGGTGGCGGAGGCGGGTCAGGAGCTCGGCAATCCAATCCCGCGGCAAGATGGTGGGAGTGCCGCCGCCAAGATAGACCGTGCGAGCCGGAGCGCCGTGGAACTCGGCCGACACGGCGCGGCGGTCTATCTCGATGAAGAGGGCCTCGAGATAGCGACGGGCGGCCGACATTCCCCCGGCGTCGTCGAGCGGGACCGAGGCGAAGTCGCAGTAGGCACACTTGCTGGCGCAGAAGGGGATATGGACGTAGAGGCCGAGCGCGCCGCCTTCAGTCGGCGATCTTGAGCACGGTGAGGAAGGCTTCTTGCGGGACATCCACGTTTCCGATCTGCCGCATCCGCTTCTTGCCGGCCTTCTGCCTTTCCAGCAGCTTCCGCTTGCGCGTCACGTCGCCACCATAGCACTTGGCGGTGACGTTCTTCCGCAGCGGCGCGATGCGCTCTGCCGCAATGATACGCGATCCGAGCGCGGCCTGGAGCCGTATCTCGAACATCTGCCTGGAGAGCGTGGCCCGAAGCCTCTTCACGAGGTGCTTGCCGCGCTGCTGTGCTCGCGAGCGGTGTGTGATAACCGACAAGGCGTCCACTGGATCACCATTGATCAGGACGTCCAGCTTCGCCAGGTCGGATTGGCGATAGCCGATGACCTCATAGTCGAGAGAGGCATACCCGCGGGTGCGCGACTTCAACTGATCGAAGAAGTCGAGGATTATCTCGGCCAGCGGCAGCGTGTAGGTGATGACGACTCGATCGGTGTGCGAGTGCTCCATCGACTCGTAATCGCCACGCCGGTCCTGGCACAGTTCCATGCAAGGCCCGACGTAGGCCGACGGGGTCATGATCGTCGCCCGGACAAAAGGCTCCTCCAGGTGCTCCAGCCGGTCGGCGCCAGGAAGCTTCGCGGGATTGTCGACTTCCGCGACCTCGCCGTCGGTCGTGTGAGCGCGGTAGACCACGCTCGGCGCAGTGAGCACGAGGTCCAGGTCGTACTCCCGCTCCAGCCGCTCTTGGAAGATCTCCATGTGCAGCAGACCGAGGAACCCGCAGCGAAAGCCAGTGCCGAGGGCGGCAGACGTCTCGGGCTCATAGGTGAGCGCTGCATCATTGAGGCCCAGCTTCTCCAGGGCTGCCCTGAGCAACGGGAAGTCCGTGTTCTCAGTGGGGTAGATGCCGCAGAACACCATCGGCGTCGCGGGGCGGTATCCAGGCAAGGGCTCAGCCGCGGGACTGGCGGCATCCGTGATCGTCTCCCCAACCGGAGCCTGGCCGATCTCCTTGATCCCCGCGATGACGTAGCCCACGGCCCCGGCCGAGAGTTCCTCGACCGGCTGAAGGCCCAAGGTGAAGACGCCCACCTCCTGCACCTCGAAGCGGCGCCTGGCGGCCATCATCTCGATCTGCATTCCGGGCGCAAGCCGTCCGTTTCGCACGCGCACGTAGGCGACGATCCCTCGGTGCGGGTCGAAGTGCGAATCGAAGATGAGAGCCTGGAGCGGCGCGGACGGGTCTCCCCCGGGCGGGGGAATGCGTTGAACTACGGTCTCGAGCACTTCGTCCACGCCGTCGCCGAGCTTCGCGCTGGCGAGGACCGCCTCCTCGCCGGAGATCCCGATGATGTCCTCGAGTTCCTGCTTCGCCCGCTCCGGTGACGCATTCGGCAGGTCGGTCTTGTTGATGACTGGGACTAGCTCGAGGCCCTGATCGACGGCCAGGTGGACGTTTGCGACGGTCTGGGCCTCGACCCCGGAGACCGCGTCTATGACGAGGATCGCCCCCTCCGCGGCAGCAAGGCTCCGGGAGACTTCATAGGTGAAGTCAACGTGCCCGGGCGTGTCGATGAGGTTGAGTAGATACTCCTCACCATCGCGCGCTCGGTAGGTGAGACGGATCGCGCTCGCCTTGATGGTAATGCCACGCTCGCGTTCCAGGTCCATCTGGTCGAGGACCTGCTCGCGCATCTCCCGCTCGCCCACCGCGTGGGTCATCTCGAGAATGCGATCGGCGAGGGTGGACTTCCCGTGGTCGATATGCGCGATGATGCAGAAGTTCCTGGTTCGTTGCTGGATCGACAGCGGCATTCAGGTCACCTATTCGGCCGAAGCAGGCTGCCCGGTGGATCGTCGGCGGCGGATCACCTCGCGGACTTCCGCAATCTCCGGAGCCCCGAGCAGCCGAAGCGCCAGGAGATATGATACCCCACCTGCCACCAGGCTGGCTAGTACCTGCACCGCTACGTGCCAGAACGACCCCGACGGGCCGCGGCCTGCCGCCTGCGTCAAGCTGGGAGCGATCAGGGGAAACTGGCTCCAAGGCACGCCGAGCACTTCGCCCACCCAGCGCGATACGCCAAATGTCGTCGCTGCCAGCGCCGCCGAAGCGACTACTACCCGTAGGAACGACAGCATAATCGCGCGCCCATCCACTCCACCCAGCCGCCAGCGCAGCATCTCGAACAATACGAGCAGCCCCAATGTGAACCCCACCGATGAGGCAGCAGCAATCGCCGCGTACTGCAGGCGCGTCCGCATCAGCACTATCGCAAGCACAACGATCACGATGGTGTAGCCGATGCCCACTGCCGGCGGCGTCAGTCTGTCCTTCAGCGAGTAGAAGGCGCGGTTCACAATCTGCAGCCCGGACAGACCGATCAGTGACGCCGGGTAGAACAGAAGAATGAAAGTGCACGCCTGCACGGCCGTCTCGCTGAACTCCCCGCTCCGCCACAGCAGCCTGAGGATCGGCCCGGCCAGGACCACCAGGGCCGCGGCCGACGGAACCGAGAGAGCGAAGACCGCTCGCAGCGTCGCCGAGAAGGTCCGTCGGAACTCATCCAGCTCGCCCGCGTCGATGCGCGCCGCGAGGCTCGGAAATGCCGCGGTCGAGATGGCCACCCCGAAGAGGCCGAGCGGCAAGACGATCAGCCGGTTCGCGAACCGCAGGCTGCTCACTCCGCCCTCGAAGTAGGAGCCGAAGAAGGTCGGCAGCCACAGCAGGCAGACCTGCGTGAACGCCAGCCCGGCCATGTAGGGAACGAACAGCCGCACGACCTCCCGCACGCCCGGGTGATCCAGCTCTAGCTTCGGCCGGTACCGCCACCCTCTCGCCATGAGGGCAGGGACTTGCACCGCCACCAGCAGGGCTGCGCCGACCACCACGCCCATCGATAGCACCTTCAGCCCGGCCACATCTCCCCAGCGCTCCTTCGCCCACAGCCCACCGGCGAACGCGCCCGCGATGATGCCGAAGTTGTAGACTATCCAGGCGAAGGCCGGAGCCGTGAAGTGGCGGTGTGCCTGAAGGATACCCGCGGAGAAGGCGCTCATCACCGTGAACAGGACCATCGGCGCGATGATGCGGACATAGCCCGCGCACTCGGCGAAGCGGTCCTCCCCTAGCTCCTTCCCAAAGCCGGGCACCACCAGCTTCACCAGCAGCGGCGCGAACACCACGACAAGGGCCACGCCGCTCACAGCCAACAGCCCGAACAGAGTCAGTAGGCTGTTGGCGACTCGCCAGCTCTCCGGCTCATCCTCTCGCCTCACATAGCCGGAGAAGACCGGTATCAAGGCCGCCCCCATCGCGCCCCCGGCCAGCAGGTAATAGAGCAGGTCCGGCACCATGAAGGCGGCCCAGTATGCATCCGCATGCGCGCTGGTGCCCCAGAAGTGGCCGATGGCCCGGTCGCGCACCCAGCCGAGCAACCGGCTCAGGAGGGCGGCGACCATCATGATGCTGGCGCCGGCGACGATGGTCTGGCGTTTCACGCAGGCGATTATAGCCGCACGGCCGATACGTTGGCAAGCAAGGGGGCAAGGGCGGGGGTCGCGCGGCGGCGAAGGGCCGCCTCACGCGCGGAGGAGGGATGGTGATGGCAGAGGCGCGGTTGGCCAGTGCGGCACTCAGCGGGCCCGTACGAGTGTCGAGGATCCTCCTTCGTCGAAGCCGCTCACCCTCTCGCCTTCCTTCCAGGCCCTGCACTTGGGGCAGACGACGTCTGACACGACCCGACCCTTGGGGACCTCCGCTGTCGCCTCCCAGCCGCAGTTCGTGCAGCGCACCTCGACCACGTAGTGGCCGCCTTCCCCTACCACTTCCTCCCAGGTGAGATGGGGCCCGGCTAGTTGGGGCACGTCACGGTTCCTCAGAAGCAGGAAGGCCGTCGCCGCCAGCGCTACCACCATACAGAGAGCCGTGATCACGACTACTCTCTTGTCAGGCCAACCTAGCCGCATGGGATCGCCTCCGTATGACAGAGTGGGGAGTAGCAGCGCGCTGACTCAGCACCCCTCGCCAGCAGGTTCGCCGCCAGCCGCTCCCTCCCTCCTGGGGCGAACTCCGCCGCCATTCGAGAGTATACCGCCTCGTGGCACTGTTGGCGCGCGCCAGGGGTCGGCAAGCAACGGCGGGAGGGTGGGGGTCGCGGCGCGGCGAAGGGCCGCCTCACATGCGGAGGAGGGATGCTGATGGCAGAGGCGCGCTTGGCTCACTTGAGGATGCCCGAGGTAACCGAGGGGGGATTCGAGGTGGCCGTGTTCCCCATCGGATCGACGGAGCCACATGCCTTCCACCTCGCCTACGGGACGGATACGTTCGCCATCACGCGCTTCGCAGAAATGGCGGTGGATGAGGCCAACGAGCGGGGCGCGAAGTGCCTTCTGCTTCCCACTCTTCCGATGAGCTGCAACGAGAACGTACGCGAGTGCCCGTGGGCCATGAGCCTGCGGCCCCGCACGCTGATGGATATCGTCGGCGACGTCGTTAGGACCGCAGAGCAGAACGGCATCCGGAAGTCCGTGATACTCAATGGGCATGGTGGTAATACGTCGGTGCTGCTGGCGGCCCAGCGCGAGCTAGCCGCCACGTCCGAGAGCTTTGTGGGCCTGGTCGAGCAGTGGGCCCTCTCGCACGATGTCGAGTTGGAGCTGGCCGAGACGAAGGAACGCGGTCACGCCTGTGAGACTGAAACCTCCATCATGCTGCACCTGGCGCCGGAGTTCGCACAGATGGAGGCGGCGAAGCCGACGCGGACCCGTAGGTCGATCTTCTCGAAGCAAGGCATGTCCTTCGTCAGTCCCTGGCACCTATACACCGTCAACACGGGGATCGGCGACCCGACGAAGGCGACGGCCGAGAAGGGCAGGAAGATGGTCGAGGTCGCCGTCGACCGGCTCGCGCAGGCGCTCAAGGAACTAAGCGAGGCCGCCATCGACGGCATCTTCCCCTACCGAGACTAAGCGTATGCTGTGGAGGGGGCGGCGCAAAGCGAAGACGAAGCGCGAGCTCGCCATCATTGGCGAGGACCACGCGGCACGCTACCTCACCTCCCGCGGTTATCGCATACTGGAGCGCAACTACCGGGCATCGCGCGGAGAGGTGGATATCATCGCGGAGCGCGGTGACGCGCTCTGCTTCATCGAGGTCAAGGCCCGCAGCTCGGCTGAGTACGGAACGCCGCTCGAAGCGGTGACACCCTGGAAGCAGCGCCGCATTGCCTCCGTCGCCGCCCACTATGCTTCCACAAAAGGCGGCCGAGAGCGCATCACGCGCTTCGATGTGGTCGAGGTGTTCATCACGCCAAACGGCCGAGTTGACACGGTCAACCTGATCGAGGGAGCTTTCCACGCCAACAGCTAGCCGCTGTCATTGGCGGCTGGCGAACTGAGACAGGCTGGCCGTGCCCAGCTACGCCGGTAGATCGAAGGCGCGACAGATGTAGACGGCCATCTGATCGCGCGTGACGACGATCTCGGGATGATAGTAGCCGTCTTCGTAGCCCTGGACCACGCCGTTCTCGACGCAGTACTCAACGTGCCTGTAGGCCCAGAAGGTGTCGGGGACATCGGGGAAGTTGCGGGGGTCGGCCGGCACGTAATCTGAGAGAGCGGCTTCACCACTGGGGGCCACCATGGCCCGAGCGACGTACACCGCCATCTGGTCGCGCGTCACCTCGTACTCCGGGTGGTAGAGGCCGTCGTCATATCCGGCCACGATGTTCTGAGCGGCCGCATATTCGACGTAGTCCAGCGCCCAGAACTCCTCCGGCACATCGGGGAAGCTCGGAGTGCCAGCGAAGTCAGGAACATAATCGTCACCACCCGCGACTGCACGTGAGATGTAGACCGCCATCTGGTCCCGGTTGACTGCATCGCCGGGCCTGTAGAGCCCATCCGGGTACCCTCGAACCACCTCTGCCAGCACGCAGAAGCCGATCTCAACGAAGGCCCAGTGCCCCAGGAGGACGTCGGGGAACTGCGGATACTCGTGCGCTCCCCTGTCCGCGGCGCTGCCTGACGGCACCGGATTGCCCCAATAGTCCATGCCACCGTTGCCCGAGATCGCAAGTCCCGAGTCGAGACACGGCGAGTCTGGCAGCAGCGTGTATCCGTCACAGGTGTCTCGTCCGATGCCTGCCGATCCGGGCGCCACTAGCCGGGGATCGCTCGTGATCTTGTTCGGTTCCGCCGGCTCCCCAGGCGGGTGGTTTCCGTAGAAGACGTTGTAGTCGAAGACATTGTTCGTGCTGCTCGCGAAGTCGTATCCGCCACTGCCGAGATTGTAGAAGATGTTGTTGTAGAAGTGCGTGTTGTCCGCGTAGCCGCCCCACGAAGTGTGGATGATCGGGTCCGAGTCCATACCCGGGTTGATGTAGATGGTGTTGCTGTAGATGTAGGTGTTGGTGATCGGCCCCGCGATGTGGAAGGCCCGCGTCTGGTCGTTCTGGCTGATGTTGTACCTGACGATCGTGCCATCGTTGTATCCGTGGATTCCGTTGTTCTCGTAGGTCCCGTTCGCGCAGACCAGGCAGAAGCCGCCCTCGTTGTCGTGGCTGTAGTTGTACTGGATGATCGTGTTGCTGGAGAACCAGTCGCTGTCAAATCCCTCCCCATCCCTCGTCGTTCGGGAAAGATAGGCCTCGTTGTACTGGAACACCGCATCGTCGCAGTTCCACGGCCAGATGGCGACACAGTAGCGGCCTGACCGCTTGTTGCAGTCCTTCACGACGTTGTACTCGACGAGGGGCGCAACACACTCGCATGGCACGATTCCGTCCCCCGCGACATCGTCTACAAAGTTGCCTCTGATAACCACGTTGTAGCTCGGCACCCAGTACGGCCCCTCGCCGACCGAATAGCTTCGGTCCCACGACCAGGAGTGGACCCAGATGCCGGATCGGTCCACGCGTTCTATGGTGCATCCCTCGATGAGAACATCGTCCCACCAGGTCTCGGTCCCGAGACCTCGCAGCTCGTAGACGATCCCCCCGTTGGCCTTGTTGCCATCGTCGTTGAGGCCGTTGACGTCGTGAACATAGAGATCTTTGACGTGGAGGTGGTGCAGTACGCTGAAGTCCTCGGCCGCGACAAGAGCCCCGTAGCGCGTCGTGACGTGGCTCGGGTGGTAGTTGGTGAGCTCGAGATTGCTCACCTCCCAGTGCTCCTGGTTGTAGAGACGGAAGGGCGCGGGCACCAATCCCTGTCCGTCGATCAGGGGCTTCGCGCCCGAGTCGTACATGTCAACGATGATAGGATTGCCATCCGCGCCGGACCCGTACGGATCGAGCTTGCCGGTCCAGGCACAGCCGGCCTTCAGGAGGATCTGGTCTCCCGCGCCGAACACGACGCTGTTGACCTTGTCCAATGTCTCCCAGGCCGCGCTCGGGCTCGTGCCTAAGTAGCCATCGCTGCCGCCGACCGAGTCCACATAGTAGGTGGTGGAGCCGGGCGAGTATGTGAGGTCTGGCCCCTGCAGGACGACGTCATCGGCATAGAGATAGCCCGGCCCGTCGTTCTTCCAAGTGTAGACACGCATCACATTCACAGTTGATGGCGCGGTGAACTCCACCTCCTTGTACTCGTAGCTGGTGCTGGTGAACTCCACGGCTGCCTGGGTCTTGGTGCCGTAGATGTCGTAGGCCTCGATGCCGACCCAGCCCAGCTCACCGGGGGCGCTCACCTTCCCCCACGCGCCCACCTTGTAGGTCGCCCCGGGCCTGGGCTTGACCACGGTCTGGGAACGCCCGCCCGTTGCCGTGCCGACCCGCATGGACCATGACCCGGAGCGGGCATCCGACATCACGGCCGAAGCCGACGGGTGGGGATCGGGCTCACCCCAGTAGGCCCAGCTCCCCCAGTGGTCGTTGCCATCTTCGAAGCCCTCGTTCAACAGGAGGTTTACCGACCACGCGTGCCCATCCCCGGACCACGCAAACACCAGCAGGAGTGTGCCGGCCATGGCGACGACGAAGTGACGCAAAGAGCGGCCGCTGTGTCTGCCCCTCATGCTGCCCTGGTCCCTTCCTGACAATGTGAAGTTGCCGATGGTAGTAGCAGCGCTTCCCACGCTGTACTAGCTCTCATAGTACTGCATACCGGCGCGCACGACCACCCCTCTGCGCCGAGGCGCAGCACCACCTGGAGAGTGGCATTGATTCGCTCGGTCCGGCTACCTGGCGCTGCTGCCCCCCCTTTCCCGCCATGGGTCCTCCTCCACTCCCGCAGTTCGAACCAGGCAAAGCGGGCGCGGGCACCTGGGTTGATCGGATCCACCGCCGCAGGCGACCCCATGCGAGTCGGCCGCCAAAGGAGGCCGACGGAAGCACGCAGAAAAACGACCTGATGCTCGCTCGCATAGATAGCTGTGCCGTGCTCGGCATCGAAGCCTACCTCGTTCAGACCCAGGTGGACGTTGGGACCGGCCTGGCGAAGGTGACGATTGTCGGGCTCCCCGACACGGCCGTGCAGGAGGCGCGCGAGCGGGTGGCCTCCGCCGTCCGCAACTCGAACTTCTCCTTTCCGGCCCACCGGGTAACGGTCAACCTCGCCCCGGCCGACATCCGCAAGGAGGGCCCCGCCTTCGACCTCCCCATCGCCCTCGCAGTTCTCGCAGCCACGGAGCAGATTGCCGGAGAGGATATGGAGAAGCTGGTCGCCGTGGGGGAGCTCTCCCTGGATGGATCGGTCCGCCCGATCTCTGGAGTCCTGCCCATTGCACTGGCAGCGCGCGCTGCCCGCCGTGCCGGACTCATCGTGCCCGCTGACAACGTCGCCGAGGCCACCGTCGTTGAGGGTCTCTCTGTCTATCCGGTCCGCACGCTCTGGGAGGCGGCGGAAGTAGTGGCCGACCCCGATCAACGCCGACCGGCCCCCTCCTCCGCCGGAGAGTGGCACCTGTCCGATCCCGAGTATCCGATCGACTTCTCGGAGGTCAAGGGGCAGCCACATGTGAAGCGCGCCCTGGAGGTCGCCGCGGCGGGCGGCCATAACGTCGTCATGGTCGGTCCGCCCGGATCGGGCAAGACCATGCTGGCCATGCGAATCCCGACTGTGCTCCCACCCCTGCGTATGGAAGAGGCGCTCGAGGTTACCAAGGTATACAGCATCAGTGGGAAGCTCCCGGCCGGCAGAGGCCTCATGACGACACGCCCCTTTCGGTCGCCACACCACACGATCTCCGCAGCCGGCCTGGCAGGCGGCGGCACCATCCCGACGCCCGGAGAGATCTCCCTCGCTCACCATGGCGTGCTGTTCATGGATGAGCTGCCGGAGTTCGGCCGGGACGCGCTCGAAGTCATGCGCCAGCCGCTGGAGGATGGGGTCGTGAGCGTGAGTCGGGTGGCGGGCACGGCCGACTTTCCGGCGCGCGTGATGCTCGTCGCCGCGCTGAATCCCTGCCCCTGCGGGTACTATATGGACGCGACACGAAGCTGCTCCTGCTCCGTGACGAAGATCAGACGCTACCTCCAGCGCATCTCGGGGCCACTCCTCGACCGAGTTGACATCCACATCGAGGTGCCCCGACTGAAGAAGGACGAACTCCTGACGCCAGCCAACGGCGAGCCGTCGAACGCCGTTCGAAGTCGAGTCGCACGGGCGCGCGAGCTTCAGGCCGGGCGCTTCTCCGAGGCCGGCATCTACTGCAACGCACACATGCTTCCCCGACACCTCAAGCAGTTCTGCCCGATCAGCGATGAAGTGCGCTCCTTCCTCAGCAATGCCATCGACCAGTTGGGCCTCAGCGCTCGCGCCTTCGACCGCGTCGTGAAGCTCAGCAGGACCATCGCCGATCTGGATGGCGCGGAGCAGATCGCGCTGCAGCATGTAGCCGAGGCGATTCAGTATCGGGGGCTCGACCGCAAACTGTGGGCCTGATTCGATGGGGTATGACGGGCTTGCCCACCGGCTTGTCCCGCGTAGCCTTGGTGAGGGGAAGCGAAGCAGAGAGCTTTAGCGGCTGGCGTACCGCGGCCCTCGGCGGGGTCACCCGGCCATTCATCGCTCGTCTCTTCTCCCATGGCTCGATCAGGATCTTCACTGGGGGAACGAGTCCTATGGGGGGCCGACACCTACGGGCGGCCGACACCTACAGTCTGCCGCGACCGGGAGGTCGCTGGCCCCCGCGTAGTCTGCGGTTGACCTGTAGAAGTGGGCCAGATGCAGAATGCGCGGGACGATAACAGCGTTCGCCAATATGATGCTCTCGTGGCTAGTGACCGCGTCGGAACGCGACAACTGGAACAGCCGGCCGACCAGAGGCAACTGGCCAAGCACAGGAAACACCCAGGGCGGACGCGCGTGGGAGGTGGCTATGGAGAAAGAGGAGATCTCGAACAGATCAAACCCCTTCACTGCCGCGTCAGTCTTGACCTCGTGGCTTTCGATGAAGCCAACGTAAGGGGAGTCCCGGCCGGGTTTCAACGGCGTCACGCTCACGCCAAAGGAGGCGTCCAGTTTCAACCGCACCTCCCCGCAGCTCGGGAAGGCGGTTGGGATCACTCTGATGTTGATCCCGGGGGCGATCTCCGAAAACGTGGGTTCGGGTGGCGAGAGTAGCTCCCCCACCGCGAGCAACTCCAACGGCGAGGCCTTGGGGAGCACTTCGGCGAGAACGCCCTTCTCCTCCGTCGTCTTGCTCAGCATCTGCGTCAGAGAGTCGAGGGTCAGGGGCTTGCGGCGAGTCGTCTCAACATAGGACTTCATCTTAGGTTCCAGAGTCGCCGGCAGAGTACTAGTGACGACAAGGTGGGTCTTGCCGACAAGAGACACGCCTCCGGAGCGACCGTCGCCCGCTAGATCCATCAGCCCCTCCAGTAGCGGAAGCATGAGTGCCTCCTGGAGGTCCTGAGCGTAGGCGTCCAGCTTTGACTCCACCGTGGCATCTACCATCGCGGCCCACATGCGCGCCCGACGGGGCTCCCCATCTTGCCACGCGGATGCGAACTCCATGATGCAGCGTTTCTCGATGCAGACGTCCTCCGCACGCCGCTCCTGGTTCTGCCCAGGCATCCTCACCCCGTAGGCGCGCGCCAATCGCCGGAAGTACGCTCTGGGCTCCTTAGGTCTCTCCTTCCTAGGTAGGCGTTCCTGTAGGCGTTCGCAAAGGCTGCTGTCAAGGTCCTCGATGATCTGCCCGGACTTCCCCGATAGTGCCACGAAGATGAGCGCCTCGTGGAGAGCGAGTGGGCGATTGGGGTCGGGGTCGAAACCGATGTCCCGAAGGCGTCGCTTCGTTTCTTCTTTGAGTGGCCCAGCACCGCAAGGCTCAGGCCACCGAGGCGGGCCCCAGTATTGCCTCACGATCTCATTCAGCATGTGTTGAACCCAGGCCATGTCCTCTCGGGCTCTACTGACCAGCTCCATCGCCTCCAACGCCAAACCTGACACCTGCCCCTTCTCGCCGCTGATCTGCACGGCCCACATGTCCAACCGCACCTGGGGCCATGGCGCATCGAGCAGTATCAGCAAGTTCTCGACCTCCTCCACACGGTCGGGCGGTCCGTGCAGGATGAGATAGCGGGGCCTATGCTCGATGATCGGGCTGCCGGGAGGGCTGTAGATCCTGTTCAGCGCCTCCACCCAGTCCGGAGGCTGTCTGGGGTCGCTCCTGAGGAAGGTCAGTCGCCAGACCTTGGTGCATAGTCCCTCGCCTCGGCCGCGCGCGCAGTTCTCATCCAACACGTGTGAAGCGGAGTCAACGACTGTTTCCGCCCCGCCGATGACGAAGGTGTTCGCCCCAACGGAGTACATGCTCAGAGCCCCTTCATAGATGGCTAAGAGAGCCCTTGCCGCTGTGTCGCACTCGCACATCCCCTCTCCGTCTGACCTGTCTGGGCCGAACCTGCACTTGGGGCCCGGAGCCCAGAACTTGGTGACGATCTCCCGGGGGGCCTCCCGCTTGGAGCCCGCTTGAGCGGATGTGTCTGCGGCACCCGGCTTGGGGCCCTCTTGAACAGGTCTGCCAGCGGGATCCGACGCGAAGCAGGGGGCCGTGAGAGACGGGGTCCTCGGGCCAATCGCGAGCAGCATCATACCAGCTAGGAGAAGCATCAGATCTCGACGACGCTTGCCTGCCGTGGTCGGCATGGTCTTCCCCCTCCGTTCCGTGTGTGAGCGGCTGTTGCAGCCAGTCCGCCGTGATGCCGCCGCTCGATTTCCGTCTGGAGCGCATCCTGCTCTTGCGTCGGCAGCCACTTTCAGCGTGGGAGAGCGAGGGCCACCGCTCGTCCCTGTCTTGACGTGCTGACCAGGCGGAGATCTGGAAGGACGCCAACGTGAAGGGATTACGGGAATGCCCGGAACGAGGACACAGCGCGAGTCTGGGACCGCTGGCAGAGACTATGGCGTTGTCCGTCGCCTAGCCCTGGCCGACTCTTCCTGCACACTGTAGCAGAGAGCGGCCTGTGCGTCAACCCGCAGAGGGACCTGACGGTTACCCAACTTGGGTGGGCATGAATGGCCGAGTTGACATCCACATCGGGGTGCCCCGGCTGAAGAAGGAGGAACTCCTGACTCCAGCCAACGGCGAGCCGTCGAGCGCCGTGCGTGTCCGCGTCGCGCGGGCGCGCGAGCTTCAGGCCGGGCGCTTCGCCGGAGCCGGCATCTACTGCAACGCCCACATGCTCCCGCGGCACCTGAAGCAGTTCTGCCCGATCAGCGATGAAGTGCGCTCCTTCCTCAGCAATGCCATCGACCAGCTCGGCCTCAGCGCTCGCGCCTTCGACCGCGTCGTCAAGCTCAGCAGGACCATCGCCGATCTGGACGACGCCGACGAGATCGGCCTGCCGCATGTCGCGGAGGCAATCCAGTACCGAGGGTTGGACAGGAAGCTGTGGGCGTAGACACAGCCGCCGGGACTGCAGCAGAGCGTGGCACCAGATAGTGTGCTGGCACGAGTCTGATAGTAGGTGACCCTCCCGGTTTGGCCCGGGGGTGCACATCCCTCAGGCCGGCTTCATCGGCCCTCGCCGGGCACACGCAGTGGCGAAGCGAGGTGCGTTCAGGGAAGACCGTCCAGATGCCCGGCCATGAGGTTGCCGTGGTACAGCGCGATCTGCGCGAGGTGATAGCAGGTACTGCAGAAGCACTCCTCAAGCGGCTCATCGCGGTTCGGTAGGTCCATCCCCTCCAGCCGGAAGGAACGGTACTTCGGTGATGTCCAGATCTCCCCGAACGACCGCTCCCCCAAGTTGCCCATCACGCGCGTGCAAGGGCAGCACGGGTAGACATCGCCATTCGCCGTGAAGCGGGAGAAGCACTGGCCGATATAGCAGGGCACGGTGTGGAACCACTCTTTCGTCCAGTCGTCGGCATCCTCGAAGGTCAGGTACTCGCCCGCTGTGGTCTCCTTGCCGGCCGCGCGCATGGCGCCGTCCGCCTGCTGGATCTGGCGTCGCGCTTCCGCGCGTTCTTCCGCGGCAAGGGCAAGCTCAGCGCTTGCTGGGTGAACCGCCAGCGGAAGGAACTCCAGGTGATCGATCCCCAGCTCGGCTGCCTCCATCCCGAGCTTCGCCACTTCCCTGTAGTTCAGCTTGTGGATGGCGATCGTGGTGCCAACGACGGGCAGCTCGGACCCACTTTCGTTCCGGCGCCGAATGAGATACCGGACATTCGCCATGATCTCAGACCGCTCTCCCAAGGGAGCCATAGTGATGGTGTGGTGGGTCTCGTCTGTGGCCGAATTGGTGCTGACGCGGAGCCGGTCGAGCGCGATGCGCAAGAACTCGTCGCACAGCTCGCGCGTTAGGAAGCTGCCATTCGTGATGAGACGGCACTCCATACCCAGCTGCTTGATGAGACGGAAGGTGTCCACCGCGTTGGGATGGAGCAGCGGCTCGCCTATGCCGCAGATGTCGATGCTCTTTGTGCCGAGGGAGGCTAATTCCCTCAGTGTTCGCGCCAGCAGATCCCACGGCATGCGATGCCGTTCTATCGGCGAAGAGCGGTTGTAGGAATGGAAGGGACACATGACACACCGGTAGTTGCAGTGGTCGTCTGTGCCTATCTGCACCGACGACGGGGCCTTCCTCAGCGGGAGGCCGTTGCGAATCCGGCGAAGCGTGCTCCCGTACCGGAGCCGCCACTTCACCTGTCTCGCCGCGGATCGCATGGCCGCCTGCAAGGCCACTCCACACCTCCGACGCTAACGCGCGCGCCAAATACGTGTCGTTACGTTCGGCGACATGACCGGCCGTTCCTACCGTAGAAATCACGGGGGATATCCCCGCGGCGGATCAGGAATGGCGTAGCTCCCCCGACGGTGGTGTCCCTGTGCCTTCGACCGTGTTGTGGACCTCAGCAGAACCACCGCCGGTCTGAACGGCGCCAACGAGATCGGCCTGCCGGATGTCGCCGAGGCGATCCAGTACCCGGGCTGGATCGGAAGCTGTGGGCGTGAGCGGAATCGAGTGTGCACTTGGTGAGACAGAGGGGGAAAGAGGTGACAGCGAGCCGGTGGCCAGGGCAAGGAAGGTGTGCCTCCCATCATAAGTTGATTGGAGGCCTCAGCCCGGGCTTCGGCGGCGAGGCCAGGATCTGGTGTCAACGGAGGCACACATGGCAGACGTCAAGCGAACGGGAGAGGCGACGTGGCGGGGGGACCTGAAGGCAGGGGATGGGGTCGTAAGCACCGAGAGTGAGACACTCGCGCGGGAAAGCTACACCTTCAAGACTCGGTTTGGAGACGCGAAGGGGACGAACCCGGAGGAGCTGATCGCGGCGGCGCATGCGGCGTGCTATAGCATGGCGTTCGCGCATACGCTGAGCGAGAAGGGACACAGGCCGGAGAGCATCACGACGAAGGCGACGTGCTCGCTCGTCCCCACGGATGGTGGGTTCAGGATAGCGAAGATGCATCTGCAGGTGCGAGGGAGGGTGCCGGGGCTGGACGAGGCGACGTTCCGCCAGCTCGCCGAGGAGGCGGACAAAGGGTGTCCTGTGAGCAATCTGCTGAGGCCCGGACTGGAGACTGAGAGAGAGGCGGCGTTGGAGTAACGGCGTTCGTAATGCACGAGCGGGGCAACGGGCAGGAGGTGAGCTCCCCTCCCACCCATTTCGGATGGGCGCAGGACGGCGTCCGCGCGGAGATGGCATTGCTTCTCTACGTCACAAGTACCTTTGCCACGAATGAAGGCCATCGAGTGTTGTCTGCAAGCGTTTGCGGTGATTCTCGGCTGGGGCGGCGCAGACCGTATGGAGTCCGAGGATGAAGACCCGTGAGAGCGGCATGCCCGACGAGGCAACGTGGGACAGCTTCTTCGATCCGACGGCGACGCTTCCTGCGCTCGGCCTGACGGGAACTTGCGGAGACGTGGTCGAGTTCGGTTGCGGGTACGGTACGTTCACAATCCCTGCAGCGCGCATTGTGTCCGGGACTGTCCACGCCATTGACATTGATCCGGAGATGATCAGGGTAACCCAAGCCAAGGCCAGAGCTGCGGCGCTCTCGAATGTCGATGTCTGCCTGCGGGATTTCGTGACCGAGGGAACAGGCCTATCCGCTTGCAGCAACGACTGTGCAATGCTATTCAATATTCTCCATGCCCAATGTCCGGATGTGCTTCTGGTTGAAGCTCTCCGAGTGCTTCGTCCAGGAGGGATAGTCGCGATCATGCACTGGAACTATGACCCCTCGACCCCTCGAGGCCCATCGATAGAGATCCGGCCGCGACCGAACGACTGCCAGACGTGGGCCGAGTCTGTGGGCTTCCGTCTTTTGCCGCCGGGCATTATTGACCTTCCTCCCTATCACTATGGCATGGCGCTGGAGAGGGGAGTGACTTGATGAGGAGGGAAGCAAATGCCCAACGCATTTGACGACGCCCTCGCCTGCGACGAAGTACGCTCGTTCCTCAGCAATGCCATCGATCAGCTCGCCCTCAGCGCCCGTGCTTGACTCGCCGGCGCAGCGCGCGTAGGCTGAGTCACGTCGCTGTCTACCACGGGAGCCTCTGGAGGCGAGATTGATGTCAGCCACGCGGGCAGTACGCGCTGCTACGATTCCGGCGCCAGACAGTCCCGTTGAAGTCCGAGAGTACCCGCGGCCGGTCCTCGAGGAGGGCGCCGCGCTGCTGCGCGTCACCTACAGCGAGGTATGCGGTACCGACCTCTACCTGCAGCAAGGCCTGCTGGCCGAGACGCCCTATCCGTTGATCCCCGGCCATGCAGTCGTGGGCGAGATCGAGGAAGTCCGTGGCGACGTCCGGGATGTCCATGGCGAGCAGCTCCGGGAGGGTGAGCGCGCAACGCTTCTGGACGTTCATGGCACGTGTGGGAAGTGCTGGTACTGCCTCGTCGCAAAGGCGACGACTCGTTGCCCCGGCCGCAAGGTGTATGGGATCACCTGTGGCGCAGACGACGGGCTGCTCGGGGGCTGGAGCGAATACGTCTACCTGAAGCCCGGCGTCCGTATCATCCGACTGCGGGATTCCCTCTCCTCAGAGACCGTCATCGGCGGCGGCTGCGGGCTGCCGACGGCCCTGCACGCGGTTGACCGTGCTGACATCTCGCTCGCCGACACCGTCCTCGTCCAGGGAGCCGGCCCTGTCGGCCTGAGCGCGATCGCTCTCGCCCGCCTGCGCGGACCGCATACAATCATCGCCATCGGCGCGCCCGAGAAGCGGCTCGAAGCCGCTCGCCGCATGGGCGCAGACATCATCCTCGACGTGGAGAACACGACGCTCGCTGAGCGCGAGGCGGCCGTCGTGGACGCCACCCAGGGCCGCGGCGTCGATGTTGCCATTGAGGCCAGTGGGAGCCCTGCCGCAGTGCCCGAAGGTCTCGACCTGGTGCGAGACAATGGTATCTACGTCATCGCCGGCCAGTACACGGACCACGGGCCGGTTGAGGTCAATCCGCACACCCAGATCAACAAGAAGCACCTCGACATCCGGGGGGTGTGGGGGATCGACTACTCGCATCTACATCGGGCGCTTCTCATACAGGAGCGGTACAACGATCAGTTCCACTGGGAGGGACTCATCACACATCGATTCCGGCTCGATGAGGCGAACCAGGCGCTGGAATCGGTTCGCTCAGGAGAGGCGATCAAGGCGGTCATCGAGCCGTGGAAGAGGGCCGACTGATGGGTGAGTTCGAGGACTCGGGAATCGACGAAGAGGCTTTGCGCCGCTTCGTCGCGGAGCAGATCTACACGCTCCCCGGCACTGACAGGCACCGGGACCTCTTCACGGTGCTGCTCACCGGCAGTCGAGCGTTCGGCATGCACGCGCCTGAGTCCGACGTCGATATCGACGTCTTCTGCCCGCGGTCCGTCTGGGAATCGGTTCATCGAGCGTCGCTCGAAGCCGGCCTCGTGAAGGCCGAACGTTCCTTCTTCGTGACGCTGAAGGATGAGAACTGGGATCGCTATTTCGGCCGACACAGAAGTCGGCCCCATTTCGCTCTTGTGCCCTTGGAGGAGATGGAGGCCCGTTTCCGAGAGTACGACGATGTCTGGCTCTGGATCTACACGAACGCGAAGGTGATCGCCGACCCAAACGGCCAGTTCGGGAGCATCGTCGAGGGATTCAGCGGATACCCGCCCGATATTCTGGTAGGCAAGATCAAGTACCGCTGGCTGCTCTCGACCTACTGGGCGATCGAAGTCTACCCGCATAACCGCAGCGGGGACGAGGATCTGCTGCCTGCTGCCACCGCTGTGCTGAACGCGGTGAACGACCTGCTCCGCGTGTTCCTCTTGGTGGAGGGAAGGCCGTTCCCCTACCCCGAGAAGCTGGTGCGCTTCGCGCCACAGACGAAGCTCGGCAGGGAGTTCTGTCCTCTACTGCTCCGGGCAGTCGAGCAGATCGTGGGGCTGGGAGAGCCGGAGCCAGAGCCGTGGAAGAGACTCGACGCCGCGTGCGGGGTCGTGTCCTGCAGTGACGACAATCCGGATGGCCGCCGACTCTGGGATGCATGCACAGACGCGATGATCGCCGCCGGCGTGGACCGCGCGTGGGTGAAGGCAGACTACGGGAACATCGACGAGCTGCTGCTCGGCGAGCTCGGCCCGGTTCCCTAGCACCCCTTCTCCGTCTCGTCAGGCAGGGCCGATAGCGCTGTCCCTGCCAACTCCGCCAGGGAGTCCCGTCCCGCCTCCTCGCTGAGGGCAATCGCTACATACTGGCCGACCTGACCTACGACCATCTCTCCGTAGTAGGGATCGCGTGTTCCGAAGGCCGCCACGCCGACGCCTAGGAGATCTTCGACGGCCGCTCCTGAGCCGGCCTCGAACTCGCGCAGCTTGAGCAGCGCCTCAGACGCCTTTGCTGAATCGCCGAGGTCGGCCGCATGGAGAGTCGCTGTCTGCTCCGAGAGCGAGTAGTCTGCGCTCACGACCTCGACGAGAAAGCGGTGGCCCAGGGCGCTCGTCTTCAGGTAGCGCTCGCTGTCGGGAACGCGCCGGTCCGCGGGGAGCCGCTCAAGCTCCGCCGGCATTTCCGCGGCACCGCAGATGCCGTCGACTGTCTTCTCGACCAGGAGCTGCGCGGTGTCGGCCGCGTCCCCGTCAATCATCAGCGCCTTGACGTAGTACTGGCTCTTCCAGAACGCGAACATCCCGTCGGAGGCGTATCCCTCCGTGCCGACCTCCACGGCGTCAACTCCCTCGGCCCTTTCAGCCCGGTAGACTCCGAAGGCGTGGAGTGGCGCGCCCATGTCATAGACGTCGACGGTGATCCACCCTTCACTACCATCGGTGGGAGCGTAATCGCCCACGGTGACCTGCACGAAGCCATAGGAGAGGAAGAGATCCGCATTGCCGTCGATGTACTCGTAGAGATCATCGGGCCGGTAGGTCCGCGGCTCTTCTTTCAGCGTCCAGCCGGGCACCGAATCCGGCCCAGGGAGAAGCTTGACCGCGTCTCCTGCCGCTGCCGCGGCGAGGAAGGCGACCGAAAGCGTGAGTGTTGCGAGAATGCCAAGCCAACAGCGCACGGGCCGTCCCCAGCGCTGGCCGAGCCCGGCCGCTCGTCGACCACTCAGTTGCCTCCCCGTGCTGTCACGTGCCACAATGCCCCTCCTGATCGCTCTGCTGTGCACTCGTGCTACAGGACACAAAGTCTACCAGATTGCCCTCATGCAATGAAGAGGATGCACGGCCTCTCTCGTATCGGAGTCGCGACGCGGTCTCAGTCGTGTGTGAGCCGCTCCGCGAGACGCACGAGGTCATCCGCGTGCTCGGGCGACTCCGCTCCGGTCGTGATGAACAGCCCGCGCGAGGAGAGTTCGCGGAGCATCAGCTCAACCTCGTCGGCATCACAATGGACCCAGATGTTCGCACCGTTCTTCTGAATGTCTCTGAGGAGCGGAATCCACTTGCTCATAGGATAGTTCCCCGCGCCCGGCACCCACTGGATGCCAACCAACCCGAATCTCCTCTCGCCATCTCCCTTCAGTCGGCTCTGCGTCATCAATTCGTACAGGATCGGCAAGTGCTTGATGGCATCCGGCCCGTCGAGGTGGAAGATCGCGCTGTCTAGCACCTCGGTCTGGACTTCGAGCTCGCGATAGAAGAAGTCCTCGAACTGCCGCGGCGAGATCAAGGCCAGCAGGTCGAGCTGCATCATCTGCGAGCGCCCCGGCGACCAGACCTTCAGATTGCAGCATGTGTGTCCCTGCTGCCCGGTTCGCTCAATCAAGGAGAAGAACGTCTCGTGGAACTCGACGACCGCTCGCTCCAGCTTGCCCATGGCGGCGCGCACAGCCTCAGGATGATCGTAGAGATCCATGCAGAGCGGAGTGCCGCCTCTCATCGCGAGCAGGCAGTCCCCGCCCGAGTGGCAGTCCGGCGGCGCGACGAGGTACCTGCCAGGGGCGCGCTCTGCCGCCAGCTCATACATCTGGCGGTACCACTGCCAGGCAGATGACTGTCTGTCTATCTCGAACAGGGGCGGAGAGTTCCAGTCCTGTACGACCGGCCGCGCCCAGGAGGTGTCCGCTGTGAACTCAAGCTCTGCTCCGAGCAGGGCGGAGAAGGTGTCCGGTCCCAACCCCGGCCGGAAGACTGGAATCGCTTCCCCCGCGTGATAGATTGATCCGAGCTCGGCCTCCCGCGACTCAAAGACGTAGTCGGGGTCGGTCCACTGCTCCGCGATGGAGCTAGGAGGTAGGATCTCCCTGCGCGGTCTTCCGCTGGGAGCATAGACCGCCATACAGGCGCGGTCGTGGACCTCGCCCTGCCACCAGGCCTTCAGCCGAGGGATGATCTCATCGAAGTCCGGCCTACACAGCATGCCTGCCTCTCACTGCCTTCGTTGCCCGCGAACGCCGGCGAGCCACTGTCTTCTGGGGTCTCAGCGCCGTGACCTCTGGCCACATGGCGCGGGCGAACAGCAGCCCCAGGCGGGACGCCATGTGCCCGCCGGAAGGAGTCCGCTTCGCCCGAGCCTAACAGGCCCCCGTAACGAACTCCCGATCTCGAGTAGGCAGTTCACCGTTGACAACACCAACCGAGCAGAGCTCTGCACAGCCACGCCCGCGGGAGCACACCCGCTGGAACTTCGCGGTGATCGTCACCGAGTCCACGTTCTTCATGGCCGGACTCGCCTGGGTGGACCCTGCCGCTGTGCTGCCACTTTTCATCGGCCGACTGACGCCGTCCACCGTCGTCATCGGCGCCATCTCCGTGGTTCAGCAGGTCGGCTGGAAGCTGCCCCAGGTCTTCATGGCGGCCGTGCTCGGGCACCGGCCCCACAAGCTCCCCTTTCTACGATGGCCGGTCCTCTTTGGGCGCTTTCCCTTCTTCGCATTTGTCATCTATCTCTGGCTGGTCGGCGTCGATGACGCTGCGGTGGTCATCTGGTTCCTCGTCATCGGCTACTCCTGCATCTCGCTCGGGAACGGCTTCCTCGGGATTTCCTGGAACGACATCATCGCCAAGTCCATTCCCTCACGGCTGCGGGGCCGGTTCTTCGGCACCATGCAGTTTACCACAGCTATCTCGGCCTTCGGCGTGGGCTTCGTAGTGCGGTGGGTCTTGGGGCCGAGCGGCCCTGGCTTCCCTGTGGACTACACATTGCTCTTCACCGCCGTGGCGGTCTCTCTCGCTCTGTCGACCATCGGCTGTTGGCTCGTGCGAGAGCCGATCCGCCCGGCACTCGACCGCCCGCAGTCATTTGGCTCCATCCTGAGGGGAATCATGCCGATGCTCCGCGGCCAGCCGGCCTTCCGAGCCCTGGTCGTCACTGCCCTCTTCGGCTTCGGCATTGCCTTCGCGATGTCGTTCTACGTCGTGTTTGCGAAGCACGAGCTTGGCGTCCCCGAAGCCACCGCCGGCATCTATATCTGGGCGATGACCATTGGAGGCGCTGTTGCTAGCATCCTCTGGGGATACCTGAACGACAGTCGCGGCCCGCGCGCGGTACTTCGCGGCGCCGGGCTCATGGTGATGATGACCCCACTGCTAGCGGTCGTGATCCCGGCTACAGTGCAGGCAGTGCCAGCGTTGAGAAGCGCCCTGCCGTATCTGTTTGCCGTCGTGTTTCTTTCGGGTGGTTCCAGCATCGGTGCCATGTGGATGGGATCCACGAACTGCCTCTTCGAGCTGGCCGACCACGCCCATCGCCCGCGCTACTTGGGAGTCTTCCACCTGTGCACACTTCCAGGAGCGCTCGGCGCCCTTCTGATTGGCTTGCTTCTCAATTGGCTCAGCTTCACCACCGTGTTCCTCCTGATGTCAGCCGGCGGCGCGGCCGCGCTCGTCTCCGCTCTTCTCATGCCGGACGTCTCCCGCACACTCCGCTCTGCCTCCTGATCGCCGCTGCAGGGGTTCGCTCGCTCCCGCGGTATATCGTCAACTGCATCCGTTCGCCAGCCGCGCGCGCTCGCGTCGGCGCTTGACACCTCGCGGCGGGAGCAATAGAATCCCGTTGCTTCGGGCGCTGTTGCGCCTGCGACAGAAAGGAAGGGGGTTGGCTCAATGGTCCGTGTTGGACTTGCCGGACTAGGGTTCATGGGCGGCACCCACGCCCAGTGCCACGCCGCGATTCCCAATGCCGAGCTGGCAGCGGTTTGCGATCCCGAGGAGGATCGGCGCACGAAGTTCGCCGATATGTACGGCGCCACGGCGTATGCATCTTTGGAGGAGATGCTTGCCTCGGATATCGACATGGTGGACATCTGCATGCCCACTTACCTCCACCGAGAGGCGGTCGAGGCGGCGGCCGCGGCGAAGAAGCATGTCCTTTGCGAGAAACCCATGGCCCTTACTCCTGCCGACTGCGACGCGATGATAGCGGCCGCCCAGAAGGCCGGCGTGGAGTTCATGACAGGGCAATCAAGTGGATGAGCGCGACGCGGCTGTCGCCTCCGCCCACTTGGTCCTGGAACGAGTGGCTCTTCGACCCGAAGCTCAGCGGCGGAGCCGTGCTCGACCTGCACATCCATGACCTCGACCTCATCGCCTGGATGCTTGGGAAGCCTAAGGCGATCTACGCGAGCGGGGTAAAGACGAAGACAGGCGGTCTGGACACTGTCTTCACGACGACGACCGGCCACGCCGGGGGAGGCGTCGGGTTCGCCGAGGGCTGCCTGGAGATGGCGGCCGAGTTCCCCTTCACGATGGGCCTCAAGATCCACCTCGAAGGCGGCACGATCGAGTTCAGCTCGCGGCTGGCGCCGAGCGTCCTCGTTGCGGCGGCAGATGGGGGCGTCGCCCACCCCGAGGTGCCGCAGCCCGAAGTCCCGTCGGTAGGGTCCGCGGGCACGGCTGGCAATATCGAGGCCCTCGGCGGGTACTTCGTGGAGGTCAACTACTTTGTCGACTGCCTGGACAAGGGCGAGAAGCCGGCCACTGTGACGGCCGAGGAGGCGAAGTTCGCCGTCGAGCTCTGCCTGGCGGCCACCAACTCCATGGAGTCAGGCAAGGTCGTCACGCTGTAGCTCGCG
Source organism: Candidatus Hebobacterum abditum (assembly GCA_029821875.1). Taxonomy (GTDB): domain Bacteria; phylum Armatimonadota; class Hebobacteria; order Hebobacterales; family Hebobacteraceae; genus Hebobacterum; species Hebobacterum abditum. Next base: position 59,472 of record JALGXW010000012.1, on the reverse strand, counting down.
CTGGAGCCGAGTAGACCAACAGCCGCCCGGCGAAACAGCCCGGGCGGCTTGCTTTCCTCGCGCCAGCTGGCCCTGGCGCGCACCGCCAATCCTCAAGAGGAGTGCCGACGCGATGGATCACAATGGAGGCTCCCAAGATCTCCCGGGGAGAGAGGGACAGGACATTAGCCGCGTCAGGCGACGAGACCGTGCGGTGGCGGACGAAGCGTGGATACGTTCGTTCCTCGAGGCCGCGGTGAATTGCACCGTTGCCAGCGAGTCGGGCGGTCAGCCCTTCGCGACGCCGCTGATCTTCGCCTACGATGCGCGGTCGCACTGCATCTACTTCCATACCGGACGTGCCGGACGACTCTTCTCCAACGTCGCGCAAAACCCGCGCATCTGCCTCAATGCCTTCACCATGGGGAAGCTCCTTCCGTCCGGGAGGGCATCAGGTTTCGACGTCGAGTACGAGAGCGTGACTGCCTTTGGGGAAGTTCGCGTGCTCGAAGACGAGGAAGAGGCGACTCGCGGCTTGCGTCTGCTCCTGGAGAAGTACTTCTCCGAACTTCAATGCGGCGAGGGCTACGAGCCCATCAAGCCCGAGGGCCTCGCGCGGACGGCAGTCTACCGCCTCGATATCGACTCCTGGAGCGGCAAGCGCAACGTGCCGCGAACATAGCGCTGCCGGGGCCTACTCCTGCTGAGTCAACGCGGCCAGAGACGCCTCCAGCGCGTCGAGTCGCTCTGTCGTGTCCTTCGATTGATCGCTCACGGCCTGCTGCAGCTCCGCCAGCTCGCCCCGCAGCGTGTCGATCTCCCCCCTTCGGCTACTGGCAGCGATCTGCCCCATGATGGTTATCTTGTCCTCCACCCTCGACAGCGTTGTCGCCGCACTGCCCCAGTTGTTGTTGTGGAGCGCCAGTCGCGCCTTCCTGATCTCCTCGACCGCATCAGCTGCCACGAACGACACCGCGATCTCGAGTTTGGACTCCGCCGTCGCCTTGGCTTGAGCGGCCTCGCGTATGCGGGCGGAGCCAATGGACATGAGGATCCAGCCAAGCACGAGCGCGAGGGCCACACCGACGATCCCTATGAGCCAGCCCTTCGCAACGGGGCTCGTAGCCGGCTTCGCCCCGGCCTTCCGCGCCCGCTGCTGCCAGTCGCGAATGCGCTCGGCCGGAATGCCCGAAGCCATCGCCACGGCCTCAGCATCGGCTTCGCTCAGCTGCTGTGGGGTGTGGATATCAGCGCGCCCAAGCGCATCCACTGCGCTGCGGTCTATTCCCAGCCCATCGAATCCACTCTTCTCGCTCATCTGGCCTCTCCGAGTCCGCCGCAGCCAAGCCGCGGTCTCGCCGGTTGCCCAGTGCTTCGCCCAGTATCCGGGCGCTCCCTGCCTGCTCATCTCCGCAACTTGGCCGAAACGACGCCAGGAGCATCTATCGTCGGCCGGTGCATCCAATATGCGCCCCCTCCCCTCGGCCGGCCGCCCGCATCTCCGTCGGCAGAGCTATGCAGTGGTCGGCTTCCTGTGACGCGTGCACAAAGCGGAGCCTTCCGATGTTGACACTCCGTCCGACGCCATGATAGAGTCGCCACAGGCCGACCGGGCGAGAGACGGTTTGTCGCCCGGTCGTCTATGGCCTGAGGCACGGTGTGAGGTCTCTGAAGGCGCACGGCTGGATGCGTCAAACGAGCACCTGCCGGGCCACTGCCAGAACAGCACGGAGTAGTGAAACCATGTCAAGTAAGGTGTACTTCGCATCAGCGAAGGTGACGAAGCTCTCTGCCGACGACACGCTGCCCGCGAAGTTCGGCAGAATGCTCGACAAGATCGACCTGAAGTCGATGTTCGACGAGAAGCGGGTAGCCGTGAAGATGCATGTGGGAGGTCATCTCGGCTATACCACGATTCATCCCCTCTTCGCCCGTCTCCTGGTGTCCCGCCTGAAGGATGCCGGCGCGGAGCCGTTCTGCACCGACGGGTCCTTCTCGATGTCAGCAGCCAAGGCACGGGGCTACACCGAGGAGGTGATCGGCGCACCCATCATCCCGGTCGGCGGGGTCGCCGACAAGTACTGTGTCGAGAAGGAGATCGGCTACCGCTCGCTCGAGAAGATCCAGGTCTCGGGGAACATCGCAGATGCCGACGCGATGATCGTGTTCAGCCACGGCAAGGGGCACGGACACTGCGGCTTCGGCGGCGCGATCAAGAACATCGCCATGGGGTGTGTGAGCGTGGAGACGCGGGGATGGATTCACGCCCTCATGGACACAGAGTTCTCCTGGGACAAGGAGGCCTGTCGGCACTGCTACATTTGCCAGGAGAACTGCCCCGGCGGCGCGATCTCCTTCAGCGACGAGGGCGAGTTCAACGTCTTCCTGCACCACTGCCGCTACTGCATGCACTGTGTGACCTCGTGCCCCGAGCACGCCATAGAGATCCGCGAGGAAGGCATTCGCTACTTCCAGGAGGGCATGGCCAGGACGACGAAAGCCGTGCTCGATACCTTCGAGCCCAACCGCATCTTCTACATCACGGTGCTGACGAGTATCACCCCCTTGTGCGACTGCTGGGGCTTCAGCACTCCGTCGCTGGTGCCTGACATCGGGATCATGGCATCCGACGACATCGTCTCCGTCGAGCAGGCCGCTCTCGATTCCATCAAGCACGAGAACTACATCGAGGGGGCCTTGCCAGACCAGATCAAGATGGCCGAGGAAGAGGGCCATCTCTTCTGGAAGATCTGGCGCAAGGATCCCTACCTGCAGGTCGAGACAGCGGCCGAGATCGGGCTCGGAAGCAGGCAGTACGAGACCGAGGAGATCGAGTAGCGCTCCGTCAACGCGAGAACTACTCGGGCGGGCAGCGCCTTGGTACTGGCCGCCGTGTCTACGGACGTGAACGGACCAGCACCTTCCCCGGCCGCTTCTCTCGGTGCTCGCCGCCGTCCAGTTCCACCACCCCATTGACGATGACCCAGCGCACACCGGCCGCATACTGGTGCGGCTTCTCAAAAGTGGCCTTGTCTACGATCGTCTGCGGATCGAAGACGACGATGTCGGCCGCCATGCCTGGCGCGATGATTCCGCGATCGCTCAGGCCGAGGCGCGCGGCCGCGCGGCCGGTCATCTTGGCCACCGCCTCTTCGAGCGGAAACAGCCCCTGCTCCCGGGCGTAGTGCCCGAGCACGCGCGCAAACGTGCCGTACGTCCGCGGATGGGGGTGCGACTTGCCCAACACCGCGTAGGGGGCCTGAGAGGCGGAGTCCGAGCCGATGGTTGCCAACGGGTGTGCGAGGACGCGCCACACGTCCTCCTCGCTCATTCCGAAGCCTACCATACCGGCGTCAGTCTTCTCCTCAATGAGCAAGTCCAGCACGGTTTGCTCCGGCGGCCTGCCACGGAGCCTGGCGATCTCGGCGATCGTCTTCCCCTGGAGCGGACGGTTCGCCTCCGTGCCTGCTGAGGCGAGCAAGCGGCGTTCCCAACGACCAGGGTCCGCCTGGGCGGCGTCCGCCAACTCACCGACGAGGCGCACCTGCATGGCGGGCTCCCTGAGGCGGCTGAGAACAGCCTCACGCCCTCCCTCACGAGCCCACGCGGGCAGGAGCTGGGCCAGACCTGTATTCCATGCTATGTAGGGATAGGCGTCGAAGCCTACGTCAACGCCATCCGCTCCGGCCCTGTCGATGAGCTCCAGAGCCGCCTCCGTGCTGCCCCAGTTCCTCTGGCCTTCGGCCTTCAGATGTGAGATCTGGACCCGAACGGCCGCCCGCCGACCCGTCTCGATTGCCTCCGAGACAGCAGTCGACAGTCTCTCGTCCTCTCCTCGGATGTGGCTGAAGTAGATCCCACCCAGCACACCTACCTCCGCCGCCAGCGCAGTTAGCTCTTCCGTATCTGCAAACATCCCGGGCGCGTAGGCGAGGCCGCTCGACATGCCGAGTGCGCCCTCCTCCATTGCCCGCCGTACCGCGGCCCGCATCTCGTCGAGTTCGGCCGCCGACGGCGGCCGGTTCTCCTCCCCCATCACGCCGGTTCGCAGCACGCCGTGCCCCACCACGGGCACTACGTTGACAGACGTGCCGGCCTCTCGGAGGGCGTCGAGGTACTCGCCATAGGAGCCCCAGCTCCAGTCCACCTCCTTCCCCCACACCCCGAAGATGGCCCGGACAGCATCGGCTCGCGGCCCCGGCGCCGGCGCAGGAGAGAAGCCGCACTGCCCGATGACCTCGGTGGTCACTCCCTGACGCAGCTTGCTCTCCGCCCGCGGGTTGATCAAGAGCGACAGGTCGGAGTGGGTGTGCATGTCGATGAAGCCCGGCGCTACTGCAAGGCCCGTCGCGTCGAGCACCGATTCGGCTTCCGCGTGGCCGAGCTCGCCCAGCGCGACGATGCGTTTGTCCTTCACCGCGACGTCCGCGCGCCTGGCCGATGCACCCGTGCCGTCCACAACACGACCGTTACGTATGATGATGTCCGCTCTTCCGCTCAGTTCTGCCATGGCTGCAGCCCCCAGCTTCTCCTCTGCCTTTACCTCGACTGCCCATGGTTCTCCTCCGTTGCCGTCGAATCGGCGCGCGGGAGCGTGGACGGCATGAAAGGGAGATCGGTGCCGCATGTAGAGGCAATCGAACAGCGCGCGAGGGCCCTTTGTTGACACCACTGATGAGGATTGGTAGCGTCTCCGAGGAGTCCCCGAGCGCTGGGGATCAGTGGAGGAGTGGGCATGAAACGGATCCTTTTCAGCCTTCTTGCGCGCAGGGCAAAAGATGTGAAGTTGGTAGGAGATTTCACCGACTGGCAGGCCCGGCCTCTCGTCATGGACCGCATGAAGCCGCGGAGCAGAACCTTCGCAGCCATGGTGTCGCTGCCGCCGGGCAGGTATGAATACAAGTTCATGGTCGACGGTGAGTGGATCGAGGACCCGAAGGCTGAGTCCGCGCCAAACGAGTTTGGCACGCGGAACTCAGTCATCACCATCCGAGGAGTGACCCGGGAGTAGTCGCGGGCCGCCCCGGCCGCTGAGCGTGTACCCGCGGGCGTTTGAACCTGACCTCCCGATGGCTGCTTACTGCCACCAACGGCCCCTGCCTGCACGCGGGAAGCCGCTTCGGGTCGGCTCAGGCCGCCGATCTGTGCCCCCCATTCCCGGAAACCTCACTTCAGGCGCCCCTCCGAGGTCGCAGCCGAGTCTGTGCTATAATGCGGGCCGTCGTCATCTTCCCGAGCAGGGCGAGGAGACACGGGGTGGCACAGAAGCTGAGGGTAGCCATAGCGGGCACCGGGTTTGGGGAGCAGTACGCGATCGGGATGCAATCCAATCCTGACGTCGAGATCGTCGGTGTCTTCAGCCGCCGACTCGAGCGGGCCGCGGCGATGGCGCAGAAGTTCGGCATCCCGGTCTCGACCCGGAACTTCGAGGATCTCCTGAAGATCCCCTATCTGGATGCGGTTGCGGTCGTCACTCCCAACAGCACTCACGCTGAGTTCGTGCACGAGGCGATCAGGGCCAGGAAGCACGTCATCTGCGACAAGCCCCTTGCCATGAACGGCGCGGAGGCGGCCGACCTGTATCGCCTGGCCGAGGCGGCGGGGGTCAGGCACGTGACCTTCGTTCCCTATCGCTTCTCCCCGGCCTCGATCGCGATGAAGACAGCTGCCAGCTCCGGCCAGATCGGCCGGGTCGTCAGCGTGACGGCGAGTTGGGGTGTCGACATGCGCGACGAGCCGCTCCGGTGGCGCTTCCAGCGCAAGCTCGCCGGCGCCGGCGTTGTCGCCGATCTCGGCGCTCACGTCGTCGACCTCATGACCTGGTGGGTCGGGCCCATCAGACGCGTGCTCGGCCGGTGCAAGACCCTTGTCCCGATCCGGCCGGGTGAGGTGGGCGGTCGACGTCGCAAAGCGGATGTACCGGACGAGTGCTGGACTCTCCTCGAGTTCGCCGGCGCGGGGATTGGCTCGGCGAAGTTCAGCTGGAACGCAAGACGCAATCAGGTGATAGAGATCGAGGGCGATCGCGGGCAGCTCATATACGAGTCGCCGTCCCTGCTGCAGTGGCTCCAGGGCAGGGGCGAGTTCACGCCGTCGGCCAGACTCGCTCTCGCGCCGGAGTCGGCGCGAGTCACGGACCTGCCGATCGAAGCGAAGGAGTTCGGCCGTCCCGAGGAGGCGCTGAACCGCATGTTCCGCGACATCGCGGCCTACCTCCGCGGTGAGGAGAAGCCGGACTGTGTCGCCACCTTCCAAGAAGGGGCTCAGACCCTTCACGTAGTGGACGCAATCGAGACCTCGAATCGCACGGGCAAGTGGGTGGAACTGCCCTCCTCGCCCTAGCGCCGAGCTACTCCCCACCGGCGATTATGCCGAGAATATCCTGGTAGGTCAGCAGCACGACCAAGGCCAGGAACAGCGCCAGGCCAATCAGGTGGACAATGCTCTCCTTCTGCTTGTCGAAGGGCTTCCTCCGGATCCCCTCGAGGGCCACGATGACGAGACGGCTGCCATCCAAGGGAGGAATCGGCAGCAGGTTAAGGAACCCGATCGCGATCGTGATGGCGGCGAAAGTGAAGAGGAAGTCCAACCAGCCACTCTGGGCCTGCCCGTACATGACGTGTACGACGCCGATTGGCCCTTTCGCCTCTGCCGGCACCCTCCGGGCGAGGATGCCCAGGATCCCAGCAGCCTGAAGCTGGATCATACCGACAGTCTGCTTGAAGCCCAGGACAATCGACTCACCGATCGGCTTCCGCTGCCGACTGGTATGGAAATAGACTCCCACCAACCCCAGCGGCACTTGCGTCAGCCTCAGGCCCTTCAGGTCATAGCCGGTCTTGGTCATCGGGGTAATCTCGATCGTGAGAAGCTCCCCGTCCCGGTCGACCTCCAGGTCGATAGGCTTGCCCGGACTGTCCTGTATCTGCTCTCGAATCTCGTCGAGCGACAGGTCGAGATCCCCATTGAGCCCCACGATCCGGTCTCCAGGCTGAATCCCCACGCGGGCCGCCGGTGTGTCGGGCTCGACTCTCTCGATCATCTTGTCTCCCACCGGCAGCCCTATGACCGCACCCATGAAGACGTAGATGGCAACGGCGAGGACGAAGTTCATCAGCGAGCCAGTGGCCAGCACGAAGGCCTGGGCGAAACGCGACTTGCGGTGGAACCCCTGTGGGTGATCGTCGTTCGGCTCCATCCCTGCCACGCGGACGTAGCTCACGAAGGGCCACAAGCGAAAGGAGTACTGAGTCTGGCCGCGCCTGAACCAGAACAGCAGGGGCCGGCCGAAGCCGATCGAGAACTCGTAGACGGCCATCCCGCAGGCGCGCGCGGCCAGGAAGTGACCGGCTTCATGGACGAGCACGATCAGCCCGAACGCCAGGAGTATGGCCGCGACGCTTGGCGCGGCGTTGACAATGCTGCTCACGACGTCCACCTCGCCGGGCCCTCCTCCAGCACGTCTCTAACCCGCCTGTCCACGGCCAGTAGCTCTTCCACCGATTCTCCGGCGCCCACTTCGTGTGTCGTCACAGCGTGCTCGATGATGCGAGGGATGGCACTGAAGGTTACCTTCCCCTGGAGAAACCACTCGACGGCCACCTCGTCTCCGGCGTTGAGCGCCGCCGGGGCCGTGCCCCCCGTTTCGATCGCCTTCCTCGCAAGCCCGACGCAGGGCCACCGCTGAGTGTCGAACCGCTCGAAGTGCAGCCCGCCCAACTCCGCAAGATCGGGCGGCGGGTCACCCCGGGGAAGCCTCTCCGGGTAGCTCAGTGCGAACTGAATGGGCAGCCTCATGTCGGGCCGCGCGAGGTGCGCGATGACACTGCCATCGACGAACTCCACCAGGCTGTGCACAATGCTCTCTCTGTGCAGAACGACGTCAAGCATGTCGGGCCTCAGGTCGAAGAGCCAGCGCGCCTCGATCAGCTCCAAGCCCTTGTTCATCAGCGTCGCTGAGTCCACTGTCACCTTCGGGCCCATCTTCCAGGTCGGATGGGCCAGAGCCTGTTGCGGAGTCACCCGCGCGAGCGCCACCTGGTCCAGGTCTCTGAACGCGCCCCCGGAGGCCGTGAGGAGCACGCGCGCCACGGACTCCCGGCGTTGACCCAGAAGGGACTGGAATATAGCAGAGTGCTCGCTATCTACTGGCAGAATATGTGAGCCGGAGCGCGCCGCCTCCATGACAATGAGGTGGCCGGCGACGACCAGCGGCTCCTTGTTGGCGAGCGCCACCGTCTTGCCGGCACGGACTGCCTCCCACACGGGGGCCAGACCGGCTACTCCTGCGGCTGCTGCGACCACGATGTCAGCGCCGGGAAGCACCGCGCACTCCGCGATGCCCTCCGAGCCGACAACCACCTGCATGCCATCCCGTCCTAGCGTCTCACGAACCGTCTTCGCGGCCTTCTCCTCCTCCACCGCGACGAGCTGCGGGCGGAATCGCCGGGCCTGCAGGATGATCTCCTCTGCGGAGCTCCGGCAGGCAAGCGCAACGACGCGGAACCTGTCAGGAAAGGAGTCGACTACGTCCAGCGCCTGGCGACCTATGGACCCAGTGGACCCGAGGACGGAGATCGACTTGACACTGGCCATCGAGCTGTTCAGGGCCCGGCCAGGCTCGTGCCACCCAGCCGACCCATCTCCACGAGGAAGACCAGCGACAGAACGAAGCCCAGGGCGAGCCCGAGGCCAGCCAGGCCGAGGAACTCCCCCGCCCCCTTCAGCCCACGCTTGCTCGCTTCTCCGATCAGCGCAAGCGCTGCAAGCAGGATGTCGAACACGAGGGCCAAGGTGATCAGGAGCAGACCACCCTGGGAGAGATCGCGTCCACGCGTGAACCCGAGCAGGAGGACGAAGGCAGCGGCCAGGAACGGCAGCAGAGCCGCCCCGGCCCGATCGTGCTCCTTGAGCCAGAGTCGGGGGCGGTTTGTGACAAGGAAGGCGAACCCGAGCAGCGCTGCCAGCACGGGCAGTCCCTCGAGGGAGATGAAGACATCGAGTGCCAGCAGGGCCACAAGCACCCCCACGATGACCCCCACTTTGCCCCAGCTCTTACGTGACATTCTGTACCCCGCCAAAGCGCCGTTCACGGCGCTGGTAGTCTAGCACGGCCTCGCACAGGTGCGAGCCTCTGAAGTCCGGCCACAGCACCGGCGTCACATATATCTCGGCGTAGGCAATCTGCCACAACAGATAGTTAGACACTCGAAGCTCGCCTCCGGTTCGGATGAGTAGGTCGGGATCGGGCGCGTCCGGGCGGTAGAGATGTCGCGTGAAGTGCGACTCGTCCAGCTCTCCGACCTCGGCCCGGCCGGCCGCTGCCTCTGCCGCCAGGGCGAACGCCGCATGCAGTATCTCCTGCCGGCCGCCGTAGTTGATGGCGAGCTGAAGCACGAGCCCGGTGTTGTCGGCGGTGAGTTCTTCCACACGGTCCAGCTCGGCTCTGAGGGAGGAAGGCAGAGGCGCCGGGTCGCCGAGAAGTCGCACCCGCGCGTTCCTCCTATGGAGATCATCGACCTCTTCGCGGAGAGCGTGCTCGATCAGCCCCATCAGCGCGGCGACCTCGGCCTCCGGTCGGCTCCAGTTCTCTGCTGAAAACGTGTACAGGGTGAGGACCTGGACGCCGATCTCATCGCTGGCCTGAATGGCTTCGCGGGCGCTTCGACGGCCGGCACGATGGCCCTCCAGACGCGAGAGTTGCCGTTGCTGAGCCCACCTGCCGTTCCCGTCCATTATGACAGCTATGTGGGCGGGTACGCGCGACGAATCGATCCGCCGCTTGAGCTGCTCGAAGGCTGGCTGATCCGTCGCGCTAGTCGTGACAGTCTTTCCTTTCGACAAGGGGGAGCGACGCTGCCGTCACAAGCTCGATCCCCTCGGAGATGTCGCGCTGGCGCACGACACGTAGCGGCCCACTGGGGGCGCCTTTGGGCGACCGCGTCTCTTTCACCAGAGCGGCGCGCAGGCCGGCCACTCCGAGGATCGCCTCCGCTTGTGGCAACTGCCGTCCGATCACGCAGGGAGCCCTCATGCCTCCATGATCTCCCGCTCTTTGTCCTTTTCCACGCTCTCGAGCTGCTTGACGTGCCCGTCGGTGATCTTCTGTACCTGATCCTGGAAGCGGCGCAGATCGTCCTCCGACATCTTCCCGTCCTTCTGCATTCCTCGCAGCCGCTCCACTGTGTCTCTGCGAATGTTCCGGATGGAGACTCTCCCCTCCTCAGTCTTGCGGGTGACCATCTTCGCCAGCTCCTTCCGGCGCTCAGTCGTCAGCTGAGGGAGCGGCACTCTGATGATGTTCCCGTCGCTTTGAGGGTTCAGCCCCAGGTCCGAGCTCGTGATAGCATCCACGATCGGCTTGGCCATCTGCTTATCCCAGGGAGATATCATGAGCAGTCGAGGCTCGGGTGCGCTGATGGTCGCCACTTGCTTCACGGACATCATTTGGCCGTAGTACTCGACGCGGATGCGGTCGAGAATCGCAGGATTGGCCCGGCCGGTGCGTATCAGGCTGAACTCCCGCTTGACCGCCTCGATGGCTTCGAGCATATGCCTATCCGTCTCTCTCATTAGCAGCTGCACTGCATCCGGCATAGGCATTCCTCCCGTTGAGACGCTCAGCTAATGGTGCTCCCTATCTTCTCCCCCAGCAGCACGCGCTTGATGTTCCCCGAGGTCCGCAGGTCGAAGACGATGACTGGAATCTTCGTGTCCATGCTCAGGGACACGGCCGTCGCGTCCATCACCTTGAGTCCAGCGCGCAAGGCGTCCAGATAGGTCAGGCTCTCCAGCTTCTTGGCCGAAGCGTTGGTCTTCGGATCGCTGTCGTATATCCCGTCGACAGTGGAAGCCTTCAGCAGGGCCCCGGCGCCGATTTCCGCCGCGCGCAGAGCGGCCGCGGTATCGGTGGTGAAGTACGGATTCCCAGTGCCGGCCGCGAAGATCACGACGCGTCCCTTCTCCAGGTGGCGTATCGCGCGACGCCTGATGTATGGCTCTGCGACCTCGCGGATCTCGATCGCTGACTGAAGTCGCGTGTCGACGCCCAGAGTCTCCAGCGCCGCCTGCAATGCCAGACAGTTCAGGACGCTGGCAAGCATCCCCATGTAGTCGGCGGTCGTGCGCTCTATGTCGTGGAGAGAGTTGGAGCGCGCCCGCAAGTAGTTCCCGGCCCCGACGACGACTCCAAGCTCCACCCCCAGCTCGCGCGCCTCCTTCACCTCGCCGCCGATGCGGTGCACCACGTCGGGATCGATCCCGAACCCGGCATGCCCAGCGAAGGCCTCGCCGCTGAGCTTCAGGACAACTCGCCTGTAGGGCAGTTCCGCCACCTCGACCTCCTGGACCTGCCTCAGCCCCCGTCTTCCGTACCCAGCTGATAGCGCACGAATCGGCGGACGCTGATGTTCTCGCCTAGGCGGCCGATGGCTTCCTTGATCAGCCCTCCCACTGTCATTTGGTCATCCCGAACATAGGGCTGATCCAGCAGGCAGACCTCCGAGAGGAACTTCTTCAGCCGCCCGTCGACGATGCGGTCGATCACCTTCTCCGGCTTGCCCTCCGTCTGAGCCAGGGCGCGGAACACGTCCTTCTCCTTCTCGAGGACATCGTCCGGCACATCCTCGGACCGCAAGTACCGCGGGTTCTCAGCGGCAATGTGCATTGCCAGGTTGAAGGCAAGTTCCTGGAACTCCTCCGTCCGCGCGACGAAGTCTGTTTCGCAGTTCACCTCGACGAGCACGCCAATCTTGCCGCCGGCGTGTATGTAGGACGATACTGCTCCCTCGCTTGTCTCACGAGAGAGCCTCGCGTCCGCCCGCGCGGCGCCCTGCTTGCGGAGCAGCACGGCAGCTTGCTCCATGTCGCCCCCGCACTCGGTGAGCGCCTTCTTGCAGTCCATGATGCCTGCGCCCGTCTTTCGGCGGAGTTCCTGAACGTGTTGTGCTGTTACTGCCACTTGCAGGCCTCCTTACGGTCTGGGAAACGCGCGAGCTCACTCAACTGCGTTCAGGTGAGCTCCGCCTCGCCGCCTGTGAACTCTCGGGCTGGTTCGGCCTCAGACTCTGTCCCCACCTCAGCCGCTGCAGGTTCCTCCTCGCTCGGCGGCGCCGGCTCCACTTCCTCGGCCGTTACAGTGGCTGCTGCCGGTTCGGCCTCGAGGTCACCGGCTTCCCAGCCCGCCTCATCCGCGGCCCCCTCACCGGATTCCACCGCTACCGCGACCGCCTTCTCCCGCTCAGCCGCGGCCTCCGCTTCGGCCTGTCGGCTCTCATGCTCGGCGCGGCCTTCCATGACCGCGTCCGCCATTTTCCCGGCCATGAGCCTGATCGCACGTATGGCGTCATCGTTGCCTGGAATCGGATAGTCCACCTCGTCCGGGTCGCAGTTCGTGTCCACTATCGCGACCACTGGGATCTTCAGCCGTCTCGCCTCCAACAGCGCGATGCGCTCCTGCTTCAGATCCACAATGAAGACCGCATCCGGCACCCCACCCATGTCCTCGATGCCGGAGAGGAACCGCTCAAGTTTGACCCTCAAGTCTATGAGGCGATTCCTTTCTTTCTTCGGGAGCTGAGAGAGGCTGCCGTCCTCCTCCATCTTGCGCAGCTCGCGCAGCCGCTCGATCCGCTGGTTGATGGTGCTGTGGTTGGTCAGCATGCCGCCGAGCCAACGCTCGGTGACGTAGAACATCTCGCAGCGCGCGGCGCTCTCCCGCACGGCGTCCTGGGCCTGCTTCTTGGTACCGACGAACAGGACTTTCCCCCCTTCCGCGGCTACCTGCTCGACGAATTGGTAGGCGGTCTCGAGGCGTTTCAGCGTCTGGTGAAGGTCAATGATGTAGATGCCGTTGCGCCCGGCATAGATGAACCGCTTCATCTTCGGGTTCCAACGGCGGGTCTGGTGGCCGAAATGGACTCCGGCCTCCAACAGCTCTTTCATGGTCACGAGAGGCAAGGTTACTCCCCTTTCGGGCGGCGTGCCCCATCATCGGGGCGAGCTGTTCATCCGCGCTGCGACTGCGCGACATGCGCGAACTGGGACACCACAGCACGCCGAAGATTGGATTCCCGCCGCGCCCCGACCCTATGAGGACAAGGGCGCGCCAAACGGCCCACGATCCCCGTTAAGCGAGGCGCGGCCGTTCATGGGAGTGTAGCACAAGAAAGCCGCGCGGCGCAAGACCCGACCGTGCTCACGAGGACCCCATTGAGGCCATCAAAGGACGTCAGGTGAGAGCTCGCTTGCGGCGCGGCAAGATAGCAGGGAGCTGGCGGCCCTCACGGCCGCAGCATCGCTACAGCGGTCGGAATGCGGCCCTCGTCCGAAGTCGGCTCCGGATCCGCGACGGAGATGCGAGCGATATGGTAGTCACGCGGGTTGCGGTCGCCGTAGGGACGATCGCAGGCCAGGCACTTCGATGACCCACGCTCCCGCACTCGCACGAACAGATCATACCCGCCCGAAGGGACCGGATCCGGAAGGTAGATGCGGTGTTCTTCCCTGAGCACCTCGCCCGGCTGCCAATCCGTCAACGGGCAGAGGTCGTGCCCAAGGAGGTTGCTCTCCAGCCATATGCGCTCGCCCTGCTCGCTCTCCAAGACGAAGATGGCCTGCAATGGCGCCCCTTCATAGCCAGCGAGGGGAGTCCAGTAGAGAGCGAAGGGCAAGCTCTTGCCGGGCCGCAGCTCCCCGGGCGACAGGTCCACCCTCACGAGGCCCACTTGGTCGCCGAACCGGGCTACCGGCCTCCCGGCCACGTCGGCGAGCACCTCCTCCCGCGGCGGGCGATCGAGGAACACCCGATAGACCGGCCCCTGCGGGACCATGTACGTCTTCTCACGCAGCAAGGTCATGCGGTATGTCAGCATCTCGACGAAGTACACCGCCGGGTAGCTGCGGAGGAAGTCCTCCTGTGCGAAGTCGATGAAACCCTCGTCAGAGTGGAGGGATGGTGCGGCGAACATGATGAGATCCGGCCGCTCCCCGTCAATGTACTTGAGGTACCCCATCGGAGCGATCGTCCACCAGTCGGCCAGTATGAGAGCGCCCGGTTCGGCTATGCCCATCACTTCTCGCGCGAACAGCTCGGAGCCGTAGTCTTGGCTCCCGTCCACGCGATGGAGGTTGCCCGTGAACTGCATCACCGGCAACACCATCAGCAGGACGGTGGCAGGACCGTATCGCCAGCCAGGTGTCGGCGAGACCAGCCCCCGTTGGAGCCGCGACATCGCCCGGCCTGCCAAGGCCAGTGCGCCCACAATCCCCACCGATATGAACGCCGCCCACACGATATGCAGCGGCAGGTAGTAGACGTAGATATCGAAGATGCTGAAGTTGACGGCGTAGGCGACATCGAAGAGCCCGATCAACAGCAGGAAGACCGCGAGCTTCCGGTCCCGTCGCCACAGCAACCCAAGACCGAATAGGGCGAGCGCGCAGCCGAGGAGCGTGAACTCAGTTGACAGCCGCCCAGTGTGGATCAGCGCTCGATGCAGCGGCACCACCCAACCGCGGTCGAACATCGAGTGCCGAGCGCCCGGCGCCGTGAGCTGGGCCCAGAACTCCACCAAGTTGTGCGGGTTGTTGAGATGAGGCGGCGGGTTCGCAGTGGCACGGATCGGCTCGTACGCATAGACCGACAGGCCGAGCAGACACAGCCCCGCGCAGGCCGCCACCCGCCGCAGTGTGAAGAAGCGCCTTCCCTTCTCCGCCCATACGAGATAGAGGATCGCCGGCACCATCAATGCCGTAAGCGCGTGGTTCCCCAGGCTGATGCCGACCACCCATGAGAGCAGGAAGAGCCAGCGATCCCGACCGGTCACCCGCCAGGCAAACAGAACCAGGATGATGGCGGCGGCGAGGCAGACGTGGAGCGTATAGACTTCGGCCTCCGTCGTCTGATCCCAGAACGTCGCGGCAAATGCGAACGTAAGCGCGGCGATGAAGGCCGCGATCCGATTGCCCGAGATGGTCCGGTAGACGAGGTAGAGGAGCGCGACCGCCACTGCGCCCAGCAGCGCGGTCGCGAAGTTGACCCGGAAGGCCACATCGCCGACCGGGATGCGACTGAAGGGATGCATGATGAGCATCCACGTCGGATAGCCCGGCGCGTGTCCGTTGCCCAAGTGGTAGGCGGCCGTGATCAGCTCGCTCGAATCCCCCCAGCCAAAGGTCGGCCGCATCGTGCGGAGGTAGGCCAGCAGCGAGACCAAGAAGAGGAAGCCGCAGGCAATGCCATCCAGGCGGCGCGCGGAAGCGCCCTGCGCCCGTGACGCGGTCGAATGCCCGGCTGCCTCCATGGAGTCGTCTCCCTCCTGTTGTGCTCCCAAGAAGTGCCGTCTCTCAGGCAGCCTATTCCACAAAACCGAGACGCACTGAGATGCGGTGCAGCGGGGGCGGGGGTCGGCGACACTGCAGAATCCGCCGGTCGCGGCTGCATGACACCGATGCCGCGCGAGGGCGGCGGACGGGCGACTCGAAGCCTACAGAATGTACCGCGTCAGGTCGAGGTCCTTCACCACATGCGCGAGCTGCTCGCGGACGTATTCGGCCGTGATCTTGACATGGGCGGGAGAGATATCCGAGGCTTCGAAGGAGATCTGCTCCAGGAGCCGCTCCATGACGGTGTGCAGCCGACGCGCGCCGATGTTCTCCGTCTGCTCGTTGACCTGGGCGGCGATGCGCGCGATCTCGGCCACCCCCTCAGGGGTGAACTCCAGTTCGACACCCTCGGTTCCCATGAGTGCCGTGTACTGCTTTATCAGCGAGTTCTCAGGCTCGTTGAGGATCCGGATGAAGTCCTCCTCGCCCAAAGCGCTTAGCTCGACTCGCAGCGGGAAGCGGCCCTGGAGTTCCGGGATGAGATCGGATGGCTTAGAGGCGTGGAAGGCGCCGGCCGCAACGAACAGGATATGGTCGGTCTGCACCGGCCCGTACTTCGTCATCACCGTCGATCCCTCGACGATAGGCAGAAGCCCGCGCTGCACGCCCTCGCGGCTCACATCCGGGCCCCCGAGTGTGCGCTCTCGCCCGGCGATCTTGTCCATCTCGTCTATGAAGATGATGCCGGACTGCTCGGCCCGGCCCACCGCCTCGCCGGTCACCTGGTCCATGTCGATCATCCGCTCGGCCTCCTGGTCGAGCAGGATGCGACGCGCCTCGGCCACCGTGACGCTGCGCCGCCGACGCTGCTTCGGGAACATGCCGCCGAGCATGTCCTGTAGGTTGATGCCCAGCTCCTCCATCCCCTGACCCGAGAACACGGGGAAGGCCAGGAAGCGGTTCTCCTCCACCTCGATCTCGACCATCTGTGTGTCGAGCTCACCGGCCAGGAGACGCTCCCGCAGCGACTCGCGGGTGTCATCATCCTCGGTTGGCTCTTCGGCTCGCTCGGCCTCGGCCGGGCGCTGCTGGAGCATGGCCGCCATCGCGTCGCCGATCGACTGCATGCGCCCGCCTGCGCTGCCGCCTCGGCGCTGCAGCGCCTCCAGCAGACGGTCGGTGGCGCGGGCCTCGGCCTGGCCGCGCACCTCCTCCACCTTCTCCCCCCGGACCATCCGCACAGACGCCTCCACGAGATCGCGAACCATGGAGTCCACGTCCCGTCCGACGTAGCCTACCTCAGTGTACTTGCTGGCCTCCACCTTCACGAGCGGCGCCCGCACCAGCCGCGCGAGCCGTCGTGCGATCTCCGTCTTGCCGACGCCGGTGGGTCCTATCATGAGTATGTTCTTCGGGATTACCTCGTCTCTCATGTCATCCGACAGAAGCTGCCTTCGCATGCGGTTGCGGAGCGCGATCGCGACAGAACGCTTCGCCTCGGCCTGTCCCACGATGTACTTGTCCAGCGCCTCAACGATGCGACGGGGAGTCAGCTCCTCGAGCTGCCTGTGTGGTGTCTGATTCGCCTTGATGGTCATGGCAGGTGTCATTCTAGCACAATCCAGCTTTCGGCGCGAGCCAGAGCTCGCCAAGGCCTGGCGCGCTTCTCCGCCCTGGACAGTCTCGGCGCTGAGGTGTAACCTGCGGCTGTTCGGGGTACGCTCGCTGTGGCGTCTCCCACCCAGGGAGACGCCACATCATCTCGCTGAGACCCGCGCAGAGGAAGATGAGTCAAGAATTCGGCAGTATCTGGGACTGGCTGCTCGAGAACAAGAAGCTCAGGCTGCCCCGCAAGCCGGCGACGCCGCCCCCGAAGCAGGAGGAGCTCTCTCACCAGATCGACGATCTAACGCTCCTTGCACTGGAGAGAGAGGCGGAGACAGCCGCCCGGCTCGAAGGCGGCGAATAGTCTGGTCGAATCACCCGGGCCGCTGCCGGTGCGTGTCGCGAACACCTCCGGCCTGGTGGACTAGTCGAGAACCGAACCCACTTGCACGAGGCGGTTGTGGCCTCCGTCGAAGTAGGCGTAGGCAAACCCAGGCTTGACGCTCCCGCCCCCCGCTGCACCGTCGGCCCGCAGGGCGGCGAGAGCCAGCTGCCTCTCAGCCGAGGCCGGATGGCTGGAGAGGAGGCGCTCCAAGGCTCGTCGGCATGCAGCATCGGGCGAGAGACCCGACCGCATCAGCTCAACCACAAGGAAGGATGCAGAGACCCTGATGGCCTCCTCTCCTACCCCTGTTGCAGCGGCTGCGCCGACGCCCTGATCGACGTAAAGACCCGCGCCTATGATGGCGCTGTCGCCAACGCGGCCCGGGAGTTTGAAGGGCGTTCCGCTTGTGGTCACGCCCCCTGCGATCTGGCCCCTGCCATCGATGGCGAGGGTGGCCATCGTATCATGGCGTTCCGGGTCGGCCCCCCCTCTTCCTCGACGCCATTCCTGCCACTTTGCGGCGCTGTCGTCGGTCAGCAGATCCGACTCGTCGAAGCCCTGCTGCCGGGCGAAGGTCTCGGCTCCCTCCCCTACGAGCAGCATGTGCGGTGTCTCCTCCATCACCCGCCGCGCGACCGAGATCGCCTGGCTCGTCCTGCGGAGCCCTCCCACAGCGCCAGCCTCTGCCGTCGGGCCGAACATGATCGCGGCGTCCAATTCCACCTGCCCGGCGGCATTCGGCAAGCCCCCCCTTCCGGTGCTGGAATCCCGGACGTCGTCTTCGCTGAAACGCAGCGCGGCCTCCACCGCGTCGAGGCAGTCCGCTCCCTGCTTCAGCGCCTCCGCCGCCACCGCGTTGACCTCAGTGCCCCTCTGCCAGATCGAGAGCGCGTGCAATTGCCCTGCCTCCTCAGAGTAGTGAGACACGCCAGGCCCGTCCGACTCGGCCGGCTACTCGGCAGGCGTCTGCCCTCGGCGCGTCGAACCACCGGTCGCTGAGTCCAGGCCTGCCTCTGCCGGCCGAAAGAGCAGATACTGTGTCAACCTCGGAATCGCCTCTGGACCCGCTGAGTCAAGTCCTCAACGGCCGCTCCGCGCCCTTCGTCCCCGTTGCACCTGTCTACGAAGGGCTTGGGCCGCTCGAGTTCCACTGGATGAAGCTTCGCCACGACAAATGGCGCCACCTCATGGATGATGCTGGAGTCGAGCGAGTGCCCGTCGACTACGGGACTTACCTCGGCCTGGAGTTGAGCATTCTCACCGAGACTCTCGACGACTGCTACCCGCCTCCCGCCTGGCTCGCACTGCCTCGCCGGCAGTCAGAAGACCAGGCATCGGGGGCGACAGTGATCCGTCGTGGGGCGGACCTGTACTGGGTCTCCCACGAGGGAGAGGAGAGCTGGCTGCCGCCCGATCGTGCCACTTATGCGTCCCGCCAGGTGCAGGAGAGGGCTTCCCACTACTACGGGCTGTGGCAGCGCGGCTACCACGCGGATCAACTGGAAGAGGTCATTGCCCGTGCGGACACTCCGTCTTCCGAGCCGACGCCAGAGGAGGTGGATCGGGAGCTGGCCTCCGGACGCTACGAGGTGGCCCGAGCGCTGCTCGACCGACACCCGGGTGAGCTCCCGCTCTACGAGTCCTGCAGTTCGCCGTACATAGAATTGCTCGGCCTGCTCGGCTTCCAGGGGATGATGACTTCGCTGGTCGAGGACCCGGACAGAACGCACAAGCTCCTGGCCGGAGGGCTGCCGCGTCCGAGCGCCCGCCTCGCGGCGGCTGAGAGACTTGGGGTAGGCATAGTCTTCGTGGAGGAGTGCCTGTCCTCGGCTGACCTCATCTCCCCGGCCATGTACCGCGAGTTCGTCTTCCCTTACACGGAGCAGACGCTCGAGTTCTACGAGTCCCGCGGCTTCCGGACGGTGTTCTACTTCTCGGGCGACCTCATGCAGCTGCTGGAGGACCTGAAGCAGCTGCCATGGAAGGCCCTCTCCTTCGAGGAGGACCGGAAGGAGTACGGCATCGACCTGGCCGAGGTGCGGAGGGTGATGGGGCCGGACCGCGTCCTCTATGGCAACGTCGACGCCCCCTTCATCGAGAAGGCCTCCGACGAAGAACTCCTCCGCGAGGTGGAGCGGCAGATTGACGTGGCCGGCAGGAGAGGCAGGTTTGCCCTCTCCCCAGGCAGTCCGTTCACGCCTGACACGCGGCTGGATCGAGTCAGGTTCTTCTGCGAATCGACGCGGATGCTCTAGGAGACCTCTCCGGCGGCCACTCCGTCCAGCACCAGCACCCAGTCGTTCCCGCGGCCGCTGCTGAGGGGCGTGAACTGCCGCGTTCCGCGCGGCCGGAAGTCTCCCGTGCGCCACCACGTGCCCTCGCGGGGATCATACCAGTTGGCGATCACCCGCTCGCCGGCGATCTTGCCGAGATCGACGCCCACGGGCCGCCCGGTGGGGACATAGACGAAGGCGAAGCTGCCATCGTCGGCGCGGGCGGCACGCATGTGGTGCATGCCCCTCCCCTGCCCCGAGATGACGACCGACTGATCGGGCACGAGCTTGGAGAAGGCGCGCGATTCGAAGAGCACACGCACGTGCTGCATCTGCCCTGCGCCCGGCAGGTCGAGGGCCTCGCGCCATGGCGTCTGCGCGAAGGTCACAGGCGTTCGGCCGGGCTCCCAGAGTTGCCAGATGTCGTGGCAGCCATATGTATGGCCGCAGCCCCCGGCCAGCAGGCCCCAGTATGCCGCCTGGCGCACGTCGTAGTCATCGAAGCGCGGACTGCCCTCCTTGAAGGCCACGGGATGATTCTCGTAGCGCGGCTCACCGTCCATCGTCGGCTTGGTCGGCTCGAGCGTGTAGTCAGCCTGCACGAGTCTGTGGTTCGGACCATTCCGCGCCGCATGGCCCGACTGGATCATGTGGAAGTCGAGCCACGGCTCGTCGGGCGGCCAGTAGTCCGAACAGGATACCCCGCCCATCGGATGGTAGGTCATCAGGTGTCGGCCCTCGTCGCCTTCCCTCAGGCCCTCGGCCATCGCCCGCCAGATTCTGCGCAGCGGCTCGGTCTTGGCAGGCCGGTCGCCGCCCAGAATCCAGATGATGGGCTTGTCGCGGTACCGCTCGCCAAGGAAGCGGCCGTATGTGCGCGCGTTCCTAGGGTTGAAGACCTTCGGCCCGACCCCCCAGTACTTCGGCCCGACCTTGTCCCCCCAGGTCGGCAGCATTCCCGCGAACAGGCCGAGCTCAGCGGCCTTGTCGACGATGTAGTCTACGTGCCGGAAGTACGGTTCGTTGGGCTGCCCTGGGCGCAAGCGGCGCAGCGGAAGATCACCGTAGGGGTTTGGCACTCGCAGCCCGTCCAGCTCCGCAAGCACAACTGCCTGGATCACGGTGAACTTGAGCCGTGCGCGGTTCTCAAGGTACTCGTCGGCCTCTTCCCGAGTGAGACGGTGGAACAACTCCCAGCAAGTGTCGCCTAGGTAGAAGAATGGTGTTCCGTCAGGGCGCGTCAGGTGGCGCGCGTCGTCACTGACCTTGAGGAATCCCATTGAGTGCTCCTCGCCTGCGCCCGATCTGCCGCGGCTAGCCCAGGGCCAGCTCGGCTCCCAGCTTCACGCCGCTCACGATTGCCGCGAGCTTCTCGTCCTCCATCGGCTTGCCACTGAGCCCGTCCACGACCTTCTCGACATCCGTCCAGGTCGTCGCGAGATAGCCGAGCATCTTCGGGGTCGCCTCCCGTCGCGCGACTTCGATCAGCTTGGCGATGCTCTCCGGCTTATTCCAGCCGCCCGGCCAGACGCGGAAGCCTTTCTCCTGGAAGAAGCGGACCGACGGGAAATCGTCCATGATCTCGTAGTGCCAGTCACACATGACGATATCAGAGGACACAGTCTCTATCGCCTGATGAGTGTCGTTGGCGCTGCTCTCCCACGAGCCGTATCCCATCGTCTCAGCGTCGAGCAGGCGGTCGCCCCACATCTGCATCTCCACCCCTCGTCGGCCTACCAGGTGGCCGTGGTAGTCGTTCACCGCCTTGGCGAACAGCTCCGCATTCGGCGTCCCTTTGCAGCGGGGGCAGTGCCCGAGGACGAACACCTCGTCCAGGCCGACGTGGAAGGCCTTCGCCCCAAACGCTGCCAGCAGTTCGTCGAAGAGGTCGAACAGCAGGGGGTTGACGTCGGGATGGTTCGGGCACCAGCTCATGCAGTAGAACTCCTCCGCCGTCGCGTCCAGCTCCGGCGCTTCATTGAACTCCGGATGCGCTCGCAGCAGCGCCGCCGGCTTGTCCCGCCAGGACTGATGGCCGAGGCAGTTGTACATGGGAACGAGTTCGATGCCCTTCGCGCGCGCGGCCTCCGCCAGCCCCTGCGCGTCCGCTGCCGCCATCGACTTCGGCTCCGAAGCTTCCGGGTGACTCGCGTATTCGAAGTGGCCGTTGACCTCGACGATGACGTAATTGAGGTCCAGCGATGGTGCGATCTCCCGGACAAGACGCTCGACTGCCGAGAGCTTGGTCCGATCCCCCATCATGACGTGAATCCCTCGCCGCTCCATTGCACTACCTCCCTGTGCTGCACGCGGGCACGGACCGCGCGGATTCGTGCAGGTAGTGTTCGAGGTCCACGGCAGAGCGCCTCTCGGCACTCGGCGGGCAGCTGAGCCGGGATCGCGCGGCAGCGCTCACGTCGGGGTCGGAGAGCGTCGGCGTGGGCCGCAGCGCCCGTGGAGGGGCGGGCCAGAGATCGCGGATCAGTTGGGGGAAGGTGACGACCGAGGCACAGGAGCGGGCAAGGAGGCTGGTAGGTCGAGTATATCGCTCGATTCCGGCCTCTGTCCCATCCAGATAGCCGGGTCGGCCAGCTCTCCGGCGTGCCAGAGCTGAACCAGGGTCTGAACCACCGCCGGATCGAACTGCGTGCCCGACATCGCCTTTATCTCCTGGACAGCCTGTATGGGGCTTGCTCCGCTGCGGTAGGGCCGGTGCGAGATGATAGCGTGGTAGACATCGGCGACGGCAACGATGCGCGCCAGCAGCGGGATCTGGTCCTCTCGTAGACCATCGGGATATCCCTGGCCGTCCCATCGCTCGTGGTGGCTGCGGATCATCGACAACGCCCCGCTGCCCGGGCTTAGCGGCCTGACAATGCTCTCTCCGATGAGGGTGTGCTGTCGGACCAACGCCTGCTCGTCATCGGTGAGCGGCCCTTGCTTGGAGAGCAGGGAGTCGGAGACTCCGATCTTCCCGAGGTCGTGAAGCGGACCGTAGGATCCCAGGGCCTCCAGGTCTTCGTCGCCCACTCCCATGTGTCGTCCCAGCCGGTCGGCCAACCAGGTTACCGCCTCCCCGTGGGCCGCGCTGTAGGGATCGCGCGCGGCCAGCGAGCGCGCCAGTACGTGCAGAGTCCTGTAGTAGGACCCTCGCAGCTGCTGGTGAAGCTCCGCGCTCTCAATGGCTTTGCTCGACATGTTGGCCAGCGTGGTCAGCAGGTTGAGGTCCTCGGTGTCGAAGGTCTCCTCGCGTATCGCCGCCAGCGCGCCGTCCACCATATCCGACACCTTCACAGGTGCGGAGATGGAAGCCCGGACCTTGTCCCACGCCTGGAGCTGCTTGGCCACCGGCGGTGCTTCATCCAGCTGCCTGATGGCAGGCCCGTCATTGGCGGTGGCCGCCGCCATCTCGAAGGGGTCATCCGATTCGATGCCGTTCTCCGCGAGGGGCCCGAAGCTTCGCTTGTGGACGTACTCACCCTTCGCCCTGTCGAGCAGAACCAGCGAGGCTGCGTCAGCATGGACCTGATCGACGAGCGCACCCACAACCAACTCCGATATGCGGTCGAGATCGAGAGACCCAGCCAGATGCATACTCGTCTCGGACAGCTTGTTCAGCCGGTCGACGCGGGAGTCCAGGGCCTGAGCTGTCTCGTGGAGCTGCTGGATCAGGCGCCGGTTCTCGGCCCGGTGCTCGCGCTCCTTGTCTGCGAAGTAGGCCACCGTGCAGGTTACGAGAGCCAGCAGACCGATGAGCAGCAGGGGCTCCGTGTAGTCAGAACTGGAGATCTCGAGCCCATAGGCGACAAGGATGACCAGGGCCAAGGTAAGGAGCCCGACCAGCCCCAGGGCGAGCCACAGCAGCTGCATCCTGCGCCTATCGGTGCCGTACTCCTGGCCTACGATCACGGGCCCCGGACGCGTCGACCCATTCGACTGCGTGCTCAAGCGAATACCCCCCCTGACCCCCTGCGGGCCAGGCATCTAGTGGCCGCCCGGGCGAATCTGAAGCTTCCGAGTGCCACAGCACTTGTTCCACTATTCGCGGGTATCCTAACACCGTGTGTTCTTAGTCAAGCGGAGGGGCTGGGCCGCAGCAGGGGGTACGCGGGGAGGCATCCTCATCGGGTGCCGGCGAGCGACCCCGCCAACTCGTTGACGAACTCCTCTATCCCGCTGTAGCCAGACTGCATGACCCGCGAGGAGTCGTCCTGAGTCGGGTCCAAGCCGTGTGCGACCTCCCAGTCGTCCGGCATGCCGTCATCGTCTGAGTCGGCGCGCGGGGGCACAGTCTTCAGCCCCTCCATCAGATCGGCTGGATCGTGCCGGCCCCACTCGCCCGCGCCCTGCCGCGTATCGCGGATCATGCGCTCCGTAACCGTGTCTCGGGGGAAGCACCCGGCTCGCGCCAGCACAAGTTCGTAGGCTTCGAAGGGAGTGCTCGTTGTGACAGGGGCGACCGGGGTCTCTGTCTCCTGCTTCACTCCGTGGTCGGCGTAGCACGTGAGGCCGTGGAGCTTGCCGGCCTCCGCCCACGGATCCTGGATCATGCCCACGCCCTCGATGTAGTTGTCACGGAGGTAGTACGGAATCTCGCCCTCGAAGCAAAACGGGAAGATGTGCGAGTCACTGGGTCCAGGCTTGTAGTAGTTGCCGATGATGTTGAACCCGGGCGTGCGATAGTTGCCCTCGTGAGAGAACCCGTCCCGGAAGTTGTACACGACATTGTTGCGGAAGTCCGCCGGACCACTTCCTATGGCGGGATTCCGCCGCCTATGGTGGACGAACAGGTTGTGGTGTATGGAGATGTTCTTGCTGCGCGGCCCGGCTATCAAACCGTAGTTGTGGCCGCCACCGCGCTCCTCGGTCATCGACGATTCCTCGATCGTGCACCACTGGACGGTGACATTGGTGGCATGGCTGAACAGGTCGATCGTCTCGTCCTCCGCCCAGGAGCAGGACAGGTGATCGAGAACTGCTCGATCGGCCGTCGAGAACTGCACTGCGTCGCCCTGATTGCCGCCCCCGGGCGGCGGGCGCATCCGCAGGAAGCGAACCACCACGTCGTGGACTCGCGGCGCATCTCCGGTGCGGTACGCCGTGCGAAGCATACCCGCGATGGTGACGCCTGCACCCGGCGCGGTCTGGCCCGCGATGGTTATGTACGGCTCCGTGATCTCGACGTCGCCGCGGATCACTCCCGACACATCGAACACCACGACCCGCGGCCCCTTCGCCTGGCAGGCCGCCTGCAAGCTACCAGGTCCGCCCGCGTTGAGGTTGGTGACCTTGATGACGCGCCCTCCGCGGCCGCCAGGCGTCTCAGCGCCGAAGCCCTCCGCTCCCGGGAAGGCAGGGACGTGCACCTCAGCCTGGGCCGACGCCACAGCCACTTCGCCGCCATCCGAACCCGGCCCCGCTCTCAGCGTGCCACAGGCCGATGTGGTGATCAGCAGGAACGCCATGGGAAGCGCACAGAAGACCCAGAAGCGCATTGACCCCCCTTCCTGGGACGCGCCCCGGGAGCCCGGGACCGTCCGCCCAGAGGAGAGTGGAGAGCCGCGCTCAGCCTATCTCTCGGCGCCGTACTCATGCGCCCCGATATCGGGCGCCCTGATCCGGTCGCCGTTCCCGTCCGTCGGGCGCGGATACCCCCAATAGTCGAAGCGCGGGGCGCCGGCCGAGGAGCCAGCGTCCATCGCGGGCGAGTCCCGCGTCAGCTTGGCGCCATCGGGCTCCCCGGCGGCGGTGTCTGATAGCTGTGGGTCGGCCCACAGGTTCGCCTTGAGCTCGCGAGACTGCGACTCCCACAGCCTGAAGTCGAACCGCTGCCCGCCCCAGCCGAACTTGTCACTTGGCTTGCCGGTTGAGTCCCAGAACAAGTTGTGTCTGAAGGCCAGCCCCCCGGTCTTGGTGACAGACAGCGTCTCGCCGGCACGGCTCACAACGATGTTGTTGGCGAACTGCGTCCCGCTGTTCTCGCCCTCGGATATCCTGATCCCGTATTCCCACGTCCCCGCGATCGTGTTGTAGACGAACGAGCAATCCTTGACCCCCGACCCCGGAACGTACTTCCAGAAGCTTATCCCCCGCGAGCAGTTCAGGATGATGTTGTTGCGGACCACGTGCTCGCCGCCATCGGCCTTCCAGCCCTCGTCTCCCCACTCGCTGTAGTCCTCATCGGCGACGGCCACACCGATGGCGGGGTCACGGTGCGACTGGAATGCGTCGGCCGTGCTGTAGATGAAGTTGGCGGCCACCAGGGCCCGCTTTGCGTTGTCCAGGTAGACGTTCACGCTCCAGTTGTCGTATACCTGATTGCCCATGATGACGCAGTCCTCCGCGCCTTTCCATACCGAGATACCCTCTCCGTGGTTGTCGTGGACCACGTTCCCGATGAAGGACACCTCCTTCGACTCCCAGGCTGCAAGTGCCGCCGGCCATCCGCCTTCGAGTTCGCGTTCGGCGTTCATACGGCACACATTCCAGATCTCGTTTCCGATGCACCGGACTCCGGCCGCGCCTCGTATCTGTATCCCCTGATACTCGGCCTTTGTCACCTTGCATCCCATTACCGTGGCGTGGTCGCCATAGATCTTCATCGCCGCACCGGAGGAGTTGCGCACGGTCAAGCCGGAGAGAGCGACGTGGTCGGCGCCCTCTGTCACCGTCACCAGCGCCTCCTGCTCCCCGACGGCCACTCCCTCCCCGTCGATGACTGGTACTTCCGCCTGGTAGGCTATGAAAGCGATCGGCTCGGCCGCGCTCCCGCCGCGGGTGAAGGTTACGCGCCCGCGGTAGATGCCTCCGCGCAACATGACCGTGTCACCCGGCGCCACCACCTCCGCCGCCTTAGCGATGGTTGCGAAAGGCGCTCCGAGCGACCCCGGGTTGTCGTCCGACCCGCTTGGCGATACTACGTAGACACTCGCGGCAGCCGTCGCAGGTCCGCCCCCGGCCGCCTGGGCCGATGGGAGCGCGCCAATGGAGCCCAGCGATACGAGCGCGACGATCGTTACTGCCCCTCCCCAGGCCAGCACCTGGCCCAAGCCACGCCTCCTTCTCATGCGATCCTCCAATCAGGTCGCCGACCCCCATGCAGAATGCGTGAGGGCCGACTGTAGTAGCTCGCGTGTCTCGCGTTCTTCCCCGTCGTGAGAGCAGAGTCATGTCGCGGATTCGGCCAGGGGGCGATCCAGGACACACAAGAAGCAGAACACCAACAGGTCATCGCGCTGCTACACCACTTCTACCGTCAGCTCTCGGTTGGTGTAGATGCAGATGTCGGCTGCGATGTTCATCGCCTCGCGCGCGATCTCCTCGGCCGAGAGATCCGTATGTGCCATGAGGGCACGGGCCGCCGCCAGCGCGTACGGCCCACCTGAGCCGAGCCCGACGAGTCCGTCGTCGGGCTCGATGAGGTCGCCATTGCCCGATACGAGGAACAAGTGGTCTTTGTCCGCGATGACCAGGAGCGCCTCCAAGCGCCGGAGCGCTCGATCTGTGCGCCACTCCTTCACCAGCTCGTAGGCCGCCCTCGGCAGATTCCCGGCGTGCTCCTCCAGCTTCCCCTCGAATCGCTCGAAGAGCGCAAGGGCATCGCCGGCCGCTCCTGCGAAACCCGCGACGACGCGATCTTGATACAGCCGGCGCACTTTGCGGGCGCCCCGCTTTATGATCGTGTTCTGGACGGTGACCTGCCCGTCTCCGACGACAGCCGTTTGGCCGTCCTTCCGCACGGCCAGAATGGTCGTCCCGTGGGATTGCACCTCAGAGCACCCCTTTCGTGGAAGGAACTCCGCCTCGCCCCGATGTCGACACGGCCTGCCCGAGCGCCCGTGCAAACGCCTTGAAGGAGGCCTCGATTATGTGGTGTGTGTTGCGCCCGGTAAGCTGCCTCAGATGCAGGTTCATGCCGGCCGAGTTCACGACCGCGCGGTAGAACTCCTCGATCAGCTCGGTCTCGAACTTCCTCACGCGCTTGGCGGGCAGCTTGAGGCCATAGTGCAGATGCGGACGGCCGCCGAGGTCAACCGCGCACATCACGAGGGATTCGTCCATCGGCACGACCGCCCAGCCGTACCGAGTGATCCCCTCTTTGTCTCCAAGGGCTTCCTTCAGCGCTTGCCCGAGTACGATCCCCACGTCTTCCACAAGGTGGTGATCGTCAACGCGGAGGTCCCCGGCCGCTTCCGCGGTGAGATCGAGGCCGGCATGTCGGGCCAACAGATCGAGCATGTGGTCGAGGAAGCCAACGCCCGTCTTCGCCCGGCAGTCGCCCTTCCCATCGAGGGCCACGCGGAGCGAGATCGATGTTTCCTTGGTCTTCCGCTCGACCGCAGCCTTCCGCATGTCAGCCTCCTGTCGCTACCGCGATCTCGGCTTCTCCAGGCGGGCCTGCACGGCGCGAATGTGTCCGTCCAGACCCTCCAGCTCGGCGAGCAGCTTCACGGCCTCCGCGTGATCGGCTACTGCTGCCTTCGATGCAAACACAATGCTCGACCGCTTCATGAAATCCAGTGTGCCGAGCCCCGAAGAGAATCGTGCGGTGCGGCCCGTCGGCAGCCAGTGCGACGGTCCGATAACGTAATCGCCGAGTGGCACCGGCGACGAGCTGCCCAGGAATATCGCGCCCGCGTTTCGGATCTTCGGGAGCAGGGCGAACGGCTCGCGCGTGCAAACCTGCACATGCTCCGCCGCGAGCTCGTTCACGATGTCCACCGCGTGGTCCATATCCGCGGCGACGATGAGTGCGCCGTACGTCTCCAGAGAATGCTGCGCGACCTCGCGACGCGGCAGCGCCTCGAGCTGCCGCCTCAGCTCGCCTTCCACGGGTTCGATCAGTGCCTCCTCAGGCGTCACGAGGAACACCGACGAGTCACTCATATGTTCCGCCTGCGCGAGCAGATCGGCGGCAATCAGCCGCGGCTCTGCGCTCTCGTCCGCGATGATTGCGACCTCCGACGGGCCGTACAGGCCCTCTATGCCCACGTCGCCGTACACCAGCTTCTTGGCCAGCGTGACCCAGGGGCTCCCCGGCCCGAAGATCTTGTCGACCCTGGGGATTGTCTCGGTCCCGTAGGCGAGGGCAGCAATCGCCTGGGCGCCTCCGACCTTGAAGATCGTCCCGGCCCCGAGCCTACCGGCTGTTGCGAGAATGGCCGGATGGACCGTGCCGTCCGGCCGAGGCGGCGTGACGAGCAGAAGCTCCTCGACGCCTGCGACCTGTGCCGGCACGACACCCATGATCAGGGACGAGGGAAGAGCGGCGCTCTGGCCCGGCACGTGGATGCCGACTCGCTGGACGGGGGTGAACTTCTGGCCGAGCACGGCGCCGGGCACCCGGCAGTCGAACCAGTCCGTGGGCAGCTGCTTCTCGTGGAAGGCTCGGACCCGCTCGGCCGCCAGATCCACAGCCCGGAGGAAGTCGTCGCCGACGGCCTGCAGGGCATCGTCGATCTCGGCCTCGCGCACCCGCATCCCCGCAGCCGTCATGTCCGGCCAGTCGAGGCGTCGCCCGTACTCCAACAGCGCCTCATCGCCCCGCGCCCGCACCGCGTCGACGATCTCTCGTACGCCCTTCTCCTGCTCGGCCAGCTCCGCGGCAATCGGCGCGGACAGCTCCGCCACGACTCGCTCAGGTGACCTCCCCGTTGCCCTCACTACTCGCATCGCCACGCCCTTGCCGACGCTCACTCACTCCAGATCGCGCCCTTGCCCAGCAGCCCCTCCACTGCCGCCGTGAACCGGTCATCCAGCTGGACCATGAACTCACGGCCGAGCTTCACGCGGCGCTCGCCCTCTCCCATCTGGATGTGAAGCAGCACCTCGGTCTCACCATAGAACTGCCCGATCAACTCTCTGAGCCTGCTCATCGATTCCTCGGCCCCGTCCAGCGAGAGGCGGATGTGGATGCGCCCGCCATTCCCCTCCGCGCGTTCATCCTTCGATTGGCTGGCGCTCTCCGTGCGCGCGTTCTTCGAGTCGTTCGCCTGTGCCTGCGCGTTCGCCGTCGGTGGCCGCGCCGCGCGGTTGCCTCTCCCATTGCGAACACCATAACTCCGCCGGTTGTTCCCGGCGAAGCGAAGATCGGCCAAGCCGGCTTCGTCATCGGGCGAGCAGATCGCCTCCACCAGCAGACGCTGCCCGCCTCCGGCCTCTTGCTCTTCCCGCCACCTGTCGTCCTGTTCGGCCCTGCCGCGCACGATGACGACGGCCTGTTCCGAGAGCGCGCTCCCACATCGCTCATAGCCCTCCGGCAGCAGCGTCGCCTCGACTACGCCGGAGAGATCCTCCACGGTGAAGAACGCCATCATCTTCCCGGTACGGGTGATGCGCTTGCGCACCGAGGTGATGATGCCGCCGACGAGCACGTCGCCTTGGACGGCCCCTGCAACCACATCGCGGACCGTCGCCGTCGTAACTGTCGCCAACTGGCTCTCAATGGCCTCCAGCGGATGGCCGGACAGATAGGCGCCGAGCCGGTCCTTCTCCAGCGCCAGCAGCTCCGAGGGCGGGAATTCCACTGCAGGGGGCAGGGGCGGCGACGGCGGTACGATGGCACCGTTCCCGTCGGGCGAGCCGAAGAGAGACGTCTGGCCCGCCTGCCGATCCCGCCAGACTCGTGCGCCCCATTCCAGCGCCTGGTCCGCGGCGGCCACCTGCTGGGCGCGGGAGCCTGCTAGAGACCCGAGCGCTCCGGCTCGGGCGAGGCTCTCGAGCGCCAGTTTGCTCACCTTGCCGGGCTCGGCGCGACTGCAGAGCTCGTAGATGTCCTGGAACGGGCCGCCCGCCTCCCGCTCCGCGTCCAGCACCTCGACCGAACTCCGGCTAACATGCTTGACAGCGGCGAGCCCGAAGCGGATCTTCCCCTCCTCAACGGTGAAGCCAGCCTCGCTGTAATTGATGTCCGGGGGCAGGACCTCGATTGCCATTCGCCTGCACTCCTGAACGTACGCCGCCACTTTGTCCTTGTCATCCATAATGCTGGTGAGCTGAGCAGCCATGAGCTCGGCCGGATAGTGTGCCTTGAGATAGGCTGTCTGGTAGGCATTGATGGCATAGCTCGCGGCGTGAGCCTTGTTGAATCCGTAGCCCGCGAACTCCGCCATCTGGGTCCAGGTGTCATCGGCGATTCCGCGGTCGGCTCCGTTCTTGACCGCGCCATCGAGGAACTCGTCCCGGAGCCGGGCCATGTCTTCGTGCCTCTTCTTGCGCATGGCGAACAGCACTGTCTCAGTCGATCCCATGGGGAACCCGGCAAGCTGCCGGGCGATCTCCATCACCTGCTCTTGGTAGACGATGACGCCATGGGTCTCCTTGAGCACCGGTTCGAGCTTCGGGTCCGCGTAGGTGATCTCTCGGGTCCCATGCTTGCCTGCAATGTAGTCCGGAATGCGCGCCATCGGTCCAGGCCGATAGAGAGAGACCAGGGCGATGATGTCTTCGAGCCGGTCGGGTCTCAGCTCCATCACAACCTGCCGCATCCCGCTGCTCTCGAGTTGGAACACTCCGGCCGTCTCCCCCTTGCCAAGCAACTCGAACGTCTTCGCGTCGTCGAAAGGTATGTCGTCGAGGTCGATCCTCTCGCCGCGGCTCTGTTCGATGAGCTGCAATGCTCTCTTCATGACCGTGAGGGTCCGCAGGCCGAGCACGTCCAGCTTCAACAGCCCGACAGACCCAACTGACACCCCATCGAACTGCGTCGTCAGGCCATCCCCCTCCGTCGAGCGTTGAAGGGGCACAACATTCTTCAGGGGTTCCTTCGAAATGACCACCGCGGCCGCGTGCGTGCCCCCATGGCGGGCCAGCCCCTCAATCCCCTGCGCGGTGTCGATCAGTCTCCGCGCGGCTTCGCTTTCCTCGTACTCGCGCTTGAGGTCGGGGTTCGTTGCCACTGACTTCTCAATGGGCCGCGTCGCGTCGATCTGCTTGGCAATCCGATCTACCTCAGGAATCGGAATGCTCATCGCCCGGCCGGCGTCTCGCACCGCGAGCCGAGGGCCCATGCTGCCGAAGGTGATGACCTGGGCCACGTGCTCGCTGCCATATTTGCCGACGATGTAGCGGATCACCTCATCCCGGCGCGCGTCCTCGAAGTCCATGTCCACATCCGGCATCGAGATCCGCTCGGGATTGATGAACCGCTCGAAGGGAATGCCGAGTGCGATGGGGTCCACGCCGGTGACACCGAGAACATAGAGGACGGCACTCCCCGGCGCCGAGCCGCGGCCCGGCCCCACGAGAATGCCGCTATCCTTCGCGAACTGGATGATATCCCACGTTATCAGCATGTAGGTCGAGAGATTCTTGCCCGCGATGATGTCAAGCTCGTAGTCGACCCGTTTCTTGACCGCCTCCGAGCTTCCCGGATACCGTTCCGTCAGCCTCTCATAGCACAGCTCGCGCAGGTACGAGTCCGCCGTCAGCCCCGCCGGCACCGCGAAGTGTGGCAAGACGACCTCGCCGAAGGTCATCTCCACGCTGCACCGAGCGGCAATCTCGCCCGTCGCTGTGAGCGCCTGCGGGCATTCGCCGAACAACTCCGCCATCTCCTGTGGCGAACGGAAGTAGAACTGGTCGGTCTGGAAGCGCATTCGCTCCGTATCCTCGACCGTCGAGTTCGTCTGGACGCAGAGCAAGACGTCGTGTGTTTGGGCATCGTCGCGCGCGGTGTAGTGGACGTCGTTCGTGGCCACCAGGCCGAGCCCGAGGTCGCGGGCGAACTCCATCAGCTTCGCGTTGACCCTCCTCTGCTCCCGGATGCCGTTCTCCTGGAGTTCCAGGAAGAACCGATCGGGGCCGAGAAGGTCGCGGTAGAGGCCCGCAAGGTCGCGCGCCTCGTCCTCCCGGTCCTGAAGGATCAAGGCCGGGATCTCGCCTGACAAGCAGGCGCTCAGCCCGATCAGTCCCTCTGCGTACCTGGAGAGCAGCTCGCGGTCGATGCGAGGCTTGTAGTAGAACCCCTCGACGTTGCTGTCGGTGACGAGGGCGATGAGGTTGCGGTACCCGGCTTCGTTCTCGGCCAGGAGCACGAGGTGACGGAGGTCGGAATCGGTCTTCCCCTCCCGGTCGAAACGGCTGCGCGGAGCAACGTAGACCTCGCACCCGATGATGGGCTTGACGCCCCTCTTCCGGCACGCCTTGTAGAAGGCAATGGTGCCGTAGAGGACGCCGTGGTCAGTGAGGGCAAGCGCGGGGAGCTGGAGCTCAGCGGCACGTCTGGCGAGGTCATCGATTCGGCAGGCACCATCCAGGAGGCTGTATTCGCTGTGCACGTGAAGGTGAGCGAATCCAGGGCTGCCGTCGGGCGCTGCCACGGCGATCTCCTTGTGACGCAGACTGCGATGGTACTGTGTGCGCCGGCCGCCACCCTCCTCGCGCCAGCCGGTTTTGGCGGCCGCCCAGACCGCTTTTCCTGCATCTGGCACTGGTGGTCTTGCCCGGCGGGCGGTATAATACCACGGCATTGGACCTCTGTAAATAGCAGGAGGTCGAGGCGAGTTCAGGGAAGACCGTGCATCGAGTCGCGACCAGGTGAGCGGCGTGCGAGGCCGACTGCTACGCCGGTGCGCGCTGCGGCTCCTTCCTCTGGGGAATCAGAGCCGTTTCGCCGAGAGCCGTCGCGCGGCCGCAAGGCCGAGCCGAACAGCCGTGTGGGGTCCTGCGCATCGCCTAGCGAGCGCATGCAGTCTCAGGACTCAATCTGGGGCGCTTGGGCGGCAATCGCTGATTGTAGGTCTATGCCGCGGCAGGAGGTCGGCTGTTTTGAGGTGGGTAGCCGGCGGCGAATATGTGGTATCAGATACTGGCGTATGGCTCCACAGCCTGCGCTAGTACTAATCACAGCACAGAAAGGAAGGTAGGAAGGAGGATGAAGAGAAGCCTGTGGACTCTCACGCTTCTGGCGGCGTTCGCTATCGCCGTCAGCGGTGGAGCAGCGCACGCGATCCCGTCCCTGGCAGGACCGACGGGCATCGTGAGCACGCCGAATGCTCTGGTTGCTCCACCTGACAAACTGCAGACCGCGTTGATCTACCAGCAGCAGGAGATCTCGGCGGGGATGTACAGCGTCGATGTAGACCAGTGGCAGCTGAACGTTCTGACCGGCGTGAGTGAAGAGGCGGAACTTTGGGCAGCCTACGCTCTCGCCGACCAGGACAGCCCCACCGTCTCCGAGAACGCCAATATGTGGGCCTTGGGCGGCAAGTGGCAGCTGGCGGCCGAGCCCGAGGACCAGGCCAGCCTGGCCGTTGGCGCGAGCTGGGAGTCGTGGTCTGATTCGGCACTTGCCGGCATGGCGAGCATGTACGCTGGCGTCGATGACATGCAAGTCCTCAAAGCCTACATCGTCGCCACCAAGGACTTCACGCCCCAGAGCGGCAGCGATTGGGGGTGGGGCGACGGCGGCACACAGATGCTGGGCAGCCTCGGCCTGATGTACATGAAGGTCGATCCTGACGGCGGCTCGAGCGAGAGTCTGACCGCCCCCTTCGTCGGCCTGGAGTTCATCGGTGAGGGCGGCACGACCTTCGGCCTCGAGTACCGGTGGGAGGACAACGACATCGATATGGACGGCGTGTTCTCCGCCATGCTCCGCCACGCTTTCTCGCCCGAAGTGGAGGCCGAGATCGGCACCACTAACGCCGGTCCGAGCGGCATCGGCCTGGACGATCAGAACTTCTACATCAGCCTCGGGTACAACTTCCCGCTAGGCGGACCGTAGAAGAACTGACTCCCCTCGCCCCCGGCGCGGGGAGCACGAGACAGCGACGGCAGATCTCTGCCGCGCAAAGGACATCTGCAAGGGACGGCTGCGGCCGTCCCTTGCTCGCGTCTCCCAAGGGAACGATCAACCCCACCCCTATTGCTGATATCTCCAGGAGTGGTAGAATGTGTCAGCCTCTCCCGGTTGACAGCGAGCAAGGAGGAGGTGGTGCGAGGAAACAGAAGTCCTAGTCGGAGCAGAGCCTGGACACGCGCCTTGCCTTCGCGCTGGGGCGGGCGCTACAGCTATCCCACAGGCATCAGCACCAAGAAAGGGGAAGGCAAATGAGATTGTGGCTGCCTCTTGCACTCGCGGGGGCGCTACTGGCGGCCTGCGGCGCCTCGGCCCTCGCCGTCGTCCCGTCAGTGGCCGGTCCGACCGGCATAGTCATGCTGCCGACGGCTCGCATCGCTCCGGTGAATGAATGGCAGACGGCCGCCGGCTATCGAAGCTTCCGTGTCGAGGCTATGTACGGGCTCGAGGATATCGACGTCTCCATGTGGTCGTTCAACTTCCTCAAAGGCGTTTCCAGCGATGCGGAGTTCTGGGCGATGTACACTCGTGCCTCCAATGGCCAGGACACCGATGTATGGGAATTCGGCGGCAAGTATCGGTTCCGCGAGGGGATCATGCCGACACGCGGCCTCTGGAGCGGCCTCGATGCTGCTGTCGGGATGAGCCTCGGGCGGTGGACCGACTCCCTGACCATGTACCAAGACGTGCCGTTCTTCACCGATACGGAGTCGCTACGCGCCTACTTCGTGTTGACGAAGCAGCTCGTGCCAGCCTACACTGGCGAGTGGCCCTGGGCCCGACCGCCCCACACACGCGTCGACGGGACCGTGGGGATCTACTACCTCAGCGTGAACCCGGACTTCGGCGACAGCGCCTCCCTACTGGAGTGGTTCCTCGGGATGGAAGTGCTGTTCAAGAACAATATCGCGTTCGCCGTCGAGTATCGCTTCAAGGACGCCGACCTCGAGAGTGACCCTGTGTTCTCCAGCCTGCTCCGCTATCCGATCGACAGGCAGATCGACTTCGAGTTCGGCACGACCAATGCCTCCCCCGGGGGCCTCGGCCTCGGCGAACAGGACCTATTCGCCAGAATCACCTACAGGATCCCAGTCGCCGACTACTGACGCGGCTCCCAGCTAATGGGTTTACCCTCTCTACAGGGGACGGCCTCGCCGTCCCCTGTTCTCGTGCAGCGCCCAGGGCTCACGCCCTGTAGCCGGAGCCCGTTTCGCCAAAGCGGTACCGCTCGCGCTCAATCAGCGGCGTTTTGAACGTCGCGTCGATCCGCCGTGCTCTCTCAAGATGGTCGAGACACGAGCGGAGACATCCCCGCCCAACGCAGACGGAGAAATGACGGAAGCGATGCTTGAGCCACGTGTGGTAGCCCGGCTCCTCCCCCTCCGGTTCGCCTCCCAACCAGAACGGCGAGTAGGGCGGATCCACACCCCAGTGCACCCGCCCGCACTTGCCGGTATCGAGAGGGGCATGAGAGTACTCGCGGCCCTCTATTCTCACCTTCACGCTGCGTTCTTCACCGATGGCGCACGCCTCACACTCCCGCACGCAGGCGAGACAGCCGTCGCATACTTCCCCGGCGAACAGTGGTGTCGGCTCCAGCTCCGCCTCCGTCAACACGGCGAACACCCGCTGCCTCGGGCCGAACTGCGGAGTGAGGAAGACCTTGGAGTGCCCCAGCTCTCCCAGACCAGCGGCCACCCCCACCACCCGCAGAGATACGATTCCGTCAGGCCCAGCTGGCTGATCGTCGCGAAGTTGTCGACCGGCATGCGGGTGGAAGGGGTTGTGCACCGGGACGCTCGTGTAGCCCTCCTCCTCCAGCACCATCGTGATCGCCCGCAGCATCTGTATCGCGAGCACCTCGTTCAGATACCAGTACGCGTCGGCCGAATAGGCCTGGAAGTACGTCCCCTCCTCGGCCGCTTTCAGCGTGCCTCGCGGCTGCCTGACTGCCACGGCCACGACGCTGCGAGTCTGCGGGAAGATCGTGTGGGGGTGGCAGTCTTCGGGCGCGCCCTCGAAGCGCGAGATCGGGGCGAACCCGACGAGGTCGGCGCCGCTCTCCAGGGCTGTCCGACGCACACTTTGGGTGAGGGCATCCATACGGAGCCTCCTATCTCGGAGTGGTCAACCGCATCATACCCCGCTTGTCCCCAACTTCCCTGGAGGGCGTTGCCCAGGGCTGCCGAGCGGACGAGGCGCGCTCCCCGGAATCACGTAGGATGCTGAAACCAATCCCCCCCTCCGTTCGTATTATGAGACGAGCGACCTTCGTTCAGCGCCAGGGTGGCTGCTGGGCGACCTTGTTCGGGGCGACCGGACATGGGCCCAGAGCTCCAACATCACGCCCTTCC
Organism: Candidatus Hebobacterum abditum; assembly: GCA_029821875.1. GTDB lineage: Bacteria > Armatimonadota > Hebobacteria > Hebobacterales > Hebobacteraceae > Hebobacterum > Hebobacterum abditum. The sequence continues at coordinate 22,752 of JALGXW010000012.1, read as the reverse complement.
AGGAGGGAGGAGGAAAAGGCATGGAGGTACGTAGGATCGGATCTGTCGTGCTTGTCGTCGCCACGGCCCTGACGGGCGCGTTCCTGACGGCAACGCCTACAGTCGCCGCCGCTGACGAGCCGCTGGACGTCGAGCAACTCGTGTGCGAGGGAGCCGCCGTCGAGGTCGAGATCGATGTAAATGGAGAGGCAGCCGTCCAGCTCATCGGTGGCGTGCTCGATGAGGCGGCCGTCACGTTCAAGCAGCAGGCCGCGGCCGGTCAGGCCTTGCCCCCGCAGGCCGCGATGGCCGAGCCGATCATCGAGCCGGCCAAGGAACTGGTCAAGAGTCTGTCCCGCGTTGTCGTTCTCGTCATGAAGACGGACGAGTCCGCCGCCGAGCTCGACGTCATCGACTACTACGGCGCGAAGATGGCCCCCCGCGGCTGGACACGTCTCGCCACGATCCGCACCGGCAGCGGGGAGAACATCCTCGCCATGGTTGCGCCGGGAGGCAAAGGGATCTTCGCGGCCATCCGGCCCAACGAGGACGAGCTGGTTGTCGCGCTGCTCACGACTCGCCAGCCCATCGGCGATCTCCTCGCTCAGCTCGTCCGCGCCAGCGGCAGCGAGGTGGTGCCCAAGTTCCTGGCGGCGCGCGCCAGCCAGCCGGCGCCGGACACGCAGTGTGAGAAGCAGGAAGAGTCGGAGGCGGAAGACGCCCAGACGGCCGAGAGTGCGGAGGCCCCGGCAGGCGAGTAGTCCGTTGCAGTGCCCCTCACAGCCACGGGGGCGGGGCCTACGGCCCCGCCCCTCTGTTGCCGCGTCCCCTTTCACCTGCTTCCAGTTGCCATAGAGCATCTTGCGCGCGATGCAACTGACCCTGGCCGGCCGCCTTCTTGAGCAGGGGCGGCGCCGGCAAGCGACACCTGTGGGGACGACCCGCACAAGACGCCGACGTGCGGAACTTCTCGTCCTCGTAGACCGTCTAATCCACTGCGCCGAGAGTCCGGCCCACCTCGCGCACTGAAGGGGGAACACATGGCGCGCCTATGTGCTGTCGTTTCGCCTGCGTGCATCGCCGTGCTGGCCCTCGTCGCGACGCCGCTCGCGATTACATCAGCACAAGCCGCAGAGCCACTCCCTCGCCTGCCGGAAGCCGTCTGGGAACTCTACCTGCCGGAGGAGCACGAGGCGTGCGGCCCCCTCTACGCCCTCTATGCCGCCCTCCCGGCACCCGATCTCCAAAGGCTGCATTCCGGCGAGAAAGTCCACTTCTCCGGTGAGGACCTGGACGATGAGGCCGCCGCCAAGCTCGCCACCTGGTTCAACGTCCCCCGCTGGGGGTGTGATCCGCCGGCCGAATACCTGGATGAAGATAAGACTCGCCGGTCCACGCTGCTCTGGGAATGCGAGGAGAACGTTGTCGAGTTCTGCCTCCAGAGCCCGGAGAAGAAGACCTGGAAGAAGCTCACCGTGGCGTGCGCACCCGAGCGTGTGGAGTGGGTGCGAGATGGCCTGCCGCTGTTCCCCCACTGGACGATGACGGCCTGGTCCGGGGGGCCGCGCCCGCCGGCGCCCCAGCTCAGCCAGGACCGGATCCGGGAGCACGAGATGAGGGCTGCGGCACAAGGTTACTCAGCCACGCGCACGGCCAGAAACGAGGTGACGTTCCTGCGGTCCTACTGGCTGCCGAGACGTTCGATCTACCGCCTCTATGCCGAGCTCACTCCTGGCCAACTGCGACAGCTCCGCCGGCAGGGCAGGCTCCTGCTCGCGTTCGATGATCTCACTCCGGCCCACCGGGAGGCCGTCACGGCGGCAGTAGATGTCAAGCGTCTGTACACGAACCGCATCTGGCAGCAGCCGCTGGATTACCGGAGGACTCCCGAGGCACGCGCGCGACACTTCGATATCACCACGGTAGTGTTCGACTACGCCGGAAGCGGCACCCAGAGTCCCGGGCTGACTGGCAATGCACTTGGCATGAAACTGCCTGGGGTAGAGCCGTGCCCCCCGCCGGCGCGCGTAGTCTTCATAAGCATTGACGCAACCTATCCGCCTATCCCTGGGAAGCCGCCGACGTCGCGCACCTTCCTCGTCGCCATGCCGCCTGAGCTGCAGAGCTCGCTGCTCGAGTGGCGCACGGCCTACGAGTCCTGGTGGGTCAGCGCACACACCGTCGTGGGCTCTCGGCTCGTTACGAAGCCGTGGGCCGGCCGGCAACCGACACATCCAGCGGACGCGGGACCGCCTCCCCCTCCTCCGCCGGCGATTCCCGGGGCGGTACAGGGAGGCATGGGCGGAGGGGCGCCTCCATAGGCCGCTGAGCGGCAGTGCCGGGGGCGGCGGCAGAGCGCTGAGTAGGCACCGCGCGAGACTCTTGGCACATTGTACCCGGAGGTGCGGGCCGGCGCGGCGCCTTCCAGGCGTCCCCAGTAGGGGCCGCTACCGACTCCGCAGGGCCCGTGTCGCGGTCTCCCCGATCTGAAACAGGCGATCCTCGTCGATCCCAAGGGCCCGCAGCGCCTCCTCCGTGGCAAACCCCGGGCCGCGGCAGCCGATGGAGCTGGGGCGGTGGGCATCGCTGTTGATCGACAGGATGCAGTCTTCCTCGAGGAACGCCGAAAACAGCCGCTTCGCCTCCTCGGGCGCCGCCCGGAGGAAGCGCGGATTGCACTCCATGGCGACCCCGGCCTCGGCGGCCATCCGCGCAACGCTCCGCAGGTTCGCCTCGTCTGCCGCCTTTGCGAAGTCGGCGAATGAGTATCGACACGCGGGGACGTGCAGTGGGTGTACGATGATGTCCACATAGCCAAGGTTGATCGCTCCCCGCATGAGGTCCAACATGTATGCAACCATGGACCGCGGTTCGTCGATGAACTCCTGCTCCACTCCGGGGTCATAGAGGTGGCTCGCGGACACCATCACGTAGTCGAGCCCGGCCGCGAACTCGGCGTCTATGGCGACGCGATCCGGGGCCTGCATGTCCGCCTCACAGCCCACACAGACGCTCATGCCATCGACTTCCCTGGGGAGCGCCCTGCGCGCAATCGCAGGCCTCCCCCGATGGCGGCCGAAGAACACGTGGTCTGAGATGCCGATCGCTTCCAGTTCAGCTTCACGCCCGGCCGCCACAACGGCCTCGAGCGTGGCCGTGGGAGCGGCACAGTCCGACAGGAAGCTGTGGATGTGGAAGTCCGTCCGAATGAGTTTACTCAATCTCGTGCTCCATTTGTAGCTGCAAGCATTGCTGCGGTGACGAACGTAGTAGCTACCTATTCCACGCGACGCCTTGCACCTCCCCCAAGGCTCCTGGTAGTGTTCCGAGAGAGGAGCACAGACGCTGGACCCGAATAGCACATTACCCCAATTCGACGGAGGGGCTCATGTCGCCCAGGCTCCTGTGCCCGCTTGTAGCCGTCCTGCTGACAGCCGGACCCTGTTCTCGTGTCGTTGTCGGGAGCAGTCCGTCGGAAGGAGACGCTCTCTTGTCATCCTCTCTTCCCCAGCCGAGTCCAACCCACAAGACAGGTCTCACCTGTGGCTTCCGCATTGACCCCATGACCTTCGTCGAGAACGACGACTCCCTGCAAGGCGCGCTCGTGCGGACGTTCGTTTTCGAGCAGCCCAAAGACGGCGACGCCGCCATCATCCAGGCACAGGTCGACGAGATTCTGGCCGAGCAGCGCGAGGACGGGAGCTTCGGAGATACCACCAAGGAGACCGGCGAACGCATCCTGCGGCTTCTCCAGCTGGGCTTCCCCGCGGATTCCCCGGAGATCGAGCGTGGGGTAGAAGCGCTTCTGCGACAGAAGCGGGCCGGGCAGAATGCAAACGAGTGGGTGGAGAAGGATGGCGCTCTCTCCATCTACGCCCTCCACGCATTATGCCTGCTCGGCCGCAGCGACATTCCCGAAGTTATGTTCTCGCTCAAGTGGTACGTGGAGCACCCCGAGGAGTGGAACGGCCCGTGGGAAGGATGCCCGTGGACTCCAGAGGTCTTCTGGAGCGCGCTCTGGGCCGGACGCGACATCGTCGACACCGCGTCTACCATCGCTGAGGGCATGCGTCGAGTGGCCGATTCGATGAATGCCGCCGGCTGCTCCGCCTACAACGACCCCTACGGCTTTCTCGACGCGTCGGGGCAGATCGATCTACCCGAGGCCCGCGCCCTCGTGCAAAAGCAGATACCCATGCTTCTCCGCGGACAGCGGTCGGACGGCAGCTGGCGCGACAACAGCTTGTTCGTCTTCAGGGCCCTCAAGACCCATGGCTACTTCGACACGCTGCGCGATCTCCCGCCGGTGCCCCGGGACTGGAAGATTGTGCGCTCCATCCCCGCGCCCGGCGCTGATCTCTGGACGATGGCCTGGGACGGCGAGCGCCTCTGGGTCTATGATCGCGAGAGCAACTCGGCCATTGCCGTCTCCCCCAGCGGCGGCGAAGTGCTGAAGACGCTCGAGCTTCCCGTCGACAACGTCGTCGCCATCGGCTGGTGGGACGACTGCCTCGCCGTCACTCAGAGCGATCCGAAGAAGCTGCTCAAGGTTGACGCGGCTACCGGAGAGATCAAGCAGGACATCACGATCGACGAAACCGACTGGACCTGGGTCGGCGCGGCAAATCAGGTCAATGGCAAGATATGGGTCGTCGATGAGTTCTCGCCGGGCATCATCGTCATCGACCCGGCAAGCCCGGAGGGGAGAGAACTGAAGCCGGCAAGCCCGGATGAGCGGCAATTGAAGATCCTCGCCGGGCCGGGGCCGAACTGCTTCACCCCGACGCCCGATGGCGTCTGGCATGCCGACTTCTGGGCGCACACTGTCATCAAGACCAGCTACGACGGCAGGCTGCTGGACTGGGGCGACCGGGTCTTCCAGGGCGGAACCGCCGGCCTCGCCTTCGATGGCGAGAATCTGTGGGCAGTCGATGGCGTCAACCGTCGGATCTGCGTGATCGAGAAGGCGGAGACGGGCGTCGACGACGACGAGATGGGCCGCTCCGTGCTGTTGGCGAACGTGGCCAACGATTTCCGGAGCTTCACTGATGACCTCGCCAGTCACCAGATCGCCTTCGCCGATACCGTCTATCCCCAGCCCTGCGTCTACCTCGTCATGCACCTCATCGAAATGCGGGCCGCCGGTTGGACTGATGTCGACTTCGACACGGTGTCCGCCGTCTCCGGCGCGTCGGCGTTGTTCGCCTACGAGCCCGGCGAGTTCATGCCCAAATACGCCAACCTCCACATCGACATGGATCGGCGGATCGCGGAGGCCACTGGGTTCGGCTACGAGTGGGTGACTTTCGAGGACGTGGATGCCGCGTGGTCGATCATCAAGGAGAGCATCGACTCGGGCCGTCCCCTCAAGGGCTGGTACTGGGAGAACCTCCTCATCGGTGGGTACCAGGAGGCGCCGGAGAGGGGGGACCGCACGGTCCTCGTCATGGCCGACGGACCCGACACCATCGCCGAGTGGTGGCCGTGGCCGAAGTTCGTGGCAGAGATGAGTGACTGGCCGCATAGACTCGGCCGCTTTTCGCGCCGCGCCGATCCTCTCCCTCCTCGTGAGACGGCGGTCCGCGTCATGCGCGATCTCGCCGCGTGGAGCACCGAACCTCCCGAGGCCGCGCGGCGCGAGTTCCCGAAGGCGAAGTTCGGCCTCGAAGCGATGGAAGCATACGCAGCCGACTGCGCCGACACCGCTGCCTACGAGGACTGGAGCGCGTGTCACGATATCAACCCGCAGTGGACCCTCCGCAACTCGACGGCCGTGTACCTGGAGCGTGTCGCTCACGCCGACCTCTTCCCGGCGGGAGTATCTGAGGAGATCGCCCGTGCGGCGCGCGAATACCGCGCCGCCTACGCGGCGTGGCGGGAGTTCTACAACGAGTTGGGGCACGATGCACCCTCCAATGCGGGGCGGACGAAGGCGCGGCGACTGGCCGGCTCGAGCGCCGTCCAACGAGCGCTCGAACGCGAAAGGGCGGCTGTCAGCATTCTGACGGAGGCGCTTGACGCGCTGAAGTAAGCACTGGCCGGCCTGTAAGGACGTGCCTCGCGGACAGGAGACCCAGACGGAATGGCGATCGGAGATTCGCTGACGCCTGCGCTCATGATCTCTCTCGCGCTTCTCGCTCTCTCGGGCGCTGCCTCGGGCGAGCCAGTGAAGCTGCCGATTGCGAAGGACCTCTGGGAATCCCAGACGTTCGCTGCGCCCGGGCCTGACGGGGAACCAACAGCCGTATTCCAGATCGTCGAGGACCCGGACGTGGGCCCGGCCCTCTCGGTCGGGCGATGGCACACAGGACGCTGGGCAGCCCGTTACAGCTACACCCATCCGCTGCCGTTCCTCAAGGGCACCGTCCGGGGTCTCTACCGAACAGAGGACGTCGAGGAGCGGTGTGGTGGTGTGTGGGTCCAGTACCACGCCGATGGACGATACCTTCACGCCGACAGGACGACGCTCGAACCGGCCGCGGAATGGACGCCGTTCGAGTTCGTGTTCCGCCGCCTGCCGCCGGGGACGGAGGCGGCGCGCCTCGGGCTCGGCCTGAGTCGCCATACAGAGGGCACGGTCTTCTTCGCGGATTTGTCGGTGGCGGATGAGGCCCCGCCAGTGGAATTCCCGGCGGAGCCTGGCCCGGTGACGCGACTGGAACCGCCGGACGACTTCGCGCCCGGCAAGTACTTCCGCGTAGAGAACAGAGACGATGTCTGGTGGCTCGTCAGCCCGTCGAGGAAGGCATTCTACTCCGTCGGCACCGACGGGCCATGGTATCGCGACGGCCATGACAGAGAGGAGAAGGATAGGCGCCACGTGTCCTGGCTGCGGCGGCTGAAGGCCAACTCCCTTGCAGGCTGGACGGACATCGAGCGCTGGGCGCGGATCAACGATGAGCTGATGGCACACGGCGAGACGCCTTTCGCCACCTTCATCTCCATGGAGACCGGCACATGGTGGGGCGACTTCGACCACCTGCGCGATGCGAACGGGGAACCTCAGGGCCGGAATCACGCCTTTCCCGATCCCTTCGATCCGGGCTTCGCACGCGCCTAGCGTTCTCGGGTGCAGGAGATAGCGAAGCTCGTCCGCGGGAAGCCCTGGCATGCGGGGTGGTTTGCTGACAACGAGATCTCTCACCGGGATCTCCATCGCTACGTCTACTCCCGACACTGCGCTGAGGCCCTCAGAGCATTCCTAGAGCAGCGCTACGACCGCGAGATCGAGGAGTTGAACCGAGCCTGGGAAACTGACTTCGAGTCGTTCGACGCGATCGTGGCACAGCGGCCGGAGCCGCCCGGGCGCGAGTGCACGATGAGCGGCGACTTCCGTCTCTTCGCTCGTGAGATCGTCAAGAAGTACGCAGAAGTAACGCTCGGGATCATCCGTGAGGAAGATCCCGACCATCTGGTCTTCTCGCCCCGGCTCATGTTCGGCGACACTGAGTACGTCGATCTCTACTCGTCCTATGATGCCGTGGCCGTGAACTACTACCCGTCGAACGACGAGCCAGGGCTAAGCGGGCAGGCGGAGAGCATCCTGAGATACATCCATGAGAGGTCAGGCCGACCTCTCATCATCGGGGAGTGGTCCATCCCGGCCGTCGACTCCGGTCTCTACAACGACCCGGAGGATCTCGACTGGTCCTGGCCGCAGACCGTGCCGACCCAGACCGACCGCGCCCGGCAGGCGGCCTGCCTGACGCTTGACTTCTACAACCTGCCGTTCATCATCGGCGCCCACTGGTTCATCTGGTATGACTTCGATTCGGAGGACCGTCGCGCCAACCGCGGCCTGTTCAAGGCCGACGGCGAGCCGTGGGTGGAGGTGATTGACGCGCTGGCGAAGGCTCACGACAGAATCGGCCACACAGTGCTAGCCGACCCCTACGGACCCAAAGGCGCGCCCTGACGAAGCGGGCCGCCAAGGGCCGTCCATAGGGCGGCGGACAGGCAGCATGCGGGAGCGCCCGCCCGATTCACTGTGCTGGGAACACGTGCGCCGAGGCCGGGGCGAACGACACGGCGGCCTCGTCGCCGACTCCTAGGCCGCTCCGCTGGAAGGATCGCCGGCCGACGAGCGCGACGAGCGTCAAGCTCGCCTCCACATCCACGCGCATGAAGGCCCCCTTGTCCACCACGCGCGCGATGCGGCCGACAAGTTCGTTCGCGCGCTCAGGGCCGGGAGCGGCCGCCAGCATGACCTCTTCGGGGCGCACTGTCAGGAACACGTCGCCCTCCGGCCCGGACTCGGCCTCGAACTCGACGCTCCCAGAGCGCACCACGAGCCGATCACCCTCGGCCTTGCCGGTGCCGCGGAAGACGTTCTCACTTCTTACGAATCGTGCGACGAACTCGGAGTTCGGACGCCGGAACACCTCCTCCGGCGTACCGATCTGGCGGATGCGCCCTTCGTGGATGATCCCTATCTTATCGGCCACCGACATCGTCTCTTCGAAGTTGTGGGACACGTGCAGGGTGGTGGTCCCTAGCTCCTGGTGCACGCGCCGCAGCTCGACACACAGCCCCTCCCGCGTTTGCTCGTCGAGGGCACTGAGCGGCTCGTCGAGCAGCAGCACCCTCGGCTCAATCGCCAGGGCGCGCGCAAGGGCCGACCTCTGCTTCTCCCCGCCGCTGAGCCTCACGGGGCTGCGATGCAGCAGGTGCGTTATCCCCAGCAAGTCGGCGAGCTGCGCGACCTTGCGCTCTATCTCGGCCCTCGACTTCCTGCGGATGCGCATCCCGAATGCGATGTTCTGCGCCACCGTCAGGTGTGGGAAGAGCGCGTAGTCCTGAGGCAGATACCCCAGTCCCCGGGCCTCGGGTGCGGTGTCATTCACACGCTCGCCTTCGACGTAGATGTCTCCCGTTTCCGGATGGTGAAGCCCTGCAATGCACTCGAGCAACACCGTCTTGCCGGCCCCCGTCGGGCCCAGCAGGACGAAGTACTCGCGCTCTTGGATGTCCATGTCCGCGTCGTGCACGGCGAAATCGCCGAGCCGAAGCGAGACGTCGCGAACTTGGACGACCGGTTGCGCCATGTCCTCCCTATCCGCCAGCCGTCGGAAGTAGAACCTGCACCGTGTCTCCTGAGGAGACCTGGGTCGCCCCACCGCTCTCGGCGGCCTCGCCGTTGACGAGCAGCAAGACGCTTGGTAGAAGCTCGCCCTGCGTGTCGAACAAGGTCTTGCGGGCCTTGTCGCCGTGCTTCCCAGCGAACTGCTCCAACGCTTCTTTGATCGAGAGTTGGCCTCCCTCGACTTCGACCTCTTTGGCGCCTGCGATCTCCCGCAGTGCGGAGAACAGCCTCAACTTGATCATGCGTGTAGACCTCTCCTAATGCGTCTTTCTCATCACCAGAGATAGCCCTGTCCGCCCAGCCGCTTGAATGTCAGCAGGGTCACTAGCGACATGGCCACCATGATGAGTACGAGGGCAATGGCTGACTCCAGCCGTCCCACCGAGAACTTGAGGAACATTGCGATCGGCATAACCTCTGTCTTGAACTGCGTCGCCTGGCAGAAGAAGAGAATAGGGCCGAACTCGGCGATCGCCCTCGCCCACGTCATAATGAGGCCCGCCACGATTCCCGTGCGCGCCATCGGCAGCACCACGCGGACGAACGCCTGCCGCTGCGTGCACCCCAACGTCCTGGCCACGTCCTCGTGCCGCCTCCCAAGTGTATCGAAGCTCGCCTTCACCGCCCGCACGCCGAACGAGCAGGCGACGAAGAACTGAGCCACAACCACGCCTCGAGTCGTGTACACCCAGTTGGGCCCATCCTCGATCTCGTGTCCCAGGAGGAACGTGAAGACCTTGTTGACACCGGTCACGAACCACTCCGGCGTCAGTGCGTTGACCATCTGACCTGCGGGGGTGCTGAATATGATGAGCAGGCTTATTCCCATCACCGGTGGAGGCAGGACGATTGGCAGGTCCAGAATGGTGTCCATGACCTGCCCCCCTGGAAGCCGGTAGCGGGACAAGATGTAGGCCGCCGGGATCGCCACCACCATTGCCAGCAGAGCCGTGATGGCCGCCGTCAGCACGCTGAGCTTTATGGCAAAGTGGTTCTCCGGATTGCGCAGGCTCCCGAGGAGGATGTCCCATCCCGTTCGCCTCTGAACGATCTCCTCGAACTTGTCGCGGCCGGCGCTGCAGGACGGACACTGCCACTCCGCCAGGATCTCCAGCCACCGCGTCCCTGGCAGAACGCCTTGCCCGAAAGCCCCCACCTCTTCGTCGTAGAGGTACCCACAGACGGTGCACCTGCCTGTGGTGACCTCCTTCTCCGCCCCCGCCAGGTACCAGACGTTCCCGAGCAAGATGAGCGCAACCGCCGCCAAGAAGACGATCAGCACGCTCCCCAGAACTGCCACGAAAAGCCGGTTGCTCAGGTTCCTCCCGCCCACATTCCCCGCCCCGCGGCACTCAGTCTTGCTTCTCTGCGCGCTCGTGTTCCTGCGGCTTCGGCGGCAGACCGTACCCGTGCTTGAGGAATACCTTCTGCGCCTCCTCGGAGGTCAGGAAGTTGAGGTACTGCTCCGCCGTGTCCTGGTCCGGGGAGAACGTGAGCAGTCCGACAGGGATCGGGGCCTCCACCCGCCATTCCTCGGGTATCTCGATCATCACCACATCATCTCTAAACAGGTGCGCGGTAGCGTCCCAGACGATCGCCGCGTCCAGGTGCTTCAGCTTGACGCCAATCCCCAGCTCCACCACGTTCAGCGCCCTCGCCGCGACGTTTTCGTCCACCGGCTTCAGCAGCTTCGCCTTCACCAGCACTTCGTTCGCCGCCCGACCCACGGCGACGGCATTGGGGTCTCCCATCCCGACGCGCATCCCCTTCCGGGTGAGATCGCTCAGCCCACGGATGTTCTTCGGATTCCCCTTCTGCACGATCAGCACCGTGGACATCTGCGCCACCAGCGCCGACTTCTTGATGAAGCCGCGCTCCTTGGCCTGGTCGACGTAGAATTGCTCCCCCGGGATGTAGAGGTCCCCCTGCTTCGAGAAGCAGATATCTGCCAGCAGGCAGCCCGATCCTTTGTAGCTGTACTCCACGCGAGTGCCTGTCTTCTTCTCGAACATCCGCCCCAGCTCGTCAAGCGGCGGCCGTATCCCCGCGCCCGCATGGACCTTGATGTTCGTACCAGCGTTTGCCGCCCGAACGAAGACGAGCACGCCGGCGACCACCGCGACACAGAGCACGGTGACGATGATGAGCTTCCTGGGTCGCATCATCAGCCGCTCCACTCGTTGCTGGTGCCGTCTCATCTACACCCCTTCACCTGTAGGTCTTCACCGCCGTCGCCTTGAGGGAGGCGTAGACGGCGTCTCCCTCGCCCACTTCCAGGTCCTCCAGCGCATCCGCCGTGATCTCAGCGCACATCGGCAGCGCCCCGTTCAGCGACAGCCGCACCTTGTCGCCCATGTGGATGATGTCTCGTATCTCCGTTCGGAAGACGTTGCGCGCCGAACTCGCAGGCGGCTCTCTGGTGATGGTCACCTCGCTGGGGAAGAACGCGACCAGCGTGCCGCCCATCTGCCGCTGATCAGAAGCAGCGTAGAGGCAGCTGTCTCCCACCCAGATCTCCGCCAGGCCGTCCTCAGAGCCGGCCGATATCGTCCCCTCGAAGAAGTTGACGCCCGTCAACTCGGCGACGAACCGGGACTTCGGGTTGTGAAGCAGCTGGTCTCGGGGACCCATCTGCAGCACGCGCCCCCTGTCCATCACGCAGATTCTGTCTCCGAAGGTAAGGGCGTCGATGTAGTCGTGGGTGACCATGATCGCGATGCGGCCGATTACCCGCAGCATGCGCTGCAGTTCGCCGCGGACGCGGCCTCTCGTCTGGGCATCCAGCGAGCCCAACGGCTCGTCAAGCAGGAGCATCTCCGCGTCACACGCTATCGCCCGCGCGAGCGCAACTCGCTGGCGTTCCCCGCCCGACAAGGCACTCGGGCGGCGATCACCGAGGTCAGTGATTCCGAGCAGCCGCAGCACCTCGGCGACCTTCCCCGGTATCTCGCCCTTGGGGTGATGCCGGGCCCGGAGGCCATAGGCCACGTTCTGACTCACGGTCATGTGGGGGAAGAGCGCGAAGTCCTGGAAGACGTAGCCGACTCTGCGCTCCTCGGTCGGGACGCTGACGCGGGAGGCCGCATCGTACAGCGCCTCGCCCGCGAGAGCAATCCGCCCTTCATCCGGCTCGACCAGACCGGCTATGATGTTCAGTATCGTCGTCTTGCCGCAGCCGCTGGGGCCGATGATGACGAGCGTTTCCGCCGGCTTGACGTCGAACGCAATCTCGAGCGGAAACTCGCGGAGCTGCTTGTTGACCTTAACCGAGAGCATATCCCCGCCGATCTGCCATACAGCAAAGGCCGCAGACTCGACAGAACTCGGCCTCCGCTCTGACCATACGTATTCTCGGAAAGTGCTGTGAAGTTAGTGTGAACCCAGCACGAAGATTTGGGGACCTGATGTGAAACGGCTCCTGTGCCGCGCACAGGAGCCATCTCGTGCGGTCAACTTGTGGCCAATCTGCCGCCCAGGGCGCTCGCCAAGCCTCAGGCTCGATGAGCACGCCTTTGGCCCGGACCTAGACGGCCGCCACGATCATATCCCCAATCTCGCTCGTTGGCGGGCACTTGCCAGCGGAGAGGTCGGCGATCTTGCCGCTGGCGAGGACGCTGGCCAGGGCCTTGTCAACTCGTTCGGCGGCATCGGCGGCGCCGGCGTGCTCCAACAGCATCTGCATCGCTCCGATGCACGCTATTGGGTTGGCCTTGTTCTGACCCGTGTACTTCGGCGCCGAGCCGTGGATGGGCTCGAACATCGAGGTGGCGTCGGGGTTGATGTTGCCGGAAGCCGCGACGCCCATGCCTCCCTGGATCATCGCGCCCAGATCGGTGATGATGTCGCCGAACATGTTCGTCGTGACGATGACGTCGAACCACTCCGGGTTCTTCACCATCCACATGCAGGTCGCGTCGACATAGGCGCGGTCCTTCTCGATGTCGGGGTAGTCCTCCCCTACTTCGGTGAAAACGCGCTGCCACAGGTCGTGCCCGTAGGTGAGCACGTTGGACTTGTCCACGACGGTTACTTTCCTGCCCTTGCCTCTCGCCTTCGCCAGCTCGAAGGCATACCGGATGATGCGCTCCGTGCCCTTGCGCGTGTAGACGGCCACCTGTGTCGCGACCTCGTCGGGCGTCCCGTAGTGACTGAATCCGCCAGTGCCGACGTAGAGATCCTCGGTGTTCTCTCGGACGACCACGAAGTCGATATCCTCCGGCCCCTTGTCCTTGATCGGCGTCCACACTCCGGGGTACAGCTTGATAGGCCTCAGGTTCACGTACTGATCCAGCCCGAAGCGCAGATCGAGCAGCAACTTCCGCTCCACTAGGCCGACCGGCACGTCCGGGTGTCCCACCGCACCGAGGTAGATAGCGTCGAACTCGCGCAGGATGTCCAGGGCGTTCTCTGGCCGCGCCTCTCCCTGTTCCAGGTAGCGCTCCCCACCCCAATCGAACTCGGTTGTCTCGTATTCCAGGCCGGTCGGCCCGGCAACGGCCTCCAGCACCTTCAGGCCTTCTCTGACGACCTCCGGGCCGATTCCATCACCTGGAATAACAGCGATCCTCAGCATCACATCCTCCTGGGGGCAAATCGAGGGATTCTAGCATAGAAGTCACAGCTGGCGCAAAGCGCCCGTTGGTGGCCGCGGCGGTCCCGCATCGACGTGATGACATCCGCGAGGCAGCGCAACCGCTAGGATGGCCCAAGTGCCTCCGGCTCAGGCGCCCTTGTGAACGCGGCCCCCACTGCCTCGGCCGCTGTCACGAACTGCAACGCCGTGCCCTGCGGGCATGTCTTCAGCGCCTGTGCCAGTCTCTCTGGCCCCAGGCGGTCTTCGACGTCCAAGGCCAGCCCGAGGAAGTGGTCGCGCGCCGCCGCGTCCTTGCCCTGGAGCAGAACTTGGTCCAGCCCCGAGTCCCGAAAGGCCGAAAGAAGCCGTTCTCTCTCCCGCGCGGCGCCGCTCATCCACGCCTCCACCTCCCACGGCATCCACTCCGGCACCCCGTCTGTCGCCAGCCACTTCGGGAATAGCAGCTCCGCGAGGTGTCCATCGGCCCACGGGTCATCGGTGTCCTCGAAGCCATCAATGCCTGGGAGGCTCACGTGGCCATACTCGTGTGCCACCTCGCGTAGCCATTCCCCGACGGGGCGCGCTGTCTGTGACGCGTACAGGTAGATCGAGCGGCCCTGAGCGCGCGCGCCCGGTTCGCCCTTCTGTGTGACCCAGATGTCCACAGGATCGCCCCATTGACCCGTCGGGTCGAGGCCGAGACGCTCCCGCGCGAGGCAGTAGAGGACGGACGTCGCCCGCAGCGCGGCCTGTGCGACTTCAGTCTGCGCATCGTCCTCCCAGTGCGCCGCCACCCTCACCTCGTAGCGCTTCTTCACCGGCTGCCACACGTAGGCGTAGTCCACCAGTACGAAGCCCTTTTCGTGCAACTCGTCCCAGCGATGCCCCTCCTGAGCCGCGAAGGCGCCCGCCGTCAGAAGCAACCGGCACTCAACCTTCGCACCATCATCGGAATCGTCGGCCGCCTCGAACTCGAGCTTGAAGGAGTCGTGCGGGAATGGCGCTGCCGCCTCGGCCTCCTCCGGCAGCCAGGCCGGCATCTGCGCTGCCACGAGAGCGTTCACGCGCTGCCTCGCCTGTGGGTCCTCCGGGCTCTGTGCGAGGACCTTGAGGTACTCGGCGACCGCCTTCTCGACCAGCCCATGGATCTCGTACCGGGAGGCCATTCGCCGCCGTGCTGCATGCGGGTCGGCCGGGGCGGACCGCGCCATCCGACCGGACACAAGCGGCAGCGAGAGCATTAGTGCCATCGCTCCCAGAAGAAGGCCTCTGCTCATCTCTCTTCCGCCATCACCGGCATAGGAAACAGCTCGCCGCAGGCGGCCGCGAGCGTGCTCCTCGCGGCGCTGTCGGGGACGCACTCCAGCTGCTCGCGGGCGGCATCCAACCAAGCCCTGACCCTGTCCCATGCTGCCTCTATGGCCCCCGCCGACTCGACCAGCTCTCTCACGACCCGGAGGTCGGCCTCCGACATTGGGCCCCGACAGACGACCTCCTCCAGCCGCTCGCACACACCTGCACCACCGGTCTTCGCGGCCAGAATCAGCGGAAGCGTGAACTTCCCCTCGGTCAGGTCCGTGCCCTCGGGCTTCCCCGACTGGCCGTCTGTGCCTACGAGATCGAGGATGTCGTCTGCAAACTGAAACGCGACCCCGAACCTCTCGGCGAACGCCGACAGGGCCGCAGCCAGAGACGCGTCGGCCCCTGCCGTCTCCGCTCCCACCTGGCCGCAGAAGCCGAAGAGGCTGCCTGTCTTCGAGCGTGCGATCTCAACATACTGAGCCTCAGGCACGGGGCGCCCGGCCGCCGTTAGCTCAGCTATCTGGCCCGAGCACATGCTGGCGGCGACTCGCGCGAGAGCCGGAACGAGCCTCTCTCTCTCCCCCACAGGCAGGAGCTCCAGCGCCCGCGCGATGAGGTAGTCGCCCAGCAGCACAGAGACCTTGCTGCCCCACATTGCATTGGCCGACCGTCGTCCGCGCCGCCGGGGTGCTTCGTCGACGACGTCGTCGTGGATCAAAGAGGCCGCGTGTACGAGCTCGACGACCGCTGCCAGAGCCACTGTGGAGTCCGTGGCGCCGCCCACACACTCCGCCGATAGCAGGAGCACGCTGGGCCGCAGCCGCTTCCCTCTGCCAAGAAGCGCGCCCTGGGCAGCGACACTCAGGAAGCCCTCTCCTTGCTCCCACGCCCGCGACATCGCGGCCTCTGTCCTGACCAGCAGCCCGGCCAGCGGGGGGTAGGCCTCTGCGAACCGTATACCATTCTCTCTCACTCGATTGCCGCCCACGCCAAGCGCCACCTTCAATGCGCGCCGCATCCGCGCACCCAATAACTGTTGCAGAGGAGCGCGCAGACGATGGAGGTGATTATAGGCCCTAGGGGACGAGAGTGTCAAACGGAGGTGGGCAGTAGGTGTGGCCAACCGACGTGATAGGTTCGCAAGGCGATGGTTCGAAAGACTGGACCCCCGATGCTATGCACGCGCTCCGCCCTGACCAGGAGCGACTACGGGAGCCTCCAGTCGGCACACGTGCCCGAAGCCGCGGCGGCGCAGGGCATCTTCGACCTCCTCCCATCCGAGGAAGGCAAGGAAGGCGGCCGCGAGGCACGAGGCACACTTCTGCCTCTCCGCGGCGTGAATCTCGGATCCGCGAGTAGGGCACAGCGCTGAGAAAGCCGAATCAGAGTGAAGCGCACGGAGGAAGGAGGCCGAGTATGCCACGCACGCTGATAACAATCGGGCTGGCCCTCATCGCGGCCTGGGTCCTGCTGCAAGTAGTCACCTATGCAGTGAAGATTGCACTGGGGGCAGGCATCCTGCTCGTCGTGATCGGGGTCATGTGGCTCTTCCTAGAGCGACCCAAGAAGCGGTGAGGCCCCCGGCGGCTTGCACATGGTGCACCCAGGAAGCCCGTCTCTGCCGGCCGGACCATAGTCACGCCAAGCCCAGCCCCATACCACTGCGGATGCCATCTCCCCGCATCGGACGCTCTGGATTCACGCTGATCGAACTTCTCGTCGTCATCGCGATCGTGATGATCCTCGCGGCCATCGTGCTCGTAGTAGGCTATCGTGCTCGGCTGAACGCTCGCGCCGCCTCCTGTGCGAGCCAGATGAGACAGATGGGGTTGGCCCTCGGCATGCGCGCCGACCATGGGGTCCCGCGCGGCTGGTGCTACATCGGCAAGGCCCTCGACCCCGACGACCCGATTCTCCTCTGCCCCCAGGGCCCTCAGGATGGCGTCACCAACTACGGCGTCAATGAGTACCTTATCGGCAAGCCCGTCCACTCCCAGGATACCGGCGAGACCGTGCTGCTCTATGAGAGCAAACGCGCGGGCGACAACCTAACCGGGGATGAGAGAGACGCTGACCTGCGTCACTCGGGCGCTGCGAACTTCGTCTTCCTCGACGGCCACGTCGAACGCCTGAAGCGCACGCCGCCGTTCAAGCCCTAGGACGCGGGGACCCTCTAGCCGAGATCGCGGATGTACTGCTCGGCCCGCTCGAGGCGCTGCAGGACACGCTCTTTCCCCAGCACGGCCAGGAGTTCGAACAGCCCCGGTCCCTTCGTGCGCCCCGTCGTCGCCAGCCGCGTAGTGTGGATCACCGGCCCGGCCTTTGTGTCGAGCTTCTCTGCGGCGGCGCGTACGGCGCTCTCTATGGCGGCATCATCGAAGCGATCGAGTGCCTGCAATGCCTCCCGCACTGCCGCGAGCACCTCCCCAGCCCCCTCCTGCCGGAACCACCTGCGCTCACCCTTGTCCTCGTACTCCTCTGGATCGCGGAAGAAGAACTCTGTCAACTCCGGAAGCTCAGCGAGCGTCTTGGCGCGCTCCTGCTCCAGGAGCACCACTCTGGCCACGTAGTCGTCCTCGAAGGTCTCAGCGACGGAGCCAAGAGCCGACTCGAGAAAGGGCCGCGCACGCGCCACGTACTCCTCCGCCGACATCTGTCGGAGGTACACCCCGTTCATCCACTCAAGCTTCTCGGCGTCGAAGACCGCCCCCGACTTCCCGATTCCCTCTATCGAGAACGCCTCGATCATCTCGCCGCGCGACAGGATCTCCCGATCATCTCCAGACGACCACCCGAGAAGAGCGATGAAGTTCACCATCGCATCCGGCACGAAGCCTCGGGCCCGATACTCATCGATTCCCGTCGCCCCGTGTCGCTTCGACAGCTTCGACCGATCCGGCGCGAGAATCATCGGCAGGTGGCCGAACCGCGGCAGCGGCAGGCCCAGCGCTCGGAAGACGTGTATCTGCCGAGGAGTGCCCGAGATCAAGTCCTCCCCCCGCAGCACGTGCGTAATGGCCATCTCCGTGTCATCCACGGCGCAGGCCAGGATGTAGCTCGGGAACCCGTCCGACTTCATGACAACGAAGTCGTCCAACTCTGAGTCCTGGAACTCGACGCGGCCGCGCACGAGGTCGTCCCAGCTGGTCGTGCCCTCGTCGGGAACCGCGAACCGGATCGCCCTTGGCCGCCCTTCCGCCTCCAGTCGCTCGCGATCGGGTTGGCTCAGGTCGCGGCACCGCCGGTCGTAGCGCGGCGGTATGCCCTGGCGCTGCATCTCCCGCCGTCGCTCCTCCAGCTCCACCGGCGCGCAGTAGCAGGGATAGGCGTCGCCCTGTGCCAGCAGGCGGTCGACAGCGTCGCGGTAGAGCTGAAGCCGCTGAGACTGGAAGTAGGGAGCATGTGGGCCGTCCACCTCCGGCCCCTCGTCCCAATCCAGCCCCAGCCACCGGATCGCGTCCATGATCTGCCGCACGTTCTCCTGGCTGGAGCGCGACTGGTCGGTGTCCTCAATCCGCAGGATGAAGGTCCCGCCGTGATGGCGCGCGAACAGCCAGTTGTACAGCGTCGTTCGCGCCGTCCCAATATGAAAGCGCCCGGTCGGCGCGGGCGCCATTCTCACTCGGATCTCTTTGCTCATTCCCGACTCCCGCTCTCCGCGGGACGTGCTAGCGCCTCAGATACTTCCGCTTGGTCTTCTTGCGGCCCTGGCTGACCTTTCGCTCGTCGAAGACCCAGACATCCGAGTTGGCAGGCCGCTGGTAGAAGCAGTGATAGGAGGCGAGGTTCGAAGCCACGATCCGCCGGGCCGTACGGCGAACCACGTTCACCTCGGCCCACACGTTCATGAAGGATGTGCCCTTCTCGTGGTCCTTGAGCAGATGCTGCATGATCTCGAGTACCGAGGCATCCTTGGCGAGCTCTCGCCTCGCCTTGTTGAGCTTTCTTATCCGCTTGTCGTCGAGCGCAACGTGGGGGTCCACCTCGTCTTCGTAGGACACGATGAACTCGTCCGGCACCGAGCCCGGCGAGACCACGAAGACAGCGCCCGGCATGAGCTTGCGCGCCTTGTACCAGTCTCCCAACTCGTAGAGGAGCGACGTGGTGTAGCTGAGCCACACCGGATAGGACTTCTTCGTTTCCTTGTCGAGGAAGGTGGCGCAGACAAGATCTGACTCGGATGGATAGAAGCGGCGGTCACAGACCCGGACCTTGAGAGTCCCGGCCTTCCAATGATCGTGCAGCAGGATGTACCGCAGCTCATCCGTCGGCTGCTGCTCGGGGCCGATCTCGATCTCGGGCTCTTCCCCGAAGTCCTCGTATCTGGGATCGTGGACCCACGCAACGAGAACCTGCTCCAGCCCTTCGTCGTCCAGTTCTGCATCCGGCTCGTCCTCGCCGGCCTCCACCGGCACTGGCAGAAGCGCCGAAGGCACCTTGTCCGTGTGCTTCGGCATCAGGTCCGGGAGCGTCCACGTCTGGCTGCCCACGCGGACAAACCGCGGGTCCAGGCTCATCGCGCTCATGAGAGCGTCAACTGCCTCCTGGAACCGGCGAGACGCCGGCCCGTACTCAAAGACCGCCTCGGCCAGCACCCGCGCAGCCTGCGGCTTCCGGCGACGACGGATGTGCTTGTATACCTCTTCGAGGTCGGCCGGGCTGACGATGATCGGACCTTCCGGCTCCTCCTCCTCGGCCCACTCCGCCTCCTGCTCCTTCTCCGCCCTGCGCGAATAGCGCTTAAGTTCCTTATGATAGTCGTCGGCAAACTCCTCGATCCCCCATGCCGGGCCGGACAGCAGGAGCAGCCTCTCCTCGTTTCTGCAATCCTGCAGGAACGTGACCGGGTCCAAGTCCCCATCCCGCAGAGACCAGATGATATACGCGAGGATCCTGTTCTGGATCGGCTCGCCTTGTCGGCGGATGATCTTCACCGCCATCTCAACCGGGGCTTGGCCGGTACTCATGCGCGTGTCCGTGAGTTCGTCCACGAGGGGGCGCAGTTCGGCCGCCTCCAAGAAGAAGTTTCGGAGGAAACATCTATCAGGGTCCGCCTCCGAAAGGTCCAGTAGCCAGTCGCTCAGGCACCACAGCCCGTCCGGAGTCCGCCAGTACTTGTCCCTGCCCCCCAACGTATCGAGCAGCAGGTCGTCGAAGAACTCGACCGGCCGCCGGTGCACGAGCGCCATCTCGTTGTGGATCGCCCGGAGCGACATCGGCTTCCCGTAAGAAGCCAGGGCATGCTCGATCGAGCCCTCGAAGGGCAGGTCAATTGCCGTACGGAGTGCAAGGTTCCAGCGCCGATCCTCGAGGCCAAAGCGATCGCTGTAGTAGAGCGTCTTCCGGATGAACTTGGGGCTGACCTCGATCCTATCTTCGAGGGCGTTTGCTATCTCTCGAGACTTGGCGGCCTGGCCGCTGTTGAGCATCATCTCGAAGACCATGTCTTCGAGATACCGCACCGCGAATGAGCCCTGCTCCTTCTGGTCTCTCTTGCGCTTCCGAGTGGCTGTCTCGGCCAAAGGCGATCCCTCCCCAAAGACACGCGCTGCATCGGCGCGGAGGAGCGCCGATGCACACTTAGTGGCCAGAGTATATCACACGCGAGTTCAGGCGGTCAAGGCAGGGCAAGCTCTCACGTGCCCCGGCGGGGCGCTACCGCCCCAGCGCCCGCCCGATGGCGCGGCGAACAAGGGCGTTGAACGAGGTCCCGATGCCGTCGAACACGGTGTAGAGCACGGGGATCACGACGAGCGCCAGAAGCGTGTTCAGCACCATTCCGCCGATCACGGCCACCGCCATCGGCGACCGCACCTCGCCCCCATGGGCCGTCGCAAGGGCCACGGGGAGCAGCCCGAAGATGAGCGAGAGAGAGGTCATCAGCACAGGTCGAAGTCGCGTCGGGCCAGCCTCTAAGATCGCCTCCCGCATCGCCATGCCCTGGCTCCGTAGCGTGTTCGTGTAGTCGACGAGCAGAATGGCATTCTTCCCCACCAGCCCCATCAACATGATGATGCCGATCATCGCCACGATGCTGAGCGTCTTGCCGCCGATCACAAGCGCCAGGATTGCTCCCACCAAGGCCATCGGCAGGCCAAACATGATGACAAAGGGACTCAGGTACCCCTCGAACAGCGCCGCCAGGAGGATGTAGATCAGAACCACTGAGAGCCCCAGCGCCATGAGCGTCGCGCCGAACCCCTCCTGCATGATCTCGCTCTCGCCCCCGAAGTGGACGGACACATCGCCGAGCGGGACATCGCTGATCGCCGCCCCGATCTCCCGACCCACATTCCCCAGCGCGTATCCCTTCTCGAGGTCGGCCGTCACGGCCACCATCCGCTGCCGGTTCTTCCGGTCGATCTTCGTGGGCCCGCTCGCCAGCGCCACATCGGCGACGTCAGCCACGTAGACCGGCCCGTTGTTGTAGGCCACCATAAGATTGGAGATGTCGGACACGCTGGCACGATCGACCTCGCGCAGCCGCACGCGTATATCGTATTGGTCTGAGCCCTCTCGGTAGCGCGCGCTGGTGTCCCCTTCGAGGCTCGTGCGCAATGCCCGCGCAACCTGGAAGGTGCTCACCCCTCGATCTGCCGCACGGTACCGGTCCACCCGGGCCTGCACCTCGGGCTTGCCCACCTTCCATGTGATGTCCGCATTCAGAGTTCCCGGCACTTCCTCGACTCGTTCCCTGATTGCCTCCGCGACGCGGACGAGTTCGCCCATGTCGCGCCCTGACAGCTCGATGTTGACCGGGGCTTGTCCGCCCCCGCCCATCCCCTCGTAGGAGGTCGCCTTGATGGTCGCGCCCGGTATTGTCCGCACGAACTCATCGATCTTCGCCACGATGTCAATGTCCGACCGCTCGCGCTCGAGCTTGTCGACGAGAACCACTCTCACGCCGCCGTAAGGCGCGCCCGTCCCCCCTCCGCCGAACACTCTCACGCCGCCGTAAGGCGCGCCCGTCCCCCCTCCGCCGAATGCTCCCGACAACCCTCCGCCGATCGACGCGAAGACGCTGTCCACCTCGGGGAAGCGCTCCTCGTCCATCACGAACTCTTCGATCTCCCTCACGACCTGGTCCGTCGCCGCCAGCGAAGAGCCTGCCGGTAGCTCCACGTGGACGCTGATCTGCCCCTGGTCGGTCCGTGGGAAGAACTCGAAGCCAAGCGGCCTTGCGACGAGCAGCGCTACCGCGGCCGCCACGCACCCGCCCACCATGACCGCCGACCGCCCGCCAGAGCCCGCGCCAACCAGGCCGATCAGCGTCAAGACACCGATGACCACCAGGAATCCGACCTTGGCGGGGCCGACTGCGGTGATGCCGATGCTCGCAACAAGCGAGAGGATCCCGATGATAACGGTCGCCAGCCGGTGATCCAGCGCCCACGCGAGCAGCCGCCGGTAGAATCCCCGCAGCTTCGCGTAGACCCGGTCCAGCCAGGCGAAGAGGCCGCCGGCGCCGGCCTCACCCTCGCCCTCGTCCAGATCGGCCGGCACCGAGTCTTCCTCGCGATACCAGCGCGAGCTCAGCATCGGCGTCAGCGTGAAGGCGATGAACAGCGAGAACAGCGTCACCATCGCCACTGTGATGCCGAACTGGCGGAAGAACTGTCCTGTGATCCCTCCCATGAACGCGATCGGAACGAAGACCACCACATCCACCAGCGTGATGGCGATGGCCGCCAGGCCGATCTCCGTCCGCCCCTTGAAGGCGGCCTCCTTGGGCTTCTCCCCAAGCCTGAGGTGACGGTAGATGTTCTCGATCACGACGATCGAGTCGTCCACGAGGATCCCCACCGATACCGACAGC
>JALGXW010000037.1 GCA_029821875.1 Candidatus Hebobacterum abditum | reverse complement strand
GGCGCGGACCTGGTCGCGGAGGATGTCGTAGACCTTCGGATCGCTGAGGCAGCACATGACCTGCCACTGGTGGATCACTATGGGGTGGTAGTAGCTGACCCTCAGGCGCTCTCCGTCCTCGATTCGCGAATTCGCCGTGAGCTGGATGACCGGCGGCTCGTGGTAGATCTGCCACGGCCGAAGCTGCGGATCTGTGATCTCCTCGAAGTCGCGGCCCTCCTCGTAGGTGACACCGTTCTCACCTCTCACCGAAACGGGGCAGCCTGGCCGACGGAGCACATTCATCAGGCCGATCTCTTCCATCCCGACGTCGTCCCACCAGATCCGCCCACGTTTGCCGCCCCAGGTGCCGATGTACACCCGGACACGATCCCAGTTCAGGCTGTTGAAGACCAGGTGATACTGCTTCCAGTCCTGCGTTGGCTCGGCGCGCACCGTGATGCTCGCCACGGACCGCTCTTTCTCGGTCGGCGCGAGGACGGAGATGTGGGCGGCCTCCGTCGCCTCGAAGTCATCCGTCTTCACCCAGGCGCTGATATGGTACTGTCGGTACGGCCGCACCTCGAGTGCACGCATGAAGCGGCAATGCCCGTGCACCGGGTCGGCCTGGTCGATGTTCTCCATCCGCGCCGATGTCCGGCCCGAGTGCACGACGGTACGGTCTGGTATCGTGCTCTGACCCGGATCGTCGTACCAGTCCCAGCCGAGGAATCGGCCGCCCTCGACTCGTTCGAAGTCGCCGCCGGGCAGCGAGGCCGGTGGGTCGGGCTGCAAGGTGGCGGTCCGACCGCGCACCACGAACAAAGCGTCCCTGACCGGCATCCCTTCGGCCAGGTTCGGGTCCCGGCCGAGGATGGCCCCCGAGTAGCCAATCGGCATGACCGCGGGGATCAACTCGAGGCCGTGGCGGCGGGCCTCCTGCTGGAGCTCGAGGAGACTCGCGCGGTAGGCCTCGTCGGCCGTGTCGAGGTTGTAGAGGCCCCCCTCGGAGATGACGACGGCATTGTAGCCGGCGGCCGCCGCGCGGGGGAAGAGGGCCACGGTGCGCGCAACGTTCTCGGCACGGCGGTGGTTGCGCATGATGAACAGCCAGCGGTGTTCCAGCTCGTAGTCCTCGGCGGCGGCGCATCCGGCCAGCGACCATACAACAGCACACATCGCGAGGAGCCATCTCATGCGTCCCATCGGCCTCTCCCTCATCAAGTGGGCAGCCTGGACGGGCGGCCGGTCAGGGCCGACTCGTGCGCGCGCAGAACCACCTCGGTGATCTTCGCGCAATCCGCAAACGGGATGAACGGCTCCTTGTCATCCCGCACAGCTCCGAGAAAGTCGGCGAACAGATTCACGCCAGGTGGCAGCGGCAGTTCGGCCGGCCCTTCCTCCTGCGTGATGAGCGTTGCCCCGCCGCCGCGGGCCTCCACGACACCCTTGCTCCCTGCCACTCGCAGCCGGTCGTCGCCGTGGGTCGGCGCGGCCTCGGGCCGGCAGTAGTCCAGCCGGAAGGCGGCCGAGGCCCCGTTATCGAGCCGAGCCAGGATGCAGGCGTTGTCCTCCAGCTCGCCGATCTCCGGATGGCCCACATTGGCGGCGTAGGCCATCACTTCGACGTACTCCCGGCCCGTCGTCCAGCGAAGCAAGTCCATGGCATGGATCCCGATGAACGGGATGATCCCGCTGAACGTCTCCCGGCTTTTCTGCCAGGCCGGGCGCTCCCCCAGCCGGTACGACTTCTGTCCGCCGCCCTGGGTGACCTCGCCGATGCTGCCCTCCGCTATTGCCTTGCGCACGGCAAGGTAAGGGGGCTCGAGGCGCATGGTCAGCAGGGCAGTGCACTTGATGCCCGAGTCGGTGACCGCCTCTGCGACCCTGTCCAGATTCGCGAGGTCCTTGGCGACCGGCTTCTCGCAGACGACGTGGATGCCACGCTTGGCACAGGCGATGAGCACATCGGCGCGATCCCGGTCGGTGCCGGCCTCCACTACGATGTCGGGCTTATGGTTTCGGAGAAGCTCGGTGGAGTCTAGATACACCTTCGTGCTCGAGCTTGCCCCAGGAAACTCCGCCACGCGCTTCAGCGCATCGAGATTGTCATCCGCGACCGCCACGACTTCCGCCTCCGGCAAGTCGGGGAGCGCGTCGAGCACGATGTACTGGTGGCCCTTCAATCCGATGAAAGCAACCGAGACAGACATAGTCGAACCAGTCCTCTCTGCTCTTGCGGGTCAGCGTGCGGCCGCCTTCACGCGTCGCGCTGGCGGCTCGATTCTGACCTTCGTCTTCCGGGGCCGCGCCGGGATGGGCTCGATGATCTCCGCCAGCCCGGATTCGATCTTCTCCATCGTCTCCGGCAGCGGGATGCACTCCAGGACGATCCTCAAGCCACCGTCGTACTGCTCACCGAAGTGGATGCCGAAGACGATCCGCAGCTTCTCGAGCAGCCGATCTGCCTTGCGGCGAATCTCCCGCGCAAGATGATCCGGGAGATAGGTGCAATCGGTGACGAAGTGCGTGTGAATCCATATCTCCCCGCGGCCGACGATCTTCATCCCAGGCCTCCGATGGCTGCACACTAGTTCGCCCACTGCTGGAGGCAACCTCCACGGGGAGGCCGAGGTCGCCTCCGGGCAGAAGACCATGGTACATGGGCAACAGGCGAGGCAAAGCTGAGAGCCGCGCGGCCGGCGGACCCTCAGAGGCAGCTGTGGGACGGAAGTACCCTCTGCACCCGGCCTGGGTAGTCGCTGGCCTGCTCTTCGCGCTTGTCTCCGCCATCATGGTCGGCAAGTTCCTGCACGGCGACTACAAGGATGCGGAGGTGTGGTACGACGCAGGCCGCCGCGTCCTCACCGGCGACACCCTTGCAGGGCTCCCCCACTACCGATATCCCCCCACCTTCGCCGTGCTCGTAGCGCCGCTGACGGCGCTGGGCTTCGCCCCCTTCTTCTTCATCTGGTACTTGCTGAACGTCGCTCTGTTCGGTGCCTCGGCGTGGCTCGCGCGGGCCCTCGTCTTCCCCTCCGGAGGCCAAGTGTCTCCTCGAGACTACTGGTTGCCTTCGCTGCTCGTGGCTGCCTTCGCAATCGACAATCTGTTCCTGGGTCAGACGAACATCCTCATCATGGCCCTGGTGTACGTGTCCTTCCTGTGGGATCAGCAGGGACGGCAATGGCGGGCGGGGATACCGCTGGGGGCAGCGATGGCGATCAAGACCTTCCCCATGGCTCTGGTGCTCTACTTCGCGTTCCGGCTTCGGGGGCGAATCCTCGCCAGCGGCCTGCTGTGCTGCGCCTTCTTCCTCCTGCTCCTCCCGGCGCCGGTCCGCGGGTTCGGCCGCAACCTCGAGGAGGTGAGCAGCTGGGCGGAGCGGGTGGCGGCCCCCTTTGTATCCAGGGGAGAGGCGGGCGATTGGGGACAGCACTCCCTCGACTTCGGCAATCAGTCACTGCCTGCGGTGGCGCGTCGATACCTCACGCGGGTCGATGCGCAGGTGATGGCGCGAGAACGGCCACCCATCTACGTCAACGTTGTCAAGCTCGCGCCGGCGCAAGCGATTCTCATTGCCGGAGCCCTTGCTCTCGCCTTGTGCGCGGGCTTCGTTCTGAGCGTGGGACGGCGGCGGCCGCAGGAGGCGCTCGGGCTCGCGGCCGAGTACGGGCTGGTGACTACTCTGCTCCTGCTCCTCTCGCCTCTCTCGTGGACCTACTTCTTCGTGATGCTCCTGCTGCCGGTGATGCTGGGGCTACGTCTGCTGTCCGACAGGGAGACGCTGGGGGCCCGTTCGCTGCTCGCGCTTCGGGTCGCGCTGTGGGGGCTGGTGCTCGCGACGATCCTACTGGTGAGCCACTACGCCCGCGCGCTCGGGAACCTGTTCTGGGCGACCGTGCTCTTCTATGCGGTCCTGGCCCTCGTGTGCCTGGATCTGCGCCGGAGCGGCTCGCCTCCCTCGGATCAGACTCTCCCTTGAGTCGCGATTGCGGTCACACACCGGACGGCCTAATCAGGAAGGATGCCCACGATTGGGTTCAGCAGGACGCCGGCGACATCGCTGCGGTCAGGCGCCGGAGGCTGATGCGGAGTCACTCCCCGCTCGTCAGCACGCCAAAGATGACCGGCCGCTCTCTGCGCTCGAACGTGAAGTCGGCGCCGTCTGCCTCGTCGCCCGGCTGGAGTCGGAACGACCAGGATGTTGGCGCCAGCGGGCGCAGGGTCGAGACATCCATGCTGGAGGCGAGCGAAACGGTGTAGCGGTCCGCGTCAAGGCCGACGAAGCTGTAGCGCCCCTGGCTGTTCGTTCTCGCGAGGCGGCCGTCGCTGAGCTGCACGACGGCATCCGGCAATGGCTCGCCCAGTGCGTCATCGGCCGATCGGACATAGACGCCGCCCGATATGCGACAGAGCCGAGTCACGACGAAGTCGGCGCGCTCGCTCCCGTTCTCGCTCACGAACACGACGCGGGGTCGCAACTGGCCGCCGAGGTCGGCGTGGAGCCTGTTGCCGTCGATCTTGACGACCTGGCGGCCGGGCTTGACGCGGCGGAACTCAAAGGTCCCATCGGGTCGCGTGAAGGTCTCGGCCACTTCTCCGAGCACGACGGCCACGTCCCCGACTCCTTGACCGCTGTCATCTCTCACCTGACCCACTACGCGACCGCTGCCCCGCGGCCCGCGGGCCGTGCCGCCGAAGGCCATGCTGGCCTGGAGCACGATGGCGGTGTCGAGGGCGCCGCCCGATGCGTCCATGTCGAACGGCCCATACTGGAGTGTGATGACCTTGTCCCGCGCGGGACGCCACTCCATCTTAGCCTCCGGGCGCAGCTCCTCGCTGTCCCATCCCAGAGCGGCGCGCAGCCGCAGGCCCTGCCCAACTGGCCATGATGTCCCGACGCGATAGGTGCGGTCGGTCGAGGCCGATCCAGTGCTTGGGGCCGAGGAGCTGAAGAAGACCTGCCTGCCAGAGGGATGAAATCGGCTGACGAACCATTCGAGCCCGGATCTGCCGTCCCCGTTGCGCGGCACGAGGTACCTAACGGTGCTGGCGGAGCGGCCCCGGAGGAGAGACATGGAGACGGCGTCGGTGCCCCAGAGGTCGTCGCCAGAGATCCCCCGCGTCCGCTCGAGCGCCAGACGCGCCTTCCCGAGTCGCCATTCCGCACCCAGGAGATCGGCACGCGCCCCGTACAGGCCTTGCAGTTCGGAGGAGCGGGCATACCCTCTGACCGATCGGGCGATCTGATGCTCGACTGAGAGGTCGCGCCGAAAGAGGTCAGCGCGGTCGAGGATGGAGGAGCGAAGCGCGGTGCTGCCTCGCCGCCACTGACCTGAGAGGCTGTACGAACCATCCAGCGAGACCGCCAGATCTGTGCTCACGTGCGGCCCGACTGGGGCCGCGGCTCGCAGGGAGACCTGACCTTCCACATCTTCTCGCACGGAATCATTGGGCACAAGGACCGCGGCGCCAACCCAGGCATCCTCGTTCACCGCGGTGCGCATCTCGAAGCCGGTGGCCGTCCCGCAGAGGGGATCGAACACGTCTCCCGCGGCGTAGACTCGGTCCTCTTCGTGCACCTCCATTGAGAACTGGGCCACCGTGTGCCGGAGCGGTGACTCCGGGTCGAGGTCCCGACTGGTGCGGCGGGCATCCGAGGAGGCGGGCCCGGTTACCTGCTGGTAGACGCCGGTCATGCCCGGGCTGTTGAGGAGGGACAACTGCGAAACGCCGAGGCTTGTCTCGCCGGTCATCACCTCGGTAACTAGGCCGGAGCTGTCCCCGCCCGAGCGGCTGTCGGGGCGCGGCCGTCTTGCTCGCGCGGTCTGCCCGCGCCTCCGAGGAGCTGAAAGGACCACCGGCTTCGCCACCAGGAAGGTTTCCACCGGCTGCGCCTCGTCCTGCAGCAGGCTCACCGTCATCTCTCGTGCGTCAGCATCCAGTGTTCCCGGCAGTCCTAGCAGTCGCGGCACATCCTTAGCGCGAGCCCAGACGTCGGCACTGCTGACCAGGACCTCTGCCTTCCCCAGTTCCAGGGGCCTCTCGCCGGGTGTGGACGCCTTCAGCCTGAGTTCGCTCCCGTCGCGGCGGATGATGTGGACGTTCTCGTCGACAACGGTGACGATGATGCCGAGCCGGGCCCCCAGCTCAGAAAGTGGGAATCTCGGGCCGTCGCCGAGGTCGCGCGGCTCCGGCAGCTTGAATGCTTGCTCCTGGGCCGGCCGTCGCTCCGGGATCGCCTCATGGGATAGTGCAGGCAGTCCGACGCAGGCGAGAAACAGCACCCCGAGAGCTGTGCCTGCGGCCCGAGACATCATGGCTCACAGGCCACCTGAATCGGCGGCTCCGGCCCGAGTTCGGTCTCAATCCGGGCCCCGAGCAGAGCATCTCCGCCATGGTCGAGGATGGCCGTGATCTGATAGCGCCCGGCGGGCAATCCAGACAGGATCTCTGGGCCGAGTCGCCTACTGTGGCGGTTGAAGGGGGCAGGCAGAACGACGAATGGATTCAGGTCATGGCGCCGCACGAGCGCACCTCGCTGATCCCTGACCTCCAGGTATCCCTTGAAGCGGAGATGGGAGGTTCCAAGGTTCTCGACGTCCAGTGTGCCCCCGCTCCGGTCAACATCGAACCGGACCGCGCGTACCCGCGCAGGATCCTCCGGCCCGCACTGGACGTATACGATCGTGCCGATCCGCGGGACCAGGCGGGATGGGCCTCCGGGCATCGACAGCTCCCTTGGCTCGGCCTCGAATATCACTGCAGTACGCGCCTCGCCAGAGGCCTGGGTCGGAACGCGGATCGTGTACCGCACCCGCTGTGTCTGACCCGGCTCGAGGTCGAGTTCGCTGGGCATGAGCTGCACCCAGGTGCTGGCCGATCCCAGGGTCTTGCCGGCAGGAAGAAACACCACCACGCCATCTGGCTTCAGGGTCCAGTCCTGGGAGTAGACATGGATGTGCTCGGCCTCTTCGCCGGTGTTCGTAACGTCGATGGTGCCCGTGTGGGCACGGCCGGGCTCGATCTGTATCTCCACAGTCAGAGGAGACACCTCGAAGGAGCACACTCCTGCAGCCGCCGTGCCGCCGGACAGGACGAGCATGGCGCCCAACACGAGACCACTCGCTATGTAACCAGTCATGACTCTGAACATTCTCTCGAGCCTCCTGATCCCCCATCCGCTGGGGACTCAGCCGCCCTTGTGCCGGAGGCGGTGCTACCTCGCTCCGCCCCCGGCACATAGGACGTCAGCCACGGGGGTGGCTACGGTGCGGTCAGCGTGTAGACGACCGTCTGCGAGTAACTCCCTGGCGGGTAGTCCCAGCTATTGGCCAGCCAGTAGGAAAACGTGCCATCTCTCCGGCCGGGGCCGGTCCAGGAACCAGCCGACTGGGCCACGGTATCCATCGTGCCGCCCACGAAGCCGGCTCCTGTCGCGGTCCATGTGACGTTTGTGATGCCGATCGTGTCAGTGCCGGAATCGAGATCGCCGTTGGCCTGCACGGTCAGCGTCACCGCGGAGGCAGCGGCAGTCTGCGCCTTCACCGTCACGGAAACTGGGTTCTCGCCGGCCGCTATCGACGCCACGACATCCGGATCGGCGTCCCCGAAGTTGATGGCCGCCACGCCAAGCGTCAGCTTCGCCTTCGCCGACACGGTGGCGTTGATCGTCAACGTCTGTTGATCGGTCGCCGCCCACGCGGGGTGCCCCGCGCATACGAGTGCAGCCAAGGCGACCGCAACTATCAGCACACCTATCAAGCTTCTCATTGTTCAGTCTCCCCTATGAGAGATCGTTTGATCTGACTCAGTACGACGTCAACGTATAGACAACGGTCTGGCTATAGAAACCCGCGGCGTAGTCCCACGAGTTCTCCAGTTGAAACCAAAGAGTGCCAACCGCATCGATTCTCTTCCCGAACCACTGCCCGACGGGCTGTGGGCCGTTCTTGCTCAGCACGCCCGACGTGAAGCCGTCGCCGTTCGCCGTCCAACTCACGCGGTCTATCGGGATGACATCGGCTCCCGACTGCAGGTCCCCCGAAGAGACCACCGTCAGATCGGCGATCGACGGGTTCCCGGCCCGGATCGTGACCTCCACGGTCACAGGATTCTCGAGCGCGCTGACCTGTGGGACAACGTCCGGATCTGCAGACGGGAAGGAGAGCGCGGCGACGTCGAGCGTCAGCCTGGCCGAATCAGCGCTGGCCGGCGGCGAAAGGAGAATGACTGACGCGCCCGCTGCCAGAAGCAGAGCGCGCATCGCGGCTGTCGCGCGCCCGTGCCCACGGCTGCGTGCTGCTCTCCGCCGTGTCCTCATCGAGCCACCTGCTCCCAGTTTTGACTGTACTTGTCCCATCGTCGGACGGCTCACCTAACATGCCCAAACGAGAAAGACCCGTCCCGGAGAGCCTCACGGCCTCTCGAAACGGGTCTTGTTCCTTGCGAACACAGCAGAAAGAAGACCAGGTCGATCGGCTCTCCGGGCCGCCACCCCCTGTCAAGGGGGGGAGATTCAACCAGATCTCCTTCGGCAGCCTGGCAGTCTTAGCTACGGAGAGCCTTAGACCCATGGCTTTGCGTCCCCGTCTTTCGACGGGTTTGCCATTATCGGGACATCTTGCCTTTCCAAAGAACAACGACCCAGGAGCGCCAGCGTCGGCGATCCTCGGTCGCTTCTGAATGGGATTTTCCACATTCTGACGTCGATCTGGAGATGAGCCAGAAGAAAAGACGTCCAGTTCGGACGCCAAAGCGCCCTCAGGCGGGAAAGGAGGGGTGCGCGGGGCCCTCAGCGGCCCCGCTTATCATCTCGCTTCTTGCCCTTTGGGGGTGGGACGCGGTAGGTTCGGTCTACTTCCCCGGCCTGCTGACGTTCGGTGGCGGGATAGTAGTGGGTGCGCTCTCGGGCGCCGCGCTTCTTGAGGTCCTCTCGGAAGCCCTCCGCTGCCTCCTCAGCCGCTTGCCGGGCCTCGTCGCGGCTCAGGGCCTCGCCGGACAGCCTCACCCGCGGCCTCTGTTCGGGCAGCAGGCGGTCTCGCTTGCCGTGGGTCTCCTCGGTGAGCCGCATGAGCGCTTCCGAGACCGGCCCGCCGTCGGCGCCGTCGATCACCTGCTCCCGGTAGTCGTCCACGTGCCGTTGCTTCGAGCCGTAGCGCCGGTCGACCTCCTGCTTGCCTTCGCTGATCTCGGAGAGGGCGTCTCGCAGCAGATCGCGCGAAGAACGCGGCTTGTCGCCCGACTTATCGTCGCCTCTGACCTTCTTGCGCCTCCGAGGCATCTCATCCCCCTTATGTGGTGTCCTGCCTGATTAGACCACGGGAAAGCCCTGTTTGTTCTCCCGGCCGGGCACTCACCAAGCGCTTCGGGAGCAGTTCGCTCGCGCTCTCCGAGGTTCCTCCGCCTTACCTCTCGAGGCCGAGCAGTCTCGCCACAGTCCCGCCGAATACCGCCTCTTGCACATCGGCTCGCACGCCGATGGCGTCCATGGTTCGCTGATAGTCTTCTACCACATCGGCGATCTGATCGACGGCGACATCGGAACCGAAGACGATCTTGTGCCAGGGGTGTCGTCCCTCGGGGTCCCGGTACTGCCCGGTCTCGCTCCACCAGAGGATCGACTGGAAGTAGTCGGGCGGCCTCTTCTTCAGGCTGGATCCGCTCAGGTCGAAATAGAGGTTCGGGTTCCAGCGGCACGCCATGCCGGCCTCTTCGTACCAGGGGTTTCCCAGATGGGCCCCTATGGTCTTCAGCGACGGGAATGTCCTGGCGATCGTGTCGAGATAGACCGGCCGGTGTCTGTCGTTGTTGACGTCGTGATCGCGGTCCTCAGGTGTGCGCGCAACGATGCCTGTGTGGAAGAGACAGACCAGCTCGCATTCCTCGGCCTCTTCGTAGACGGGGTAGAACTCCTTGTCATCGTACCGGGAGGGAGGGCGGATGAACTTGAGGCCCTTGAAGCCGCGCTCGTGGAGCTCGCGGACCGAGGTCACCTCCCAGCGGCCGAGCGGGAAGTAGGCGAAGCCGACTATCATTTCGGGGTACTGCGCCATCGCTCGCCCCACCGCGTCGTTCGCGTCTCGATGCTCGAGCCAGTCCGCGCCGTTGAGGCACACCTTGTCGAAGCCCAGACGCTGCTCCTCCGCGACCAGGCGGTCCAAGAAGCCCTCCTCTGTGCTGTAATGCACGTGCGCGTCGATTCTCATCTCTGCTTTCTCCAGTCCCGAGGCATCTTTCTGAGACCCATGCCTGCCAACCTGCCACACGGGGCTCCCCGGACGCGTGTCGATTCATGGAATACACCCTGCGACGCTAAGATGAAGCGTGTATCTGCTACGGAGGAGCCTGAGATGCGTCTTCATCGCCATCAGGTGGGCAGAGCGGACCGCTGGCACTCGGTGCGAGTGCGACACGAAGGACTCTGGGACTGGTGCGCTCACCGTGAGGAGATCGAGCGCTACCTGTCACGGCGGCGGAGGCTCAAGCAACTGGCAGGTGCGACCAGGCATCTGAAGCTTGAGGCCGCCCGGTAATCCTGTTTGACGTGAGTGGCAAGAAGATGATCTGCTGGGTCTGTGCGGGCGTTTCATTCTGGGGCGCGGCCGCGGTACTCGTCGCTTACGCCATCGTGGGTGTGCTGAGCGCGCTGCGGCGTCTGCGCCACCAGTCCCCTCGACTGCCGAAGACCGGCATGGGCCACCCGGCGGCCTAGCTGTCATCGGGGCAGCGATACGACAGGTTGTGATGTCGGGCCCCCGCCGGGGCAGCTCTGACAGCTGGCCCCGGTCGGACGCCCGGGGCGAGCTTGTGTAGTCTGGCCGGAGCTCTACTTGTCCGACCTTCCGGAATGTGATACCATAGCCGCCAGCAGCGCGGAGAGGTGGCCGAGTGGCTGAAGGCAGCCGCCTGCTAAGCGGCTATAGGGCCAAAAGCTCTATCCAGGGTTCGAATCCCTGCCTCTCCGCTGCCCTCCTCAGGTTCCCTTGTATCTATGGAGGCAGCACAAGCCCTATGGAGTCCCTCAGTTGTCACCACCTGTCTTTTGTGGTAACATACCGATGGAAATCTAGATGGGGATCGGCTAGTGGGAGAATCGGTTTACATCAACGGGCAGTTCGTCCCCCCATCTGAGGCCAAGGTCTCCGTTCTGGACCGGGGCTACCTGTATGGGGATGGGGTCTTCGAAGGCATACGAGCCTACAACGGCCGCATCTTCCGGCTGGACCAGCACCTCGAAAGACTCTATCGGAGTGCCAAGGCCATCGTCCTCGACATTCCGCTGACGCCTGAAGAGTTCAAAGACGTCATCATCGAGACGGTCCGGCGCAACGAGCTGCGGGACTGTTACATCAGAGTTGTCGTGAGCCGGGGCGAGGGCGATCTCGGGCTGAATCCGATGAGTTGTCACACGCCTCCGACAATCGTCGTGATCGCCTCCAGTATTGCGCTGTACCCTGAAGAAGTGTATGAGCAGGGGTTGGACCTCATCACGTGCACGACTCGCAGGAATCTGCCGACGGCGCTCAACCCCGAGATCAAGTCGCTGAACTACCTCAATAACATACTTGCGAGTATCGAGGTCGTGCGGGCTGGGGCCCACGAAGGTCTGATGCTCAACCACCTCGGATTCGTGGCGGAGGCGACGGCGGACAACCTGTTCATAGTGCGAGATGGGCTGCTCAAGACTCCTCCCTCGCATACGGGAATACTAGAGGGAATAACGCGCCAGGTGGTGGTGGAGCTTGCAGAAGCGATGGAGCTGCCTCTGCGCGAGGAGCAGTTGACCGTCTATGAGGTATACACTGCTGACGAGTGTTTCCTGACCGGGACTGCCGCGGAGATCGTCCCCGCGGCGCGATGTGACGGGCGAATCATCGGCGACGGGAAGCCCGGGCCGATCACGAAGCGCCTGATGGCGAGCTTCAAGGAGGTGACAGTCACCGAAGGTGTGTCGGTGGGCTGACCCGTCCGGCCACCGGCGCCGAGTCTTTGGCCAGGCTGTTTGCTGTGGCGGGGCCTGCGAAGGAGTTGGGTCCCGAGAGGAGGAAGAGATGGCGGACGGCGAGCTACTGCAGCGCTTCACACCGCCTGCCATCCGCGTCGTTCAGTACGCGAAGGAAGAAGCGCGCCGGTTCCGCGGGAGTACCGTCGGGACGGAGCATGTGCTGCTCGGCCTGATTCGCGAACAGGACGGCGTCGCGGCGCGGGTGTTGGAACGGCTTGGGGTGAGCCTGGGTCGTGCTCAAAACGAGATCCGGCGGCAGATGGAGATGATGGACACGCGCGCGCCGGGGCAGGGCTCTCGGAGTTGGAGCCCGGGCGCGCGCCGAGTCCTTGAGCTGGCCCTGGACGAAGCCCGAGAGCTCAACCCCAAGCTCGGACTTCCCAACTTCGTGGATACCGAGCATCTGCTGTTGGGGCTCGTGCGCGAGACCGACAGCACGGCCGTTCGCGTGCTGCGGGCGCTCGGCGTCGATCTGGAGCAGGTGCGCCGGGAAGTCATCAAGCTGCTCGGCGGCGCTGCCGCTGGCGCTCCCGCCGCGCGCAGTCGTTCGAGCACCCCCGTGCTGGACGCGTTCGGCCGCGATCTGACCAAGTATGCGACCGAGGACAAGCTGGACCCCGTCATCGGCCGTAACAAGGAGATCCAGCGCGTTATCCAGATCCTGAGCAGGCGCACGAAGAACAATCCGTGCCTGATCGGGGAGCCGGGAGTCGGCAAGACGGCGATCGCGGAAGGCCTCGCGCAGAGGATCATTAGGAAAGATGTCCCGGAGGCCCTTCACGGGAAACGGGTCATCGCGCTCGACCTCGCCGGACTCGTGGCAGGCACGAAGTACCGCGGCGAGTTCGAAGAGCGCATGAAGCGCGTCACCGATGAGATACGGAAGGCCAGCGGCGAGATTGTCCTCTTCGTGGACGAGCTCCACACATTGATCGGCGCCGGGGCCGCCGAGGGCGCGATCGACGCCTCCAACATCCTGAAGCCGGCCCTTGCCCGCGGTGAGCTGCAGTGCATCGGGGCCACCACACTCAGTGAATACCGGAAACACGTCGAGAAGGACCCCGCCCTCGAACGTCGGTTCCAGCCGGTCATGGTGGAGGAGCCGACCACGGAGGAGAGCATCGAGATCCTCAAGGGTCTGCGCTCTCGGTACGAGTCGCACCACCGCGTCCGGATCGATGACGCCGCTCTGATCGCGTCGGCGAGGCTGGCCGCTCGCTACATCTCAGATCGGTTCCTACCGGACAAGGCCATCGATGTCATGGATGAAGCGGCCTCTCGAGTCCGGCTTCGGATAAGCGAGCCTCCGGCGGACGTGAAGCGCGTACGCCAGTCGCTCGAAGACGTCTCTCGTGAACTCCAGAAGGTGGTCAGCATTAGCCCTCTGGAGCGCGAGGAGGCCGACTACCAGCGCGGCGTCCAACTCCGTGACGAACGACATCGGCTTCGTGAGGAGCTGACAGGTCTGGAGGAGGAGTGGCGCAAGGAGCGGGCCGAGCAGCGCGACGTCGTGAACGAGGAGGACATCGCGCACGTTGTCTCGGTCTGGACAGGTGTGCCCATATCTCGACTCGCCGAGGGAGAGACAGAGAAGCTCCTCTGCATGGAAGAACGAGTCCACGAGCGGATCATCGGACAGGACGAAGCCGTGCGCGCTGTGTCGCGCGCCGTCCGACGCGGTCGTGCGGGCCTGAAAGACCCGCGGCGCCCCGTTGGTTCCTTCCTGTTGCTGGGGCCGACGGGTGTCGGGAAGACGGAGCTCGCCCGGGCGCTCGCGGAGTTCCTCTTCGACCACGAGGATGCGATGATCCGCATCGACATGTCTGAGTATCGCGAGCGGCATACGGTATCTCGTTTGATCGGCGCGCCTCCAGGTTACGTCGGCTACGAGGAGGGAGGGCAGCTCACCGAGGCCGTGCGGCGGAAGCCGTACTCGGTGATCCTGCTTGACGAGGTGGAGAAGGCGCACCACGAGGTCTTCAACATACTGCTGCAGGTCATGGAGGACGGGCGCCTGACCGATGCACAGGGCCGCGTCATTGACCTTCGCAACACCGTGCTCATCATGACGAGCAACGTGGGCACAAGCTCCGTCGACCTCGGCGTCGGGATGGGCCTGCGGACTGGAGACGAGGAGGAAGCGCACTCCTACCAGCGCATGAGAGACGTCATACTCGAGAAGCTCAAGCAGACCTTCCGCCCCGAGTTCCTCAACCGGGTCGACGAGGTGATTGTGTTCCACGCCCTGACGCAGGAGCAGGTCAAGCAGATCGTGGACCTGCTGCTGCAGCAGCTATGTGAGAGGATAGAGGGCCAGGGCCTCCACTTGACCGTCTCCGATGAGGTCAAGGACCTGCTGGCCAGAGAGGGCTTCGATCGAACGCTGGGCGCGCGGCCGTTGCGGCGCGCGATCCAGCGGCTCGTCGAGGACCCGCTTTCGGAGTCGCTCCTGCACGGCACGTTCCAGGAGGGAGACACGGTGCGGGCCGTGCTGGAGGACGGCGCAGTGACGTTCCGACGGGAAGAGGAGCTCGCGCCGCTGACCCATTAGAGGGGCGGGCCGCTCCGCCGCCGGCGACACCGAAGACCACAGGTTAGCCCCCGCCGCACGCGGGGGCTCGTGCATCTTACGGGCGAGCGAATGGCGAGAGAGCCGACTGGTTCCGTTCGCCACTGCCACGGCGCAGAGGCGCGCCGATGCTGGCTGATGTGGCCCCCATCGGCCCCGAGGAGCGGTCGGGGAGCCGGAGACGGGAGTTCGACCGAGTCCCGGGTAGTGGGGCCATCGCGGCGGGACTCCCATCTTGCCGTCAGGCGGTCCCGAGGTCGAGCGTCGTCGTGCCCTCAGGGGACCAGCCTAGAGCGCTCCTGCTTGAGGCCTGGGCGGCAGCAGGAGGCAATGTGGGGCGCAGCGCGGCTGGCTGCACTGCGGGTCCATCCGCCTCGTTCTGGCCGTGCTGGAGAAGCGCGCAGGAATCCGTGTGGGCCCGTAGCAGGTATCCATTATGTGTGCTGGGTGGGGTCCAGCGGCACGGGTCGGCGGCCGACCTGGGGGCTGTGCTCGCAGGCAGACGTTCCGACGTGCCCACTGCCGTCGGGACCGGCTGTGTCGGCGAGCGCGGGCTGAGGGGAGGGGCCGCATCTGTCCTCCGGCTCGCCGGGCCCGTGTGCCAGGGCCGTCGCCGTTGTTCGGTCCAGCGGCAGGCGGAGGCGACAGGTGCGGCGAAGATAGGGGCAGTTCCGGTGCGGACGTGACGGAGGCGTTCGATGGTGGCTTCCCGGCCTGCAGGCCGAGGCGCGGTTCTCTCCTCATGGGGGATGGCGATCGGCGCTGGGCCGCGAGGCTGGCTTCAATCCGCGATGGAAAGGAGGTGAACTCGGATGATTGCACGACTCGTAGGACTTGCCTTTAGCCTTGCCGTTGCCGGCATTGCCGCGTGGGTGGCGGTGCAGTGGTCTGACCCCTATATTGCGAAGTACAAGGTAGCCAGTTCGTTCAAGTACTTCGAGCAGATCTACAGGGCCATGTTCGGCGCGCTCGGGCTGGTGCTGGGATTCACTCTCGCGAGCCTCATCTATCGTCAGGCGCTGGAATTATCGGGCGGGTTGCTATCTGACCTGCGACGCGTTCCGGCTCGAGACAAGGCGGCCGTCCTCCTCGGTATGTTCATCGGCCTCGGCATGACCGCGCTGCTGGGAATGGTGCTGATCAGGATCGAGGGGTTCGGGCCGCAGCTGGTGCTGCTGGTGGGCATACTGAGCATCTACTTCGGCGTGGCGATAACCCTGAGCATGAAGGAAGAGCTCTACTTCTTCTTCCCCGGCTCGGGGCGGCCGGGCGAGTCGGCGGCAGAGAACCCCGGCGCGAGCATGCAGGCGAAACTTCTGGACACGAACGTCATAATCGACGGCCGTATCGCCGACATTGTCCGGGCTGGCTTCATAGAGGGGCCGATTCTGCTCCCGGACTTCGTGCTGGAGGAACTGCACCTGATCGCTGATTCGTCCGACACCCTCAGGCGGAACCGGGGGCGGCGGGGACTGGACATCCTGAATGGCATGCAGCAGGAGCACGACCTCGACATGCGCGTCTTCGACGACTACGAGAGGACCTTTCGCAGCGGCGAGCCCGTGGATGCCAGGCTCGTTCAGCTCGCGAAGGACGTGGATGGCGCAATCGTCACCAACGACTTCAATCTGAACAAGGTGGCGCAGGTCCAGGGCATCCGCGTGCTCAACGTGAACGAGCTCGCGAATGCGGTGAAACCGGTCGTTCTGCCCGGCGAGGAGATGACGGTGACCGTCGTCAGAGAGGGCAAGGAGCCGGAGCAGGGAGTGGCCTATCTCGATGACGGCACGATGGTCGTCGTCGAGCGCGGTAAGGGCCGCATGGGTGAGACGGTCCCGATCGTTGTCACCAGCGTGTTGCAGACGGTGGCCGGGAAGATGATATTCGGCCACCCGCAGGAGGAAGACGGCGCACAGCGGGAATACTCAGACAGGCGCGGCCGCGGTAATAGCGGCCGCGGGCCGCGGCGAAAGACTCCGTAGCTCGGACAACAAGGCCTTCGCCGGGCTCGGGGGCAGGCCGCTGGTCTCCTACTCGCTCGAGGTGCTTCGGGGCTGCCGTGAGATCGCCGAGATCGTGCTGGTCGTTGCGCCGGAGGACGTGGAACGCACGCGAACTGTGTTGCTGCGCTCCGGGGGCAGCCAGAGCGAGCGGGTCGTTGCCGGCGGCGCGAAGCGGCAGCAGTCGGTGCGGGCGGCGTTGGCGGAGGTGGGCCCCGGCCGCGACCTCGTTCTCATCCACGACGCCGCGCGGCCTTTCGTCACGCATGATCTGGTTCGGCGTTGCTTGCAGGCCGCCGCCGACCACGGAGCGGCCATCGCGGCGGTGCCGGCGACCGATACAGTGAAAGAGGTTGGCCCCGAGCGCACGGTCACCGGGACGCTCGACCGCTCCCGCCTTTGGCTCGTGCAGACGCCACAGGCCTTCCGCAGGGAACTCGTTCTAGAAGCCCACGAGGCCGCGGCCGCGGCCGGCTTCGAGGGCACGGACGATGCGTCCCTCGTGGAATGGCGGGGCCATCGAGTGCAGGTCGTGCCGGGCGATCGCGACAACATCAAGATCACATGGCCCGAGGATGTGAGCCGAATCGAACAGATGATGAAGTTGGGCACGCAGGGAACCCACCCGCAGACCACAACTAGGGCCGGCATAGGGTACGATGCGCATCCCTTCGCGGAGGACCGGCCGCTGGTGCTTGCCGGGGTGAGGTGCCGTGACACTCGCGGGCTGCTCGGGCACTCTGATGCAGACGTCGTCTGCCATGCCATATGCGACGCGCTGCTGGGCGCGATCGGCGCAGGCGACATCGGCCAACATTTCCCCGACACTGACCCCAAGTACGAGGGGATCAGCAGCATTGCTCTGCTGGAACGTGTGTCCAACATCGTGAGGGAGTGGGGATGGGAGGTCGAGAACGTCGATGCAGTGGTCATCGCAGAAGAGCCGCGCATCGCTCCCCACATCGCCGAAATGCGCCAATCGCTGGCAAATGCGATGGGGTCGGAGACATCCCAGATAAGCGTGAAGGGCAAGACCACCGAAGGCATGGGATTCACCGGTCGGGGTGAGGGCATCGCCACCCAGGCGATAGCGACCGTCCGCAGGAGCCGCGAGCATCCGCGTCGCGGGGAACAGACGAAGGAGTAGACATGCAGATCAACATCACCGCAAAGGGAGTGGCTGTGCCACCAGACCTGAGGGAGGTGGCGGAGAAGAAGATAGAGAAGCTGGGGCGGCTGCTGCGGCAGATAGACACGGTCGACATCACGTGCTCCCGCGAGCGGCAGTGGCGCGTCGTCGAGATCATGTTGAACGCGAACGGCGTTATCGTCCGGGGCGAAGACCGTGCCATCGACCTGCGGTCTGCCATAGACAGCCTCCTCGATAAGCTCGAGCGCCGCGTCAAGAAGTCGCGGAGCAAGATGGTGGAGCACTACCGCAGCTCCCCGGAAACCAGGCAAGCCTGGGAGGCCGAGGAGGAAATGGAGGACTTCCACCCTCGGCTGGTCCGGAGCAAGCGGTTCACGGTGAAGCCGATGAGCCCCGAGGAAGCCGCAGCTCAGATGGAGCTGGTGGGACATGACTTCTTCGTGTTCCGCAATGCAGAGACGGAAGAAGTCAATGTCATATACCGCCGCAGGGACGGCAACTACGGCTTGATCGAACCGGAGTTCTAGCTCCGCGCCGGGGAGTTGGCAGAGCATGCTGACGGTGGCCGAACTGCGGGATCTCGTGAAACAGGAATTCGGGGAGCATCTCGAGCGGGCGACCCCGGCCACGGTCCGGGATTTCCTCGATCGGCTCCAGGTGGAGATGCACGAGCAGTCGGGCGAGGGTCCCCCATACGCGATCGACGGCGAGGAGAAAGCGCGGAGCTACGAGGAAATCGTTGCCGACTTCTTCTCCCGCGTCCTCGACTATGGGCCGGAGAAAGCCATCGTCCTGCTATGGCTGCTTGCCTTCGAACAGCACTTCAGCATAGTCGAAGAGGACTACGTCCAGCGCTCCCTCACGCTCTTCGAAGAGGGTGAAGTGGAGTAGCAGGGCCTTCCGGTACGCCTACCCGGCTCGGCCGCGCCTGGGTCGGGAGAGGACGCCGGAGCCGCCGCGCAGAACTCCCCACTGGAGCACCCATCAATGTCGGCCATCGGGATCCAGCGCTTCCTCGTTCTCCCCTGCCGCCAGGCCTCTGGGGCCGGCACAGGGGGAAGGTCAGCGGCCCCACGCCCCGGGGCGCGCTCGAAGAGATCCCGGACCAGCGGCCGCCTGTGACCAGATTGAATGCTCGTTGAGGATCTGGACTACGAGCTCCCCTCGGAGTTGATCGCTCAGGAGCCGGCTCGGCCGCGGGACTCGTCGAGGATGCTCGTGATACATCGAGGTTCCGGCGAGGTCGAGCATCGCGTCTTCCAGGACTTCGCGGAGTACCTCGCGCCCACCGACGTCGTTGCTCTCAACGACACGAAGGTCGTCCGCGCGCGGCTGAGGGGTTGCCGGGAACCCGGCGGCGGCAAGGCAGAAGTGCTGCTCCTGTCCGAGCGGCGGGATGGTCTGTGGGAAGCACTGGTCACCCCGGGCCGGAGGATTCCGGTGGGCCGGGGGTTGAGCTTTGGCGAGGGCGATCTGCGAGCGGAAGTCGTCGGCCGTACCGCCGAGGGGGGCAGGCTGCTGCGGTTCTCGAACGCCGGGGATCTGAAGGCTGCGCTGTCCACGATGGGGGAGGTGCCAACACCTCCCTACGTGCAGCGAGAGTTGAAGGATGAGAGCGACTACCAGACGGTCTACGCACGGAGCCCCGGAGCGAGCGCGGCCCCAACGGCCGGGTTGCACTTCTCCGACGATACGCTGGGGGCCGTGCGGGGCCGCGTCCGGGCGGTCGTTTGCGTTACGCTGCACATCGGGCTGGGCACCTTCAGGCCAATCCACACAGCACGAGTGGGAGACCACCACATGCACGCCGAGCGCTACTCGATCCCCGAGCAAGCCGCCAAGTCCGTCTCGGCGGCTCTGGCCCAGGGGCGGCGTGTCGTGGGCGTTGGCACGAGCACCGCGAGGGCGCTGGAGGCAGCGACGACAGAGGATGGTCGAGTCCGGGCCGGCGAGGGTACCACGGAGCTCTTCATCGTGCCGGGATACGACTTCCGCGCGGTCGGGGCCCTTCTCACCAACTTCCACATGCCGCGCTCGACGCTGCTCGCATTGGTCTGCGCGTTTGCCGGCCGTGAGCTTGTGATGCGTGCCTACGCCCAGGCCGTCGGCCGGAAGTATCGGTTCCTCAGTTTCGGGGACGCCATGCTGATTCTGTGAGACCTGAGGTGACAGATTGAGGGCGGCCGAACTGGCGAAGATGTTCGAGTTGGAGGATACGTACTGGTGGTTCGTCGCCAGACGGGAGCTCGTGCGCGAGCTGCTCCTCCACTACGCCATACCGCGTCCGGGCCTCTCCATCGTTGACGTGGGCTGCGGCACCGGGGCCACGCTGAAAGCGCTCGAGGACCTCGGGGCAGGCGTGGGGATAGACCGGTCAGCGCGGGCGCTCCACTACTGTCAGCGCCGGGGACTGCGGCGTCTGGCGCTGGCCACGGCAGAGGCGCTTCCGCTTGGGAGCGAAACTGCAGACGTGGTGCTGGCCCTCGACCTCCTCGAACATATACGCGACGACCGGGCTGCGGCCAGGGAGCTTGCCCGAGTGCTCCGGCCCGGCGGTGTGCTCGTCCTAACAGTCCCGGCCCTCCCGGAGCTGTGGAGCGAGCACGACGAGGCCCTCGACCACCTTCGGCGGTACCGCGCAAAGCGGCTGCGCCACGTTCTCGCAGAGGCCGGTCTTCATGTGGAGAAGCTCACGCCGATCATCACACTACTCCTGCTGCCGATCGCAACTCTGCGACTGCTGCAACGCATCCTGCCGCGT
Organism: Candidatus Hebobacterum abditum; assembly: GCA_029821875.1. Lineage (GTDB taxonomy): Bacteria > Armatimonadota > Hebobacteria > Hebobacterales > Hebobacteraceae > Hebobacterum > Hebobacterum abditum. The sequence goes on along the minus strand of JALGXW010000037.1, from coordinate 15,666 downwards.
CGGCGAGGCGCGCCCGAGACGGCGTTCATCATCCCGCCGAAGCCCGTCAACTGGCTCCTGACCGCGCTGCTTCGGTTGGAGCGATCCTGGCTGAGGCACCTTCCCCTGCCGCTCGGCGTCTCGCACGTGGCCGTCGCGCGCCGGCCATAGCCCGTGTCCATCTGGTGCAGACCTGCCACAGCGGCGAGCCCCCCTGTCGCGTCTGCCAGCGACGTCGGTCTCGAGAGAAGTTCATAGTTAGTTCATACGACCATCGTTGTCTCGCCCTGTCCGCGGTGATATAATCAGGCCGGATCGAGGCAGTATGAGCTTGGAGATTCGTATCATCGGCAAGGGATGCTTCTTCTGCAACGAGCTGCGGAAGATCGTCGACGATCTGATTGCAGAGATGAAGATCCCTGAGGCGACCGTCGACCAGGTCCACGAGGTGGACGAACTGCTCGAATATGGCGTCGTCAATCCCCCTGCCTTGGTGGTGAACGGCAAGCTGAAGATGATGGGACGCGTCCTCGTCAGAAGTCGCGTGCGCAGGGCCCTCGAAGAGGAGCTTCCCACCCCAGGGGACACGGCTGGAGGTCAGAGGTGACCGCGCAGCCTGGCCACGTCAGCGGACGCGGACGCAGAATCCTCGTCGTGGACGATGAGGACGCGGTGAGAGAGTTGATCGAGCTCTACCTGAAGAAGGATGGCTTCGAGGTTCTCCATGCCCGGGACGGCAAGGAAGCTCTGAGGCTGAACGGCGAGCAGCATCCGGATCTGATCGTGCTCGATCTGATGCTCCCCGAGCTCGACGGTTGGGAGGTCTGTCGGCAGATTCGCACCACCTCGAAGGTGCCGATCATCATGCTCACTGCGCGGACGGAAGAAGTCGACCGCATTGTGGGTCTGGAGCTGGGCGCCGACGACTACGTCGTCAAGCCCTTCAGCCCCCGAGAACTCGTGGCGCGTGTGAAGGCCATTCTCCGCCGCGGCACGTCGGCCGCCGAGGACTCAGAGGTGCTCTCCTTCCCCGGTCTGCGGGTGGACCGGATCCAGCACCGGGTCGAGGTGAACGACGAAGAGGTCCATCTCACTCCGACCGAGTTCCGACTCCTCTGGTGTCTCGCCAGTCGCCCCTCCCGGGTGTTCAGCCGAGCGGAGCTGCTCGATCGGATCTGGGGCTATGACTCGGAATCCGATGCCAGGACGGTGGACGTTCACATCAAGCGCCTTCGCCAGAAGACGAAGGCCGGCGAGTCGACGCCCTTCGCCATCACTACCGTATGGGGGCTGGGCTACAAGTTCGAGACTGCTCCCGCCCCCGATTCGGAATCGGCTCGGGGGGCCGATCGCGCCTGAGGCCCATGCGCAGCCTCTTCTGGAAGGTCTTCTTCGCCACCCTGCTCACCCTGCTGGTCGCTCTGGCAACGGTGAGCCTTCTCCTCACGGCCACCATCGAGAACTTCTATATGGAGCGGGCCGAAGTCCACATGGGTCACCTTGCAGAGGGGATGGCGGAGCGCCTGAAGCCCTTCGTCTCCGACCCAGTCGACGAGGAGGAGCTGGTGCGAGTCCTCAGGCTTATCGAGGCGAGCAGCGGCACTCAGATCTGCTTGGTCGGGCGAAGCGATCCCGCCGGGAGAACCTTCGGCGAGGGGCCGGGTGGCGGCGAGCAGACGCCGGGACCCGGGGCCGTGGAGTTGGAGCCGGGAGGTGCCGCGGTGGTGCCGGGAGGCGAGGTGCTGTGCGGCGAGCGCATGCTGAACGCACAATGGAACTTCGAAGACGACGAGGGCAGTATCTGGTCGCTGTACGTTCGCGCGAGCCTGGTCGGAGTGGTGGATGAGATCGTCTACCAGTTGCGCCGCCTCGTACTCCTGGCCGTGCTGATCGCGGTCGGCGTTTCGCTCGTGACGGCGTTCGCTCTGTCGAGGCGAATCGCCAACCCACTGCGGGGCATCCGCGGTCTCGTGGGGGAGATGGCGGCCGGCGACTTCAGCCGTCGGCTGAGCATAGACGAGCCGACCGAGGTCCGGGACCTCGCACACTCGTTCAACTCTCTGGCGGACAGCCTCCAGACAACCTTGGGAGAGCTGGAGCGGGAGCAAGCGCGCTTGCGCGGCATCCTCGCCTCCGTTGCGGAGGGCATCATCGCGGTGGACACGGAGGGGCAAATCGCCTTGGTCAACCCGCAGGCCGCGGAGTTGCTCGGGGTGGCTCAGCAGCAGGCGATAGGCTCTCCCGTGCACGACCTGCCGCTGCCTGAGAACATCATGCGTCTGTTCTCCGAGTGCCTGAGCACCAACCAGCTGCGCAGCGCCGAGTTCGAGCTGGAGCAGACTCACCGACAACTCCTTCTGCAGGTTGCGCCGGTGCGATCGGGAGAAGAAGGAGGCTGGGGAGCCGTCGCCGTCCTGCGGGATGTGACGGGCGAGCGGAGGCTCGACCACATGCGCCGGCAGTTCATCAGCGATGCCTCCCACGAGATCAGAACGCCGCTGACCGCGATCGGTGGGTTCGCGTCCGCCATTGCGGATGGCACGGCGACGACTCCCGAAGAGCGCACGCGAAGCGCAACTCTCATCGTGCGAGAAGTGGAACGGCTTACCCGATTGGTGAACGAGTTGCTGAATCTGTCGCGGATCGAGTCCGGCGCGGCCAAGTTGCAGCTCGAGGATGTCGAGTTGCCGGAGCTGGTCCAGGCGGCCGTGGAGTCATTCGGCAGGCAGGCCGCCGATAGAGACCTCCGCGTGGAGCTGGACCTCGCCCGCGACCTCCCGCCGGTGCGGGTAGACGCGGACCGGATCTACCAGGTCATGGTCAACCTGCTCTCGAACGCCCTGCGCTTCAATCGGCCCGAAGGAGAGATCGCCGTGTCCGCTCGTCGCGAGGATGGGCTCGTGCGAGTTGCTGTGAGGGACTCGGGGCCCGGCATCCCAGCCGACCAGCTCCCCCGCATCTGGGAGAGATTCCATAGAGCTGATTCCTCCCGCGCACGGCAGGACGGCGGCACGGGACTGGGCTTGTCAATCGTGCGCTCGATTGTGGAAGCGCACGGAGGTAGTGTATCTGCGGAAAGCGAAACCGGAGAGGGATCCACCTTCAGCTTCACAGTGCCAATCGCATGACCGATCACAGCCAAGCTCAAGCCACAGAAGAGCCAGCACTTCGCCGGCCCTCGTCGCACTCCTGGGCGGAGATCGACCTCGCGGCGCTCCGCCACAACGTCCGCGCCGTCAAGCAGTTCCTCGGCCCTCAGCGCCGCCTGTGGGCGGTCATGAAAGCCAACGCCTACGGCCACGGTGCCGTGCAGGCTGCCACCGCAGCCCTGGAGGCCGGCGCCGACGGGCTGGCGGTGTCCTGCCTCAACGAGGCGGCCGAGCTCCGGATGGACGCGGGCATACGTGCTCCCTTGTTGGTGCTCGCGCCCGGAGAGCCCCGGGCGGCCGCATGGATGGTCAGGCTGGACATCATCCTGACGGCGACCGATCGAGTGATGGTGGAGGCGCTTTCCGCTGCAGCGGAGAGGCTGAAGAAGCCGGCACGAGTCCACCTCAAAGTGGATACGGGGATGAGCAGGCTCGGGGTGCGCCCGGAGAGCGCGGCCGAGTTCGCGCAGTTCCTGACCAGCCAGCCCGGCGTTCAGCTCGAGGGCATCTTCTCCCACTTGGCGGCGGCGGAGTCCGATGACCCCGCCTACACGAGGCTTCAGCATGAGCGATTCATGAAGGCCGTGAGCGATGTCGCGGCGACAGGGGCACAGTGCGGCGTCCGCCACCTGGCCAACAGCGCGGCCGCGCTCCGGTTCCCAGAGATGATTCTCGATGGGGTGCGGGCCGGGCTTCTAGTGTACGGGATCCAGCCGGACGCGCCCGACCTGGCGCCGCTGGACCTGAGGCCTGCGATGAGCTGGAAGACTCGCCTCTCCTACCTCCATCGGCTGCCGGCGGGTTCTCCTGTCTCCTATGGATGCACCTACGTGACTGAGCGTGATTCCCTTGTCGGCGTGCTTCCACTCGGCTACGCCGACGGCTACCCGCGCAGTGCGTCGAATCATGCTCACGCGCTCCTGCGCGGCCAGCCCTGTCCGGCCATCGGCGTGGTATGCATGGATCACATGATGATCGACGCGACCGAGGCCGAGGGCGCACAGGTTGGCGATGAAGTCGTTCTGCTCGGCCGACAGGGAAACTCCGCCGTTACAGCGAACAGGCTGGCTGAGTGGGCCGGGACGGTTGTCCATGAGGTGCCGACGGTGATCGGCCGGCGCGTCACACGCGTGTACGTAGACGGGGAACAGCCGCCTGATCCAGGCCTGGGTCCCAGAGGGTGAGCCGAGATGATCCGTGCCACAGTGCTGGGCGTAGCTGTGCTCCTGTGCCTCTTGCCATCTGTCTGCGTGGCGCAGCTTGAGGCGGGCGCTGCCGAAGAGACTCAAGCACTCCCTGAGTCCTGGGGGAGCGTAGCCAGGGCGGGTGCTCGGGCTGTGGGGGGGGAGGCAGTTGTCGACCTGGCCGACTTCGTCGCCGAGTACCTCGCGGAGACGGGCACAGCACCTGACTATGCGCAAGCGCAGAGCTCCTCTGGCGAGTTGACGACTTTGTCGGCGGCAGAGGTCTTCACTTTGCTGGCCAGGACCGCGCATCTCTGGCGCTTCACGGGCGCTCTTCCCGAGACGGTGCCGATCGCTCCCGATGAGGTGAGTCCACCTCCCTTGGACCCCGAGGATGTCGTGGGACCGCCCGGCGATGAGGCGAGTGGCAGGGAGATACCGACCGAGCAGTTCCTAGCAGTGTGCCCCGCCGTCGTGCGGTTCGTTGACCGGGTCCAGGTCATCCCCACTTCGGTCTGGGTGGACGGCCAGCGGCTTTCGGCGGCCGACTACTTGGCCGGATTGGCGGTCTGCGTGAGCTACGCCTACTGGGAGGGCCAGCTCTACGACTCCATCATACTTCCGGCGTACGCCCCTCCCTATTCATGGCTGGGGGAGGCCGAGCCGACCGAGTACGCTGGGACACGGTGGGACGAAGAGCCGGCCTGGGACCGCGGCAGCGAACGGGAGTCGGCGGAGCCCTACTCGGAGTGGGAGGGCGAGGAGCCTTCAGTTGACGCGGCCCCGCCGCCGAGCCTACCTCTGTACGGCACCGCCGAGCCTGTGGCCCCGCAGGCCGAACCGAGGCTGATGGTGTACCCAGAACCGGGCTCGACCGTTGCGGGGGTCGTTGACCTCGTGGCCAGCTACGTCGGGCCGCCCGCGAGGTTTGTGGTTCTCACGATCGACTCACAGTCCGAAGTCATCATGAACTCCCCGCCCTACGGCTACCGGTGGGATACACGCGACCTCGAGCCAGGCGTTCACTCAGTCAGGGTGCAGGTCCTCGGTGATGGAGACCTGGTGTTGGCCGACCAGATGAGCGCGTTCTTCGTCATGCCGCCGGAGTCTGAGGCCCCCGAGCAGGGTGTGCGCGACGACCTCTAGCCGCGCGGGTGGCGCCATTCGAGTTGCGACCTGAGCACAGAAACTGCGAGGACCGTCGGGCATGGCCCTGATCCGCCCAGACACAGTCGTTCTTAACTGGCTCCTCCTATTGCCCTTCTTTGCAGCCATCTGCGCCGAGCTCTTCCCCCGCCTGAGCCTACACGTGCGTTCTGAGCGGGAGGCAGAATCTCTTCGCAGAGGCCCGTTTCTACTCGGAGTGCTCGCATCGCTGATGGGTCTGCTCCTTGCAGGGTCGCTGCTGGCCGACATGTCCTCCGGTCGTCCGGCAACGGTCGACTACTGGTGGACCCGCGACTTCTACCATCTGCGGTTCCAGGCCGACCTCCTCACCGGGGCCTTGGCGGCCCTGATCTCAGCCGTTGGCCTGCTTCTCCACGCCTTCCTGGCCGGCGTGCCGAACCTATCACAGCCCCATCACCGGGCCGCCTTGCTGCTCTGCGCTCAGGGGTGTGCGCTGGGCGTGTGTCTAAGCGCTGACATCGTCCTCCTCTTCTTCTTCCTTGAGGCGACGCTCGTTTGCCTGTGGCTCCTTGCCTCGATTGACAGCCGCCGCGCGGCGAACGAGTTGCTCGCCACGGCCTATGTCGGCGGCCTTTTCTTCCTGGGAGGCGCTTTGCTGATCTGGCGAACAGCCGGCGACAGCGCCATTCCTGCTCTGCCCCTCCTACTCCTTTCGGCCAGTCCGGCCGGCTTGCAGGTGATGGCGCTGCTCGTGCTGCTTGGCCTGGCGCCCAGGATCGCGTCCGTTCCGGGCCATGGATGGCTGAACAGCGTCGCGGGCTCCGTTCCGTTCCAGGGCGCGGCTGCTTGCCTCCTCCTCCCGATCGTCGGCGGCGCGGCTCTGCTGAGGATATTGCCGGGAGCAGTGCTAACGCAACCGGTGCCGGGCCTTGGCGTCATCGCGCTGGTGCTGGGTGTGGCGAGCTTGTGGTGGGGCGCTGTTCGCGCGTGGATGGCCCCGACGCTTCGGCAGCTGGCCGCGTGGCTGACGGTCGCTCAGTCAGGGCACCTTCTCATTGCCCTCGGCGGGATATCGACTCCTGCTGCATCGCCGGCGCTGACCCAGGCTGCCCTCGTGCACCTGATCGCTGCCCCGCTCGCGCTCGCAGCGGTTTGGAGCGGAGCAGGCGTCGTGAGAGCGCGGTTCGGCACCGACAAAGTGGTGGACCTCTCTGGGGTCGCGCGCAGGGCACCCCTGGCCCTGATGGCGCTCCTGCTGGGCGGGTTGTCGTTGGCCGGGGTCCCGCTCCTGCCGGGACATTATGTGCAGCGGCTGCTGGTCACGAGCCTGGCGGCCGACGGTCGCCTGTGGTTCTCAGTTGCCATCGTGGCGGCCGATCTGCTGATTGCGCTGGCCGTGCTGGACGTGGCGGTGAGGCGGGCGCTCACACGACCCGGCCCGTCCCCAGCCGCGCGCTGGGGCTCCCCCTGGCTTGTCCTCAGCGTCTCGCTGGCAAGTGTCGCCCTCCTGGCTCTGGGCCTCAGCCAGACATCAACTGCGGGTTGGGCGGAGGCTGTCCTGCGCGGAATCCTCATGGTATCGCCCGCCGGGTCGGCGGCGGGGCCATGAGCGGGGGCTCGACGATCGAGGGCGCAATGGCCGTGGCACTCCTCCTCGGAGGCCTGTTCCTTCTACTCGGGGCCACCGCGTGGGCCGTGCGGCCGCGCCGAGCAGGGGGAACAGGGCGGGGCGCCGAGGCCGCTGCGGCGGCCTCGAGCGCATTCACATGGGTCGTCATAGCTGGCTTCGCCTATTCGCTGCTGGGATTGGCTGCCGCGGTCCGAGAGCCCGGGAGCGCGGGGCTGACGGCGGCCCTCCTGCAGCTGCTCGCGGTTCTGCTCGCCGCTGCTCTCGGCGCTGCGAGCCTTGGCGCGGCAGGTGAGGAGGACCCCCCGCGTGCGCGAGTGGCCTCAGCCGGGTTCCTCGTCGCGTGGCTGAGCCTCGTGGGCCTCCCACCGGCGGTGGGCTTCCATGCGAAGCTGCTTATCTACCGGGCTCTCCTATCGGCGGGGTGGGGCTGGGCCGTCGTGGCCGCTATGGCCGGCAGCCTAGCTGCGCTGGTGGCAGCCTTCTTCGCCGCGAGCCTGTACCAGCCGCCTGCCCTGCGCAGTCTGCGCGTCTTCTGGGTCGTCCTGCTACTGGCGGCCGTTGTGGGTCTCGGCATCTATCCGCAAGCCGGCATCGCTGTGGCAGCGCCGGTCGCTCGCTTGGTGATCGGACCTTAAGTCATGGGTTGCGGCGATGTGCCATTTCTGGTAGCCTTTCCTGTCTCTCGCGGGGGCGGGAGCGGGGCCTGGCGTGGGCGTAGCGCCTGAGCGCGGGAGGTTCTGGGGCGACGGCCCACAGTACGGAATGATACATTTGGGTCTGGATCTGACCCAGAGGCGGATTCTTGCTGAGACGAGAGATCGTAGCACTCATTGTTTGTCTCACCATGCTACTGCCTGCCGGCCGGTGGATAGCGGCCGCTGACACGCCGGTCGCGGTCGGCGAGCCGTATGCCGAGTCGGCCGACGGGCGCGAGCAATCTCCTGCGTCTGCAGCGGCGGTCCCATCAGTGCAGGCAGATGGCGACGCCACCTATGTGGTCCAGGCAGGGGATTCTCTCTGGGCTGTGGCGCGGAGACATGGCGTATCGGTGCGCGCGCTGGCTCAGGGCAATGGGCTCGACGCTGAGTCGGTGCTGCCAATAGGTCTCCGGCTCAAGATACCACCTGCCGCTGGAGACGAGACGACACCGCGCTTCTACGTCGTCCAGAAGGGCGACTGCCTGTGGACGATAGCGCGCCCGTACGGCACGACGGCGCGGGCCCTGGCCGACATGAACGGGCTGGACGTGGACGCAGTTCTCCCCATCGGCCTGCGCCTGGAAGTGCCGGGCACGGCTCCTACTGACAACGGCGACGGAGACAGCTTCGTGCAGACGGCCATGGAGTACCGCGGTGTGCGCTACCGCTGGGGCGGGATGACCACCCGTGGGATGGACTGCTCGGGGCTGGTGGCCCGCGTCCTCGCCACTCACGGGATCGAGGCCCCGCACAGCTCGAAGGCCCTATACAAGCTCGGCCGGGGGGTCTCCAGGACGGAGCTCCAGCCCGGCGATCTTGTGTTCTTCAACACGAGCGGCCGAGGCATTTCGCATGTTGGTCTCTACGTCGACGAGGGCAAGTTCATCCACGCTTCGAGCGGCAGGGGACGCGTTCGCGTCGACACCCTTGAGAGGGGATACTACCACCGAAGATACGTTGGCGCGCGGCGGGTGCACTGAGCGCCGTCCATCTCTCTTCCCTTCAGCCTGCCAGCCGGGCCGGCCTTTCTCGCCTGATCGCCTCCTTCGCGGTGCCAACGCGCCCTCAGGCCGCGCCTGGCCGGGAGGTCTCACGGCCGACGGCAGAGAAGAGGGCACCAACCTCGAGGACAGCGACAGACAGTTGGCTGACATCGTTCTACGCGTCGAGCAGCTTCAGGAGGCACGTGATCTGCCGCCACCAGCCTATATGAGCGAGCAAGCAGCGGGAATGGACCTCCGGGCGGCCGTCCCCGAGCCGGTTGACCTCGCACCGGGAGGCTTCGCTCTCATTCCGACCGGGATACGGATCGCGCTCCCGGCGGGCTACGAGGGACAGGTCCGGCCTCGCAGCGGCCTGGCGGCAGAGGTGGGCGTCACGGTTGTCAATGCTCCCGGCACCATCGACGCGGACTACCGCGGCGAGGTGTGCGTTGTCCTCATCAACCACGGGTCGAAGCCGTTCCAGGTGAGGCGGGGAGAACGCATCGCTCAGCTCGTGGTGGCTCCTGTGGTCCGAGCCAGAGTCGAGTTGTGTGAGGGGCTGGCGGCGACGGGCCGCGGCGCGGGGGGGTTCGGTCATACCGGACGGTGAGAGCACTGGCATGTTTGCTTTCGTAATCGGGATCGGCGGGGGAAGCGCGGCCGGCAAGACGGCCGTGGCCGAGCAGCTGCGCGGGCTCCTTGAGCCGCTGCCTGTCGATGTCATCAACCAGGACCGCTACTTCCGCAAGTCTGACGAGCTGCCCCGCTACGAGGCGCCGGCGAGCGGGCGGAGCTGGCCCGATCACAACCATCCTGACTCGTTCGACTTCTCGCGTCTGAAGCAGGACGTAGCGGCCGCCCGCAATGGCGGTCAGGCCGTCATCATCGTCGAAGGCATCCTGGTGCTGCACGATCCCGAGCTGCGGGAGTTGATGGACCTGAAGCTGTTCGTCGATGCTGCATCCGACGAGCGCATAGTCCGTCGCATCAGACGCAATCTGGCATGGGGCTATGACCTCGACGAGATCTGCGACTTCTACCTGGATTCGGTGCGCTACCGACATGAGGAGTTCTGCGAGCCCACAAGGAGCGAGGCCGATATCGTGATACCGGGTGGTCATGACGAGCGCCCGAAGCGTGACGAACTGCTCGCGCAGGTCGCACAGCGTGTGCAGAGCGCCCTCGGCGCGACGCGGATGTCGGAGCGCGCTGGCCTAAAGTGACCGATGGCTGCTGCATGATGATGAGATGCGCAAGTTCTACGCCGATCTCCACATCCACATAGGCAGAGCCAGCTCCGGGAAGCCGGTGAAGATCACGGCCGCCCGCGATCTCACCTTCGAGAACATTGCGAAGGAATGTGCCACTCGGAAGGGCATCGACATCGCGGGTGTCGTCGACTGTGGTTCGCAGGCCGTGATGCAGGACATAGACGCTCTTGTCGACTCTGGCGAGATGGAGGAGCTCCCGGGCGGCGGCCTGCGCTACCGCGGCGCCACGACCGTCATCCTCGGCTGTGAGCTGGAGACGGCCGAGGACGACGGCAGCGCCTCCCATCATGTGTCCTACTTCGCAAATCGCGAACAGCTCGAGGTCTTCGTCGGGTTCTTGCGGCGCCTGGTGACCAACCTCGACCTCAGCTCCCAGCGCTGCCGGGCGCCGGCCCGTGAACTGCTTCGGATGGCCGCCGCAGCCGGAGGCGTCTTCGTCCCGGCACATGCCTTCACGCCACACAGGAGCCCGTATGGAAGCTGCGTTCGGCGGCTGTCCGAGATGTTCGGCGACGACGGAGTCGCGGACCTCGCGGCCCTCGAGCTCGGGCTGAGCGCGGACAGCCACTTGGCCGACCGGATCGCCGAGCTGCGGGAGCTGACGCTCCTCTCGAATTCCGATGCCCATTCGCTTCCCAGGATCGCTCGCGAATACAACGTTCTCTGGCTTGAGGAAGCCAGTCTGCAGGAGGTCCTCTGGGCCCTGCGAAGGGAGCGCGGCCGCAAGGTGACGGCCAACTACGGCCTTGACCCGCGTTTGGGCAAGTACCACAGAACGTTCTGCCTTGAGTGTGAGCAGATAGCCCATGCCGACCCGCCGGCCCTCTGCTGCCCTCTGTGCAGCAAGGAGCGGATCGTCAAGGGCGTGTTGGACCGGATCGCCGAGATCGCGGATTACCCCGAGCCGCGGCCGCCGGAACACAGACCGCCCTACAACTACCAGGTTCCACTGCAGTTCCTCCCCGGCATCGGGGCGGTGTCGCTGGGGAGACTCCTCAACCGCTTTGGCACAGAGATGAGCGTCCTCCATGACACGGATCGCGGCGAACTGGAGCTCGTCGTGGGCAAGAAGCTGGCCGACCTGATCGTCCAAGCGCGAGAGGGGGTCCTGCCTCTCCTGGCCGGTGGCGGGGGCCGCTACGGCAAGGCGGTGGCTGACAACTCGGACACCCAGATTTCGATGGGATGGTAGCGGTGCGAGGATCCTTCATAACCATTGAGGGCATCGACGGGTCTGGGAAGACCACACAGGCTGGTCGGCTCGTGGAGTGGCTCCGAGAGCAAGGCCATCCCGTGACGGCCACGCGCGAGCCGGGCGGCACTAAGGTGGGGGCCCGCCTGCGCGAGATTCTCCTTGCGCCCGCGAACGCCATCACGCCGGAGGCGGAGCTCTTTCTCTATCTCTCTGACCGTGCGCTCCACGTGGCCGAGGTGCTCCGACCCGCCCTGGCGGAGGGCCGGATTGTCGTGTGCGAGCGCCATGCCGACTCGACGCTGGCCTACCAGGGATTCGGTCGGGGCATGGAGGTCGCGCTTCTCCGGAGCCTCAGCGCAATAGCCACGGGAGGGCTGGCCCCGGACCTCACCCTCGTGCTCGACATGCCTCCGGCCAAGGCGCGACTGGACGCGGCACGCTTGGATAGGCTAGAATCAGAGGGAGCCGAGTTCCTGGAACGCGTGGCCAAGGGCTTCCACCAGCTGGCCGAGGCCGAGCCGGAGCGGGTGCGCTTGGTCGATGCAATGGGGGAGGTCGAGGCGGTCCACGAACAGATTGTCGCGGTGGTCCGGGACTTGCTGGAGAGACGGCTGCCGTCTGCAGCGAGGAAGAGGAAGGGATCATGAAGCTCGTCATCGCGGTCGTCCAGGATAAGGACCAACGGAAGGTGACGGACGCGCTGCTCGAGAAGGGCTACAAGTTCACCAACATTGCGACTACGGGCGGGCTCCTCCGGGAGGGGAATGTGACCTTCTTGATTGGGGTGGATGAAGACCAGGTCGACGACGTCATCGAGGTCATCGGGACCCACTCCAAGACCCGCGAGCAGCTCGTCAACGTCTTCCCGCCGACGATCGAGCCCATCGGAACCTGCATCCCAAACCCGGTCAAGGTCCAGGTCGGTGGCGCGACGGTCTTCGTGCTGAACGTCGAGCGAGCGGAGAAGCTCTGACGGGGCGCGTGGCACTTGAGGCTCGAAGACCTTGTCGGACAAGCGAGAGCGGTTTCCATCCTGCGCAACGCGCTGCGCCGCGACCGCGTCGCCCACGCATATCTCTTCTCCGGTCCCGAGTTCGTAGGCAAGTCAACCGCAGCCGCGTTGTTCGCTCAGGCCCTTAACTGCGAGGGGGCGGAGGGCGAACTTCCCTGCGGCGTCTGTCGATCGTGCCAGCTTGGTGCCAGCGGCAGCCACCCAGACATGCGAGTCGTCGGGATTGCCAGCGATGCGGAGGCCGGACGGCGCACCGAGATCAGCATAGACCAGATCCGCCAAAACTCGCGGAAGCCGCGACAGACTCCGCTCCCGCTCCTTCAGGACGCTTACCTCAAGCCTGCAATCGGCAGACACAAGGTCTATACCGTCGATCCAGCCGACCGCATGACTGCCGAAGCCGCAAATGCTCTGCTCAAGGTTCTCGAAGAGCCGCCACCGCACGTGGTGCTCACCCTGGTCACATCACAGCCTTCCGCCCTCCTGCCCACAGTGCTCTCTCGGTGCCAGGAAGTCGTCTTCCAGCTTGCAGGCAGCGCCGACATCGAGCAACACCTCATCGGGCTCGACGTGGCGCCCGAAGCCTCGGCTTCGCTCGCGCGGCTCTCGGGCGGCCGCGTCGCGTGGGCCGTCAATGCGGCAAAGCGCACAGAGGTGCTGAGGGCGAGGGACGCCCTGCTCACGCTGTGCGCGGCAATAAGCGGGCACGGAGCGCCGGACAGCCTGCGGCTTGCAGAGGACATCAAGTCTCAGGCCGCGGAGCTGGCCCGTATCCGGAACTCGGCTGAAGTGGAGGAGAACGCCCTCAAAGCGCGCAATGACGCTCAAGAGGAGTCCCCCGTCGGGGATCGGGCGCTACGGGAAGAGCTTCCCTGGTGTCTCGACATCATGGTATCATGGTACCGCGATCTTCTGGCCATCGGTCAGGACGGTCCGCTGCTCAATCCCGATTACAAACAGGCTCTGAAGCAGCAGTACCGGCCGCAGTTGGCGAGCCGAACCGAGTGCGCTGTCGAGAGCATCTTGGAGACAAAGCACGCCATCCAGCGCAACGCCAACATCGACATCGCGCTTGAGTCACTCGCCCTCGGGCTCGTGGCGTGGTGCGAGTAGCCGCGGCCGAACGGCGAGTGGTCGGCAAGGGGAGGTATATGAGGGGCTGTCTGTTGTTCCTGCTGTTTGCGGCATTGATCGCCGCGAATGGGTATGCTATATGGCAGATCCGGCTCATTCGGGCGGACCTGGCCGAGCTGACTCGGGAAACGGGTCCGGCCCGGGATCCCAACCTCACGTCGATGCTGGAGTGTGCCCGCGACGCGGCCGAGGCGATTGGTCGAGGCGAGATGGAGCGTGCAGAGGCGGCGCTCGAACGCCTCCGCTCGATGCTGGAGGACGCAGGGCACATGACGGAGAGCCAACGTCAGCGCCTGGTCGACCAGCTGGAGTCGGCAAAGCGGGCCATCTCGCGCAGCGCCGAGCGGGCGCAGGAGGAGGTCGAGGACCTCATCCAGATGCTCGCCAGGAACTCGGAGACCGACGACGACTAGGCTCGGCAAGGCGCACGCTGGGGGCCCCAGCCAGTGATCGCCCCAGCCTGTCCGACATGAGCGACAGGGGGGATGCCTGGAGCCCCCGAAGTACCACAGGGAGTGCGCGCAATCATTCGCAGGAGGCACGATATGTACGCCAACAAGTCCAACTCTGGGAGAAGGTATGCCAAGCTTGCTTGGCCTGTTGGCTTTCTCGTCATATTGGCGATCGGCATCGCGGCGGCGACGTGGACCGATCGCCCCTCGCACAACACGGCCGAGGCCGCGCCGCCCGCTGACCTGAGGACACTCGAGGCAATCCAGGCCGGCCTCAATTGGATGGCGGCGGAAGTCAAGCCTACCGTCGTCTTCATCGAAGTCGAGCAGAAGGCGCGCGACCATGATGCCATCACCGAGGGGCGCGAGTTCGATGTGCCTGAGCGGTTTCGCGATTTCTTCGGCCCAGGATTTCCATTCCCGGGCCCCGACAGGCCGCAGTCGCCACCTCGCGGCCCCGAGTTGGGTCAAGGCTCGGGAGTCGTGATCGACCCCGAGGGCTACATCCTGACCAACAACCATGTCGTCGGGTCGGCCGACAAGGTGAAGGTGCACTTCTCCGACGGCGAGGCCCACCAGGCCGAGGTCGTTGGCACCGACGTGCTGAGCGATCTGGCCGTAATCAAGATCGAGGCGGACCGGAAGCTCAAGGCTGCGAAGTTGGGGAACGCTGAAGTCTCCAGGGTGGGCTCATGGGTGATGGCCATCGGCTATCCCTTTGGTGCCGCCCACTCCCGTACCAGCGGAACCGTCGGCGGCCTCTTCGACACCGCGCAGCGGTTCGAGCCGACCGTCACCGTCGGTGTCATCAGTGCAAAGGACCGCCAGCTCAGATCTAACATCCCTGGCAGGCCCTACCGTGACCTCATCCAGACCGACGCGCCCATCAACCCAGGCAGCAGCGGCGGCCCGCTGGTCAATATCAGGGCAGAGGTGATTGGCATCAACCAAGCCATCTTCACGACCCCGATCTCCGGGAACATCGGAGTCGGATTCGCGGTGCCGATCAACGAGAATACGAAGTCGGTCATCGAAGCGCTCAAGGGCGGCGAGCCGGTCGTCAGAGGACAGCTCGGCGTCCACGTTGATGCACTTACCCCCGCTCTCAAGTCTGTATACGATGCCGAGCACGGCGTGTTCGTTGAGGAGGTGGTCCCCGACACCCCGGCCTCGCGCGGCGGCCTGCAGGCAGAAGACGTGATCCTTCGCTACCGCGGGGAGAGCATGCTATCGGTTGACCAGTTCGTGAACGCCGTCTTGCGCACGAAGCCTGGCACAACTGTGGGCCTGACCGTCCTCCGCGACGGCGAGGCGCTGGACCTGGAGGTGACGATCGAGGCCCTCTCCCTGGAGACGGCTGAGAGCAAACCGAAGAGAGCCAAGGGTGGGAAGCTCGGTCTGACCATCGAGACGCTTCCTGCGGCTCGCGCAAGCGAGATGGGCGTAGCCGGTGGTGTGCTCGTCCGCTCGGTCGACCCTGGGGGTCAGGGGGCGCGGGCTGGCATCGAACCAGGGGACGTCATCTTCAAGGTCAACCGGCAGCCGATCACCGATGTGGCAAGTTACGAGAGCGTCGTCGGTCAGCTGAAGAGAGGCGATGCGGTCGTGATAAGGGCCTGGCGGTCGGACCGCGCGTTCACGGCACAGATCGAGCGATTGGAGGAGTAGACGCCGCCGCCTGCGCCGCTGTGGGTGGGACTCCTCCGCGGTGGCTGGGGGGCTCGGCCCGGGGGTTTACAGCAACTCAGGTCTGTGCTATACTACAACCACGACGCGGGGTAGAGCAGTCAGGTAGCTCGTCGGGCTCATAACCCGGAGGTCGCAGGTTCGAATCCTGCCCCCGCTACCAGC
>JALGXW010000088.1 GCA_029821875.1 Candidatus Hebobacterum abditum | reverse complement strand
CAGGCGGCTGTCCGAATATGTCATCTTGGCAGCGCGTATGGCCGGCAGTTGGCAAAGGCTGTCCCCCAGCAGATTACAGGCGAAGACCAGCGTTGTGCGAACGTTCCAGAGGGGCACACGAGGTCCCGGGACGGCGTCAGTCTGAGATGAGTTCATGCAGCGAGTATCCCCAGAGCGGTAGTGGATTATACCACCGGAGGCATCGAAGCTGCGAGTTCGCCCTCGATTCCACAGACCGTCCTCGCGTTGACACCCGTTTCTGCTACCTGCTAAGATACCGGGAGTTCACCAAGGACATGGCCCATGACCCTCATCCGGGGCAAGGTGGGGCAAGGCGGCTACACCGACCTCGTCGCGCCTGATCAGCACGCCTTGAAGTACATCGGATTGGCCGTGCTGTCTCTCGGCGACGGCGCGGCGTGGGAGACGAGGTTCGAGGGCCGAGAAGCGGTGGTCGTGATTCTGGGAGGACGATGCGATGTTGCCTCTGGGGGCTCGACGTGGGACGGTTTGGGCCAGCGCGAAGACGTTTTCGACGGACCCCCGGTTTCGGTCTACCTGCCGCCAGGGAGCGAGTGCCGCATTGTCGGCCGCGGTGCTGTTTCAGTGGCTGTGTGTACGGGGCTGGCCAAACGGGGACCGGCGCCGACGGTGATCGGGCCCGAAGACGTCGCGGGTAGAGAGGTCGGTCAGCACTCGTTCCAGCGCACAGTACGCAACATCGCCGGCGCGGACAGCTTCCCAGCTCAGCGACTGCTCGTCGGCGAGACCCTGAATCCACCGGGACGGTGGTCCAGTTTCCCGCCGCACAAGCACGACTCCCATCGACCTCCGGAGGAGTCGAAACTGGAAGAGGTGTACTACTACCGGGTAAGGCCGAAACAAGGATTCGGCGTTCAGCGTGTCTATGGGGACGGGTTCGACGAGACCTACGCGATTCAAGACGGAGACGCGGTCGCCATTTCCCAGGGCTATCATCCTGTCGCGGCCGCACCCGGCTACGAGCTGTACTACCTATGGGTTCTCGCCGGAGAGGAGCGGGTGATGCACCCGTACGAGGACCCGAACCACGCCTGGGTCGCAGCCCAGGCCAAATGAGTGAGGAACCATGCAAGATCCGCTAGAAGCCTACTGCCGAGTTGGCATAGTCCATGCGATGGCCTTCCCCGAGTGTCTGGGCGGAGAGGGCCCCGTGGTGGAGACGCTTTCCCAGATAGCGAAGGACACCTTCTTCTCCGCGGTCGAGGTGAGCTGGATCAAGGACCCGAAGGTGCGCTCCCAGGCCGCCGCCCTGCTGGCCACGTCCGGCCTGGAGGTGGTCTTCGCCGCGCAACCGGCGCTCATACAGCAGGACTTGAGCCTGTGTGATCTCGATGACGCGAAGCGCAAGCAGGCCGTCGATGGCACCAAGCAACTCGTTGACCAGGCCTACGAGCTGGGCGCCGCGCTTATGGTGGTCATGAGCGGCCCCGATCCGGGAGAGGCGGCACGCCCCCGCGCCGTCGAGGCGCTCACTGACTCCCTGAAGCAAGTCTGCCACTACGCGCAGGAGCGGGCCGAGCAGAGCATGCTATCGATCTCCCTGGAGAACTTCGACCGGGACGTGGACAAGCGCCAGCTCGTCGGACCGACAAAGGAGGCGGCTGAGATCGCGGAGACGGTGTGGAGTGAGTGCAGCAACTTCGGCCTCACCATCGACCTCAGTCACCTTCCACAGCTCGACGAGCGCATTGACGAAGCGGCCCTAACGGCCGTCGATCACCTCATTCACGTTCACATCGGGAACTGCGTCATCGGCGACGCCAGCGCGCCGGCCTACGGCGATAAGCACCCGAGGTTCGGGATCCCAGGGAGCGCCGTTGGAGTCGAGGAAGTGCGACGGTTTCTCGAGGCACTCGTGTACGCGGGCTACTTCAAACGGAATACTCCCACGACGATGCCCGTGGTCAGCTTCGAAGTGCGGCCCGCCGAGGGCGAACAGCCGGAACTCGTTGTCGCGAACGCGAAGCGTGCCCTCCTACAGGCCTGGGCCCAGCTCTGAGGGCCGACCCTCACCACAATCGCAGCCAGATCGACCGAGTGACAACGATCGGCCGACCACGGTCGGCCGATCTTCAACTTGCCCTGCCCATGTGTGAGACGACTGTGAGGAGCAGGTACTGAGGGCGGGGGGCCCTGTCACCTGACGGTGCGGCGCCGAACGAGGACTTTGCCGCGGGTCCGCCGAAGTCCAGCTTTCGGCGTGAGGTGGGTCGCGTACTGTGGAGCCTGCGGCTTGCGACGGCCGCTTCTGGGGGGATCCGCTGAGGAGGACTGTCCTGCATGGCGACTGTCTGTGTGATACGGCCAATAGTCGGCGATGCACGTGATCGGATAATGGCAGTGGCGCAAACGCGCCTGTGCGACGCCCCCAGCCATCCGCCCCCCCGCGAAGCCCTGCTCCCTCATAT
>JALGXW010000036.1 GCA_029821875.1 Candidatus Hebobacterum abditum | reverse complement strand
TCCGGGTCGGGGTGCGCACGGGGGACACGCTGGTGCAGGATCGACAGCGGATGCTGCGCCATCCCCCGCAGATAGTGATCACCACCCCGGAGTCGCTGTATCTGCTGTTGACCAGTTCGTTCCGAGACCATCTCGCCAGCGTCCGCTATGTGATTGTTGACGAGATCCACTACCTCTGCGGGGACAAGCGCGGCGCGCACCTCGCGGTGACGCTCGAACGCCTGGAGGAGTTGCTCAGACAGGAGGGGGCAGCGCAGGCCAGGCCAGGCACTCAGGCCTCTCCGCTGGTGCGCATCGGCCTCTCCGCGACACAGTCACCCGTGAAGGAGATTGCTCGCTTTCTTGTGGGATCAGACGATGAGGGTGAGACGCGCGACTGCACCATCGTGGACCTCGGCGTGCGGCGGAACATCGACCTACGGGTGATCGCGCCGGTCCCCAACCTCGCGGAGGCGAAGCCGGAGGAGATCTGGCAGGCCATCCACGAACAGCTTCTCGATCTTGTCCTGAGCCATCGCACCACACTGATCTTCTGTAACACGAGGCACTTGACGGAGCGAGTCGCCGCGAAGCTCAACATGCTGGCAGAAGAACGCGCGACGGAGGTGCGTATTGGCGCTCACCACGGCAGCATGTCGCGCGCTCTGCGCCTCGAGATGGAGGAGCGACTCAAGGGAGGTGGGCTCCGCGCCATCGTCGCCACTTCCTCTCTGGAGCTCGGCATCGACATCGGCCACCTCGACCTCGTGTGCCAGGTCGAGAGCCCGAAGAGCGTCGCTGCCGGCCTCCAGCGAGTTGGGCGCGCGGGCCACCTCCTTGGGCTGACCAGCAAAGGCCGGCTCTTCGCGACCAGTCGAGACGATCTCGTCGAGATGGCTGTGATCGCGCGCGAGATGCTGAGCGGCCGCCTCGATCCAGTCCGCATCCCCTGCAACTGCCTCGACGTCGCCGCGCAGCAGGCCGCGGCGATGGCTGCGGTCGAGACTGACTCGCCCGCCCACATCCTCCGGGTGCTCCGCCGCGCGTACAACTTGCATCAGCTCGACGATGACGACTTCGCGGCAGTGCTTCGGCAGCTCTCCGGCCGGTTCGAGGATCAGGAGCTCTTCGAGGCCCCCGCGCGCGTTCATTGGGATGAGAGCGACGGCCCGGTTTCGCCGACTCGAGGTGCGGCCGGCGTAGTCCGACAGAACGTGGGCACGATCCCGGAGTACGCGGAGTACGCCGTCCACGCCGAGGACTACGGCAAGAAGCTCGGCACACTCGACGAGCGATTCGTCCAGCGCCTCGGCCCCGGCCGGGTGTTCGTACTCGGAACGCGGACCTGGGAGTTCCTCCGGGTAGACCGCAACCGCGTCTACGTTCGGGACGGGCGCGGACGCAGCCCGACCATCCCGCGGTGGTCCGGTCCGGACTACATTCCGCGGTCGTACCACCTTGGGAGGCGCGTCGCGGCCTTCCGTTCGGCCGTGTTTGGCAGGCTCTTCCAGCGGCCTGCAGCGCTCCGCGGCTGGCTGACGCGAGGGTGCCAGCTTGATGAATCCGGCGCGCAGCAGGTCATCGAGTACTTCGTGGAAGAGGCACACTCTCTCGACACGTGGCCGGGCGCGGACAACATTGTTGTTGAGGACTCCCGCAGCCCCCTGGGTCACCGCCAGCTCGTGTGCCACTCGCCCCACGGCGCAGCCGTGAACGAGGCCTGGGCCGAGGCCCTCGCTGAAGCAGCGAGGAGGGAGATGGACCTCGAGGTCCAGGCCACCTATGACGACGACGCCTTCGCCCTGCACCTGCCTCGGGATTGTACGGTCTCCGCAGAGGAGATAATATCCTCCATCACCGCCGCCAGTTTGCGGCGGTGGGTGGAGTCGTACGTCAGGGCGTCAGCGCTGTTCACCATCCGGTTCCGGCACGTCGCCGTGCGCGCCCTGGCCGTCTCCCGCATGGTCCGGGGGCAGCGGCGACCTGTCTGGCAGCAAGAGGCGGCGGCCCGCGGGCTGGAGCGCGAGGTGGGAGGCTTCCATCGTTTTCCCCTGATCGCCGAGACTGTGAGGGAGTGTCTGGAGGACCACCTCGACCTGGACGGCCTGCGCGAGGTGCTGGGCGGACTGGAATCGGGCCGGCTGAGACTCATATGCTCGGAGACACAGGTGCCCAGTCCCTTCGGTCACGAACTGCTCCTGGCCGGGCAGTTTGGACCCATTGGGGAGGCCGCGCGGCGGGAGCGACGGGCCGAACTCCTCTCGCTCCACCGGGAGATCCTGCAGCAGATCCTCGATGAGGAGAGCATTCGAGGGCTGCTCAGCCCCAGGGTCGTCAAGGAGTTCGAGGCCCGACGGCAGGGAACACACGGTCGCTCTCGCGCTCGAGACGGCGACGAGCTGCTGCGACTGATGCGGCGCTGCGGAGAGCTGTCCGAGGAGCCCGGCAGCGACCTGTTCATCGGCAACCGCGCGCCCGACGGATGGCGGAGTTGGCTGCGCGAAATGTCGGCGCGGGGCCGAGCGGTCGCGATGGCGTTACCAAAGGCCGAGGAGCCGCGACGATGGATCGCGGCCGAGGACGTGCCCAGCTATGTCCGCGCCTTCGGCGAAGGCATACTTGCCGACACCAAGGCGGCTCCCAAGCACCCAGCCCTGGGCCAACAGGCGAGGAAGCCAGGCCGTGTTGCGGCGAGGAGGCAGGTGGTCATGAGGGCGCTCCGGTCTTCGGGGCCAGTATCCATCGCCGACCTCGCCTCGAGATACGGTCTGACAGAGAGGAGCACGCTTTCGCTTCTGCGCCCACTGCTCGAGACGGGGGAGCTTCAGCAGGGGGACTTCGTCGCCGGCCGGTCCGCGCCGCAGGTGTGTACCCGTGCCAACCTGGAGGAACTCCACCGCATGGCCCTGGCGGCGCTCCGCCGAGAGGTCGAGCCGGTGGACCTCAGCCAATACGCTCACTTCCTCCTCCGGTGGCAGCACGTCCGCCATTCTCCCCGTGCCCGGAGTCCGGTGTCACCCGAAGTCATACTGCAACAGCTGGCCGGCCATCGAGCCTACCCGACCATCTGGGAACGCGAGGTGCTCGGCGCTCGCACGCACGAAGACGCGGCGTCACTTCTCGCCAATGCTGTGTCGGCGGGGGAGATGCTCATGGGCCAGCTTGACGTGGGCGGGGCCGGCCCCCGCCCAGTGCTCGCCGGGCTGACCTTCGTGCCGCGTGAGCGCGCGCGTGATCTGATCGGGGTGTCGGCGACGGAGACGTGCTCCTCCGAGGAACTCCGCCTCCTCCACTACCTGAGAGAAGGCGGAGGCGGATTCCTGACCGACCTCGCGTCGGCCGCTGGCCTCCCTGCCGACACGACGGAGATCATCCTCTGGCGTCTCTTCAGCAGAGGCCTGGCCTCGAACACAGACTACTCATCGATCTCCCGCTGCCGCTGGACCAGCACTCCGCAGTCCGTGCGGCCATTGCTCTCCGTCGCGGGAGATGACGCAGGACGAGCCCGACCTGGCGAGGAGAGGACGGCCGTTGCGGCCCTGCGACGAGCAGGTCTGCATGCCGATCGCGGGCGCTGGTATGCGGTGCACGAGGCCGCTGATCCCGCGGTCGATGACGCGAGCGTGGGCAGACGGTGTCGGGCCCGGGTCCTCGCCCTGATGCAGCGATACGGCGTAGCGGCACGCGAGGTGCTCCTGGCCAAGTCGGGCATGTCTACACGAGATCTCGCCCGCGGCCTGCGAGAGCTGTTCCTCCGGGGGCAGTTGCTCCGGGGCTTCTTCGTGAGGGAGCTGTCGGGAGACCAGTTCGCCCTCCCAGAGGCCCTGGAACGACTGCGCGCGGAGAAGCCGGGCCGCTCGGGCCCTGCCGTCATGATCAACAGCCTCGATCCCGCGGCCATTCATCTGAGCGTCGTGAAGTCTGCGGCCTCCATCGACCGTGCCCTGGCGACCCGCTATCTGGTTCTCCGTCGAGGAGAACTGCTCGCCGTCGTGGACAGGCATCCGGGGGAGGGTCGCTTCCTGCGGGTGCGCGACCTCCGCCTGGTCCATGCGGATGCCTCTTCTCGGAGACGAGTGAAACTGCTGGAGGAAGTGGCGAAGGCATTGCTCGAGTACGCGGTTCGCTGGGGCGCATGGGAGGCAGTCCGCGTCGCTCGGGTAGACGCGCGCCCTGTGTGGCGGCAGGACGACGCGTTGCAGGTCTTCACGGGCCAGGGCTTCCGGCTCGTCCGCGACGAGATGGTGTACCGGCTTCGCAGGCGCGTCCGCGCGGCTGCCGCTGCCGGCATGCGCCGCGTCGTGCGAACGGAGGAACAGCGGAAGGAGGATATCCACCTCACCAGCAAGGCCGTCCTCGACTTCCACGAGTACATCATCAACGAGTACGAGCCGCCGCCGGACAAGGACATGCTCGTCGTCTTCCAGTGCTCGGTGAGCCGGCCCTTCTCCAAGTCGCCCAGTCACGGCTCAATGCGGAAGGCCGTCCGCCTGGCCACCGGCAAGGACCCGAAGGCCGACTTCGAGGACTGCCGGTGCCACGTGGTCGTGCTGAGCAGTTTCATCGGACCTGTTCCGTACGAGCTGGAAACTACGTATCCGGCGGACGAGCGCGGCGGCGGCGTCAAGCACATGTCGCCGCAGGACTACCACCTCGCTCGTCCTATCCTCGCCGAGCGCATGGCCGCCTACCTGCGACGATGGCACGATCGATACAAGGTGATCACCACGTTCACGCACGGTCGCTACGGCGAAGTGATGCGAATGGCAAGAGAGCTTGCTAGCCTAGAGTTCTCGATCCTGCCGGACCCGAGCGGGCCCCGTCTGCGCGGTGGGAACCAGTACTGGACTCGCGACTGGATACAGGTCTTCTTCGAGCTGCTCGAGGCTATGACTGACGAGGAGCGCGCCGAAGCGATGGCACGCCTCGCCGCCGAGGGGGTCGAACTGGATGCCCGCTAGCGACAGGGGGCCGCGCAGGATCTCCCTCGCCACCGCCAGGCGAGCGGCCATCCGTGCGCAGGGATTGGATGGCGGCTGGGGGCTGCCTGCCGGGAAGGAGGGCGCGGCCCGGTGCGTCGAGCGCCTGGGCTACGTGCAGATCGACACGATCTCCGTGGTCGAGCGCGCTCATCACCACACCCTCTGGAGCCGACAGCCGGACTACGATCCCGACATGCTGCACGAACTCCAGGGGAGCGACCGTCGTGTCTTCGAGTACTGGTGTCACGGGGCCTCCTATCTTCCCATCGACGACTACCGTTACTACCTGCCGCGGATGCGGGCATACACCGATTCGGAGAGAGTGCGTGAGTGGCTGAACGCAAACGGCAAGCTCGCCGAGCATGTCGTCGACCGCATTCGCCGCGAAGGCCCTCTCACATCGGCAGACTTCTCTGCCCCCGAGGGACGCAAGCGCGGGTCCTGGTGGGACTGGAAGCCGGCGAAGCAGGCGCTCGAGACACTCTTCTCAACGGGCGAGCTCATGGTGGCTGAGAGGAAGAACTTCCAGCGAGTCTACGACCTCACTGAGCGCGTCCTGCCGGCGTCGGTTCGCACGGCGATGCCGTCCTCGGAGGAGCTCGCGGACTTCGCCGTGCAACGGGCCGTCAGCTCACACGGCATCGTCTCGGCAGGCCAATCGGGGTGGGGAAGACTCGTGGATGGTGCTGCAATACTCGGGGCACTGGAGGACTTCGTCAGGTCGGGAGAGATCATACCGGTGCGAGTCGTTGGGCTCGACGTGCAGCCTCAATACGCGTGGACGGAGGCGCTCGAGGCCGCCCTCAAGACGCGGAGACGTCTGCGAGAGGTCCGCATCCTCTCTCCCTTCGACAGCCTTGTCATCGACCGGCGGCGCCTGCGTGCCTTGTTCGAGTTCGACTGCAAGCTCGAGTGCTACTTCCCTGCGCCCAAGCGTCGCTACGGATACTTCTGTCTGCCCCTGCTCTGGGGAGACCGCTTCGTCGGGCGAATCGACCCCAAGGCTGACAGAAAGCGCAAGGCGCTGCTGCTCCGCAGCGTCCTGTTCGAGCCGGAGTTCAGCCACTATGACGTGCTGCTGCCGCGGCTTGCCGCGGCACTGCGCTCATTCGCCGCCTTCAACGGCTGCGAGGAGGTCGTCGTGCAGACGGCCCGGCCCGCAGCACTCCGATCCAGGCTGCAGAAACTGCTCGGCTGAGGGCGCCGCACCTGGACCCGGGCCGCGAATTCAGACAGTACTACGTGCATGTCGGACCGGCAATGAAACCACTCGGAACTAATCGCCCGGCTTGTGCGTCTAAGTAGATAACCAACATCGGGCGCAAGGACAGAGTCCATGATCTCGCTTCCGCGCGGTAATCGGCTGTGGGTCGCCTTACTCGTCATAGGCGTCCTGTCTTTCTCACTGGGTATCCCCGTCGAGGCGGTTGCGGCGAGCCAGTCCTCCTACTTCCGGATCCAAGTCTCCTCGGAGTACACCCTCTATGGGCTTATCTGGGAGAACGAGCTGCGAATATCGGTCTCGCCCGAGATGCTCTCGGCCGTGCCACCTATCAAGCCGACCAACACCGAGGTTGGGGACTACGAACCCTACGAGTCGCACTACACGTATGCGTATCCGGAGATCGCCCTCAGTGTCCCGAAGGAGCACCTGCCGGCCGGAGCGGATGGGCTTAAGCTGGACCTCACCTTCCACGGGTGGAAGTCCAGGGGCCGATGGGTCGGTACCCAGTACGTCCAGGCCAACATCGGGCTCTGCGTCCGCGACGAGGCCGGCGTGGAGTGGAGCTACTGGCTGTGGACCGGATGTGACACCGGCAGCAGACCTCGCACAGCTCCCGCGATGGGAATTCCGCACGCGAGTCGCCTGACTCTGAAGGTGGCCCCTCAGGAAAAGGAGGCCCGAGAGACCGGGATCGCGGCGCAGGTGATGAGCGGAGAATCGTCCCTCAGCGATGTCAAGAGAGATGGGGCGAGCCAGACCGTCGCTCTGCGCGTTCTGGACGGCAAGGGCAAGGTGATCAAGCAGGAAACGGGGGATCTGAGCAAGTTCGGCTACACCTGAGGCGGCCCTTGCTACTCCGTGCGAGTAGCCAGGAGAGGTACTTACACAGCTAAGGCGAGCATAGATGTAGGACCCCTCGGTGGGAAGTTGGAGAGGGAAGCGAAGTTCACCGTTCGGTGAAGCGCGCTCTGCGCGCAGTTCACAATGGGCGCGTCGTCGCGCAGGCCGCGCTCGCCCGGCGTCCTGTCAGTCGAGACCGTAGGGGCACGCCGCGACACAGGTCGAGCAGCTCGTTCCGTTCTCCTCCCAGAAGGCGAGGCAGCGTTCGGCGTCCACAGCCCATCGGCGGACCCCGCGTCGGTTGTAGGGACCGACCGTGTCGAAGCTCGGCTGCGGCGCGTCGGAGATCGCCTTCGCAGGGCAGGCCGCCGCGCACTGACCGCAGGCCGCGCAGTACTCCTCTACATGGTCGGCCGCGGAGACGTCGGGCTTCAGGGGCAGGTCGGTGAACACCTTGCACAGTCGGACACAGGGCCCGAAGTCCGAGGTGAGCAGCAGACCGTTGCGGCCCATCGCGCCGAGCCCGGCGTCGATCGCCAGCGGAATGCTGAGCGCCGTGTCGTTGCCGCTGGGTAGTGACCGGTAGCCGAGCAGTGCGAGATACTCGGACAGGCTGACGGTCAGCGCTGCCATCGCCGAGTAGCCTCGACCGGTCTCCGCTGATGCAGGCGGCCCCGGCGACTGACGGATCTGCCCGCGGTCCATTTCCACGGCCATCACAACCGCGAACTCAAGGCCTTCGGGCAGCGACACGGGGGCTCCGCCGGCGTCGTGGGAGTAGACCCACAGGGCGTTGACACGGGTGATGCCGACCAGGCAGGCCCCGAAGCGTCTCGCAACTGCCTTGATGTTGGCGCTGGCATCCTCAGGGCTGGCGAACTCATAGGGAGATCTGGCTTCTCGATCCTCAACGGACGGCCGGGCATCGCCTGCCTCGGAGAGGGAGGATCGGAGCAAGTGGTCGACGCGCCGGGACGCGCGCGCCTCCGCCAGGGCCGGCTCGTCATCACCCAGGCCGACGGTCGGCGCGGCGATCTGATGATCGGCGCCGCGCGCGCGGGTACGGCCGTCGGTGGGACGGCCTCGCCCCGCACGCGCGAATGCAGTGCAGCGCGCGTCGAAGCGTTCGATGGTCTTGGGATCTATCAGGTATGGTGGCTCTGGCATCGGTTTCGGGGCGCGCCAGCGACAGGCTGATCGCGGTTGGCGCCGGTCAACTGGATGGACAACGCTGAAGTTTGGCGGCGGCGATGCCTGTTCCTGTCAGGGATTCGCATGCTCGGCCGGTCTGCGCCGCCTGATACGACCCGTCCTTTGCGCTCGGCGACAGATGCCCAAAGCTGCTGGGGTGCTCACCAGTTGACTGGATAGACGTTCATGTGGATTAGGCCGCCCAGGAGGGTGTAGAACGCGCCATTCACCAAGTCCCCCATGATTAGCCCGAGGAAGAAGGGGAGCGATCGCCGGTAGAGCCGCATGCCGCCGTAGCGCAGTGTCAGTGACTTGATCGCCCAGGCGATGAAGAACGGGACTGGCAGCTGTCCCCAGAGGCCGGTGTTGACCATCGCATAGCCCACGGGATGGAACGGCCACCACACGTAGCGGGCCCGCAAGAATGCGAGCAGACATGTCACCGCAAAGCCGAGGCCAGTGAAGGCGGCGCCCGCGTAGTTCGGCCGGGGGGGCGACTGCAGATAGCTGTGGAGGCTGATGAAGGGCACTTGTCCCATGTAGGTACGCCACCAGTCCGTCTTCGATGCCGCGCCGAGCCGGTACCAGATAGCGAGGCCGCTCCAGAAGCCGAGGACGATGACCACCGCGATCGCGGCGAGCATCGCGGCCGCCAGGGGCCGCATCGGGATGCGGGCCGTGCCAGCCATGCGGAAGCCGTCCAGTTGGTGAGGCATGGAGAGGCAGCGCAGGTCGAATGTGCTCATGAACCGCAGGTAGGCCATGATCGTCAGGTCGGCCGGCCTCAACAGGCTGGCCCCGAAGGTCCGTGTTATGAGGGTGTTCGGGTCCACCTGCGGGCCGAAGAGCCACGCGTTCCCCGCCTCCGCCCTGATGCGAGTGGCGGCCAGGATGTAGAGGAGCGCTGTGCCCAGCAGCAGGACGGCAAAGGAGACATTCATCCCGGCCGCCCAGCACATGTAGACCATCGCTGCAAGGGACACGAGCAGCCCAATGGCGGCCCAGCGATAGGGCAGCGGCTCTTGTGCTTCTCCACGGAGGCGGGCGGTGAGCCCCAGCGCGCTTCTGACGACCTGCTTAAGGTGCCTGCGCCCTATCCATAGGGAGATCAGCGGGATCGCGAGGAACGCTCCCGCGCCTTGGTAGGGAAGGTAGGGAACGGCTGCGTCCATTGGGCTGCCGGGCAGCCGCCAGCCGGCCGCGCCGAAGGCGATCAGCTGAACCTTGGTGAGCAGGTAGAAGAACCAGTAGCTGAAGGTCACCTCGAGCGAGAGCATGTAGGCGATCCCCACCACGAATGGATAGAAGCCCACCGGGAAGTACTCAACACAGTTCCAGGGGAAGGTCGGAAGGTAGGGCGAGACATCGACATTGCGTACGTACAGCCCTGGAACATCCGGGAAGTTGAGGTGGAGGTTGTTGATGGTGCCGATCGCGAAGGCGACCCCGAAACCGATCCACATCGCTCTGCTGCGCAGCAGAGGCTGCTGCTGGTCGGTCAGTTCGAGCGGAACTACCACGGTTGGGAACGTCAGGCGCTCGTGGTCCACCCACTCCCGGCGCAGCAGCGAGGAGAGGCACAGCGTGGCCAGGGCCAGCGCGAGGAAGAAGCCGCCCCAGGCCAAGAAGGGCGTGATCCATACGTCGACCGGCACTGGCGAGCCGCCGACGTAGAAGTCCGCCAGCGCGGCCGTGTCGCGGGGCGCAAACCAGATTGGGATATGTTGGTGGAACTCCGCCCAGCGGTTGGCCGGGCTGGCGAAGTGGAAGGCCGCTGCCAGGGTCGGGACGAGGAAGTGAATCCCTCCGCTCGACGCGAGGACGGTGGAGGTCGTCATCATCACGTAGGCGGTGATCATCTCGCCCTGAGACAAGGCGGCCGACGGGCGAATACTGCGGATCGCGGCGTTCACCCCGACGAGCACGAAGAGCCCGGCGAACGCGCCCACCGGGATGGAGGTGTTGGCGAGGGCGGTGTGCCCCCTGGTCGCGCCAAGGATCAGCTCGGCCTGGTGAATCCAGAGGGTGACCACGGCCGATCCCAGCAGGCCGATGGCGAGTGCTCTGACGCTGATCGCTCTGCCCTTGCCGCCACCGCTCATGTCGTGCCCTGTCAGTCGGCTGCTTCACCGCAAGGCCACCCTAGCCTTGCTGAGAGACGCTATCTTGGTGCGCGCTGGTTACTCTGCTCCATACAGCAAGTCTAGGCCCCGTGCGTGCGGCTATAGTCGGCCACCCACTTCAGGCGCTCGAAGCTCTCGTCATCGCCGCCCTGGGGCAGCTCGTCCGAGATGCCCAGGATCAGGCGCGGGTGGAACAGCTCGACGATTCGCTCGACACAGGCCTGGAGTTCGTCTCGCGGGTGGTGCCGCAGGAACATGACCGCCGGAATCCCGTCCAACAGGATCTTGTCGCCGATGTGCTCGTGGATCTCCTCCAGTGAGACATCGCCCTGGGGGAGCGGGGTGAGCGCCTCGAGACCATCGAAGGGCAAGTCGGCGAGATAGGGGAGGAGGGGCTCGAAGTAGCCGTCGATGTGGATGTGGCTGAAGATGCCGGCGTGGCGGAGCTGACCGGCGCGTTTCTCGTACCACGGAATGCAATACTCCTCGAAGTAGCGCGTGGAGAGATATGCCATGGCGACGTTCTCGCCGAAGTTCACGATCCTGACGAGGCCCGAGGAGACGACCTGCTCCCAGAGGTGATCGTACGATTCGTCGATCGCCTTCATGATGTCCTCGGCATCGCGCGGGCGATCGGCGAGTGCAAAGACGAAGTCAGGGTACTTCATCCACTGCTGGGCGAGCGCAAAGTAGGGGCTCTTGGGCAGGAAGAACTGGGGCTCGCCCCGGTCGCCCAAGTACTCGATGCCCTGCCGGAATAGCTCGGGGTCGAACGTGAGTTTCCTGCGCTCAATGAGCCAGCGGAGAGCAGGCAGGTCGTCGGGAGATTTGGCCGCGAACTCGACCAAGCGCCACGTTCTGTCGACCGTGAACCGCCACGATTCAGAGAGCGTTCCGTGCGGCGTCTCGAAGTGGCTCTCCATGTGGTCGCCCTCGGTGACGGAGGTGACCTTCACTTCGTCGCCATACTCGATCTCGATCGGGTAGGGAGCGTCCGTGTAATACCCGACATAGCGCATGGAGGCGCCCACGCGATCGTAGACCTGACGCAGTTCGAGGCCACGCAGCTCTTCGGGCAGGCTGTCGAACTGCTTGTGCCAGGCGTACCATGGTTCGAACCGGGGCTGGAAGAAGACGTGTGGAAGTGGCTCACGCCGGAAGACGGCAGAATTCATGTCTTTCGGTGTCATCTCGTGCCTGTCCGTTCTCGAGTCCACTGATCTATCGTGCGGGTCTCGCCCGCTGTCGCGGGCCAACACCGCCACTCCCCGGCGACTCCGACCCCGCCAGCAGACTTCGCAGCGATTGATGGCGCTAGCAGCATTCGGTCAGATTGCCCAAGAGAGTCGGCCTTCCCTACACTGACAATTCTGGACCCGAATGCTATAGTCTTCCCTGGACGTGATCGGCGGGGCCCCGCTCGCGGCGTGCCGCGCCTGCCGACACGGCGCAGCCGAGGTGACTGCCGGAAGAGGCGGGCCTCTCGGCGGCACTGAACTGGGGGGAGCCACGGGAAAGGAGGGGACGACAGACGATCAGTGACTCCCACGCCGAACACCCGAGATGCGCGAGGAAGATCATCACTGAGGAGGTGACGTCGATCAGAGGGAGGAAGGGCTTCACTCTGATTGAGCTGCTGGTGGTTATCGCGATCATCGGGATTCTGGCGGCGATGGTGTTCCCGGTGTTCGCGAGGGCGCGCGAGTCCGCGCGCAAGGCGGTGTGTCTGTCCAATGTGAAGAACATCGCCCTGGCCATTCAGATGTACCTGGCGGACAACAACGACACGTTCCCGCCGACGGAGCACCGCCAGGAGGTAGTTGACTACTGGTCGACATGGCCTGGGGGCGGCAACGGGAATCCGTGCAAGGCCGACACGGACAACCCCCGCTATGAGTGGAAGGCCCGCCTGTCCAATCCGTATCTGAGATAGCCAGTCATCCTCGACGAGTACGTGAAGAACCGCGACGTCTACCGCTGCCCCAGCGCCAAGGTGGACCAGTCAGCGGCCTTCATCTACGGGGAGCAGGACTGGGTGATCTATCTCATGGTCAACGAAGGGAACTGGGGAGATGCGAGCGGAATCGGCCCGTGCGAAGGCTACCTGAACTACCCGCGCGGATGGGGGGCGATGTCACCGACTCCGTCCTCCAGCAGCGGCTTGCTGTTCTTGACTCCCGTCATGGAACGGGAGAGGGAAGCCATAAGACGTTCGTCTGCAACATCGGAATGGGCGTCGAGAACTTCTACGACATGAAGCTGGTGCAGTTCCAGGATGTGGCCCATGTACCGGTCTGTGCGGACAGCGGTATGTCCGAGAACTTCCTGAGCGTCGCCAACATGGCCTATCCCGATATCTGCTGTCCGGAGTGCGCGGGCATTGCTCCCTGGGCCTGGACCTGGGGCGGCTTTGCAGCCGGGATAAACGACTGCCCCAACGGCGACTGGTGCGCGGATTGTATGAACATGCACGCGCCCAACGTCTGGTACGACAGCAATGGCTTCGACGATGAGGCGATGAAGGCCTCCACCCGCCACCTCGGCGGCAGCAACATCGGATGGGCTGACGGGCACGCCAGCTGGATCGCGGCCCAGAGGCTGTGCGCCATGAGCGATGACGGAGACATCGAGGGCGTCGGCCTGGTCTGCCCAGACGGCACGACGGTGGAGGGGTATCGAGCGAACTGCGGAGAGCCCCCGGCAGGCGCCCACTTCCACTTCAACGTGCACAGGGACTGGTACGGCAAGTAGCGACAAGCCGTTCAGTTCGGCGGTGTCGTCGAGTTGAGTCTATGACCAACGGCGGAGCGCCCACTCCGGGCGCTCCGCCGTCGCGATGGGGGTGCATCTCTGCCCGGTGTTGTCTGCCGACGACTCGGTGAGCAAGTCGCCACTGCTCGTGAAGAAGGGAGCGGCGACGACGGTCGAAGTGGGCAGATGCAGGGG
The DNA here is from genome assembly GCA_029821875.1 of Candidatus Hebobacterum abditum. GTDB lineage: Bacteria > Armatimonadota > Hebobacteria > Hebobacterales > Hebobacteraceae > Hebobacterum > Hebobacterum abditum. The sequence goes on along the minus strand of JALGXW010000036.1, from coordinate 42,971 downwards.
GCGCGGGCCGAGCACCTAACTCTAGACCCACACGTATGACATCAGAAGGGCGAGCCACGCAGTCGAGTACTGACGGCCACGACGGCCGGGGCGAGGAGGTGAGCTGGGGCCTCGTGCTGGTGGCCGTCGTCCTTCTGCTTGTCCTTGGCCTGCTGGGGTTCTGGCTCGACGTCTACTACCGGGTGTCAAACCGATTTGGAGCGGGCGTTCCGGCGTCCGGCCCCTTCGCGCTCCTGTTCCTGCTCGCGGTCGCGGCCACCTGGCTCCCACTCGGGCGCCGACTCCGGCCCACACGCCGGCAGTTGCTCGCCGTCTACACCATCGTCCTGGTCGGCGCGCCTATCATCTCATACAAGGTCATGACCAGCATGCTGGTCCATACGACCATCCAGCGGTACCTGGGCATGACCAGCCAGTCGCACTGGCAGGACACCTATCTCAACCTGATCCCGACGCTGCTTGCTCCCACCGACTGGGAGGCCGTCGAGGCCTTCTACCATGGCGTGAGCGAAGTGCCCTGGGACGTGTGGTGGACCCCTCTCACCGTGTGGTGCTCGTTTACGATCGCGCTCGCCGTCTGCTCGATATGCCTTATGCTGCTACTTCAACGGCAGTGGATCAACCACGAGCGGCTGACCTTCCCGCTGGCGCAGATCCCGCTCGAGATGGTGGTCGAATCACAGGCCGCCGACGGCCGGCCGGCGGGCAGGCTGACGGCCGCCTCGGTCTTCTGGCTGGGACTGGTCGTCTCGTTCGGGCTGACGGCGCTGCACACACTGGCCGACTACTTCCCAGCGGTGCCCGCGATACCGCTGGGCCCGGTGCGGGTGATGGACTACCAGCGGGTGGGGCCGCTCGCCGGCCTGGACGAGATCAACCTGCTGTTCTTCCCCTGGCTCATCGCGGTCGCCTACCTCATTCCCAAGGATCTCTCGTTCTCATGCTGGTTCTTCTGGCTCGTGCGGCTCAGCCTCCATGTCATCGCCATCGCGGCCGGGGCCACGCCGCAGCGCCCCGCCTGGCACTGGGTGAGTGAGTTCCCGGCGCCCCTCTTCCAGGGCACGGGCGCGCTGCTCGCCATCTCCGCCCTGGCCATCTGGTCGGCGCGCCGGCATCTTGCGCGAGCGATCCGCATTGCCTTCAGCCGCGACTCCGGCCGCGCCGACGCGGAGGAGCCGATCCCCTATCGATGGAGTCTGGCCGGGTTCGTGTTGTCCTTCGCCTGGATGGTCTACATCTGCTGGCTGTCGGAGGCGCGCCTTGTGGTCGGGATCGGCCTCATCGCCTACATGCTCGTCTACTACGTGACATGGACGCGTCTGCGGGCAGAGACAGGCCTGGGGTTCCTGCCGTACCCGCTCTTCCTCCACCAGTCCATCGGCGTCCCGTTGGGCGGAGGCGTGTTCACGCCGCGGGAGGTCATCGTCATCCACGCGCCCCACTGGGCCTACCACGGCGGGGGCAATAGCTTCGAGATCGTCCCAGGGAACGCGCTCGCCTCGATGAAGATCGCGGACTCCGCAGGCATCGGGAAGCGCCGGCTGGTGTTCGGGATGGGGATCGGCCTCTTGCTCGTCGTCGTAGTGGGGGCCTACGTCACCCTCACGGGCATGTACCGGTACGGCTTCCTCAACACCGGGAGCAGGTCAATAGAGCACGAGCTGAACGTGTACAGCACCAGCATTCACTCTCACTTCCTCAACCCCGGAGGTGTGGATGTAGGCGGCACGATCGCGATGGGCGCGGGGGCCCTCGTGACCTTCTTCCTCGGCGCTATGCGGCTGCGGTTCTGGTGGTGGCCCTTCCACCCCATCGGCTACCTTGCGTCCAACACCTGGCTGATGTACCTCTACTACACGCCCTTCCTGTTCGGCTGGCTCGCCAAGACTCTGGTGGTTCGTTACGGCGGCCTCCGGCTCTATCGTCAGACCGTCCCGCTCGCCATCGGTTTCATCGCGGGTGACCTGCTCAACGAGGTGCTGTGGGGCATCGTCACACTCGTGACGGGGAACCGCTTCATCCCCGGGCGGCTGTGGTGATCTGATGCACGTGCTGCGAACTCGCCGGCCGGAGGGACAGCGCGGCATCGCGACGAAGCTATGATGCGATAAACAGGCGGTATCGCCGGCGGCGCGTGCCTCCCGCAACGGGCGCCGAGGTAAGTGGAATGGACGATCTCGACGCGGCAAGGCCGCACTGGTCCCTGGACCTGTACCTGGAGTACTTGCGCGGCTTCTCTCCCCCCGAGGGGCCGTTCGACCCAGAGGGGGAGTGGGAGCACACCTATGTCGTCTACCCCATCTACGCACACCTCGATGTAACCGGAAGCGCGTGGAGCGAGAAGCAGAAGGGCGTGCTGGGCCTCAACCGCCGACCGTCGCGGGGCGGCAAGGAGGTCACGCTCGAGGTCGTATCCGAGGTGACCTTCCTCGACTGGGTGCCGACCCGCACCCAGCGGACCACGGCCAACATCACGTGCTCGGCCGATGCGCTGGCCACTCCCAGCTCGTGGGAGCTGGAGTCTGTGGCGTTGGCCGCAGAGGATGGGAGTCCGGTGCCGTTGTCGGAAATGCGCGAGTCTGGCGCGCTCAACAACAGGACGGTCGAGCTTACGTTCGAGGGAGGTCGTCGCACGTTCGGAGTCGCCGACCACGTCACCAGCAACTGGTCTCTGTTCGACGCGCTTCAGCGCCTTGCGCGAGATGCAGCTCCCGACGTGGAATTCGACATGCTCGAAGACCTCCGCCTGCGCCGGGAGAAGCAGAGTCTCGCTCCCGTAGACGAGACGGTGGTGGAAACGGCCGCGGGACCGCTCCACCTGTACGGATTCCGGCAGTTGGGCGCGGGGATCTCTCCCACCCACTACTGGCTCGACGAGCAGGGCCGATTGCTGCTGGTGCTGGGCAAGATGCGAGCCTACATCTGGCGGGGTGCAGTCGCGCCGACCGCGGAGGCGGACTGAGGAACCATGGCACGGCCTGCGAGTAAGAAGCAATCCAAGCCGAAGGGCTTCACGAGGCGCGACTTCCTCCGCGTCGGCGCGGCGGGCGCCGCGGGATTGGCGGCGAGTGGAATGGCCTGCGACTCGACGGCCCCCGCCGGAGTTCGGCCCGGGGCCCACGTGAAGCCGGTGCGGCCGAACATCCTGTTCATCAACGTGGACCAACTGAGCATGGAGCCGATTGGGGCGCACGGCAGCACTCACGTACACACACCCAACATCGACCGCCTCGCCCGACAGGGAGTGTCATTTCGCGAGTCGCACTGCGCCGACCCCATCTGCTGCCCGGCCCGCGCGAGCTGGTTCACCGGCCGCATGTCGTCCGAGCACGCGGTCGTTTTCAACAACACGCCGATCAAGAAAGACTTGCCCGACCTGGGCCGGTGGCTGCGCGACCGCGGATATGAGACCGTGCACTCCGGAAAGTGGCACGTGCCGGGCAGATGGCTGCCGAACAGCTTCGACATCGTCTACGGGGAGCACTGGTCCGGCGAGTACGCCGATGAGTCGGTGGTCCGAGCTGCCGAGGCCTATCTGCGGAATCGCACGAGCAGCGACCCCTTCTTCCTCGTCGTTGGCCTGCTGCAGCCCCACGACTGCTGCTACTGGGCCGGGCCACACGCCAAGCCGCCTGCGAATCAGCCCTATCCCGAGATCATAGACAGGCTCCCGCCTTTGCCGCCCAACTTCACCTACGACATGGCGGAGCCGGAACTCGCAAAGCAGCAGGGCTCCCATCGGATGAGCGTCAAGCGAAAGGCACGTATCGCGGAATGGTCTGAGGAGACTTGGCGCTACTACATCTGGTCGTACTACCGCGACATAGAGATGGTCGACGCGGTCGTGGGGCACATGCTGGACGCGCTGGAGGACTCGGGCTACGCCGACAACACCATCATCATCTTCGCTTCCGACCATGGCGATGGGCACGGCCGTCACCGGAGGATAGCGAAGGAGTATCTGTACGACGAGATCGTCAGGGTGCCGCTGATCTACTCTTGCCCCGGCCGCCTGCCGGAGAATCAGCAGGACACCACGCATCTCGTGTCGGGGGTAGATCTAGTGCCGACGGTCTGCGACTTCGCGGGCATCGAGCCGCCGCCCGACCAGCGCGGGCGCAGTCTACGGCCGCTGCTGGAAGGGCGCGCGGACGAATGGCGGGAGTTCATCGCAGCCGAGTGCTTCATCGCGGGGCGAATGATCCGCACACCACAGTTCAAGTACATCACCTACAAGGGCGACCCTGTCGAGCAGCTCTTCGACATGACGAACGATCCCTGGGAGATGAACAATCTCGCCGCGGATTCGCAACACGCGGATGTCCTCGAAGCACACCGGAGGCTGCTCGCCGACTGGGAGGCGACCCTGGACCCAGCCGAGCCGCCTGAGGGTGGCTGGCTCCGGGGCGGCTGAGGGATTGCCGACATCTTGGCTGCACAGCGGCCCGGGCAGCAGTCAGACAGTGAGACGGCGCTGGGAGGGCCCTCGGCGCAGCTCGGGCGGAGCGCGCCGGAGAGGGCGTCGTCTATCTCCTGCCGGAATGGAGGCGTGAGGAACCTATGAGCTGGAAATCCGCTATCAAGCAATCGGCGAGCAGGTTCCTCGGAAGACTCGGGCGGCATATGTTCGGCTTCCTCGATCCTCGGAAGCTCGACGAGATCTCGGCTGTTGACCAGGCGACTCAGGTCCTCCTGGCGCTGCACTACCGCCACCTGCTCCACGAGCGCGCCCCGCTGCCGAGCTTTGAAGACGTGCACTTCCGCGCCTTCTCCCAGAACGGCGAGGACGGCCTCCTGCTCTTCCTCTTCTCCGTGCTCGGGACCACCAACAAGCGATCAGTGGAGCTGGGCGCGAGCAATGGCACGAGCTGCAACACGGCCAACCTCATCATCAACCACGGCTGGGCAGGGCTGCTGGTGGACGGCTCCCAGGCGGAGGTGGCGGAGGGCCGCCGCTTCTACTGCGAGCATCCGAATACCGCGGGCCACCCGCCGGCCTTCGTCCACGCCTGGCTGAAGAAGGAGAATGTCAACGAGGTGGTCGGGGGCGCGGGCTTCCGCGGCGAGATCGACCTGCTCTCCCTCGATATCGATGGCAATGACTACTGGGTGTGGGAGGCCCTGGACTGCATCTCCCCGCGGGTGGTGGTGCTGGAGTATCGCACGGTCTGGGGCGCGGAGCGCGCGGTCACAGTTCCCTACCGGCCGGACTTCGTGGGCGAGCACGTCGGCGGCGGGCTCGACTATGCGGGCGCGTCGCTGCCCGCCTTCGTGAAGCTCGGCCGGCGCAAGGGCTATCGGCTGGTCGGGTGCGAGCGGCTCTGCTTCAACGCCTTCTTCCTGCGGGAGGGAGTGGGGGAGGACCTCTTCCCGGAGATCCCGGCCTCCGAGTGCTTCGGCCACCCCGCCGCGCAGCACCAAATCGCCACCCAACAACTCGCCGTCGCGGAGAGGGAGTGGGTGGAGGTGTGAGGGCGATGGGATCGCCGGCCAGGCAGAGGGGCCGCTATCTTCTCCTCGATCGGCGGCTTGTCGCGCGCGTGGAGAACGCCACGCTCCGAGTCTGCCAGGCGGAGAAGGACGTCCGCAATCCTCTGTTCGGAGAGGACCAGCCCTGGGAGGTCCGCTACGACAACCTCTATCCCAACGTTCGGCGCGACCCCTCGAGTGGGCTCTATCAGTGCTGGTATAGCCCGTTCATCGTCGACGATGCCGTGAGCAGCACACCCGTCGCCGACAGGTCGAAGACCACGTATGCTCCCGAAAGACGCGAGATGGGCGTGTGCTACGCGGAGTCGCGCGATGGGATCACGTGGACCAAGCCGGACCTCGGTCTGATGGAGTTCGAAGGCTCGAAGAACAGCAACCTGGTGGCGCGCGGGCCGCACGGGGCCGGTGTCTGCTTCGATCCGCGCGACACCGAGGCCGGCCGTCGCTACAAGATGTTCTATGCAGACCGCGACATCTCCGGGGCGTTCTCGCCCGACGGAAAGCGATGGAGCGAAGCGGTTCGTTTTGCTGAAATCGAGGCCGAGGGCGACACGCACAACAACGCCATCTGGGTCTCCTCCCTCGGCAAGTACGTGGGCATCACCCGGCTGTGGGACCGCCGCTCGGGGCAGCGTCTGGTGGCCCGCACCGAGAGTTCCGACTTCATGAACTGGAGCAAAGCCGTGGAGGTGATGCGCGCCGACCCGCGCAGCCCGGAGAGCCAGACCGTGGAGGTGATGCGCGCCGACCCGCGCAGCCCGGAGAGCCAGACCTACTCCATGCCGATCTTCGAGCACGGAGGCGTCTTCCTTGGGCTGGTCGCCATCTTCCATGTGCCCACCGACACGGTTCAGATCGAACTGGCCTGGAGCCCTGACACGGTCCGTTGGGAACGCATAGACGCGGGGTCGCCCGTCATCGCGCGGGGCCCGGCGGGCGCGCCGGACAGCGGCTGCGCCTCGGGGCCCGGCGGGCGCGCCGGACAGCGGCTGCGCCTACGCCGCCGCGCCCGTCTTCGAGGACGACGAAATCCGCCTCTACTATGGCGGCAGCAACGGCCCGCATACCGGCTGGCGCGATGGGTTCTTGTGCCTCGCCCGGCTGCGGCCCGACGGATTCGCGGCCTTCCATCCCTCCTCGGACGGCGTGCCCGGTGTCGTGGTGACACGCCCGGTGAAAGTGGCCTCCGCAGATCTCCGGGTCAACGCCGATGCACGCGGCGGTCAGCTGCGGGTGGGCGTCTTCGAATCCGGAGGAGGCTCAGGCCCGCTCTCCCTCGATCAGGCCGTGCCAATCCAAGCAGATGTTCTCTCCGGTCCCTGCCGCTGGAAGAAAGGGAACCTCCGCGCTCTGGTGGGAAAGGAAGTACAGCTCGTCTTTGAGCTTCGAGCTGCCCGCGCGTTCAGCTTCGAGTTTGCCTAGGCGCCGGCGCGGAGACTGATCCGTGAAGGCGGCTCGGACGGCCCCCGCCCCGCGGATGCCCTCGCATCCCCCAGGATGCTGCGGCCGCCCTGATGCCGAAACAACGAGGAGAGGCGCGAGGGCACCATGGGATGGAGGTCCGAGGCGGGGCCCCGCGCTCCCAACAGACACGGAGGAGACGAGATGATCGAGTATCGAATGATGGACGAGACGAGTCTCCTTTGTTGGTGTGTGCATGGCGGGCCCGTCGCTATGGAGGAGCTGCGGGGCGACGCGCCTGTCGGCATCGAGTCGGAGGCCGGCGTGGCGCCGGGGTCGGTGGCGAAGTTCCTCGGCGCTCTCTGCCGTGTGTATGGCTCCTGCGCGGTGCTGGCCATCGACGGAGACAAGGTGGTCGGCAAAGTGCGATTCTACCCAAAGCCCGTCTTCGAAGAGCTCAACGAGGACCCGTGTCTCCAGCAGGTCCCGCAGGTGCGGGCGATCGCCGCCGTCGATACGGAGTCGCTGGTGCCGAAGGAGTCGCTCTCGCCCAAGGCGCTGCGCACCTTCTGCTATCAGGTGGCCGACGGTCACGAGGAGGCGGCCGAAGCCGGGACGTCGGCCTACCGCGGCCGGGGGATCGCTACCGGGATGCTGAAGACGCTGATCGAATGGGCGCGAGCGGAGGGATGGGAGGAGATCCATTCCAGCGCGAGCCGCAGCATACCGCCTCTCATGTCGTGGATCGGGTGCCTGGGCGTGGACTCGTACCTGAGACTGGGGTTTGAGGTGACGAGCGAGAGATGCAACGAGAGCTTCAAGGAGGGAGTCATCAGTCAACGCCAGGGCCACCACGGCGAGGCGATCAAAGCGATGTGGGAGCCCTTCGCCGACCTTTCCGAAGACGACGCCGCCAGGCAGTACTTGCTCCTGTTGAAATTGTAAGCGGAGGCGAGGCAAGAGAAGTCGGGCGGGCGCGGTCCGGTGTCCACCCGGAGGCGGGGTGGCGCGCCGCGCCGCCTCCGCGCAGTACGCGCAGGAGGGGACAGCTCCGATGACGGACGAATCCGGGCCTCAACAGCCAGCCATGGGAGACCCGCGCCCGGCCTGCGGCCACCTTTCGGACGCGTCGGCGCGGTACTGCCCGCAGTGTGGGAGGCCGCTGACGCCGGCCGCGCCGGAGTGGGACATTACGGAGTGGGTGAAGGCCGGTTGGGCGCTCTTCCTCCGCGACCTGCCGATGGCCATCGGGGTCTCGCTGCTGTGGGTCGTTCCCGTGATAGTCTTTGTTGTCTTCGGCTACTTCGGCACGTTTGGCGTGGCGATATTGGCCGATGCGGGAACCGACGCGCCGAGAGCGCTCGCGCTACTCCTGGGCGCGATCCTGGCGCTCCTCGTGGTGGGCATGTCCGTGGCAGTTCCTGCGCTTCAGGCAGGGGTGTATGCATGCTTCCTGGAGGGGATTCGGACCGGCAGGTTGTCGCCCGACAAGGTGTGGGCCGGCTTCCGCAACTGGTGGGCATGCACGTGGGTGAGCGGGACGCTCTGGTCGGTGGTCCTTCTCTGCCTGCCTCTGATGTTCATACTCGTAGGGATTCCGATCGCGGTGGGGATTGTCAGTCTCCTATGGCTGGCGCTGTTCCGGATCGTGGACACGGGGAGAGGTGGGATGGAGGCGCTCTCGTTTGCCTGGGGCGTGATGCGCGACCGCCTCTGGCTGATGCTGGTGTACACGCTGCTGGTGATGGTGGTGATGGAAGCCGGCGTGATGTGCATGTACATTGGCGTCGTCGTCACGGTGCCCATCGGCATCGCGGCGCTGGCCGCCGCCTATGACTCGGTGAAGAGGGAGCGCGAGCCCCTCCACGACCAGCGCTAGACCCGCGGCGAGCAGCGCGGCGCATCCTCCAATCCCGCTGCTCACAGTGAGGTCGTTTCCTAAGCGAACGCGACCGCGGCCGACCGCGTGCTTCTCCTGCGTGGTGGGGAAGGCGCGCCGGTGGCGACAGGAAAAGTACCCGCATCGGAGAACGCACCGCCAGGGGGAGAGACGATGAGCGCAATGAGATTGGTGGGTGTGTGTGCGGCGCTACTGGTCGCGCTGGTGAGCGCGGCGGGCGCCGATCATGCGAATGAGAGGACGGCCATGTTCGAGACCGATACCTTCACGACCTCGGAGGGGGAGTTGAAGATCACGTTTGTGGGGCATGGCACGCTGATGTTCACGTTTGGGGATACAGTCATCCATGTGGATCCAGTATCGCGCGAAGCCGACTACAGCGGGATGCCAAAAGCCGACCTGATCCTGGTCACCCACGACCACGGCGACCATCTCGATCCCGCCGCCATAGCCGCCGTGCGCCAGGAGGGGACGATTGTTGTTCTGACGCAGAAGTGTGCCGAAGCGGTCCCTGGCGCGACCGTGATGGCCAACGGCGACGTGGAGACTGTGGCCGGGCTGAAGATCGAAGCCGTGCCGGCCTACAACATCGTTCACATGCGCAGCCCGGGCCAGCCCTTCCATCCGCAGGGCGAGGGCAACGGGTATGTCATTACGTTCAGCGACACGCGGGTCTACGTCGCGGGCGACACCGAGAACATCGCGGAGATGAAGGCCCTCAAGGACATCGACATCGCCTTCCTGCCGATGAACCTGCCCTACACGATGACACCGGAGATGCTGGCGGCGGCGGCGCGGGCCTTTCGGCCGAAGGTGCTCTATCCATATCACTTCGGGAAGACCGACACGGCCGAGCTCGTGCAGCTCCTCGCGGACGAGGCCGACATCGAGGTGCGCATCCGGCAAATGGAGTAGGGTCGAGCAGGCCTCCGACTTGTCGGGCTGCCGACGATCGTCACTGCATCGCGCGGGGCGGCGTTTTTCCCGCCCCGCGTGCTTAGTTGTCTCGGCAGTCTGCTACTGGCCCTGAGCGGAGCCGGAGGGCACGCCTTGCGGGCAGGAGGCAAGCTCCTGTCCTACGAACTCAACTTCGCGACAGAATGGCTGGACCCCGGGCGGCTTGCGATTCTGCTTGGCGTCCACGACGGGCCTCGATGCAGCTCACTCCTCATGAAGGCGGCGATCGGGGGGAACGGCGCGGCGGGGTGACTCGCCGCGCGGTGATTGTCGCGCTGGTCCTGCTGCTGCTGATCGGCGTCCTCAGCTTCTATGTGGAAATGGCCTGGGGCAAGAGCTGGGCCGGCGGCGGGTGGTCGTTCGCCTCGGGAGCCCCCGCCGTCGTGCCGGCGGCCACCCTCTTCCTCCTCACCATGCTCATGGCCCTCCCCTGGCTGCGCCGCCGTGGCCTCTCCCGCCGCGAGCTGCTGGTCGTCTACTGTATGCTGCTGGTCGGCGTCCCCACCGTCAGCCACGCGGTGCTCGCCTGGCTGCTCGTCCGGGTGATCGCTTTCCACTACGGCGCGCAGGCACAGCCGCACTGGCAGACACACTTCCTCCACCTCGTCCCGACGTGGTGGTCCCCGAGCAACCTCGACACGGTGGAGAACTTCTTCCAGGGCCATGCCTCAGTGCCATGGGGCGAGTGGCTCGGCCCGCTGGCGGCCTGGACCTCCTTTGCCTTCGGAGTGTTTCTCGCCACCTTCTGTCTCATGTCCCTCCTCCAGCGCCAGTGGGTCACTCACGAACGCCTCACCTTCCCGCTCGCCGCGGTCCCATTGGAGATGGTGCGCGACCCGGAAGGGGGCGGGCGCCGCGCCGGCCGGTTCCCCATCGCCCCGGTCTTCTGGCTCGGCGCGCTCATCGCGTTCTCGCTGGCCTTCCTCAGCACCCTCTCGACCAAGATCCCCGCGCTTCCCAGCATCTCGCTCTTCCTCTACGACGTCATCCCCTGGCAGCGGGTCGGCCCGCTGGCCGGCCTCGGCGGACTCACGCTGGTGTTCTGGACGTGGATGATCGCGCTCGCCTATCTCATCCCGGCCGACCTCTCGTTTTCGCTCTGGGTGTTCACTGTCATCCGGCTGCTGCTGACGGTCGCCGCCATCGCGGCCGGCGCTACTCCGCAGCGCCCGGAGGACTGGTACGGCTCCTCCTTCCCGGCTCCCGTGTTTCAGGGCACGGGAGCCGTGCTCGCGCTGGCCCTCTGGGTGCTGTGGGTCGCACGAAAGCACCTGGGCCGCGCCGCCCGCATCGCCGTGAGCCGCCAGTCCGGGCGAGCGGACGCGGCCGAGCCGCTCACCTACCGCTTCGCCTTCCTCGGCCTGCTCCTCGCCACCGGCTACCTCGTCTACTTCCTGTGGGTGAGCGGGCTGCGCGTGTGGGTGGGCCTTCTGCTGGTGCTACTCACCATCGGCTACTTCGCCGTGTGGGCCCGGCTGCGCGCCGAGAACGGCATGGCCTTCATCTGCTTCCCCTGCGATATCGACCACATGCTTGGCATCCAACTCGGCAACAGCACTTTCCGGCCCATCGAGACTGTCGGCATGATCACTCTGCGCTGGGTCTACCGACCTGGCTTCAGCGTCTCCTCCGAGATCTTTCCGGGGAGCGCGCTGGAGGCGTTCAAGATCGCCGATTCAGCCCGACTCGACTCGCGCCGGCTCGCCAAGGCCGTGCTGCTCGGCTTCGCCTTCGCCTGGGTGACGGGTGTCGTCATCGTCCTCACCGGCATGTATCGCTATGGCTGGTTCGGCCTCTCCTGCAGCAGCGGTGGATGGCTGGGCCCGATGGCCATCAATGACGGCAGCTACATCGTCACGCGCCTCGACCCGAGCAAGCCCGACTACAACGCCGTCATCGGCGTGCTCTCTGGCGCGGCCGTCACCATCGGGCTCGGCGTGATGCGGCTGCGCTTCTGGTGGTGGCCGCTGCACCCGGTCGGTTACCTGGCCTCCAACACCTGGGGCGCGCAGTGGTGGTTCATCCCCTTCTTCATCGGGTGGGTGGCGAAGGTGGTGGTGACGCGGTACGGTGGCCTGCGGCTCTATCGCAGCACCATCCCCTTCGCCGTCGGCCTCATCGTGGGCGACCTGCTCAACGGAATGGTGTGGGCCTTCGTCCAGGTGCTCGCCCGGGGATCGCTGTAGCACCAAGGGCGGGAGCGCGATCCGCTGCACGGCAGCTCTCCTGCTGTCCCTGTGTCACGCGCCCCGACAGAGCAGTCGAAGAGCGGCTGGAGGCCACAGGGGCGGCGCGAGGTGTGTGGGCGCATTCCCGCCCGAGGCAAGGCTCTGGCGAGGCAGGCCCTATCAGCGCGGGCTCAATCTCCCTTGCTTTTCGGCCAAGTTCGGGTATAATGTCGGCCAGTATGCCCGCAAGGGCAAGCGAATCCAGAAGGCCGTAGGACGTCGGAGTGAGGGGACTGTTAGGTGCGTCAGCCGATCTCCGTCTCCGCGCTGCTTTCGGAAAGGAGATCGGCAGATGACCAAGGGTACAGTCAAGTGGTTTAACGACAGCAAGGGCTTCGGGTTCATCGAGACCTCCGAGGGCGATGTCTTCGTGCATCACTCGGCCATCGAGGGCCAGGGATTCCGCTCCCTGCGCGAAGGCCAGGAAGTCGAACTCGAGATCGGCCAAGGCGACAAGGGGCCGAGGGCCATCAAGGTCCGCCCGCTGTAGTTCAACCTGCTAGGTAGAGCGAAAGAGCTCCGGCTCTTGCCGGAGCTCTTTTCATTGGCCCTCTGGCGTCTCCGCGCACACGACCGCGCGGGCCTCGAGTCCATATCCCACCCGACTCCCGGCAGCAAGAGAGCATTTGGTCAAGTCAGACCCCGTCGGACAGGAGACTTGCCGACACTGCTCGGACGAGCACATCGGTGCTCTATGTACTCACGGCCACGGGAAGAACGGCGGCATGATGTCCCAGGCGGCGGCGGCGAGGGTCCAGAGGACGGCGGAGGTGAACTCGCCGAAGATCATGCCGAGGAAGAGCGGGCGCAGCTTGGCGAAGAGCCTCATGCCTCCATAGCGCACCACGAGAGACTTCACCACCCAGGCGATGAACATCGGGAACCAGAAGACCATGGAGGTCCAGGAGGCGGAGAGCGCGTAGCCCAGCGGGTGGAAGGGCCAGCCAACATAGCGCACGCGCATCGCCGCGAGCACGGCCGTCATCGCCCCGCCCCCGACGAAGGCGACGGCCGCGCCGTGGGTGTGCCGGTGTTCCCTCTGGAGAATGGCGCCGTTCTCGCGGAAGAACTGAATGCAGTTGCCGCGATAGACGAAGGAGTAGAGCCCGAGCGCGCCCTCGCGATAGGGAATCCAGAGATGGATTGCGGCCGCGATGGGGATGGCCGCGGCGATGGCGATGATGAAGACGTAGAGCAGCCGGCGACGGCGAAGGCCGACATCGGCGGCGAGCTTCTGCCCGTCGAGGAAAGCGGTTAGCGTGATGCCGCGAAGGTCGCGGGAGAAGAGCGCATCGAAGAAGGCGTTCGCGGTGAGCGTGCGGACGCCGAGCAGATGGGGCCGCACGACGAGCGCGCTGACGTCGAGAGGGGTGAACGATCCCTCGGCCATGGGGAGCCCTGCCTCCGCCGTGCCCCGGGACATGATGATCGCCTGGACGAAGACGTAAACGGCCACCGCGAAGGCGGCGAAACCCGGCGCCATTCCGGCTCTGCTGAACCACACGACGACGATCCCCAGCGAGATCGCCAAGCCCCAGACGGCCGCGGCGTAGGGCAGGATCTCATCCTCTCCTCTCGGGCCGGGCCGGCCGACGGCGCGCCGGAAGACGGCCCTGAGGTGGGGCAGGGCGGTGAGCGTCAGCGACCCGACGAGCACGAAGAAGGCGCCCGCGGTCTGATAGTCGACATAGCCGTTGCCGGAACCGTGGGGACTCGTGATCTCGGGAAAGGCCAGCGCCGAGACGATCACGTCTTGCATCTTCGCGAGGAGATGGAAGAACCAGAAGCTCAGCAGCAGCTCCGTCGGCAGGAGGTAGAAGAAGCCAACGGATCCCAAGGACACGTAGGCGTGGAAGAAGCTCATGTCGGCCCACGGCCGCTCGGGGAAGAAGGCGTTGACGTTGATGTCGACATTGATGGGGGGGAGCGCGGGGTAGATGTTGTGGAGCCCGTTGATCGCGAAGATGATCGTCGGGAGGGCGAACCCGATCCAGGTGAGGGGGTTGCTGAAGAAGGAGCGGCCGGGCTGCTCTCGCATCATCTCAACGGGTAGCTGCACGAGCGGGAAGCTGAGGCGTTCGTTATCGCTCCACTGGCGGCGGAGGATGGCGGCCAGGCAGAGGAAGGCGGAGAACATCGCCACCACTGGGACGAGCCAGTGGGCGAGCGGCAAGAGCCAGGCCGACCAGGGAACCGTGTCGCCGTGTCGGAGGCCCTCGTAGAAGGCGACGGCGGCTGGCTGGAGCGGCCCTGCCCCCGGATCCCAGGGCACGAGATGTGTGGGGATGTGGGGAAAGAAGACTTCGGCCCACTGGTTGCCGGGGTTGGCGTAGTAGTTCACCCCGACAAGTGTTGGGATGACGTCCTCCATGAGCCCCCGAGATGAGATGATGGCCGCGACGAGCATCATGAGGTAGATCGCGCCGATCTCGGGAGGGCGAAGCCGGACGGCGGGGGAGAGGCGCCCGACGACGCGGTTGGCGAGCACCAGGACAAAGAGACCGGCCAAGGCCACGGGCGGGAGCTGGAGGAAGCCGATCATGATGCGGCCCGTGACCAACTCCGCCCACGACACAATGAAGCAGATGGCCGCAATCGCGGGCAGGCCGACTAGGACTGCGCGCAGCGTGAGCATAAGAGTGGACTCCCGCGGCCAAGCGGCAACGAGAACAGGGGCCCCACGGGCCTCGCGCCTCGCCTGCGTGGAACATTGGTCTGCCGAGGTCGGGAGTCCTGCAAGGTCTTGTCCGACGAATCCCGGCTGCGCTTCGGCCGGTCGGAATCAGCAAGGGGCAGTATTGAAGGAGGCATAGCCCGTCGCGCTCGTCTCCAAGAGGCGAGTTCTGAGCCGCCGCCGCGTGACGGCCCGACGACTACTCGGCGATTCTACCGAAGCGCCCACGCCCGCGGGTGCCCGACGTTCGGGCCGGCCTTTGACCCTGGCCGCCGCGGCGTGTTGTGCCTCGGCGATTGCCTCGCGTGCCGGTCCGGAAGCCAGGTGACCCGGAGTCAATTCGAGGGACAGGCGCAGCCGCCACTTCTCGCACCGGTACGAGGATCAATGTGGGAAGCTCGACCTTCGCTTGCCCCACGTCGATCGGCAGGAGCGGCCCTGACAACCGCCAGTCGAGATCTTCGTCCGTGACGCGAAGGGCGAAGGCGAGCACGCCGTACTGGCCCAAGGGCACGGCCGACAGCTCGAAGCGGCCGTTGGCGTCTACCGCCGCGCAGGCAGCGGGGCCTTCCCGGAACGGCGACGGCGGCCCCTCAATGCTCGGCGTGGCCCCTATGGCCACACGCGTCGGGCTCCCGCCGTCCCCCTCCACCACCACCCGGCCGACGATCCGCGCCTCCATTGGCGGCGCGGCGGGCGGCCCGACGCGACCGGCCAGCGCGGATTCTGCCTCCGAGAGGATGGCGTTGTGCGCGGGGAAGAGAGCGCCCTTCGGGATCCGACTCGGGGTCTTCTCACCGCGGGTGGCCCGTTCGATGGCGTCGCGCGCGGCGGCGAGCGCGCGCTCGTAGCGGTCCCGGGTAGCTTCGTCGTTTCCGCCTTGGTGCGCGGCTCGCGCGGCCAATATCAGGGCCTCCGCCCTTCGATCCCAGGGGGCGACCGCGGCGGCGACGTCGGCCGCGCGGAGGGCCTCGCCGGCGTCGCCGCTGCGAAGGTGGACCGCGGCGACCTGGAGACCTGCCTCGCAGCTCTGAGGCACATCCGGGTGGTCGGTGACGAGACGCTGGTAGG
The DNA here is from genome assembly GCA_029821875.1 of Candidatus Hebobacterum abditum. Lineage (GTDB taxonomy): Bacteria > Armatimonadota > Hebobacteria > Hebobacterales > Hebobacteraceae > Hebobacterum > Hebobacterum abditum. The sequence continues at coordinate 27,250 of JALGXW010000036.1, read as the reverse complement.
CGGCACGGGCGCCATCGAAGTCGAGGAGGCGAAGGCCGATCGCGGCCCGCTCTTCGAGGGCGGCCGGCGCAAGCGGGCTGTCCGGGTATCGGTCCGCGAGGACCATGTAGTGGCGAGCCGCCCCCTCGACGTCCTCGGTGACTACGATCCTTCTCGGTGTCCGCCCGCTCTGGTGATAGGTGGTAACGATCCACGGCTCCTGCAGTCGCCGACGGCCGGTGTAGGTGGCGATCTCGAACAACGCGTTGTCTGCCCACGCGCTGTCCGGGTACTGATCGACGATCTGCTGCATGCTGGCGATGTCGACGCGGGTCAGCAAGGCCTGTTCTCCTCGTTCGGCGAGAGGCACACCGCGTCTCAGCTCCGCCTGGACGTACTGGACGAACGCCGGACCGAACATCCAGGCGACCGGGATGGGCCCGTAGCCTCGGAACTGCTGCTGGTACCAGATTCTCGTTCGGTGTGCGAGCTCGCGCTCGTGGCTCATGCCATAGGTTACTTTGTAGACCGCGCCGGAGGCGACATAGACCGCGACTATCAGGAGCACGACAGCAGCGGATCGAAGCACGGCCGTCCAGCGGCGAGGCGAGGCGGGGCGCGTGAGTATGCGACGATGCCACAGGTAGAGGAGCCCGGCGGCGAGCAGCAGGACAGCCTTGTTGAGCCTCCACAGTTCGGACATCTCGGCACCGGCTACATAGCCGGCGTATCCGTGGAGGGTCACAAGCGGGTTGAAGTACTGACCGATCAAGAGGTCGAGCCCCCAGAACGCGCCAGCCGCGGCGAAGCCAAGCATTGCGTTCCGTGCGACGCTGGCCACCACCATAGCGAGCGCGGCGAGGGCGAGGACAGACGGAACGGCGGCGAGGGTGGTGAGGCCGGGCGAGAAGTCGGGCGCCTTGGCGGCAAAGATGACGAAGACGGGTGTGAGAACGGCGAGCACAAAAGCGAAGATGATGCACAGGCGGAGCAGCAGCACCTTCTCGATCGAGACGGGCCGGACGAAGACGAGTTCGCCCACGCCGTCCTCCTCCGAGGCGAGAGCGTGGGAGCAGAGGAAGGCGCAGAGGATGGGCGCGAGGAGCTCGATCGTCCGCGTCGCTCTGGCGGCGGAGGCAAGCACGGCCGTTGCCATGCTCCAGAACAAGACCAGCTGCGTTGCGGCCACGGGAGCGACGACCAGCCAGTAGCTACTGCCGACGAGCACCCGGGCGTTGTAGGCCCAGAGGCTGGACTGCTTCCTCTTCTGTCTTGCTGGGGTGTTGGCGGTCATCGCTCTTCCACAAGTCGCGACACGACAGACTCGAGCCGCTGCTCCAAGGCACCCTTCTCGGTAAGGACGGCGACAATGCGCCGCTGGCGATCGAGAACGACCACGGTGGGCACGCTGCGCACATCATAGGCCACCGTGAGGGGGGAGTCGGACCACTCCAGGCCATCGCCGAAGTGGCGTCCGCGGTCCCACAGGAGGACCACGTCGTTTCGGAGTTCGCCTGCGAAAGGCCGTATCGCGGCGGCATCGCGATCCAGGCAGACGGCAACTGTGGCAAGGCCGGCACCGGAGTGCCGCCCGGCAAGCGCGTCCAGCGCGGGCAGAAGGCGCACGGAGTTCGGGGCGCCAGGCCCCCAGAATGCGAGCACGACGGGTCTGCCATCGAAGTCGCTGAGCCCCACCAGGTTCCCGCCTGCGTCCGAGAGCCAGAAGCCGGGCGCGGGATCTCCTTCACTGACCGCCTGAGTTGCGATGGCGGCGAGTATGGGATCTGGCTCGATCAAGGCGTCGTCTCCGCTGCGCAGCGCGCCGAGGACAGCGAAAGCGGCGGCGACGAGCAACAGCAGGGAGGCCGCTCCCATCCACTGTCCCCAGCGAGGATCGGTCCGGAGCGCGCGGGCATGGAGGGAGGCCGTAAGGGCCACGAGCGCGCAGGCGAGCAACGCAGAGTGGGGCCAGTGCTGGGAGAGCGTCAGGTCGAGCACTATCGGGGTGTGGGGGCGGGCGAGCGGGACCGCGACCCAATAGACCGCGGCCACACCGGCCGCGAGCTGCGTTCCGAACAGGCTGGTGAGCGAGAATCCGAGCGCGGTGGCCACTGCAAGCGGAGCCAGGGAGCGATGGAGCCCGGCCGCGTAGGGCGCGAAGCGGACGGGAGTGCCGGCCAGCACCCCCTGAGCGGCCGCGGCGGCGACCAGCATTATGGCAGCCACGGTCAGCAGCGACAGGGCGGAGGCCGCGAACCGGGCAAGCACCAGCGCCGGAGAGGTGCCCACAGGCTTGACCAGCACGAACTCCTCTGCTGCTCGTCTGCGGTCGCGGACGGCGGCCGATCCGGCCAGCACAATCGCCATCACCCCCACGCCGAGGACGATGATCTGCGAGGTCTGATAGGCCGCCGCAGCCGCGAGCGTGCCGGGCGAGCTGCCGCGCCAGATCGCCAGCACCGATCCCAGCGCGGCCACGGCCCAGAAGCTGGCCGAGCGCCTGGAGAGCTGGTACTCCCGCAGGATGAGGGAGATGATCGCCTGGGCGTTACTCTGCGTCAACGAGAGTCACCGTCTGCTGCATTGCCGATACGTATGCGTCGTCGAGTGTCGGTGTCGCCTTCCGGGCCCGGGGGTGAGCCACGTCGTCCGCGATGACCCGAACCTGCAGACCCGTGGCGGAGCGAAACACCCCGGTCACGAAGTGCTCCTCCCTCACCTGGGACAGCTCGTCATCCTCGATGTCGATGATCCAGGTCCTTCCGGAGAGCGGCGCGAGTATCTGCGATGTGTGCCCGGCAAACAGCAGCTTCCCGCCGCGCAGAATGGCAAGGCGCTCCGCCGCCATCTCGACATCGCTGACGATGTGGGTAGACAGGATCACGATGCGGCCGGCCCCCAGCTCGGCGATGAGGCTCCGAAGGCGAATCCGCTCCTCCGGGTCCAGTCCGGAGGTGGGCTCGTCCACGATGAGCACACGGGGATCGTTGAGCAGCGCCTGAGCGATGCCGAGCCGCTGCTTCATCCCGCCGGAGAAGGTCCCGACGCGGCGGTCCGCGTACTGGCTCAGGTTCACCTGTTGAAGCGATTCGTCGATACGCTCGCGGCGCTGTGTCGGCACAGTCATGCGACACAGCAGGGCGAAGTAGTCCAGAGTCTCGTAGGCCGTGAGCGTCGGGTAGAACCCGAACTCCTGCGGCATGTACCCGAGCATGCTGCGGATGGCGGCCCGGCCGCGCCGCAGGTCGAGCCCGTCGACGGTGACCTCGCCCTCGGTCGGATCGAGGAGAGTGGCGAGGATGCGCATCAGGGTGGTCTTCCCGGACCCGTTGGGGCCCACGAGCCCGAAGACGCCGGGAGGGATTGTCAGGTCCAAGTTGTCGATGGCCACGATGCCGCCGGGATAGACCTTGCGCAACCCTCGAATCTCTATCTGCACCTACTCAACCTCCTCAGCATCGGCTCGGGACAGCACCTGGCGAACGCAATTGTTGCCGAAGTCGGCGACGAGCAGACCCGCGCGCGGGCCCGTTGCGACCCCGGCCGGACACGAGAACTGCGCCCGGTCGCCCGGACCATCTCGCCAGCCCGGGGGCTCGCCGCTGCCTACACCAGCCAGGATCGCGGCCCGGCCGTCGCCGACCTCCCACAGGCAATTGGCCCCGCTGTCGGCGACGACGAGACGCGGCTCCGATCCATCGTCTCGGACAAACGCGAGCCCGGCCGGCGAACTCAAGTCGGCCATGTCTTCAGGGGGCTCCCACGGTTGCAGCGGTCCGGAGGCAGGGCCCACCCAGAGCGCGCCGCCAGCGGGGTCGGCCACCCATAGGCGGCCGTCCTCGGCGAATGCGAGGTGTGTCGGGGCTTCGAGTTGACCCTCCCCCTCGGTCGAGAGAGTCGTGACCTCGCCGTTCTCGTCGATCCGCCGCACACAGTGATTCCCCGCGTCGGCCACATAGATCGCGCGGTCGTCGGATACGGCGAGGCCGACGGGGTAACGGAACTGGGCGCCGTGGGCGGGCCCGTCCTGGTGGCCGCCGAGCGGGCGGCCGAGATCATCGCGAGCGGTCTCTGCTCCTGCGACCGTAGTAACGTCGCCGGCGCGCGACACGCGGCGGATCATATGGTTCCCGGTGTCGGCCACGAGCAGAGTCTTGTCGCGCGCAACCGCGAGGCCTGCAGGGCCTGAGAACCGCGCCTCGGTGGGGGAGCCATCGGCCAAACCGGCTTCTCCGGCCACTCCCGCGAGCGTGCTAACGAGCCCGTCGGGGGAGATGCGACGGAGACAGTGGTTCCGGCTGTCGGCGACATAGACGGACCCGCTGCTGTCGGAAGCGACAGATGCCGGCCCGTCGAAGAGGGCTTCGCCGGCAGGGCCGTCCTGGTGGCCCGACGCGGGAGAGCCTGCCAGCGTTCCTACACGCACGTCGGAACGTCCCGCGGGGGCCTCGAAGCGACTGCTCGGACCTCTTCGCTCCCGCGGCCCGCTCAGCTCCTCAGGCGGCACTGCGCGGAGCCCGCGCCAGTACAGGAGCTGCACGACCGCAAGGGTGATTACGATCCCTAGGAGAGCGACTATCGGATTGACATCCCTCCTCGTGTGACTCATGAGCGCGCCTTCATCCTCCCAGCATCCGCAGGAGACGGGCAGACAAGCTCAGAGGCCTGGTTGCCACGGCCAGGCCCGAGCCTGTGCGCACGAACACGTACTCCTCACCGTCGACTATGCGGGCATTGACCGTGCCCGGCAGCCCCCACGAGCGCGCACGCTGCTCGCCGCGCACATCTCCAAGGCGCCAGAGCCTCGCCCGCTCGCGGAAGTAGATTCTGTCCCTGGAGACCTGCAACTCGCCATCCGAGCCAAGCCAGTCGGCAATGGTGTGCGGTACCGAGTCACGGAAGAACAGACGCTTGACGGCAGAGCGGGAACGCTCCCTTGGCGCCTCTAGGGAGGGAGCGGTCCACAGGATAGAGTCGTGCGCGAGGGCCGCGTGCCGGAAGCCAGGTTCTCGTGCCAGAGTCTCAGCTCCGCCGTCCGGAAGCGCCGCGCGTCTGATCAGGGTCTCTCGGCCGGCCGCGCTCTCGCGGCGCTCGAACCAGTATATGTGTTCGCCCGCCACCGCCACAAGGCTGACACCGTCGGCAGGCGCGGCTGTGCGCCCAGCGATGACCGCAAGCGCGCGGGTTCTCTCGGAGCGGGCGTCGTACGTTCGGAGCACGTCGAGCGGCGCCGCGGCGGCGACGAAGTGGACGTTTTGGAGTGCAGGCCCCCGGCGCTCCCTCCAACAGACGAAGCCATCTCCCGCGACGATCTCTTCGGCAACTGATGGCAGCGCTGCGACGCGGTCGGCGCGGCCGCTGAGCAGGTCCACGTGGAGGAGCTCCGCGGCCGTCCGCCCACCTTCGACCTGGTGTGAGCGCGTGACAAATACGCCATCGTGCGCAACGGCAAGCCCGGAGAGATGGTCGGCCGTGAGGAAGACGCGCGCGCGATCGCCGCGGTGCCGAACTGCAACCAGCCGGGCCTTGTCACTCTCGCGCTCCACCCAGGCGATCCAGCGACCGTCGCCTGTCGCGACGGAGGCTACATCGCCTCCAACTGCAGCCACATACCTGAGTTGACCCGAGTGGATGAACGCGAGCCCGGCTAGTGCCACAATGAGTATGAGCAGCAGAGTCAATGCTAGCTTCTTCAGAGCCATGGGCCGTCTTAAGCCGAGCGGCTGCGGCCGCCCGGCGGCATCGAGTCCTGGGCAGCGAAGTGTCGCCCAGGGAACCTGTTCACATGCACCCTCTCGCTTTGACATGGGAGTGGGTAGCTCCTGCATCGCCACCACGGTGGTGCGCGTGCGAAAGCAGGACGGCCCTGTGGCTGCAGGGGTCCGGCCCGGGGGTGTGGAGGACGCATTCAGCAGGGCTGTCGAGCCCGTCCTTCCGGCACGCTATGCTAGCCGTCGGCCCCGCTCAGGTGCGGCGATCTGCAGATGGTCTTACCTCAGTCTCGCGCGCAGCGAGGCCGGGCGGTCGCGTCTCACATCACTACTCGCCCGGCGGAGCCCGGGACGTGTCTGTGATGGCGGGGCCCGCCGTTGGGCAAGGCCGAGATAGCCGCGCGCACCTCCGGTTTGACAGGGGGAGGGGGGTGCGATATGATCACTCGACACAGCGCAGCAGAGGCGTGTTGCGCAGAAATCGGAGTAAGCTCGCGCCGTGAGCACTGGCTACCTTCTGCGGATACTCAAGCCGACGACGACGAGAGTCTCACGCCGGGAGCCCGGCCGCGTGACAGCGGGCGACAGCGCCGAGGCGCAGATCGAGTCGGGCATGCTGGACCTGCTGAGTTCGCCAGTGGCCGGCAGCAGTCTTCCACTGGGTGCTGGCGTTCTTCCGGAGATCATACTGGCCCTGTCCGCTGCGGGGACGGCGGCCTACCTCGTGCTCGGTCATCACGACAGGGATAACGATACATTCGACTGGCTTGCAGCCGGGCTGGCCCTTAGTTGGCGCCGCCCCGTCCGCCGGGGCGAGGTGCTCATCGGCCGCGCGCGGTTGAGAGATGTGCGGCGGTCCACACTCCACTTGGCTGTTGAGACTTCTGCGGCCGCTACCGGCGAAGTGCTCATGACGGGGGAGCTAGAGTTCGTCCCCGTCCGGGAGGGACGAGCCCTCCGCCTCAGCGACGGCATGTTGGCGTTCGAGGGACCCTCTCCGGAGGCCGCCCGTACCTGCTTCTCCGCACATACTGGTGGGCGCGTCGCACGCCTTCTGCTCGCTCTGCGTGGAGCACTGCATCGGCTCTGTTCGAGGTCCGCGCCGGGAGCGCGGGCCCTCTAGCCGCCGTATCCAGGCAGGCTCTCCAGCGGTGGATGCTGCGCCTCGCCATCTTACGACTTAGCCCACAGCCGCAGCAGTTCGCGCGCTGCACACAAGGAACACAGGATCGAGAGACTCGGCATGAAGGCGATCGCGAAGCGGATGATAGATCGGTTCTTCGGTTACTTCGTCTCCCGTTACCTGCAGCCTGAGCTTGAGCGGATGAAGGCCGAGCACTCCCGCCTCGGCCACGAGATCAGGGAACTCGCACGCACCCAGAGGGCTGGCCCCGGGGGGGGCCAGCCACGGATCACCGAGGCCGGTCCCGCAGAAGGTGGGCTGCGACTCGATCTGCCGGCTAAGACCCTTTCGCTCGTAGTTGGCGAGCGAGTCTCGTTCAGCATCAGCGTGCACAACGGTGGGCCGAGCGCGCTGAACTTGTGCGCAGTGGCGACAGAACCCGTCGGCTTCGGGGTCCTCGCCGAACTCGTTACGCCCATGCCCTTCCACCTGGCGCATGATGAGCAGCAGCAAGTGGAGTGGGAGATCACGGCCCAGCGACCAAGCGAGGTGAACCTCGGCCGCCCTTGGTCGCTCATCTTCATCCTCCACGGCGAGTCCGAGGAGTACCGACAGGAACGCGTTTCGGTCGAGGTGACGGACCCGGAGCCGGGGCGCATCTACTACGTGCTCACCGAGGACTGCGAGACCTTCGACGGCGGCGAGCTGACTGGCGACTACAGCGCCTCGCCTGAGCTGCTGTCGATGCACAACCGAAACAACTTCATGGACCCAGATGAGTACAGGTGGCAGATGGTCGAGAAGCCCAACGCCATGAATCACATCGCCGACAAGCATGGGGCGAAGTGGACGCACTTCTGGTGCACTTCGCAGCGCTTCGCGGCGGAGTGGGCGGCGCGCCAGTCGTCGACAGGGCGCTGGCAGGAGGTCATCGCGCTGCTGGATGAGAGTATTCAGCGCGGCTGCGTGCACCATGAGTATGCGCCCCACATTCACTTCGGCTTCGAGCCGGATTCGGCCATGCTCCCTCAGCCCCGCCTGAGATACGACCCCGAGACCGACGGGATAATACCGAACCAGTTCTATGACCCTGAGACAAACCCGAACCACCGCTACCATGGCTGGGACGGAGGCCGAAAGGGCTTCTCCTATGTGAAGGCCCTTGGCAGCTTCTCGGAGGGCGACAGTAAGACGGGCTCGTTGCACAGAGCCTGCTCCTTTCTTTCTCGGCTGCAGCGCGGGCATCGCCAGCCGCACTGCGCGCGCGCGGGCGCCTGCGATTTCGGCGTGAGCCCAGACGATCAGCGCATCAGCACTCTCGCCCATCTACGCAACGGCCTGATCGCTGACGCCGATGCTGGCTACCATGAGTCGATCGGGGCATATCCAAGGGGAAGGCAGGCCTACTTTTGCTGCCCGGATGACATCGAGAGGGAGATACCCGATCTTTCTCAGGCCGGGCTCGTGCAGTTCAAGGCGCCCACTGCGACGTTCGATGCCGTCACCCTCGATCAGCTCACGGCGTGGTTTGAGGCACAGCGAGAGTCCCTTCTCCTGCCCGACGGCAGCATAGCTCCTGGCGTGCACGCCATAGTTGCTTCTGCGCATGCCATGAACATGAAGGGCGGATCCGGCCGCATGGAGGACGTGGAAGGCGGCGACTTCGCCAAGCTCGACAAGCATCTGCAGTACGTCACCGCGAGACACCCGGAAGTGTTGTTCGGCACCATGTCGGAAGTTGCCCTGGAGTTCCTCGACTACTACACTCCGGCGTTGGCCGCGGTGGTCGAGCCGAGAGCCGAGCGTGCTGAGGGGGAGGGCGGGCTGCTGCGATTCCGCATCCGTCTTCTGGGCTCGACCATTCCCGTCTCGGCCGCGCGCCGCCACCTGGTTACGATCACGCTCCCGGCCTGGCTGCCTCCCGGAGAGGTGGGGATGGCGCAGGTGCTGAGCGACGGGCGAGAGATCGCGGCCTGCTCGGGCATCTCCTCGCCCAGTGCCTCCCTTGCCTTCGCGGTCGAGCGACGCGATGCCGTCTATGAACTGCTGCTTCACATGCACCGCCCTGCTGGAAGGGGAGGTGAAGATGCCCGCGTTGAACCGTCCGAGCTCCCGGCCCGACTCCCGCCAGAATCAATGCCGCCGTCTGCACCAACGGCCGAGCCGATCCTTGAGATCCCCTGCCCGCAAGTGGTCGAGACACGCAGGGCGGGGACGGAACCTAGCCCCGGGGACTCCGCTGCAGTCGTTCTGCCAGCAGGGCTGCTGAGGCTCTTGATGAACCCCGTGGCGGCGGGCGCAGAGCCGCTCGGCCGCGGAATCCACCCGATGGGAGGCTTCCCCATCGCCGTCGCCGCGTGTGCAGCCGCGGCCGCGTGTGGGGATCCTGAGCCCTTGTCACCACGCGCGTGGCAAGTGGAGCACGTGCGTGTTAGGTTTCGCAGGTCGGTCAAGCAGGACCGTCCTGTGGTGGGCAAAGCCCGGCTGGTCGAGGTCAGGCCAGACCGTGTCCGGGCCAGCTTGGAGACAGTAGATCAAACTACGGGTGAGCTGCTCATGTCGGGAAGCGCTTCGCTGAGGCGGACATCGGGTGATGTTGAGCAAGATGTCAGCTCGTGACCGCATTAGGTCTGGCTCGGGGCCCGCAGTAGGCGGGCCCTCGCGCATGAGCTTGGGCCTGTTGCTCGTCTTTGTGCTCGGATCAATCCCCGCCTGCTTGAGGTGTCAGGCTATGGCCGCGCGTGACATGACATTGTACGAATTCGAGACTGGGAGGGAAACGGAGGCGATTGCCGCGGCGAATCCCGACATGAGCATCCAGGCGTCTGAGGACAACGCCTCTCAGGGAGAGCGGTCGTTGCGGGTCGTGCTCGGCCGCGCCCCGGCCGTATGGTAGACAGGGCCGCCGGCCGCCAGACGCGAGATCGTTGCCCCTGCCGGGGCTCGCGCTTCCGAGCTACAGCTCAAACGCCCGGGCTACGTATACCGCCATCTGATCGCGAGTGACGACGTTGTCGGGGTAGTAGTTGCCGTCCAGGTAGCCCTGCACCACGCCATTCTCGACGCAGTACTCGATGTGGCGATAGGCCCAGAAGTCGGAGCCAACGTCGGGGAAGCTGGCGCCACCCGACGGGTCCGGCACGTTCCCGGCCCCGCCGGCCAGGGCGCGAGCGATGTAGACCGCCATCTGACCTCGATCCACGTCGTACTCGGGATGGTAGGTGCCGTCCTCATAGCCGCCCACGACCGACTGATCGACCGCGTGCTCGACATACTTCAGCGCCCAGTGCTCTGACCCGACATCGGGGAAGGTCGGCGTGTCCGTGAAGTCGGGAACGTTGTCATCTCCGCCCGCCAGCGCGCGGGCGACGTAAACGGCCATCTGATCGCGGGTGACAGGGTTCGCGCCGTGATAGAGGCCGTCGGGATAGCCGGCCACGATGCCGGCCTCCGCACATCCCTTGGTCTCCTCATAGGCCCAGAAGTCGAGGGGGATATCGTCGAAGACCTCCTCGGTGCGGTCGGCGGGGACATCTCTGATCGTGATCTGCCGGTTGACCGGCACGCTGCGGTGGGTGACCACACTGCCGTCGGGGAAGCGCACGCGGACGCAAACGACACTTGACGTCGCGACCCCGAAGTGCGCGACCTGCTCGTTCTGGGCGCACCAGCCCGAGCCGCCGTCGATCATGCGAGTCAGCGTACGGCCGGACGGGAACGCATCGTCATTGTCGAGGTTGAGGTCGACGCGAGCGCCGATGGCGTCGCGGGCGGGGAGCTCGGCGATCGTAGCGGCGCCGGTCGCGTTGGTGAGGGCACGCAGGCGGAGCCAGTTGCCGCCATAGCTGATGTTGCCGAAGAGACGAGTCGCCTCGTTGTAGGTGCCCTGGGCCAGGTCGAGACGACCGTCGCGGTCCATGTCCGCCCACGCCACCGCCCCGCTATGCGAGTCGCCGTCGAGTCCCGACCCGGCGAACATATCCGTGAACGTCCCATTCCCGTTGTTGCGATAGAGGAAAGACGGCTGGCCGAAGTTCCCGACGAAGATGTCTAAGTTGCCGTCGTTGTCGTAGTCGGCCCAGGCCGCACCGATGCCGTTGGCGGCATCCCCCGCCATGCCAGCTATGTCACTGACATCAGTGAACGTCCCATCACCGTCGTTGTGGAAGAGCGCGTCCCGTCGCAGTTGCGGCTCGATATAGTTCCCCGACGTCACGTAGCAGTCAAGCCAACCGTCGTTGTCGTAGTCTCCCCATACCGCGCTGTAGGCATCGATGTAAGCGCTCATTCCGGAGGCGTCGCTCACGTCCGTGAACGTCCCGTCGCCGTTGCTCTCAAAGAGCAGCATCGGCTGGGCCAGCCGCGCGATCACGAGGTCGGGCCAGCCGTCGTTGCTGAAGTCGCCCCAAGAGGCGGACTGGCCGGCGTTGCTCGGGTCCATGCCCGATGCGACGGACACTTCGGTGAAAGTGCCATCGCCGTCATTCTCCATCAGGTAGCCCGGGCCGAAGATGTTGGAGCAGAAGGCTTCCAGCAGGTTGTCGCCATCGTAGTCACACCATGTTACGCCTCTGCCCGCGCTGAAGGACACATGGAACCCGGCTACCTCGCCGACCTCGACGAACTGTGTTTCGTCGCGCCGGTACAGCATGGGATAGCCCGCGCCCGAGCCGACCAGTAGATCCAAGTCGCCGTCGTTGTCATAGTCTCCCCAGGCCACCCCGTCCTGCTCGATGATGACATCGGAGCGAATGCCCATCGACTCGCTCACGTCCAGTAAGCTGCCGACCCCCGTGTTGCGAAAGAGGAACGGCCCGTGGTGGAGCTCTGTGTATCCCTGATTGTGGCCGGCGACGAACAGGTCCGCAAACCCATCCCCATCATAGTCGCCCCAGCCGAGCCCCGCGGCATTCGGCAGGCCTGCCGTATCCGTGAGCTCCAAGAACTGCTGCGCCTTGGCCGGGACCGACGCGCAGCACATCAGGGAAAGAGCCAACAGCCCTGCCAATCCGCATCTCATCCCGGTTGCCTCCCCTGCGGAGCACGGACAGCGGGACCCAGCATGAACCCGCCGAGGATGTCCCCACATATTCGGCACCGCTGACCGACCGCGAGTTCCACCGACGTGCTCGCTTGACCGCCCTTCTTTTGCTTGCTTCTTCCGTTCTCTCCGCTAGCTGGTCAGCCCAAATGCCCTCGCCACGTACACGGCCATCTGGTCTCTGCTGACTACAACCTCCGGGTGGTAGAGCCCATCCGGATAGCCCTCAGTCACGGCCCGCCGCGGGTCGGCGATGTACTCCACGTAGTCGACGGCCCAGAACCCGACGGGCACATCGTCGAACGTGGGCTCGCCGGAGAAGGATGGAACGTTGTCATCTCCGCCGGCTATCCCGCGTGCGATGTAGACCGCCATCTGCCCTCGGTCCACCGAGTACTCGGGATGGTAGGTGCCGTCCCCGTATCCGGCGACAACGCCGGCGCCCACCGCGTATTCGATGTACTTCAGGGCCCAGTGCCCCGCCGGAACATCGGGGAAGCTCGGGCTCCCGGTGAACTCGGGCACGCTGGCGTCTCCGCCGGCGAGGGCGCGGGAGATGTAGACCGCCATCTGATCGCGCGAGACATCAGACTCCGGATGATACGTACCGTCGGCGTAGCCAGCAACGACGCCGGCCTCGACACATGCTCCCACAGACTCGAAGGCCCAGTATCCTGCAGGCACGTCCTCGAACTCCGACGCGAGGCCGAGGTCGACCTCCGTGAGGGTCTCCGCTGCAACCGAGACATCCTCCTGAGAGCTTGAGTAGTAGCCGTCCGCCGAAGCCGTCACGGTGTAGCCGCTGGCGGCCGGCACGTCAGATAGGAGATAGGTGCCGTCGCCGGCAGCTGTGGTCTCGTAGCAGACCTCGATCTGCGTCGCGGGATCTGGTACGCGGCAGGCCCTCACCATGCCTCCGGCGAGGGGAGATCCAGAATCTGCATCTGTCACAACGCCGCCGATCGAGCCATATTGCACCGTATCCAGCTCGATGTCGAGCAGGACTATCTCCCCCGTCGCAACTGGCGCCACAGGGATCTTCTGCGTCGTATATCCGGGTGCGCTGGCGCTGACCAGGTAGCCGCTTCCCGCCGCCACGTAGAAGACGTACTCGCCAGCCGCGTTGGTCGTCACCGGCTCGCCGCAGCTCACCGTGGCGCCCTCAATAGGGTCGGAGGTCTGCGCGTCCGTCACTAGGCCCTGAATCACCCCATACCCGGCCGGTATGACCCCGAGGTCGACGGTCGTCACCGCCGATACCGAGACTCCGGTGATCGTCCGGTACTCGTACTCGGCGGCCCAGGCGCGCACGGCCAGGTCGGCGACTATCGGCACACGGTCGACGTAGTACGCGCCGTCGAAATCCGTGATAGCCGTCAGATGGGCGCAAGTCACGAAGGCCCCAGGCACCGGCTCCCCGGACACGTGTTCCGTCACCACGCCTTCCACCGCGCCGAGCCAATGCGTCTCGTCTCGCACGACGATCTGTTGGTTCACCGCGACGTCGGTCTCGGCCACGATGCTCCCATCGGGAAAGGCGACCCGCACGGCCACGGTGCTCGCGGATCCTACACCGAAGTGTGCGATCTGCTCGTTCTGGCTCATGAAGCCCGAGCCGCCGTCGATGGTCCGCATCAGTGTCCGATAGGGCGGGAAGGTGGAGTCGTTGTCCAGGTTCACATCCACCCGCGCTCCCAGGGCGTCGCGGACGGGGCTGCCATCGGTGGCATCGCCGGTCACGCTCGTGAGGGCGCGGACCCGGAGCCAGTCTCCGTCTGCCGGCGTGCCGGAGTTCTCGTAGAGGCACGAGTAGCCCTCCTCACCGGCCATGAGCAAATCGATGTGCCCGTCCAGGTTGAAGTCGGCCCAACTGGCGGCGCGGTAGCGTCGCTGAGCTGTTACGCCCTCCGAGGCAGCGACTTGGGTGAGCGTCCCGTCCCTGTTGTTGTGGAAGAGGAACGGATTGCTGGGGCCGGACTCGTTGTACTGGGGCAGCACGCCGTTGCCCTGGGCTAGGTCGAGGAACCCGTCATTGTCGTAGTCGCCCCAGGCCACTCCGAGCGAGTTGGCGCCGGCATCCATCGCCTCGTCGTTAACGTTGGTGAAGGTGCCGTCGCCGTTATTGTGGCAGAGAAGTGTGCTGCGGTTCTGATTGCCCCCGAGGTAGACATCGAGCCAGCCGTCGTTATCGTAGTCGCCCCAGGCGACTCCCTCCAGGCTACTTGCGGGCAGGCCGGCCGCCACTCCCATGTCGGTGAACGTGCCGTCGCCGTCATTCAGGTACAGGCGCGCGGCCTGTTGGCTGCCGGTTGCCTCCTGGGTCCGAGTGACGATCAGATCCAGCAGCCCGTCGTTGTTGTAGTCGCCCCAGGCGCAACCTTGCCCATAGGTGGCTGGCGCCAGGTCCATTCCTGCCGCGCTAGTTACCTCGGTGAACGTCCCATCCCTGTTGTTCCGATAGAGGTAGGAAGGCGCGCCCCAGTAGTCGTTGGCAACATAGAGGTCGAGCCAGTTGTCACCATCGTAGTCGCCCCAGGCAGCGCCGCGCCCAGTGTACCAGACACTGCTGAACCCGGCCGCCTCCCCCCCGATGTCGGTGAAGTGGTCGCCGTCGTTGCGGTAGAGGAAGGGAAGGTGATTGCCGCCGACCACCACCAGGTCCAGCGCACCATCGTTGTTGAAGTCCCCCCAGGCAGCACCCCAGTCCTCCCAGTCGGAGGAGGCGATGCGCAGGCCCATCGCGACTGTGACATCGGTGAACGTCCCGTCCCCGTTATTGTGCAGCAGATAGGCGCGGTGCGCACCCCACAGCCCACCGATGTACAGGTCGGGATAGCCATCGTCGTCATAGTCGCCCCAGGCCGCGCCGATCGTGGCTGGAAGATTCAGGGCCGTGCCGATATCCTCGAACCTGACGCGCGATGCGAGGACGGTCAGGGCCGTCGAATCGCCGGCGAGCAGCGCCTCCTCGCCGTCGCAGGTCGCGGTCACGGCAAGAGTGACGATGATGTCCGAGTAGCCGTCATTGGGTGGCGCGGTGTAGCTTGGGCTCTGCACGTACCGCGATGGGGCAAACAGCCCACCTGCACCACCGTCGCTCCACTCCCACAGCGCCACCCCGTGTCCCTGGTTGTCGACGTACTCCGCAGACAGATCGGCTATGCCTCGGGAGGCGACGGCCGAGGGGTCCGGCTCAGCAGCCGTGAGGGAGAAGCTGTGGCCGAGGCCGGCGTAGGCGTAGCCCCATTGTCCCTGCTGGATTGTGAGCGTTGGGTCGGCCGAGGAGTGCTCGTCGTAGCTTCCGTCCTCGTCCAGATCTGCGAAGAAGTCCGCGCTCGTCAGCGTGGCGTCATAGTATGAGCCGCTCCACACATAGAGGTCTGCGGAAAGCAGCCCGCTGCCGTCGCCTGGCAGGTGTGGGATCCCGTCGGTCAGATCGACCGCAATTCGCTTGTCGTCGGCCACGGCGAGGTCGCCGCCAGCGTAGTAGATGACATCGTGGGAGTGCCACTCCTCGACACTCCCGCGGAGCCGCAGGTCCCACCGCTCCGGGTGGTTCACGCCGACGACGGCGTAGAGACGCGGCCGGTAGTCCGGCCGGTCATCGTTGTAGCAGACCAATGGGCCGAATGTCCCCTCGAGGAACATGTCGTACGCGACCCAGAAGAACCCGCCGTCTCCGGCGCCGGTGCTGTTGGGCACACCCCACCACGTGCCCCACGAGTTCGCGACCAGGAAGGCCCCGTAGTGCGTCTCTTCATCCCGGTGATCCACGTAGCTCCTGTTGTCGTCGTACCCGACGATGGTCACCGCATGGCCGCCCAACACATCACCATCGGAAGCATAGTAGACGTCGCTGTGAATGCCCGGCCTATCGGCGGGATAGTAGTCATACCACGTGCCGTAGACCCAGAAGTCGGTCACGGCCAGGTTGCCGTTCGCCAGGTGCTGCTTGATCTCGTCGAGGCCAGACGCCGTGGAGCCATCAATCCAATGCGGCTCTTGCGTCCGGTTGTTGAGAGCCTGCACCCAGGCTGCCTCCGATGGCCACGACGTCCAATCGCTCGCCGAGTAGGGCTTGAGCGCCCAGCTCGAGGAGCCGAGGTCGTTCAGGCGGGCCATGGCGTACTGGGTCGATGCTCCGTAGTCGACCCCGCCATTGATCAGCGGGTACAGGAAGGCGGGGCTGCAGATATGGTTGTTGTCCCCGCCCGAAACGTCGTAGCCCTCATCGAACGCCTGTGTGAACGTGTCATAGTAGTAGCACGACGCCCAGGCCGTGCACGAGCCCTGGCTCCCCTGACTTCGAATCGGCGGGAAGTACTGCAGTGTGCTGTTGTCGACCGCCGAGGGCAGGCCGTCGGCCGTCGGCAGCAGCTCGCCGCGCTGCACGGCCGCCCGCCTCTCCAGATCCTCCCGCGCGCGGGCCAGCCTGTTCGGCGCCACGTCCGTGGTCTGGGTGTAGACCGCATCGATGTAGGCCTGCTCGGCCGGGGTCGGGGGGCGCGCACCGAGCCCGCGCCCGGGGACGACTTCAGCGATGGCCGGCGATAGGCTCAGAGAGGTGACCAGCAACAGCAGCGCGCAGCATGCCGCTCGCATCCTAGGCCTCCTTCCACCTCACGGCGGGCCGAGCACGTTGACTAGTCGGCCCCACGATCTGTGAGGACCAGCTTCGGGCACAGGTGGGGAGATCTCAGCGGGTGCTGCCCGCGGTAGTCCCTGTGAATAGAACGTGTGGCTTAGAAAAAGGTTTACACGCATCGCCGCCGATCACCTGCACGCAGAGCCCTGACGCAAGATCAGCTTCTCCCAGAGCGTGCGGAAGGTCAGCGCCGGGACGCCTCCCTGGATATGCCTCTCCAGGCTCTCGGGGCCGATCTTCTCCAGCAGCCGCTCAGCCATCTCCATGATGGCGATCGTCGCGTTCATCTGCTCGACTGGGTCACCGTTGCGGGTGAGCACGTCGTAGCAGAGCCAGCCCTGCCAGTCGAGCCGGTCGAGGTAGAAGAGGGTTTCGATCAGGTCCCAGCAGTTGACAGAGCCTGGAAGCATGTCCCAGTCCCACTCGCGGCCATTGTCGTTGAAGTGCACGTAGAAGAGCCGGCCGGACCGGGCGGCCAGGCAGATCATCTCGGCCGGGGTCTCCCTCGCCATCAGCGCGTGGCCCACGTCTACCGTGACCCCGACATTCGGCAGCCCTAGGCGCTCGCAGAGGTAGAGAGCGCGGCCCATGTCGCCGAGTATGGCGAAGTTGCGGGATTCGTTGAGCTTGTACTCAAGGCTGATCCTCACCTCGGGTCGGTGCTGCGCGGCCTGGGCGACGGCCTCCTCCAGCCAGGCCCACTGCTTCTCATAGTCCACTTGGAAGCTGTAGTTGTGCCCATCTATGAGCGGGCAGCAGGTCACCATTCCCGAGTCGAGCTCGATCGCGAGATCCATCGCGGTCTTCAAGTCGGCCAGCGCTTCGGCGCGACGCTGCGGATCGGGAGCGGTGAAGGAGCCGGCCTGCCACTTCTTCTGCCCCTTCACGTTGAGGTTGACCGCTGAAACCGGCAGGCCGCACTGCTTGATCGTCGTTGCCGATTCGGCCGTGTCCTCGAAGTCGTTCGGATAGACAACCTCTATGCCCTCGACGCCTTGGACCTGTTTGACCAGTGCGAGTCGCTCGGACAGCGACCGCGCAGGCTGATATTCGTGGAAGCGGTCAGCTTGCCGGCCCATCAAGGAGATCATCACAGAGTGCTTGAGGTCCTTCATCGCTTCCTCCAGTCTCCGCGTTGTCGCGCGCTGTCTGGCCTAGTCCGGTACGATCTCCGGCTCGCGCCTCACGCGCGGGTCGGTGAATATGTCCCCCTTGTCTCGGCTCGTGCTCGAGAAGGACGATATCACGGCGCCCTCGTCCCCGGCCTGGAACCAGTGGAGGGTGTTCGGCGGGAACGTGTGCTGCTCACCAGGGCGCAACTCGATCTCGTGGGAGACTGTGCAGTAGGACTTGCTTTCGAGGGGCACACGCGCCTTGACGTCCTGAGTCGGCTCACCCTCTGTGCACAGGTAGACAATCCCCCGACGACACCGGAGCGTCTCCTGCTTCCCCGGATCGGGGCCCACGGGAGGGTGCCTGTGCTCGGGGCACGTCTGCCGCGGGAACAGGGCCAGCTCCTTCGCGCAGTAGCGCTCGTTGTTCACGAACGTAACCACCTCGAGGCCAATCGTATCGAGAACTCCGAGACCGAAATCCACCACCTCAATGCCGCGCTGCTCCTCGTCGGTGAGCACGACCCCGGCCCGCGACAGCATCTCGGCGGCGCGTTTCCGGGCACGTCGGGCCTGCGTCTCTGTGATCACGGATGCCTGTCTCTCGTTCGTGGTTCGTCGCAGAAGTGTGCGCTGGACGTCGTCCGATTCTACCACCTCGCTCACAGAAACGACAACGGCAGGGCCTGGATTTCGCGCCGGCACGAGCAGTGCCCGCTCCCCTGTTGGCAGGATGCTGGCGGGACGCGGGCAAGAGGCTGCGTACCACCTGAGGCGGGAGTGAGATGCCAGGCAAGACAAGGGTGTCAATTGAGGGTGAGGGTTTCCTAATCAACGGGGTGGCCACTCACCGAGGCCGCAGCTTCAATGGGATGAAGATCGAGGGTCTGCTGCTGAACAGCCGCATGGTGCAGGCGACCTTCGACGATCTCAACCCCGAAACGCGCAAGCAGTGGGTGTACCCGGACACGGGCGAGTGGGATCCCGAGCGCAATGTGACCGAGTTCCTGGACGCTCTGCCCCTATACAGACAGCATGGTCTGCTCGCCTTCACGGTCAACGTGCAGGGGGGCAACCCGCGAGGCTATAGCCAGCAGCAACCATGGCACAACAGCGGCTGGACGGCGCACGGCGCGCTGCGCCCCGAGTACGAGGATCGGCTGCGGCGAGTCATATCCAGGGCCGATGAACTCGGCCTGGTCGTCATCCTCGGGCTCTTCTACTTCGGGCAGGACGAGCGCCTCAGAGACGAAGATGCGGTCAAGGCAGCGCTGGACCTGGGGGTCAACTGGGTGCTGCAGAATGGCTTCACAAACGTGCTCATCGAGGTGAACAATGAGTGCGATGTGCCGCGGTACGAGCACGAGATACTTCAGCCGCACCGGGTCCACAAGTTGATCGAGCGAGTGAAGGAAACAGCTCGCGATGGCCGGCGGCTTCTGGCCGGCACCAGCTACGGCGGCGGGAGCATCCCCGGCGAGGATGTCGTCGGCGTCTCCGATTTCGTACTCGTGCACGGTAACGGAGTCGAAGACCCGGATCGGATCGCGGAGATGGTGCGGCAGACACGCGCGCTGCCCAGCTACCGCCCGATGCCCATCCTCTTCAACGAGGACGACCACTTCGACTTCGACCAGCCGAAGAACAACATGCTTGCCGCCGTGTCGGAGTATGCGTCGTGGGGCTACTTCGACCCTGGTGAGGACAACTACCGGGACGGCTACCAGAGCCTGCCGGTCAACTGGGGCCTCAATACTGAGAGGAAGCAGGCCTTCTTCGAGCTCGTCGCGCGGATGGCCGGGGCCTAGCGATCGACGTCACACAGATCGCGTGAGGCTACTGCTCGGGGCGAGGTGACTGCGTGACCCGTGCCAGATCTCTCTTGAGGGCGTCGCTGAATGACACCAGGTAGGCTTCTTCGGCCCGCTTCAATGCCCGCAACGGCTCAGGAAGAAGAGCCACCTGGGCTTGGCAGTGACTGCGCGCTGCTTCCAGCGGGACGCGCGCTGCCGGAAGCCGCTTTCCACCGGTCATCACGGGTTCGAGGAGCGGCCGGCCGGGCACGTCCTCGTCGTAACGTCCGATCACGTCGCGCTCCATACACTCTCCAGCGCATACGCGGAATACCTGCTTTCGACCCGGACAGATCACCTTGCCGGCCGATAGCTTGGTGCGCGGTTCGCCGGCGTATTCGACGAGCTTGTAGGCCATATCGAGAGAGGGCGCGTCTGCAGATATAGCCAGCTTGGTCCCAACGCCGAAGCCGTCGATGGGTGCGCCACCGTCGATCAGTGCCGCGATGTCGTATTCGTCCAGTCCGCCCGACGCGAATATCCGAACGTCTCGCATGCCGGCCTCGTCCAACAGCGCGCGGGACTCCTTCGCGAGCTGGCCGAGGTCGCCGGAGTCGAGCCGGATCGCCCCGATGTCGAACTTGTCGCCGAGCTTGCGGCGGCGCTCGACGATCTTCCTGACCGCCGCGAGCGTGTCCGCCGTGTCGACCAACAGCGTGGTCCGCGGGTTGAGGCGGGCGAAGGCCTCAAATGCCTCTGCCTCGTCGTCGTGCGCCTGGATGTAGCTGTGCGCCATTGTCCCAAAGATCCGTATCCCGTACCTCTTGCCGGCCAGGACATTCGATGTCCCGGCGGCCCCGGCGAGGTAGCTGGCGCGAGCGACCTTCAGTGCCGCGTCCGTGCCATGGGCGCGGCGCGAGCCGAAGTCGACGACTTGACGCCCTGCGGCTGCAGAGATCACCCGAGCGGCCTTCGTGGCGATGACGCTCTGGAAGTGAATCTGGTTGAGTACGGAGGTCTCCACGATCTGGCCTTGGATGATGGGCGCGATGACTTGGACAAGCGGCTCGTTCTCGAAGACGACCGTGCCCTCGGGCACCGCGTGGACGTCGCCGGCAAAGCGAAGGCGCCGGAGGGCATCGGCGAAGCCGGCCGGCATGGGCATCTGGGCCGCGAGATACGTGATGTCCTCTTCAGTGAAGCGCCAGTGCTCGAGGTAGTCGAGCACGTCCTCGAGGCCGGCCGCGACGACGTAGTTGCGGTTGTCGGGGAGCTCGCGGAAGAACAGCTCGAAGACGGCGAGGGCCGCCATCCCCTCTGCGTGGTAGGCGGCCGCCATCGTGAGCTCGTAGAGGTCGGTGAAGAGCGCGGATCGCGCCGGGTTCTCCAGTCCTGGGTCAGACATCGGACGCCAGTTCTCCCTCTTCGATGATGGCGCCGGCCTCGCTCATCTCCTCGAGCGCGCGATCGCCGTCGCCCGGCTGCACGTTTACAGCGCGCGTGCCGTCTCTGATGACATGCACCTCGAAGCCGAGCTTGAGCGCATCCAGGACCGTCGCGCGCACGCACACATCCAGTGCCAGCCCGCCGACCCACACGCGCCTGACTCCCTGCTCCTTGAGGCGCTCCCCGAGTCCGGTGCCCTCGAAGTCCGAGTACTCGTCGTGGTCGACCTTGTCGCCCTTAGTAACGATGATCGCCTCGGTCGACACGTTCAGGTCCGGATGGAAGTCGGCGCCCTCCGTGTTCTGCACACAGTGGGGCGGCCATACACCCCCGTACTCCTTGAAGCTCGAATGTGTCGGCGGGTGCCAGTCGCGGGAGACGACTATCTTCGCGCCCGCCTTTTGGGCCGCCCCGATCCACTGGTTCAGGACGGGCACGACTTCGTCCCCCCCGGCAACCGGCAGCGCGCCGCCGGGACAGAAGTCCTTCTGCACGTCCACCACGATGACCGCGTCGGCGGGGTTCAGACTAGCTTCTGCCATGTGTCATCCCTCCAGTGCGGGGAACTGGGGCGTCCCCGCTGCGATTGCGTAGCGCCGCCTATGCGGGGACGCCAAGAGAGACGAGTTCATCCCGGAGCTTCATGGCGTCTGCCTCGGCGGATTCCAGATACTCTATTGCCACCGCGCCCTCGTAGCCCCGTTCTTGCAGAGATCGGACAAGCCACGCGAAGTCGACCACGCCTTCGTCCATGCTGGCCTGCATCTTCCCCGGGGATGCATTGCGGACATGGACGTGCACTGTGTACTCAAGCAGTGGCTCCGTGTCTGCGAGCGGACCGATGTCGGTCTGCATGACGAAGTGGCTGGGGTCATACGTGATCCCGACATCGGGCCACAGTCGCTTAACCATGTAGAGGGCGTCGGCCGGCTTCTCCACGACCGCGCCCCAGTGAGGCTCGAAGCTGAGTTGGACCCCTGAGCCCTGCCCCAGTGCCACAAGGCGCTGCAACCCCTCCAGCGACCGGTCAAAGGACTCCACCCGGCCGATCGTGTTGTCGTAGCCACCGGTCTGCACTGTGAAGACCGAACACCCGGCCGAGGCCGCCAGCTCGAGCAGGGGGGTGAACTCCGCCTCCACCTGATCGCGCGCAGACGAATCGGGGTCGTTCAGCGCCCGACTGAAGCCGCAGTTGAAGGACGACACCCGGAGCCCTGAATCGCGGATCGTGCGTGCTATCGCCGCTGAGTCAACATCGCCTGCAGCCAGCCGTGACGGCCAGACCTGCCCCATGTTCTCCAATGCGAAGAGGTCGAAGGCGCTGAAGCCGAGGGCGTCGATGCGGTCCAGTGCATCGCGCAGATCGAGGTCACCGTGAACGCAGGTGGAGCAACTGAGGTACATCTAGCCCCCTGCCATTTCGGGAAATGGCTGCAGTTCGCTGCTTCTCCCAGTAGAGGCCGACTCCCTCACTGCCAGCATGACCTCCAGCACGTGCCGGCCGCGGCGGCCATCGAGCACCGGCTTCTCCCCGGTGAGGATGCAGTCGACGAGATGGGAGAGGCCCATCACGTAGCTTGCCTCGACGCCGACCGAGGCGGCCTCAGCGGGGTCGAGAGGCCGCCATGACGTGTCACCGGCGAGCATCATCTCGGCCTGCGGCGTGTCCCACACCTCCCACACCGCGATTGTCCCTTTGTCCCCGAAGAACTCGACCGCGGGGCCGCGGGCCACGGGCACGCAGAAGCTGCAGGCAAGCTGCGCGTACGAAGGCCCGTCGAACTCCAGCAGGATGTCGTATGTGTCCGGCGTCTTCGCGCGGACGTGCTTCTCCGCAGCACCTCTCGCAGTCGCGGTTACCTCGGGCCGCACGAGCCCGGCGAAGGCGCTCACGCGTCTGGCTGGACCGAGTACGTGCACGAGGTAGTCGACGGCATACACACCAGTGTCGATCAGCGGCCCGACGTCGTCCTCATAGAACCAGGACGGGTCCGAGGAGTAGTCATCCCAACGGGCCGGTCCGTCAGTGAGGCCGGCCGCCCGCGCGAGCGCCAGGCGGCCGAGTTCGCCGCCCCGGATCATGTCGGCGACCCGCTGGCGGGCGGGAGTCAAGCTCACCCCCGGAGCACAGACGATCAGCAGATCTCTGTGCTCCGCTTCGCCGATAAGCGCGTCGGCGTCCTTGAGGGCGCTGGCGATCGGCTTCTCCTGGTATAGGTGTTTCCCCGCCTGAAGTGCCCTCATCCCCACGCTGGCGTGGCTGCTTACGTTCGTGAGATTCACGACGACGTCGACGGCCTTGTCGTCGAGCAGAGCATCGAGATCGGCGTAAGCTCGCGCGGCGCCGAAGTGCTCCCGCGCCTTCTCGGCCCGCTCCGCGCGCGTGTCGCAGACGGCGACCAGGCCCGCCCTATCGCCCATCGTTGCGATCGCGGGGAAGTACGTCCGGAACGCAACGTCACCACACCCAACGACTCCAAGCCCAATCTTCGCCATGGCAGTATCACCCTTCAGAGAAGTGGCTGTCTAGTTCCCCTCGATCTCCACAGGCAGACTCGCCCGCGCGAGGGTATTCGCGTCGCCCATGTCCGGCGTGCAGGGCCGGAGGCGGAACCGGTAGCTGTATGGCTGGCAGGGCAGGCAATACTCCGGGTGCGGCCGGGCTCCCCATCCATCATCGGCCCCGACTCCCATCTGCCTGTAGTCCAGGTTGAGCGTGATCGTGTCGCGCGGGGGCAGCTCATTGATGTGCCGGGCCCGCTCCAGGTCGGCCATCGTGTACGGCCAGGCGCTCACGCTGAGCAACGGCATTCCGACCGCAAGCAGGCCGACTCCATCCTCGTCTGTGAGAGTCAGCCAGCGCACGTCGGTCTTGTTGCCGTTCTCCTGCGGCCGCGCATACGGATGGCCCTGCTCCTCGACAGGGCCCGAATAGAGGCCGACGGCCGCCCCCGTGTTCCTGTCCCAGTAGTTCTCGTGTGGGCCGCGGCCGTACCATGTCATCGTGCTGAGCTCAGCGGGAATGGCCATCTGCATTCCAAAGCGAGGGAGGTCAGGCAGCTTCATGCCGAGAGGATCGAAGGAGCTCTCGATCACCACGTCACCACTTCCGAATATCGTGTACACGCAGTAGTAGTTGGTCGGGCCTGCGGGCACCTGATCGGTGCTGCCCCCAAACATCTCGACGTTACGGTATTCGGTCTGCCCAACCGGCAGTACGGCGTCAACGCTGACACGGACCACGTGAGGCGACACCTGCTCCGCGGCGACGCGAGTGACCTCGCGATACTGGCCGGCGCGACGCCACATGCCCTGCCTGCGATCTAGGCCGCCCGTGGACTCGACGAATTCGCGATCCCATTGGTTGCACATGTCGTTGTCCGTCGGCACGCGCCAGAAGTTCGGGATGAGTGGAGACGCAATCAACTCCTTGCCGCGGAATCGGAACGAGGCGATCGAGCCGTATACGTCGCTCGCGAGAGGCTGCCCCTTCCCGATCAGGATTCTGAAGTCTTCCCCCGCGATCTGGAACGCGTTTGCGGTCGGAGGCCCATCGCTCAGCTCCAGCCGCGGCATCTTCCCCAACGCTACGGCTGGCGGGGCTGCCACCTCCACGGGCACTCTGAACTGGTCCCAGGCAACGACGTGGCCGCGCTTGGCCCAGATGGTGTCCTCGGCCAGGCTGAAGATCACCTTCAGGTGATACTCGGCCCCGGGCTTAGGCTCAGGCGGCTCATAGGGGACAGTGACGTCGCACTCCTCCCCGGGAGCCAACGACAGCCCGGGCAGGCCGCCGCTCTGCACCACTTCCCCGTCACAAATGAGCTCCCAGGATATGTCGACGTAGTCGGTTGTGATAAAGTCGTGCTTGTTCCGGATTCGGAGGCGGCCGTCGGCGCCACCTTCGATGGGGCAGGCCTTGATGTACTGGTAGACCTTCTTCACCTCGTGCAGCTCGGGCTGGGGCTCCCTCTCCGGACCCACAATGCCGCAGCAGACGAAGATCCCGCTGGAGGGAGTGCCGGGCGGCCCGTAGTCGCCGCCATACGCCCAGTACATGCTCCCGTCAGGTGCACGCTTCCGCAGGCCCTTGTCCCCCCAGTCCCAGATGAACCCGCCCTGCAGGTGCTTGTGGCTCTCGATCACATCCCAGTAATCCTGCAGGTTGCCAACCGCGTTGCCGCCGGCGAACACGTACTCGCACATGATTAACGGGCGACTGCGCTCCTCGCTCGCGTACTTGAGGAGGTGCTCGATCTTGGCGTACATGGGGCAGTAGATGTCGGTGACGGGATCGAGCCGGGCCGGCTCGTACTGAACGGGCCGAGTCGGATCGATCTCCCGTGCCCGCGCGGCCATGTGCCTGAAGTTGTCGCCGAAGCCGGCCTCGTTTCCCATCGACCAGATGATGACCGAGGGATGATTCTTGTCTCGCTCGACCACGCGCGCCATCCGGTCAACGCAGGCCGTGGTCCACTCGGGCAGGCTGCCGGGAAGGAAGTGCGCGACGCCGTGTGATTCGAGGTTGCACTCGTCGACGAGGAAGATCCCGTAGCGATCGCAGAGGTCGTACCATTTCGGATCGTCCGGGTAGTGGCTCGTGCGCACTGCGTTGATGTTGTTCTGCTTCAGCAGTTCGATGTCTTGCACCATTCGGCTGTAGGGAATCGCCTGCCCATGGTCGGGGTCGTGCTCGTGCCGGTCGACTCCCTTGAGCAGAACCGGCACGCCGTTGACCAGCAGTTGCCCGCGCTCGATCTTCACCTGGCGGAAGCCGAAGTTGCACCGCTCGACCTCGATGATGTTCCCGTCGCCGTTCTTCAGCGTCAACAGCACCTGATAGCGGTACGGGTCCTCGGCCGACCACTTGCGGGGCGCTGGCACCTTGGCCTCGACCTCGATGAGGCAGTCTTCGTCTGCTGGCACGGATTCTGTACTCCCGGACACAATGGGCTCCGCGCCGACCGCGTTCCCCTCCGCGTCGAGCAGCGCGACCTCCACACTGTGGGCGCCCGCGCTCTGGCCGCCATAGCTGCGGAGCTTCGCAGTCACCTTGAGCACCGCGTCGCAGAACTGGTCGTCGAACTCGCATCGCACGAAGAAGTCCCTCAGATGGACCGACGGAGTGGAGAAGAGATAGACGTCGCGGTAGATCCCGCTCAGCCTCCAGGTGTCCTGATCCTCGAGGTAGCTGCCGTCACACCAGCGGTAGACCTCGGCCGCCAGGAGGTTGTCGCCCTGCTGGAGGAACGGCGTGATGTTGAACTCGGCCGGCGTCATGCTGCCCTGGCTGTAGCCGACCTTCTCGCCATTGACCCATAGATAGAAGGCGCTCTTGACCCCATCGAAGTGGACGAAGACCTGGCGGCCCTTCCACTCCGGCGGCACAGTGAACCGCGTGCGGTAGGACCCCACCGGGTTGTAGTCGTGCGGGATATGCGGTGGGTCGGGGTCAACCGGGCTGAAAGGATACTGAGTGTTGGTGTAGATCGGGACGCCATAGCCCTGAAGCTGCCAGTTGGACGGCACTGCGATCTCGGCCCAGCCGCTGTCGTCGTAGTCAGGCTTGCAGAACTCAACCGGCCGATCGGCTGGCTTCTCGACCCAGTGGAACTTCCAGTTGCCGTTCAGCGAGACGTGAAACGGCGACGCATCTCGGGTGCCCTCCGCGGCCGTCCGCCTATCGGCATATGGTATGAGGGTGCAGTGAGGGGGCTCCTTGTTCTCTCCGATCATCTCCGGGTCTTCCCAGTCGAACACTTCAGCAGTCACACTCCAGCCTCCGCACGGATTGGAAGTGCCTGCGCCTGCAGGCGGGGAACCACAACAGGAGTGAGGCACTCGCCGCTGTGACCGCGCAGGCGTCAGGCCGTCGCGGCCGGCCACATTCGTCCTTACGAGCCGCTCCCCTTCCGGGGCATGTCACGCCGCCGCACCGGCCAGCGCCACCTGGTACCAACAGAGCGAATCCTGCCGCTTCCAGCGCCAGTTGACCGCTATAGGGGGCAGTAAGTGACCTGCACGCTCGTTCGCGCGCAGGTCACTCTCGTCGTCGAGACCTTCACTGCTGGCCGCCGTGAGAAAGGCACAATCCGCCTCTCGTCCCCCCCTGCCGGTTCTGGGTATCCTCGCCCCCAGTCTCAGTGGACCTCCGGGCTACTCCGGAGGGTAGACGAGGTGCTCCTCGAGGTCGGTCACCTTGATCCACCAGAGAATGGGGCTCTCGTCCGCGCCGATCCAGAGGTTGTGCGTCTGGGTTCCCTGCATGCCCCCCGCCCACAGGAAACGCAAGGTCCAACGCTGACCCTTCTCCTTGGATCCGACCCACTGCCAGCCACCGGGAGGGCCGTTCTGGATGCCATCCCAGTCAGCCAGCTTCACCCCGTTGACGTCGAGCCAC